>JAUQPD010000008.1 GCA_030550555.1 Thermodesulfobacteriota bacterium
TTTTTATCCTTTCACTCTAAATCTTAAGGATGTTTCTACTATGGTCAAGGTCTTTGTTTTCTGACAAAATTTGACGAAAAGAAAGCATTGTCTCTCCTAATTAGTTACTATCATATCGCCAATAAATTCAACTATAAGGACTGGGGCAGAAGGATATGGTCAAAAAGGCTAAATATAGGGGGGTATTATTGTCTTTCAAGGGGCTCCTTCCTTGACAGAAAGACCAAGAGTAGTTAAAATTTGTGAAAATTTTTGAAAAGTTTGGGCCTATGACGGAGGATATTAAGGAAAAACTTTGGAATTTGCTTGAGATACCCATCACGAAAAAGAACTATGAGCTTGTGGATCTTGAGTGGAGAAGGGAGAGAAGTGGATGGGTTCTTAGACTCTACATTGACAAGCCAGGAGGAGTTACCATTGCTGATTGTGCAAAGGTGAGTGAACTTGTGGGGAAAATCCTCGACAAGGAAGATTTAATACATCATTCATATAATTTGGAGGTTTCAAGCCCTGGAATTGATAGACCTCTAACAAAAAAGGAACACTTTATAAAATTTAAAGGGGCAAAAGTTAAGATTTCTCTTAAAAATCCCCTTGAAGGGAGGAGAAATTTTACTGGTATAATTCTGGATGTTAGGGGAGACCTTTTGGATTTGGAAGCAGAGGGACGCACATGGGAGATTCCTCTTGAAAATATTAAAAAGGCAAATCTTCAAGGTGAAATATCCTTTAAGTGAGGAGAGGATAGATGCAATCGCAAAAAGAGTTAAAAAAAATTGTTGATGCCTTAACGAAGGAAAAGGGACTCTCAAGGGAAATCATTATTGAGGCTTTAGTTGAAGGGTTAAAGATAGCTGCCAAAAAGAAATTTGGCAGTACAGCACAAATCGAAGTCAAAATCGATGAAGAGTCTGGAGAGATAGAGATCTACCGTCTTAGAGAGGTAGTTGACAAAGTTGTTGATCCCGATAAGGAAATCTCCTTTGAAGAGGCAAGAGAGCTTTCTCCAGGTGTTAACATTGGAGATATGATAGGAGAAAAGGTAAACCTACAAGATCTAGGTAGAATTTCAGCTCAGATTCTCAAACAGGTTTTCTCCCAAAGGTTGAGATCAGCAGAAAAACAGCTTATATATGATGAGTACAAACATAAGCTCGGAGAATTAGTAACAGGATATGTGCATAGATTTAACAAGAGAGATGTTATCCTCAATCTGGGGCGGGCAGAAGCATTACTTCCTGAGGAAGAGCAAATTCCTGGTGAACGCTACCACAGAGGCGAGAGAGTAAAAGCTATTGTTATTGAGATTTATAGACATAAGGAGCCTCAAATCTTGGTTTCTCGTTCTCATCCAACTTTCATCAAAAAACTCTTTGAGAGAGAAGTGCCTGAGATTCAGGAGGGAATTGTTAAGATTGTTGCAATTGCCAGAGAGCCTGGTTCAAGGACCAAAATAGCAGTCACCTCTACGGATCCTAACGTGGATCCCGTTGGAGCTTGTGTAGGAGTAAGAGGATCCAGAATCTCTGCGGTCTTGCAAGAAATTAAAGGGGAGAAAATTGATGTAGTTCTCTATGATAAAGATCCAGCAAAGTTTGTTTATAATGCTCTATCTCCCGCTGAATGCACAAAGGTTATAGTTGATTCTGCTAATAAAACTCTTGAGGTAATTGTGCCTGATGACCAGCTTTCTCTTGCAATAGGCAGAAAGGGAGAGAATGTGCGACTTGCCTCAAAACTAGTGGGATGGAGGATAGACATCCTCAGTGAGACACAATATCTCAGGCGGCAGGATCCAGAATTCTTTAAGCTTCTCAAAGTAACCGGTCTCAGTGACGAGACTGCTGGATACCTCTATGAGGCAGGCATAAAAGACCTAAAAACTCTTGTAGAAACACCACCTGAGAAGATCGCTCAGCTCACAAGGCTATCTGAAGAGGATGTTAAAAATATCCTCGAAAAGGCAAAAAGTGCACTAAGTGCCTAAAAAAGGACATATACCTGAGAGGACTTGTGTAGCTTGTAGAAGGAAGTTCCCAAAAAGTGAATTAATTAGATTTACAAAAGAAGAAAATGAAGTAGTAATAGATCACAGGGGATCAGCTCCTGGCAGAGGAGCCTATCTCTGTAAGGACTGTTTTCCTCAGTTAGAAAAACCTAAGGTCCAAGCTAAACTAAAGAGGGCTCTGAGGATACCATGAGGACACTTTTCATCATTGGAGGAACAGGTTTCATTGGGTCCCATCTGATTAACTACTATCTCGAGAGAGGATGGAAGATACTTCTACTAACGAGGAATCCATCTCGAGTTAGAAACTGGGGTTCCCAGGTGGAAATAGTTATCGGTGATGCTCTTAAAGAGGGATCCTGGATTAATGCCATAGAGAGAGCAGAGCTCGTCATCAATCTTGTTGGGGAGAGCATTTTTAAGCGTTGGAATGAAGAATATAAGAGGAGACTATGGGATTCGCGAATCATACCTACCCAGATTGTTGCGAAGCATCTTAGAAAAGATCAGGTTTTATTTAATGCAAGTGCGGTCGGATATTATGGTGATGGAGGAGAGAGGGAGCTTGATGAGGAAAGTCCCAAGGGCAATTTCTTTGTGTCTGAGCTTTGTAAAGCTTGGGAAGAGAGTGCCCTTGAGGGAGAGAAAAAAGGTGCTAAGGTGATTGTCGGGCGGTTAGGGATTGTTTTAGGGAAGGGTGGAGGAATGCTTTCAGTTATTCTTCCTGTCTTTAAGTTAGGCCTTGGAGGGCCCTTGGGCTCTGGAAAACAATGGTTCCCCTGGATTCATGTTGAAGATATAGCAAGGGCCATAGATTTCCTCTTCGAGAAAGGAGAAAGCGGAGTCTTCAATTTCACTGCTCCAAAGCCTGTGAGAAATGAAGAGATGACTAGGATTCTAGGGAAAGTGCTCAAGAGACCAACCTTTTTCCCTGTCCCAAAGTTTGCTCTAAAGGTTCTGTATGGCGAGCTTGCAGACGTGATTATGGCAAGTGCCAGAGTTATCCCGAAGAGGTTATTAAGTCTTGGGTTTAAGTTTAAGTTCGAAAATTTTGAAGAGGCTCTGCGAGCCTCTCTTTAATCTAAAACTCCTCCTCTTCCTCACTTACTTCCTCTTCGTAGACGTAGACAGGTTCTTCAACTAGCTTTTCTTCAGAGGCAGAAATAGGAGTATGAGGTACTCTGATTATTTCTTTTAATTGCTCTAGTTCAAGAGTTAGATCATCATCATGCTGGCAGATGGGACATTGTTTGATGTGTCTTTCAACAAGTTCCATCATTCTAACAGGTGAGAGAGTAAAACTGCGAACTTGTTGATACCAATCACGCAAAAGGGATTGCAATCTTTGACATTTCATTGTCTGTTTTTACCTCACTGGAAATCACTTCCACTGAGTGGCTATTTTAATGGGAATTTTAAAAATTTAAAGAGCATTTTTCGTGTTAGTCTATAAAAATTACCTTTTCAAATTGAAATAGGGCCTCTAAATAGGTATCTGTTCCCCCTCTAAGTCCCACTTGAAGGGAGTCCTCAAGTTGGTAATACTTTAGGCAGGTTCCACAGGTAAAAATTTCAACCCCTCTGTTTTCAAATTCCTTGAGAATGTTTATAAAGGTCTCTTCTTTGGTAGTAAGAAAGACACCACTGTTCATAAGAAAGATTCTCTGAGGTAGCATATTTTGGATAAGCATGGTTTCAAAAAAGCCTTTTAGAAGGATTCTCCCTAAGTCTGGATCCTTCCCCAGGTGATCTGTTGCTAGTATAAGTAGGACCTTTGGTTTTTTCTGTGTGTGAGTGGAAGAGGTTTCCGCATCACAGGAGATTTCCACTGAAGTTTGCCCTGAGAAGGAGCCCTTTTCAATTAAGAGAATATATTCTCCACTCTTTTGTTCTTCTGATATTAGGAGATGTCCTTGAGCTCTTAAGAATTTTTTTATGTTTTCAAGAGAAGCTTCATTATCAACGATGACCTTTATTCTTTCTCCAACTTCAATCTCCTCTAGGGCATCTTTCGTTTTGATGACTGGTTGGGGACAAGGAAGACTCCTTGCATCAACCTCTTTTACCATACTACCTCCAAGCCTATAAAGGATGACTTACGAATAATATCCAGATTTCGAAGAAAATCAACGGTTCAGAGATTAATTTTGAGCCTTTGGACCTTGACTTTTGACCCTGTTAATGTAATATGTTAATGTAATACAAAACGTAAATTTAGGTAAAAGTTATGCATCAATTTGGTGAAATTAACTGGAGTCAAATACTTACCAAAGAGTCTCTTCCCTTTACTACAGAGCATTTTGCAATAATTCAAACACATATTTCTTATGTAATTATAACTGATAAAATAGTTTATAAAATTAAGAAAAGTGTTGATTTTGGATTTTTAGATTTTACAACTCTTGAAAAAAGGAAGTATTTTTGTGAACGTGAAGTTATTCTAAATAGAAGGTTGTGTGGTGATCTTTATATAGGAGTTATTCCTATTATCTTCAAAGATGGTAAGTATTTTTTAGAAGGGGAGGGTACACCACTTGAATATGCTGTAAAAATGAGAAGACTCCCTGAAGAAGGTATGATGAGAAGGCTTTTACAAGAAAATAGTTTGACAGAGAAACATATAGACCTTATTGTTGATACTCTTGTTCCTTTTTATAAATCTGCAGAAACTAATGAACAGATAAACTATTATGGCACTATTGAAGCTATAAAGTTTAATACGGATGAGAATTTTATTCAAACCAAAGATTTTGTAGGAAAATTGTTAACAAAGAGAAAATATGAGCATATAGTATCTTATACAGATAATTTCCTCAAAAATAATCGGAAAATATTTGATGAAAGAATTAAATTGGGATACATCAGGGATGGACATGGAGACCTCTATTCAGCAAATATCTGTTTTGACAATCTCAAAAGGGTTTATATCTTTGACTGCATTGAGTTCAATGATCGCTTTAGATGTGGGGATGTGGCTTCAGATTTAGCATTTCTTGCAATGGATTTAGACTATTATAGGAAACCTAATTTATCTAAATATTTTACAGAGTCTTATGTAAAGAAAAGTGGAGATGGAGGGCTTGTTGAGGTTCTCGACTTTTACAAGTGTTATAGGGCTTATGTGAGGGGAAAGATTGGATGTTTTACTTCCGTGGACGAGGCACTTTCACTTGATGAGAGAATGCTTGCGGAGGAGACAGCAAAGAGGTATTTTGATTTAGCTTTTCATTATGCAGGAGGAACCCCAAAGGTGGCTATTTTTATGGGGCTTTCAGGAACAGGAAAGACCTTTCTTGCAAAGAAGTTTTTGGAAAAAACTCCCGGGGTTTATATATCATCAGATATTACCAGAAAGGAACTCCTTGGGCTTACCCCCTTTGAACATCATTATGAGGAGTTCGAGAGAGGAATATACTCTCCAGAGATAACTGAGAAAACATATTTGAAGATGCTTGAAAAGGTACTTGAAGAGATTTCATACGGAAGAGATGTTGTGGTTGATGCGACATTTAGAGAGAGGAGATTTAGGGAGCTCTTTGAGAGTAAATTGAGAGAACTGGGTATCTACCCACAATGGATTTTATGCGTGGCACCTGATGAGGTTGTCAAAGAGCGGATTGAAAGGAGAAAAGGGGAGATAACAGCTTCTGATGCCCTTTATAATGTTTATCTTGCTCAAAAGGCTCGTTTTGAAGAACCACAGGAGGTAACTCTTTTGAAACTTGATACATCTCGGCCTGTGGAAAAGCTTCTCAAGGAAATAGAGGATTTTGTTCAGTTTTGAGAGTCATCATTTAATTTATTAGATTTTTTCTGGCAACTCCCTTGTCTTTTATGAAGGAATGATTATTTTTTGGGTAACCAAAAATAAATCCTGAGAAAGGAGGTGGGTTTATGAAGATCAAACCGCTGTATGATCGGATTCTTGTTCAGCGTATCGAAGAGGAGCAGAGGACAGAGGCTGGAATTATCATCCCCGACACAGCAAAAGAGAAGCCCATAATGGGAAAAGTAATTGCTGTGGGTGAGGGGAGACTTTTAGATAATGGTCAGAAACAGCCTTTAATTGTAAAGGTAGGAGATAAGATTTTATTTAGCAAGTATGCAGGAACAGAAATAAAAATTAAAGGTGAAGAGTATCTGATTATGAGAGAAGATGATGTTCTTGCTATAATTGAAGAGTAATTTTTTTCTCATTGAGATGGCTCAAATAAAATCATACTAAAAGGAGGGAGGTGGCGATATGGCTGCAAAGGAGATAATTTACGGATCTAATACGAGAGATAAGATTCTTACTGGTGTTAATAAGCTTGCAAATGCGGTAAAGGTAACCCTTGGACCAAAGGGAAGAAATGTAATTTTAGAGAGATCCTTTGGATCTCCTCTGATCACTAAAGACGGTGTAACTGTAGCAAAAGAGATAGAGCTTGAGGATAAGTTTGAGAACATGGGAGCCCAGATGGTAAGAGAAGTGGCATCCAAAACAAGTGATGTTGCAGGTGATGGAACCACAACCGCTACAGTTCTTGCTCAGGCAATCTTTCAGGAAGGCGTAAAGCTTGTTGCTGCAGGAATCAATCCTATGGCTATTAAGAGGGGAATTGATGCTGCGGTAGAGGTTGTAGTAAAGGAGCTTGAGAAGCTTGCTCAGCCCTGCAGGACTCGTCAAGAGATTGCCCAGGTGGCAACCATTTCAGCTAATAATGACACTACAATAGGAAACCTTATTGCAGATGCTATGGACAAGGTTGGCAAGGAGGGTGTAATTACAGTAGAAGAATCTAAGGGACTGGAGACTTATTTAGATGTTGTTGAGGGTATGCAGTTTGACAGAGGTTATATATCTCCTTACTTTATAACTGATCCTGAGAAGATGGAATGTGTTCTTGAGGATCCTTACATCCTTGTATATGACAAGAAAATTAGCTCTATGAAGGATCTTTTGCCTGTTCTTGAGCAGGTTGCAAGAGCTGGTAAGCCCATCTTAATCATTGCTGAGGATGTTGAGGGAGAAGCACTTGCAACACTTGTAGTTAACAAGCTCAGAGGAGTTCTCCAGTGCTGTGCGGTAAAGGCCCCAGGCTTCGGTGAGAGAAGAAAGGCCATGCTCCAGGATATAGCTATTCTCACTGGTGGAACCTTTGTATCTGAAGAATTAGGAATGAAACTAGAAAACGTTCAGTTGAAGGACCTTGGAAGGGCAAAGAAGGTCGTCGTTGCCAAGGAGACAACAACCATCATTGATGGTGCAGGAAAGAAGGAGGACATTGAGGCAAGAATTAAGCAGATCAGAGCCCAAATTGAGGAGACAACCTCTGACTATGACAGAGAAAAACTACAGGAGAGACTTGCAAAGCTTGTTGGTGGTGTGGCAGTGATTTATGTAGGTGCAGCAACTGAGACAGAAATGAAGGAGAAAAAGGCCCGTGTAGAGGATGCCCTAAATGCTACAAAGGCTGCGGTAGAGGAGGGGATTGTCCCCGGTGGTGGAACCGCATACATTAGATGCATCCCTGCGCTTGAGAATCTAAAACTTGAGGGTGAAGAACAGTATGGTGTTGAGATAATCAAGAAGGCTCTCGAAGCTCCACTTCGTCAGATTGCAGCCAATGCAGGTTATGAGGGGTCAATTGTTGTTGAGAAGGTAAAGAGTGAAAAAGGTGCTGTAGGCTTTGATGCAGCAACTGGTGAATACAAGGACCTTGTTCAGGCTGGAATTATTGATCCCAAGAAGGTTTCTCGTTGTGCCCTCCAGAACGCTGCTTCTATTGCAGGACTACTCCTAACTACCGAGGCTATGGTTGCAGAAAAGCCTAAGAAAGAAGAGAAGACACCACCTGTCCCAAGCGGTGATTTTTAAGCATAGGAATTAGGATACAAAAGAGGGGGCACAAGGCCCCCTCTTTTTTTTATAAGTCCGGTGTTATTTCGACTCATCAACCTCTTGCATAGGTTTGAAAGCCTTTTTTGAAGCACCACAAACAGGGCATCGCCAATCTTCAGGTAGATCCTCAAATCTTGTGCCGGGTGGAATCTTATTTTTTCTATCACCCTTTGCAGGAACATAGATGTAGCCACAATTTGTAGTTGAGCAGATCCAAGCACCTTCAAACTGATTGGCCATGGCAACCCTCCTTTTTGCAGGTAAGTTTCTGTTCCTGTAATGTTAATATGAATTTCAGTATGGGCAATATTTATACAGTTAAAATATTAAGTTTTAGTATTCTTTAGCCATGAGGATGATACAAATAAAAATCTAAGGAGGTGAGGGTATGATGAAGTTGCTCAAGAGTTTGCTATTTTCACTTATGCTTCTTGCAGTCACGTGTGTGTTTGGATTCTATTCTTGATCTCATTGAAGGTAAGGCTGATTTAGCTGTCATAGGAGCAAGACTCGAGGATGTTCTTAAAGTCATAGAGAAGGATGGTATTAAGATCGATCGAACAATTAAGGGATATCTGGTCTGGAAAAATTACCAAAAAGATGAAACTATCCATGTGGTGGAAACACCTGAAATTAGTAGACCTCTTATGCCTGTGACCAAGGGAGAACCTCAGGGTAAAGTTAAAACTTTTGTTGACTTTGTACTAAGAGAAGTTAGAAAATAGCCTCACCTGGCATAGGTTTTACGTAGAAATCATCAAGAAGCCCTCCCTTTGGGAGGGTTTCCTTCTTTAATTTGATATTCCCTCTTAAATTCGGTATTAACAGTTGTTTACAAACACGTCACGACTTGATTTTGATATTTAAAGGATATATTATTTCTAATTAGGAAATGTATTAATAAGTTTTAGGAGGAGTTTTGATGAGACATCGCTGGGTTGAGTATTTAGCAAAGGCTTGGGACGCCTTTTTTGAAGATATGTTTTCCTTTGTGCCTGATGAGAGTAAGAGGCATCTCCGCAATGCACGCAGGGAGATCTTGCTTGCGCTAAGAAGTGCTATAGATAAGAAAATCGAAGAGCTTGAAAAATCAGAGAAATCATCTGAGCTTAAGAAGGTTAGAGTTGAGAAGGAAGAGTCATAGTAAAGCATATGAGAAGAATCATTCTCTTTACTGGAAAAGGAGGAGTTGGGAAGACCACCCTTTCGTCAGCTACAGCTGTATATTTAGCAGAACTTGGGAAGAAAACTTTAGTTGTATCTGTTGATCCAGCTCACTCACTCTCTGATGTCTTTGAAATCGAGTTATCACCAGAACCTCGTGAGATTTATCCTAATCTACATGCTCAAGAGATAGATGTTTATTATTCAGTTGAGAAATTTTGGGGGAAACTTCAGGAATACTTAAAGAGTCTCCTCAAGTGGCAGGGAGTTGAGGAGGTACTCTCTGAAGAGCTGGCAATCCTACCTGGAATGGAAGAGGTCTGTTCTTTTCTCTGGATAAATCAACACTTTTCTGAGGGAAAATTTGATGTAATAATTGTTGACTCTGCTCCTACAGGGGAGACCTTGAGATTACTAAGTCTACCTGACAGTGCCAGCTGGTGGATCAAAAGAGTCCTTCCTCTACAGAGAAAACTAATGAAGTTTATCAGACCAGCAGCGCGAATGATTACTGACATGCCACTTCCTGAAGATGAGACCTATGATGCCCTTGAAGAGCTCTTTTACCAGGTATACCATCTTTATTATACGCTTCAGGATCCTAAAATTTCAAGTGTAAGAATTGTTACTAACCCTGAAAAAATGGTCCTCAGGGAGACGGAGAAGGCCTACACTTATCTTCATCTTTTTGGTTTTAATATCGATGCGATTTTGCTAAACAGAGTGCCCACAGATAGGGATTCGTCAGAGAGTTTTCGGGAAAAATATGTGGAAATCATAAAGAATACCTTTCATCCAACTCCGGTATTTGAAATTCCTCAATTTAAAGAGGAAGTGCTCGGAATAGAAAGCTTGAGAAAACTCGGACGAGCAATTTATGGTGATAGAGATCCTTCTGAAATCTTCTTTCAAGATAGTCCCTTTGATATAATTGAAGAAAATGGGCACTATGTATTGAAACTCTATCTCCGAGAGATACCAGAAGCTGAGCCCGAGATATATAGAAAAGATGAAGACCTCATAATTAAGATTAAAAACTTTAAAAAATTTTTCTATCTACCAAGAGTGCTTGCCAAACGTGAAATTGCAAAAGCAACTATTTCCAACAACCAACTCCAGATCTACTTCAGTTAGATCTACCTGAGTTGTTCAAGGAGAAACCCCAAAGAAAATGGAATTTTTAGGTATCTAAGGTCATTGCAAGTTTAGAATTGGACCTGTAACCTAATACAGTACATGGTTTAGACAATATATTAGTTTCATGTATTTTTCAACGGGGTGAAATAGATAAACAGAATCGTTACTTTTCCTATTGAGAGTTTTCCTCTTGAGCTTGTTCCTGCGAAACCTGGTGTCTATTTCTTTTTCTCAAAAGAGGGAAGGCTTTTGTATATTGGAAAATCTTCAAATCTGAGAAAACGAATTGCTGATCATCGCAGATCTTGGGGATTCTTGAGAAAGAGATCTTGGCTTAGAGAGGATAAGCCTTGGAGCTTTTGCTTTTTGCTGACTTTGAATGCCCTTGAGGCAAGCCAACTTGAGTTTCAGCTAATTAAGGAGTGGATGCCTCTTTACAATGTAAAAGACAATGATGAGGATGAACCACAGGTTATCGCACTAAATCTACAGAATCCATTTCCTGCCCTTGAACTCCAGATGGCAAGGCAGGCTTTAGGCTTAAGGACGCTTTACATAGGGCCCTTTGTTTTTCTAAAGAGAGCCTATTCTCTCTATCAGTTTCTTTCTAGCAAATACAAACTTAGACGGTGCAACGACCGACAGTTCCAAAAGGGATCAAAAGGCTGTCTATACTTTCAAATTAAAAAATGTCTTGGGCCTTGTTTTCGTGGGGAAGAGGTTGAAGAAATTTATAAAAGCATGGTTGCAGAAATAGAAACTATTTTTAATGGCAAGGTGAAAGGGTTACAGAGAGACCTAAAAATGCTTCTTAGAAAGGCTATTAAGTCCCTAGACTTTGAATCAGCAGAAAATTACTATCGTTTGCTAAAGACCCTAAAGTATTTTTCCCAAAAGCAGGCAGTTATCCTTCCAATAGCAGTTGACTTTTGTATTTCTGAGAGTATTCCACTTGGACAGACAATTTTTTCACTTATTTTTAGATACTTTAGAGGACAATTATTATCCTTTGAGATGACATTTGAAGAACAAGGGATAAAAGAAATCAATGGAGAAGTTATATTAGAGGATTTTCCCTTAAATCGTATAAAGAGTCTTTTGAAGTTAAACTTAAGGCTATATAAAAATATTCTTTTAAACCAAAATACCAAGGAGGTTAGTTATGTCAAATTTGCAGACAATTTTTATTAGAGATTTTCTAATGAGTAGGACTTCGCTTTTTCTTGACAGAATCAATTTTTTAAAAGTTGATTGGGAAAATAATATTTCTCATCTTGAGTATGAACCTGAATTCTTAGCACTTAAAGAGTGTATCCATGTGACGAAACCGATTTTTGTCTACAGAATTGATCCAGATGTGAAGTATCTTGTAGTTGTGCATGAGTTACAGGTAAAAACACCTGATTCACTTAGAATAACATTTAGTGGTTTTATTTATGAAAGGGAAAGTGGTAGGTCACATAATTTTTTGAGTATCATCACAGAGGAAGAATTTGAGGAGGTAGAAAACGAATTTTTTGGATATAGTTTAGCAGAGGATCTATCAATTTTCTTTAGTAGGATTTCTGGAAAACTTCTTACGTTGGAGCGTTTCACCGAAGAACTTTTGAAGTTACATTTAATCAGAGAAGTTCGGGAAATAGAATCTTTTCTTGGAAGAGCTCTTGGCCATTAGGTTTGGTTGTCAATCAATTAGATTTGGTTTTTTCTGTTCAACTGCAGACAATAAAATTACAACTAATCGTAAAATCCAGCTTAAAAATCTCACCTTTGAAAGAGTTTTTGAAACTTTTAGGCGAAATCTTGAGGATTTAGTGAAACTTCTTGAAATTTCAAAGAAGCTCGGATGCGGAATCTTTAGATTAGGCTCAAATTTTATTCCCTTTGCATCTCACAGGGCCTTTAAAAAGGAATGGCTAAGCCCTATTGAGGAGATTCTCAGACAAACCGCTCCAAAAATAAGGGAATTTCAAATTAGAATAACTATGCATCCTGGACAATATGTTGTTTTAAACTCACCAAAGAGAGAAGTAGTTGAGGCTTCTCTCAGGGAGCTTGAATATCATTTTTGGGTTCTTGAGTGCCTGGGAATAGGTAGAGAGGGAGTTGTGGTGATCCACGGAGGTGGAGTATATGGAGATAAAAGGAAAAGCTTAGAGCTACTTAGAAAGACTCTTAGAAATCACTCTTGGCTAATTGAAAGATTAGCAATTGAAAATGACGAGAAAAATTATACAGTATCTGACCTAATGACTTTGGTTGATTTAGGAGTGCCAATAGTTTTTGATCACTATCATCATAGACTTAATCCTTCAAATTTCTGTGTCAAAGAGCTAATCTCAAGTTGGAAAGGACGAATTCCAGAGGTTCACCTCTCATCATCCCCCAAAAGAAATCATAGATTTGGCGAACATGGAGAATTGATTGAACCAGAAGATTTTTTGGACCTTTTAAACTTAGTAGGCGAGAATCGCGTTGACATCATCTTTGAAGCAAAACTTAAGGAATTGGCAATAATTAAATTAAAAGAAGACCTACCGGAAATATTTGGGTCAAAAGAGGACAAAATGAATCTAAAAAATTAGGGGACATTGAAATGGACTAAACTTGTGCTATACAAAGTGTATGAAAAGGAGAAAAAAATCTAAGAACTCTTCAAAAGAGAACACAAACTATACAAGTTGCGGATACTTTCTTAAGGGAAGAATTTGGATTGAAAGCTCTGAGGGTACTTTTCTTGGCTATGGAAGAATTGTTCTTCTTGAGAGAATTAAGGAGTATGGTTCCATTGCTGAAGCGGCAAGATCAATGAATATGTCCTATAAACACGCATGGGACCTTGTTGCGTCCATGAATAGACAATCTAAAGAGCCTCTTGTTATTACTTCCACTGGAGGAAAAGGGGGAGGTGGAGCTCGACTGACACAAGCTGGAGAGAGAGCAATCAAAGTTTTTTGGGAACTCTATGAGGAATTCCAGCGGTTTCTCAAAGAAAAGGAAAAAGAACTTTCTTTTTGACTTTGTTTAAGTTGGAAGTATAAAAGGTAGAGTTTCTTTAGACCTTTCAGATTTAGGGAATTTTCAGAGTTTTGAGGGCAATAGGTAAGAATTTTCATAAGAATAAGCTTTTGGGAACTTTAACTTTCATAAGTATATCTCTATCCTTTAAGATTAGGACAAGTTCTGTTGGGGACTCCTTTTTGTCAATGTAGATTAGTTCTTTTTGGGGCAATAGAGTAGAGGGGGAACCTGAGGCAACAATTTTTCCCCTGTTTATCCTTATCACCTTGTCCGCAAGTCTTAGGGTTTCTTCTTGATCGTGGCTTACCATAAGTGCAGGAATGAAGGCTCTTTGCTGAAAATTTTTTAGCTCAAGTTGGAGCTCCTTTCTGAGATCAGGATCTAAGGCAGATAAAGGTTCATCAAGCAATAGTATCTTTGGTTCCATAGCAAGGGCCCTAATTAGGGCAACTCGCTGTTTTTGACCACCAGAGAGATGACTTGGTTTCCTATCCTTAAGACTAATGAGATCAGCCATTTCCAGGAGTTCAAGGGCCCTTTTTTTGTCCTTTTTTCTCATTGCATAGAGCACATTTTGTAAGACTGTCATATTAGGAAATAGAGCATAATCCTGAAAGACAAAACCAACTCTTCGCTTCTGTGGTGGTAAGTTAATTCCCTTTTCGGTGTCAAGCCAAATCGTTCCATCAACTTCAATGTATCCGCTGTCAGCTTTTTCAAGGCCTGCGATGATCCTGAGAAGAGTTGTTTTGCCACATCCAGAGGGCCCAAAAATAACAAGAAATTCCCTGTCCTCTATGCAAAAATCAACATCAAGCTCAAAAGGGCCATCTACCCCGAAAAGCCTCTTTCTTACCCTTACTCTGATCAATGGCCCCACCTCCTATTAATTGCAAATAGCACTGCAAGAGTAATGAAAGACAAAAGGAATAAAATGCCAGCATAGATATGGGCTGTTCCATAGTCAATTGCTTCCACCGCATCATATATGGCAATAGATACAACTCTTGTCTCTCCCTCTATGTTCCCCCCCACCATTAAGACTACTCCGAATTCACCAATGGTGTGGGCAAAGGAGAGGACAAGCCCTGTCAGTATCGATGCTTTCATATTGGGAAGAATAACTCTAAAAAGAGTTTCCAGCTTTGATTTCCCAAGGGTCCAACTTGCCTCAATTATATTCTTAGGCACACTTCTAAAGCCCGCAGACAGAGGATGAATCATCATAGGTAAGCTGTAGATGATTGATGCCAAAACAATGCCCTCAAAGGTAAAGACAAGCTGTTTGTCAAAGAGGCTATACCAGAGGGCTCCAAGAGGCCCTTCTTTACTTAAGAGAAGAAGGAGATAAAATCCAAGCACCGTCGGAGGAAGAACAAGGGGAAGAGCAACAAGAGCTTCTAAAACAAGAGTGAATTTGTTTCTCGTATAGGCAATATAATATGAAAGAGGAATCCCAATGACGAAGAGTAAAATAGTAGTCCAAAGGGCAAGCTTTAGGGTAAGTATTAGAGGTTCAGTGGGAAGCCTCTCAATCATCTCTTCTTGTCAGCTGATTTTTCACCAGGAAGGAGAAAACCATATTTTATAAAGATATCTCTTGCTTCCTTAGAGGAGATAAAGTCATAAAATCTTCTAACATTTTTAAGTTTGCTACCTTCAGCAGTGATCCCATATCCTTGAATAAGAGGTGAATGCTTGTCTTCGGGAATAAGCCAAAATTTACCTCTTTTTTGAAGCTTTGGTGCAAGGGCGAGAGATAGAGCGATAATGCCTATGTCAGCTGATCCAGAAAAGACAAAACTTGCAGTCTGGGAAATGTTCTCACCGAGCACAATCTTTGAGCGAACCTTTTCAAAAACACCATAAGCTTCAAGAGCCTCTTTGCCTGCCTTTCCATAGGGAGCATGCTCCCAGTTTGCAAGGGCTATCTTCTTGACATTAGGCTGAAGAAGAACCTCAGGAAATTTTGATGGATCAAGGGGGCTCTCTTTTCGCGTCCATACAACGATTCTTCCAACTGCATAGGGCTTTGGCTCTGTTACAATAAGCCCCTCTCTGTAAAGCCTTTGAACATAGTCCATATCCGCAGAAAAAAAGATGTGATAGGGTGCTCCCTGTTTTATTTTGGCATAGCCCTTTCCTGATGACCCAAAGATTAACTCAATCCTGTCCTCAGGATACTTTTTCATATAAACCTGAGCTATCTCTCTCAGGGCATATTGCAAGTCTGAAGCTGCAAAAACCCTGATCAACTCACCAAAGGAGACTTTAGCATTGAGTAGAGTGAACAAAATTAATAATATTAAAAACTTTGAGATTGACATTTCCTTCTCTACCTCCTTATAGAGAAGTAAAAATCATCATAGGCGTTATATATCATAAAATATAACCTTTGTCAAGAGTTTAAGCCTTTTCTTTGAGACTGCTCTGCAAATTTGTCACTTTAACTATTTGAGCAATTTTTGATATCTGCTTCCGATTTCATGTAGAGTATGAATGGCCTCTGAGGTGTGACAAACTGAGAGTTAAATGTTTGGATTAACAGAGTTTAGAGAGTTGCAATTAAGTTCTTTTGGGAAGGCATTATGAGGGGTCAAGAGGAGTTCCAGGAATTATACCTTGCTCTTGACAATGTAGAGATATCTTATTAGAATTGAAAATCAAATTCAGTAAGTGTTTGGTTTTAGAAGGTAGGGGATAAAAAATTGCCAAGAGGAGGTGAGAGTGATGAGGTATAAGAGATTTTTGGGTTCAGTTATTTGTGCCAAAGTAATTCTAGGAGTTCTCTATGTTGGTGATGTAAGGGCTTTAGAGATTTCAGAAAAGTTGTCCTTAGAGACAAATATCACATGGGTCCATCAATGGCTAAAACACAAAAAGGGTGATTTCGAAGACATTGATAGGGGCTCTCTTACCCTTGATGCTGGGCTTAGCTTTAAACCAACCGAGGCTGATGAATTCTTCTTAAGAGTAAGCTTTGGGAAAGAAGGTGGAATCAAGGAATTTGAACTCTTTAAACTTTCTCCAAATGCCGATGACCTCTTTAGTGATTTAAAGAATATAAATGGAAGATCGAGAGATCATCTACTTGAATTGTGGTATGCGAGGACCTTTCAGCTACCTGGAAACTTTACTTTGAGAGGAACCTTAGGGATAATTGATTCCACAGCCTTTATTGATGATAATCGTTTTGCTAATGACGAACTTACTCAATTTATGAATGAGGCCTTTGTGAATAATCCGACTGCTAATCTTGTAAGTTACGACTATGGTATTGCCTTTGAACTTGGAAAAGGCCCAGTTAACTTCAGAATCATTGGGATGCAAAGTAAAGTAGATGAAGACTTAAGAAACTACAATTACTATGCTGGGCAAATTGGCTATAAATGGGAGACCTCATTAGGTGAGGGGAATCTACGACTCTATGGTTTTACAACTAATAAGAGATTTTCAAACTGGGAAAATACGAAGAGAGAAGCAAAACGGGGCTGGGGCATCTCCGTTGACCAGGACCTGATGAAAGATAGACTGGGAGTTTTTGCAAGGGTTGGATTTCAGGACACGAAGGCGGAAGTAGACTATAAGAATATGTATTCCTTAGGCCTAAACGCAAAAATTTGCATCCCCAGATTCAGAGACATTACCTTTGGACTTGGCTATGCCTATCTCAAGGCTCCTTCAAAACACGAGGAACTTCGAGACACAAGAGTGGTTGAAAGCTTTATCCTAATTCCTCTCTACGAAAAAGAGGAAAAATTTAGTTCTGCTCTGACCTTTGATTGGCAATATATGAGAGACAGATTGAAGGAAGACCCAACAGAGACTAAGGGGCACATATGGGGGCTAAGACTGAATTTTAGTTTTTAGGGAAAAAGAGGATGCCCATTGAAGGATGGGTATTGCCAAAAAATGAGTATGGATTATAATATAGAATAAAGGGTGGGGCTGTAGCTCAGCACGGTCAGAGCGCCTGCCTGTCACGCAGGAGGCCGCGGGTTCAAGTCCCGTCAGCCCCGCCATTTTTTTATATGGCTGACTTTTCTGTTTACATCAAAAAAACACTTCTCTCTATCCTCTCGCCTGTAGCTTTAATCTTTTTATTTCTTCTCATAGTTACCCTCTATGTGGTCCTAGGTAAAAGAAGAGGGAGACATAGATTTCTCTTTTTTGTTGCTGTCTTCCTATACTTTATATCCACAACCCCTTTTATGCCCTATTTCTTACTAAATAATTTAGAAAAGGGATTTAAGATCCCTCAGGAGGAAGAAATTGCAAAAGCTCGCTACCTTGTAGTTCTTACAGGAAGAATCTACAGCAGTCCTCAACTCAATCTTGAAGAACGCTTTAGCAGAGAGACAATTATAAGATTTCTTGTTGCCCTTGAGGTAAAGAGGAGGTTTCCAGAGAAGAAATTAATCATAGTTGGAGGTTCTCTTGAAGGAAAAGGGTCAAGTTATCTGAGTGAACTCGCAAAACGTTTTAACATCGATTCTATTCCTCTTGATACCCCTCTTGATACCTTCTCAAGTGCAAAGGCACTGAAAGATTCTATTCCCCAGGGTGAATCTTTCGTTCTCTTTACTTCTGCTTATCACTTGCCAAGAACTCTTCTGATATTTAAAAAGGAAGGGCTCAATCCCATTCCATATCCTACTAACTTTAATCATCTCCTTTGCAAGCCTGCAAATCTTCTGTTCTACATTCTTCCACAGGATCTCTATTTAAATCTTACTAGCTTAGCAGTGCAGGAACATTTAGGAATTGCTTATTATAAAATCAAATACTGGTTTAAGAGGAAGTAAAAGATGGATCCAAGAGAGAGGATAAAAGCCCTTTTAGCTGACCATTTAAGGACCGTTGAGGAGTTTATCGCAAGAGAGAGGGAGACAATTATCAAGGTAGTAGAGGTGACAAAAGGTATCATTGATAAAGGGGGTAAGATTTTAATATTTGGAAATGGTGGCTCTGCAGGAGATGCCCAGCATCTTGCAGGAGAACTTGTTAATCGTTTTAAGAAAGAGAGAAGGCCCCTTCCTGCAATTGCCCTTACAACTGATACCTCGGTCTTAACCGCAATTGCTAATGACTATGATTTTTCTCAAGTCTTTTCAAAGCAGGTTCTGGCCCTTGGAAGACCTGGAGATCTTGCTATTGCAATTAGTACAAGTGGGAATTCACCAAATGTCCTTGAAGGGCTAAAGACCGCAAAGGAGTTAGGAATTACCACTATTGGTCTCTCAGGAGGAAATGGAGGGAAGATGAAGGAGCTCTGTGATTATCTCCTTCTTGTGCCTTCCTATGAGACCCCTCGCATTCAAGAGGGACATTTATTCTTTATTCATATATTTTCAGAACTCCTCGAGGAATTGATCTCAACAGAGGAGTAGGCTGTGTTACTTGCCATAGAGACCTCCTGTGATGAAACAGGAGTTGCCCTCTTTTCAGAAGATGGAAAGCCAATAAAGGACTATCTCTACTCTCAAGTTGCCTTGCATTCACCCTTTGGAGGAATTGTTCCTGAGATTGCCTCACGAAAACAGCTTGAAGTGCTCTATCCGCTTATTGAACAGGCTTTAAAGGAGACAGGAATAGCCCTTCGTGAACTAAAGGCAATTGCAGTTACTTTTGGGCCTGGGCTCATTGGCTCACTCCTTGTAGGAGTAACCTTTGCCAAAACTCTTTCCTTTGCTCTCAATATTCCCCTTATCGGAGTAAATCACCTTGATGCCCATATCTTTTCTGTTTTTGTGGAGAGAGAGGTTCCTTTTCCATTTATTGGACTTCTTGTCTCAGGCGGACACACTGCTCTATTTAAGGTTGAGGATTTTGAGGCCCTTGAGCTTATTGGGCACACAAGAGATGACGCTGCAGGAGAAGCCTTTGATAAGGTTGCTAAACTGCTTGGGCTTCCCTATCCAGGAGGTCCTGCTGTAAGTAAACTTGCTGAAGCAGGTGATCCCTTTGCCTATGACCTTCCTCGGCCTATGCTGGAAGCGGATAACTTGGATTTCAGCTTTTCTGGTCTTAAGACTGCTGTTTATTATTTAGTAAAGAATAATATAGATAGTATACGTCTTGAAGATCTCTGTGCCAGTTTCCAGAGGGCAATATGTGAAGTCCTTGTTGAAAAGACCTTAAGGGCATGTAAGCTTTTGGGGATTCCTCGGGTTGTTGTTACAGGAGGGGTTTCTGCAAACAAGTATTTGAGAAAACTTTTTTATGAGAGCGCAGGTGATGTTGAGGTCTTTTTCCCTTCACCAAGGTTATGCACTGATAATGCAGTAATGGTAGGCTTTTTGGGTTGGGTTAAATGGAAAAGGGGGAGAAGAACCCTCCTGACAGAAGAGCCCTTTGCAAGAGCGATCTATCGTCGAGGAAAGGTTATTGATCCTCCTTAAGACCAAGTTCGCGAAGTTTCTTCTGAAGATAGGTCCTTTCAAGGCCAATTTCTCTTGCGGTTTTTGAGATATTTCCTTGATAAAGATTGAGTTTTCTCCTTAAGAATTCCTTTTCAAAGAGCATCTTAGCTGTGCGAAATTCCCTTGCTTCAAACCAGGGTTCAGAAACTTTGGAATGGTTTTCAACTTTTCCAATTTTGGCAAGAAAATCTGAGGGCAAGTCCTCAGGTCCGATTTCTTCCTTGCTAACAAGAATTAAAAGTCGTTCAATGAAGTTTTTTAGTTCCCTGACATTGCCAGGCCAGGAATAGAGTTTAAGAAGTTCTATAGTTTCAGGAAGCACTCTTTTCTTCCCAAACCCAGTCTTTTTGGCGAATTCTTCAAGAAAAGTCTCAACAAGAAGAGGGATATCCTCCTTTCTCTCTCTTAGTGGAGGAACATAGATTGGAAAGACATTTAGACGATAAAAGAGGTCTTCTCTAAAACGTCCTTTAGCAATTTCTTCTTGAAGGTTTTTATTAGTGGCAGTGAGTATTCGCACATCAACTTCAATTGGTTTTTGACCACCAAGGCGTTCAAATTTACGCTCCTGGATGACCCTTAGGACCTTTGCCTGAGCATTGAGGTTCATATCTCCGATTTCATCAAGAAAAAGGGTGCCCCTATGGGCAAGTTCAAATTTGCCCCTTTTAGGAGCTTTGGCATCAGTAAAGGCCCCTTTTTCATAGCCGAACAATTCAGCTTCAATAAGGGGCTCTGGGATAGCAGCACAATTGACCTCAACAAAGGGAAAATCTCTTCTCTTTGAATGGTAGTGTATTAATCGAGCAACTACCTCTTTGCCGACACCAGACTCTCCAAGAATGAGGACCGTGGTGTCTGTTGGAGCTACTTTTTTTATGAGTTCGCGTAGCTCTCTTATGGGCTTAGAAACTCCTGTTAATTCTAAGGTACCATAGAGTTCTTTTCTGAGCCTTCTATTCTCCTCTTCAAGGGAGACTACCTTTAGGGCATTTTCAAGAGAGACTATTACTCTCTCGTAGGATAGGGGTTTTTCTAAAAAATCAAAGGCTCCCAGTTTTAAAGCCTTAACTGCAGTCTCCACTGTGCCATGTCCGGTGATGATGATAACAGGCACATGAGGAAGGAGCTCTCTAATTTGAGCTAAGACTTCGAGGCCATCTGCATCTTTTAGCCAGAGATCAAGAAAGATCACCTGAGGGCTTTGATGAGGAATAAGGGAAAGAGCCTCTTTTGCAAGAAGGAAGGTCTTTACATTATAGCCTTCATCTTGTAGAATTGCAGAAAGGGTTTCCAGAATACCCTTTTCATCGTCAATAATCCATAAGTCTGCAGACAGGGACATATTTAAAAATTTATTTTTGGATTTTAAAAAGGCAAGGGCGGAGGGTATTTTTGAGCCCAAATCCCTCTTGACAAACAAATAAAATAAGTTAACTTTTAGTTAAACCTGGAGGGGTACCCGAGCGGCCAAAGGGGCCGGGCTGTAAACCCGGTGGCGTGACGCCTTCGGAGGTTCAAATCCTCCCCCCTCCATTTAAGTGAAGATTAAGCGGGCGTAGCTCAAGTGGTAGAGCATCAGCCTTCCAAGCTGAGGGTTGCGGGTTCGAGTCCCGTCGCCCGCTTTTATAAATTTTTTGCCCACGTAGCTCAGGAGGCAGAGCACTTCCTTGGTAAGGAAGTGGTCACCGGTTCGAGTCCGGTCGTGGGCTTTTTAAATTCCTGCGAGTGAAGAGGAGGAAGAGGCAATGGCTAAGCAGAAGTTTGAGCGTAAGAAGCCCCATTTGAATGTGGGAACAATTGGGCACATTGACCATGGGAAGACTACTTTGACTAGTGCGATTACGCGGGTGTTGTCAAC
>JAUQPD010000005.1 GCA_030550555.1 Thermodesulfobacteriota bacterium
CACAAAATTTTTTCAACTCCCTCCTTGAAAAAAATTATAAATTTGGTTTAGTTAAGTAAAATGGCTTTAAAAGAAGGGGGATAACTATGAGAGATCAGAGATTAGAGATTAAGGATATTGTAAAAAACATTGATGATGCCACAATGGGAGATTTAGATATTCCAGAGTTCCAAAGAAGCTTTGTATGGAGTCCGGAAAAGGCTAAGTTATTAGTGGATTCCTTATGGCGTGGTTATCCAATAGGGATAATACTTTTATGGGAGTCCGAGTATAGTTCTCCAAGAGTAGCTCATGGAGCTCAACCCAGGAAGCTATGGATCGTTGATGGACAACAGAGAATTACAACTTTAGCTTTACTTTTTGGTAAAAAACCCTACTGGTGGGCTTGCGCTAAAGAATGGAATAAGTATCTCGAGAAATATAATATTCTTGTAGATATTAGTAGACCAAAAGACGATTTAGAATTCGGTCTTCCCAACCCTGTAAGAATGCGTTCCTCGAACTGGATATCAGTTCGTGAAGTTCTGAGCTGTGATGATGTGGCATTATCAAAACTTGCTAAAGAAATAGCAGATAAAATTGGTCAAGATTTTGTTGAGGTGCATGGAAAATTACAATCCATAAAAAAGATAGAAAGATATCCACTATACCAAATAATTATTGATCACGATGTGGAAGATGTAGCTGAGATCTTCACAAGATTAAACATGGCAGGTGTTAAGGTCCGGGAAAGTGATGTTTATATTGCTCTCGTAGCAGCAAGGAGTCAAGGCTGGGTTAGAGAAGAATTTACTCCCTTTTTAGAAGATTTGGAAGAGAAAGGGTTTAAATTAGACCCTGCTGTTCTCATAAGGTCACTGGTAGTTATTGGCACAAGTGTAGCTAGGTTAAAAGATGTTCCTAGTGAATTCTGGAAAAAAGAAAAAAACTTTAAGCAGGCCTGGGAAAAGACAAAACTTTCTATTAGTTACGTAATAAAAAATATGCATGAAGTAGGTATATTATCTTCAGACTTGTTGCCTTCGCATAATGCTCTTATACCTCTATTTCATCTCCGTTCAAAATTTGATAAAGACTTTAATTTTAAAAGGGCTTTACATTGGTTTTTATTAGCCTGTAGAGATGGGCGTTACAGTGGTTCTGCAATTACTAGATTAGATCAAGATGCAAAAAGGATTAATGCATCACAACGTTTTGATGAAGCCATCAGTAAATTATTAGCACAGTTACATATATCAAAAACATTTTCTGCTAACGATTTTTTAACTGATTACACTGATAAGTTTTTAAGGTTGATCCTTTACCTTGTTATCTTTGACAAGGAAGCAAAAGATTGGATAAATCAAGATATCAGAATAGGTTATGACCGTTCAGAAAACATACTTAATGTGGGTTTTAGACCAGAATGGCATCATTTCTTCCCTAAAAGTGTTCTGAGAAAACATGTAAAGAATTTTGAGGATATCAAAATCAATAGTATTTCTAATATTGTAATTCTTAACGAAAAAGCAAATAGAATATTTACCTCTAAAGCACCAAAAGAATATTTAAAAGCGCATAATGTTGGAATCGATAGGTTAAAGGAACAACTTATCCCCGATGATCCCGATCTCTGGGAAGTTGAAAATTATGACAAATTTCTTGAGAAAAGGGCAGCTGCTTTGGCTGAGGAGGCTAATAAATTCATGGATAAACTCCAAAACGGTTAATGGGTTGAATGTGGATATATCTCAGCCCTTCATACCTCATAAAAAGACACCATTAAAAGAAAAAAATTTTTTCTCGGCCAAAGTAAAAGTTTGCTAAATCTTCTTTTCTTTTTCTTTTTTAATTTTCCAAAGTATTCTAAGAATATAAATGGTAGTATAATATGTAGTATAATATGCACTACCTAAATTATATGGAAGCATAAACGCTACCTGCATAAGTTCTACAGGCTCTTGGAAATTTCAAAAGTTAGTATAAAATATTCATCAAGCAAACGAAAGATAATTATCTACAAAAAAGATTAACTAAAAAAGATTAACTAAAGGAGTCAACTATCATAAAATAGGACAAATTTGTGTTAGGCATAAGTAACCTCCAAAGAGACCTTTCTACTTCTGGAAGAGGAACCTACCAACTCCTCCCTAAAAGGCTCTACTCTACTCAAGATGGCATAGAGCACTCTCACCATCTTATTCACCACTGCTATCATAGCCTTCCTATGACTACCATACTGCTCCTTCTTCCTTCTGTAATAAGCCCTAAAAGCCTCATTCCAAGTTACCAACCCCTGAGCCATCTGATAATTGATATTTCGCAAATGACTATTCCCCCTTTTAGAAACTCCCTAATAACTTATCCATTTCCCCGATTGTTTTACCACTGGGTCAAGTCCGGCATACTTGATGAGCTTCTTTGCAGAGCTAAATCTTTTTATGTTTTCAATTTCAGCCAAAAGCGGTTAACCATCTTTTTAGAAAGCCCTTTGATATGGCTAAGCAGTTCTTTTTCTTGAGAGGAGACGACCTTATTTATTTCCTCTTCAAGGGCGGTTTCCAGTTGAGCGATTTCTTCTTCAAGGAAGTAGAGCTTTCTAATGAGGGACTTGAGGGTATGTTCATAGCCGGGGTGACGGATACCGATAGAGTTTTAGCGAGAGCTTTGAGGGAAACTTATATCTAATTTTGTGTAAGACCAAAACTAAATTTACTATATTAAAATACATTTTTACTATATTAAAATAAAAATTTCTCAAGGAATTGTGAAATTGTTAACATATTCGCTCTCCTTTCCTTAGGTTTACCACCCTTACTTCTTCCTCAACTTCAAATCTCAGGGCATATAACTGCTTGCCAAAAGCCTAAAGTTTCTCCCCTTTCATGATCCAGTAGCCTAAGATGTGTTTATAGCCATCAAGGTCTATTCCAAGAGCTGTAAAGACAGAGACCTTTTGCAGGCGATTATCTTCTCTCATTTCAGTGTGATAGGCTTTGGAGTAGCCATTAGCAAGGCAAGCAAGAACGAATTTTTCGTATTCTTTGTTAAATCTTTTCCAGCGATGGGGAGGAGTGCAGGTCTAAAGGAGTGAGCTTTGCGGATGCGAAGGATTTTTAGGTTAAGTTTTCCGTAGTAGGTGTTAAGGGTCCTTGAGTAGAAGCCATTTCCTTGTTCATCTTCGTTTTGAGAGAGGAAGAAGTCTCTTTCTTTA
>JAUQPD010000002.1 GCA_030550555.1 Thermodesulfobacteriota bacterium
TAAAGTTAAAAGTTTTCTGGTCTATATACTACAAGTGGCTAATTTCTCACAAAAAAAAGAGTACTATTAGAGAAAGGGTGGTTAGATGGCGGACTATAATTGCTAAGGAGCTGGGAGAAAAAACTTTAAAAGAAATTACCCCTCTTGTCATTCAAAATTTTCAGCAAAAACTCCTTGAAAGGCAATCTCCAATATCGGTCAATCGCACTGTAGCTCTCTTAAGGCACATGCTAACTATAGCTGTGAGACTTGGCTACCTAAAAGAACATCCTCTCCTTGGTAAAATCTATATGCTTAGAGAAAAGCCAAAAAAAGAATGGACTTTCCTTTCTAAAGAGGCTTATGAGAAAATTAAAACAAACTTACCTGATACTTACAGGGATTTTTTTATTTTCTTAGTTTTTACTGGAGCAAGATTAGGTGAGGCTCTTTCCTTGCGATGGAAAGACATTATTTGGGATGCTGGAGTAGCTTATCTTTCTGATTCCAAGACTAATAGACCAAGGGTAATATATCTCCATGAGTCAATTATCGAAATGCTTAAACACAAGAAAGAGAACCCTACTGAAGAGGAAAAAGTTTTCAAACACTCAGATGGTTGGTTTAGGAAAGCTTTTAAGGCCACCCTAAAAAAATTAAATCTTCCTGACATCCGAATTCATGATTTAAGGCATACTTTTGCAAGTTGGCTTGCTATTAGTGGAGTACCTATTCAGCAAATCAAGGAGCTCCTTAGCCATACCGAAATCAGAACTACAATGAGATATGCTCATCTCAACCCGCAAGTCTTGAGAGATACTCTTAACAAGGTTTTCAGAGAAGAGGCTGGCCAAGACAAATCTGAGCCAGCCAAGGTAATTAGTATAAATGTTTTTCTTGAGAAAAAAAGGACTAAAGCGTCAGGAAATAAGCTTATGAACTTCGCTGGCGGGGATGAAGTATTTTGATTTTATTTTATTAGCTTTTAAATAGCTTGATTTGATGTATCGCCAGACCGTCTGAGGATGAAGTCCTGTTCGGGCAGCAACCTCTGATATGCTATAAGCAAGCCTTTCCTCTCCCTCTCTTTAACTCTCAAGCTCCGATTCAAGCTCATCAATTAACTCCCTGAGTTGAGCCAATAATTCCTTTACGATCTCTTTTCTCATGTTTCTTCACCCCTAAATTCTTTTTTCCATCTCTCTCCTTAACATTATTTCTTTTTAGTCTCTTTAGTAGAAAGCAATTGTCTTATTAATTCAGTTAACTTACCTTGTAAGTTTGCCTCTATAAGTTCTTCCATTAGCTCAACTACAGAAGCAACTTCTGTAGTTGGTTTATTACTATTCTTATACTTATAACGGCGCTCGGCAAGCTTTAATATGAGATAAGTATCAATATCTACATTAACAGCGCGGGCCTCACTTCTAACTTGATTTACAAAGGGGGTAGCACCAGATAGAGATCTCTCTATTTTTGAAACCTGTTGAATCGAGAGAAAGGGTAAACTTGCATAAACTACTTTACCTATAGCTGCAACACAAATTGTGCTACATGTACTTTTCCCAAATAGAGTCCTATCTTTATATCTTTGCCAGAATGGTTTCAGAGGAGTATTCAGAGAAATAATGATCCTCGCATTACCGTAATTACAATCACAATTAGCGACTGTACAAGAACATTGAAAGTTTCTTAATGTTATAGGGGGGTCTGTTTGTACAGAAAAATAGGAAAAATAGTTTTGAAGATAACCAAACACATTAGGTACCTTAATTATTATTTTTCTACATAGATCATCGCTATTAAGGAATCTCAAAAAATTATCTACAGCTTTTATCCTATTTAAACCTGAATCAGGAAATAGTCGATTCAAGATTTCATTCGCTAAAATTTCATTATCCAAAACACTATAGATTATAATTTCATATACATCCTCTTCATCACTTGCAAAGAGCGCCATGACTTCTGTAAAAAACCTATCCCCTACAATATTAAATAGTTCTTTTAAGTTTTTAGCTTTTTCAATTTTGTCATTTGTTCTCCCAGTTCCTATAGCCCACAGTTTACTAGCAACCTCTTTAAATACTTTTAATAGTTCATGGTCTTCTTTCTTAACCATTTCTGATAGTTCTTGTCTTACCTTATGATACCATTTTTCTCCATAGTAAATAATCATTCCTTTTGGATTAATGTCTATAATAAGATCTGTTTTATTATCCCCTTTTAAAAAGGTAAAAACTGTTATATTGAGTTTTTTTAGTAGGGACTTATCTAATTTCTCAGGCGGTATTCCCTTTAAGGTATCTATAAGTGAAAGGGGGGTAACTCGAATCCCTACTTTTGAGGAATGAGGATATATTACTAAAGAATTTTTATAAAATTCATTTTTTTCATCATCTCCAAATCTTAAGTAAGAAATGTTATTGTCTGTTTCCGCCTTTTTCATCACAGAGAATACATATTCTAAAAATAACTCAAAAATTGAGGGATCCTCAACTTTCCAATCCCCTCTTGCACCAACTGGAACCAATAATAAAAACATTACTACCATCAACCCTAACCACTTTTTCATTTTTCACACCCCCTCTTTTTAGTATATCTTTATCATTTTTCTACCTGGAAATAAGGTAATAAAACTTGGTCCAAATTCCCCTTGGCATTAGCCATAATAAGCTCTTCCAAAACCTCAAAAACATCTTCAACCCCCACATCCTTTTTCCCTTTCTTCCATTTAGTATAACTCAAAACAAAATATGTAGTCAACTGGGGTAGAAAAAATTTTGTGTAAGCAAATTTTGCCAGCTATGGCAAACTTATGGTAAGATTAATCATTACTAAGAAAATTTTCACATGGAGGTGAAACTATGCCCAGAACCTCAAAAAACACTCAGAACTATCATGACATTGCCTCAGAAATTGCAGCCAAGTTTGAACCCCTCATCTCTAAAGGACAATACCCCTCTCTTGCTACCCTCGTTGAAGAAATCTTTAACTTCTTAATGCTTAAAGAAAGAGATTTCTTCCTCTCTCAACACCAAGACGAACAATCAAACGGCTTCTACTCAAGAACTCTTAACACCTACTTCGGAAAACTTAAGCTTAAAATTCCTCGCATCCGCTCAGGTAACTCCTTTAGACCTGCACTCCTTCCCCCTCGCTGGAAAAGATTTAACAAAGAATACGAAGAATTCGTTCTTGCTTG
>JAUQPD010000045.1 GCA_030550555.1 Thermodesulfobacteriota bacterium
GTGAAATTGTTGACATATTCGCTCTCCTTTCCTTAGGTTTACCACCCTTACTTCTTCCTCAACTTCAAATCTCAGGGCATATAACTGCTTGCCAAAAGCCTAAAGTTTCTCCCCCTTTCATGATCCAATAGCCTAAGATGTGTTTATAGCCATCAAGGTCTATTCCAAGAGCTGTAAAGACAGAGACCTTTTGCAGGCGATTCTTCTCTTATTTCAGTGTGATAGGCTTTGGAGTAGCCATTAGCGAGGCAAGCAAGAACGAATTCTTCGTATTCTTTGTTAAATCTTTTCCAGCGATGGGGAGGAGTGCAGGTCTAAAGGAGTGAGCTTAGCGGATGCGAGGGATTTTTAGGTTAAGTTTTCCGTAGTAGGTGTTAAGGGTCCTTGAGTAGAAGCCATTTCCTTGTTCATCTTCGTTTTGAGAGAGGAAGAAGTCTCTTTCTTTAAGCATTAAGAAGTTAAAGATTTCTTCATTTTTTCAACTCACTTAAATGATAGCCTCTAAAGGTGTTAGCGAGATAACCTTGGAGAATAGGGCTTAGTTTACATCACTTTTGCATTTACACTGTAACTAACTTTGTTAAAGAATTTGATTGATGGTAAAATACAAAACATGGAAGGATTTCTTTTTGGATTTGGTTTTGATATACACCCTTTGGTTAGGGGGAGGAGGCTCTTTATTGGTGGGATTGAGATCCCCTCAGAGCTTGGAGCTCTTGGGCACTCTGATGGCGATGCCCTTCTACATGCATTAATTGATGCCTCCCTTTCAGCCTCAGGCCTTCCTGACATCGGCTCTCTTTTTCCAGATACTGACTCAAAATATAAAGATATTCCAAGCACCCACCTTCTTCTTGAGACAAAAAATATTCTCAGGGAATTAGGCATAAACTTTTATCAAGTAGATATAACGTTAATTCTTGATAGCCCGAAACTTTCCCCCTTTTATGGGGAGATAAAAGGGAATTTAGAGAGACTTCTTGAAATCCCAGCTGAGCGTATCGGGCTTAAGGCAAGAAGAACAGAAGGCGTTCTTTTTATCCCCGATAGACCAGCAATAATAGCTCTAGCGATGGTAGTTCTAAAGAAAAACTTAAATGCCCAAGATAGTTGAAAAAGGCAAATTAGATGTTACTATTAATCTGATAGAGGTCTGAGTTCTTAGAGTCCTATCCTCTAAGTTCTCAACTTCTATCAAAATCAATCTACAAAGGAGTTTAGAGATGCGTAAAGTTCAGATTGGTGATGTTGTTAGTATTCATTGTGTTGGGCGAATCGCTACTGGCGAGGTCTTTGAAGATACTTACCAGAGCGAGCCCTTTGTGTTTCAGGTTGGTTCTCCTGAGATTATTCCTGGGCTTTCTGAGGCAGTGTTAGGCATGACTGAAGGAGAGGAGAGGGAGGTCATAATTCCCAAGGAAAAGGCCTTTGGAGAGAGAGATGAGAACTTAATTCGCTCTATTCCAAGGGATACAATAAATCTTGATGTAGAACCATCTCCAGGAATGGTTCTCAATCTTATAGTAGACACACCCCACGGAGAAATGACCTTTCCTGCTCTGGTTGTTGACGTTACTCCAGCTGAAATAATTCTGGATCTCAATCCACCTCTTGCTGGAGAAGATCTCTATTTTAAGATCAAACTTGTCAAGATTCTTAACGAACCTGAAGAAAGTATTATTATTTAACGCAGGATGATCTACCCCTCCTTGAGGGAGGGGTAGTTATTTACAATGTTACTATCTCATTGGGAAGAGTTCTGCTCCTGGGAGCGGAGCAACTGGTGCAGTAAGAAGCATTTCTCCATTTTTTATCCAGTTTTTAAGTATATTCGCTATTTCTCTTGACTTGATTATACTTGTTAGGGGGACAGTGGGAACCTCTTTTCCGAGTATTCTTATTTTTCCGCTTTTTAATTCAGCATAACTTACAATGCCGTAGTTTCTTTTAATACCGTTTGGATAGTCATGGGAATAGTCAACAACTTGAGCAAAGAGGTCTTCATCGGACAGTCCAGCCCATTCAGCAACCTGTTCGTTTAGGATAGGAATAGGAATTCCAAGACCGACTGCAAGCGAACAGCCATATCCTAAATGACTGGTTCCAATAAGCCATTCAGGTTTCATCTCTTTTAGATTACCTATGACCATAAGAGTTGCAGAGGGTTGAATAGGAACTCCCTTGGGTGTCCGTTTGACATCCATTTTGTGTTGTGTTCCTGCCCAAATTACATATCCTTTGGCTCCTCCCAAGAAGATTCTCGTGCCAATTCCAATGGTTTTCAAGAAGGGATCTTTAAGTAAGGGTGATAAACACCCTGCGGTTGCGTAGTTGGCATTTCCTACGTTTGGTCTAAGAATTCCCATATAGGTGTAGAGGATTTTGTCGGAGAGATTTATAGCGACATTATAGTTTTGATAGGAGTTTCTGGGATTGCAGAGTACAGCATTAACAAGATCGTGAATGGTGATTTCCATTTCGAGATATTTTCTGGGATAGCAGTGGGTGCCATAGGCCTTTGCACGAAGAAGGACCTTTTTACCAGCAACAAGGTCATGAATAACGTGCCCTCCACCGTAGAGAAACTGTCCAGGAAAGACCTTATTCAAGGGATCGTCCTCTCGGGGCTCAGTTGCACCGAGGTAGATGTCGACAGCTGCGAGCCCTGCATAGGCAGGAACATCATTTAACCATACTCTATGGGCCTTTATTGTAGGCACTGTGTGCCCAAAATTTATGAATGCTCCTGAAGAACACATGGGTGAAAAAGTGCCAGTTGTGACGACATCTACTTCTTTGGCAGCCTGAACTGGACCTACTTCCTTTACCAATTTTGAGAACTCCTCTGCGGTCAAGACAACAACTTCTCCTTTTTCTATTTTTTTGTTAATCTCATCTATTGTCCTTTTTACTTTGAATTCTTCGACCATTTTATTTCCTCCTCACCTATTTTTGATCTCTATTCAATAATTGAAGTAACCTTGTGCCCCTGAGCTTCAAGCCTTGAAGCAAGCCCCTCAAGAGGCATCTTCTCAAGCCTTATAAAATAGACTTTCTCCCCTTCAAGGGTTATATCCATACCAATTGAAATAATTTTTCCCCCACTTCTTTTAATCTCCTCAAGCACTGCATCTAAGTTATCTTCTGCAGGCACAACGTCAAGTCTTGATGAAGCCTTTAAAAGTCCCATCAATTCAATAAATGCTTCCAGTATGTCTGTTACCGTAATTATGCCCACAAGTTTTCCCTGAGATACTACTGGTAATCCACCGATTTTGTATCTGTAAATGAGGCTTGCAGCTTCATCTATTGAGCTTTCAGGATCAATTACAATAGGATTGAGGATCATGACCTCACGAATGGGTAATTTTTGGTGTTCAGGAGAAAGATAGGGGCGGAGACTGCTCTCGGTTACAAGTCCTTTCAACTGGTCGCCTTCAACTACTGGTAAATGCCTTATAGAGTGCATCTTCATCAACTGAAGAGCGTCTTCAACCGTCTTTTCTGGAGTTATAGTAATTACCTCACGGATCATCCAGTTCTTAACCTTCATTAGAGACTGACCTCCCAAACTTTCGTAGATAGTTTAGACTATACCACAACTTTAGAGGATGCAAGAGATTCTTGCAAATACTCTTTCAAGGCTATAGCAGTTGGAGTAGATTGGAGGAGAAATTCATTTATAGGACCTTCATAGAGGAGATAGCCCCCTCCTTCACCACCTTCTGGACCAAGTTCTATAACCCAATCTGCCCATTTGATGATCTCTAAATTGTGCTCAATTACAACTACTGTGTGACCTCTGTCAATTAACTCCTGGAGAACATTTACTAACTTTTCTACATCTAAAATGTGAAGACCTGTTGAGGGCTCATCTAAGAGATAGAGATTTTCTCCATAGGAACTCTTACCAAGTTCCTTTGCAAGTTTGATTCTTTGAGCCTCTCCACCAGAGAGAGTTGGACTTGGTTGCCCAAGAGCTAAGTAATCAAGTCCTATTTTACAGGGAAGCTCTAATTTTTGTTTAATTGAGGGATAGTTTTTAAAAAACTCAACCGCCTCTCCAAAGTCCATCTCTAAGACGTCTGCTATGGACTTCCCCTTAAGAGTAACCTCTAAAATGGATGAATTATATCTTTTACCCTGGCAATATTCGCAAGTTTGGTAAACTGAAGGTAAAAATTTGATTTCAATCTTTATTTTTCCCTGGCCCTTACAGAAGGGGCATTGGCCTTGTTCTGTATTGAAGGAAAAGTGCCCTTCCTGAAAACCTCTTTCTTGAGCAAGTCTAGTCTGGGCAAAGGCCTTTCTAATCTCACTAAAGACCTGAATGTAGGTGGCAGGAACTGAGCGTGGGGTGTTGCCAATAGGTGAGTGATCTACAAAGTAAACCGCCTTAAAGAAATTATAGCCTTCTATGAAGTCTACACCAATAAAAGAAGCCTCTCCTTTTTTGCCTTTGCTTCCCAAAAGATTGAGAAGATTTTTGTAGATTACTTCTTCAACTAAGGTCGATTTACCAGAACCTGACACTCCGACAACACAAGTGAGAGCTCCAATAGGGATGCGAATATGGAGATTTTTTAAATTTCTCTGTTTAGCACCTGATATAATTAAGAAGTTTTCTGCTTTTCTGAGTCTACTTTTTAGCTTCTTTCTAGAGGAATCCCGCAAAGTAGCTCCTGTAGGTGAATCCTTCTCTTTCAAAAGTTTGCCAATTTCTCCTGAAAAGATCACAAATCCACCTTTTTTGCCACCTCCTGGGCCAAGCTCAACCACGTAGTCGCTATTTCTTATTATCATTTCGTCGTGTTCTACAACAACGATGGTATTTCCCTTGTCTCTAAGGGCTTTAAGGACGTTTAGAAGCTTTTCGGTATCCTTTGGATGAAGTCCAATTGTAGGTTCATCAAGAATGTACGCTACACCAGTCAAATTACTGCCTATTTCAGCGGATATTCTCACTCGCTTTGCTTCTCCTGCGGACAAAGTATCTGCTGAGCGCGAAAGAGTGAGATAGGAGAGTCCAAGATCGCATAAATACTCAAGACGTTTAATGATTTCAGGAAGAAGAGTTTCTGCAAAGAGTTTCTCTCTGCCCTCCAATTGAAGACCTTGGAGAAACTTCAGAGCTCTATTGATAGGTAAATTACAAAGTTCAGGTAAAGAGAGATTGTTTACTTTGTAATAAAAAACCTCTTTACGGTAGCGAGTTCCCTTGCAACTAGGACAGATTGAATCTTGGACTTTGCCGAGGCCTTCACAGGTAGGGCAAGCTCCTACTTTTGTGTTAAAGGCAAAGAGAAGAGGGTCTGGTTCTGGTAGGCTAATTCCGCAGTCAGGACAAAGCCTCTTTTCACTCAGATAAAGCTCTCTATCCGCTGTTTTCAGAATTACAGAGCCTTTTCCCTCCTTTAATGCCCTCTCAAAAAGGGCAAGATAGCCCTTTAGGGAACTTACCTTACCGAGGATTAGATCTATTGAGTGCTCGCGATAGCGGGAAAGGTTGGGTATGGGTGGCAATGTCTCTAATTTTCCATCAATTCTAACGGAATGAAATCCTCTTCTTAGAAGGCTTTCAAAGAGAGGTCTATAGTGCCCTTTTCTGTGACGCACAAGGGGAGCGAGGATTTCCACTTCTCCTTTGAGATTTTCCCAGAAGTCTTTTGCAAGCTCAAGCAGGTCTTCCCGGGATCTCCGAGTTAACTCTTTTCCGCACTTTGGACAATAACATTGACTAATCCGCGCATATAGGAGACGTAAATAGGGCAAGATCTCTGTAAGAGTGCCTACTGTGGAACGGGGTGACAGTTCTCCTGACCTCTGCTCAAGGGCAACAGTTGGAGGAAGACCTGTTATGTCATCAAAATCAATTTCTTCATGAAATTTAAAGAATTGTCTGAGATAGGCTGGAAGGGTCTCTAAAAAACGCCGTTGGCCCTCAGTATAGAGAATATCAAAAGCAAGAGTTGATTTTCCAGACCCAGAAACACCAGTAATGACGATCAGCTTCTCTCTTGGGAGGTCAAGGTCTATATTTTTGAGATTGTGATGTCTTAGCCCACGCAAACGAATAATCTTATCCTCTTCTGGATAAAATTGATCTGCCGATTCTTTGAGAGTATGGCCTTGAAGATATTCCTTTAGATAACTTCCTGTGATATGAGATTTCTCAAGAAACTCTCCAAGGGGGCCCTCATAGAGAAGATATCCCCCTCTTTCTCCTCCCTCAGGTCCAAACTCAAGAATCCAATCCGCAGAGAGCATAACCTCAGGGTGATGCTCCACAATAATTACAGTATGCCCCTTCTCCCTAAGAAGCCAAAGAGCCCTAATTAGTTTTTCAATATCTTTCAAATGGAGCCCAACAGTAGGTTCATCCAATAGGACTATTGCCCTTTCTGAACGAATTTGTGACAATACTTCGGCAATTTTTAATCTCTGAGCTTCTCCTCCAGAGAGAGTAGAGAGGGGTTGCCCGAGGCGGAGATAGCCAAGCCCAAGCTCCTTCAAATTATCAAGTATTCTTCTGATCTCACGATGATTTCCAAAAAAGGAGAGAGCCTCATTGACCGTAAGATCCAAAATTTCGGCAATGTTCTTCTCTCTCCAACGTATCTCTAAGACTTCTTCCTTAAATCTTTTTCCCTTACAAACTTCACAGGGGATGGTCAAATCTGAAAGAAACTGCATCTCCACTATCTCATAACCAAGACCCTTACAGGCAGGACATTGAGAGGCTTCGGAGTTGAAAGAGAAGTAGCTCTCTGAAAGCCCGAGATTTTTAGCATCATCAGTGCTTGCAAGGAGTTTTCTGATGTAGGGATAGATTCCTGTAAAAGTAGCCACAACAGAGCGAGGGGAGCGGGCAAGAGGTTCTTGAGTAAGATACAGAACTTGGTGGTCTCTAAGGGGACCTTCAATTTTTTCCGCAAAATCAGGATTTCTACCTTCAATAACAGCAAGCAGTCCCTTGTATAAGACCTCCTCAAGGAAGGTGGACTTCCCAGAGCCCGAAACACCACAAATTACGGTTATAGCTCCAAGCGGAATCCGAGCTGAAACATCCTTTAGATTAAATCGCCTCGCTCTTCTTATGTGAAGAAACTCCTTAAAATTGCAGTATTGCTTAGGAGGGTCTCTTACTTCTTTTAATGCTCTTAGAGCTTCCCCAGTTGGAGTATCTTTGAGAAGTATCTCCTTAGGTGGGCCAGCATGAAGGAGATATCCTCCCTCTTCTCCACCCTTTGGACCAAGATCAACCAAAAAATCTGCTTTCAAGATAACTTCTGGATCGTGTTCCACAACAATAGCAGTATTATTTTTAGAGACGAGTTGATGGAGAAAATCTAAGACCTTTCCTGTGTCACGTGGATGAAGACCTGTTGTTGGTTCATCAAGGATATAAAGGGTCTCAACTAAGTTAGAAGAGAGGGCTCGAGTAAGGAGACACCTACTAATTTCTCCTCCTGATAAAGTCTTACTTGGTCGATTCAAAGTTAAATAACTTAGGCCAACACCTTCAAGATATTTAAGCCTTCTCAGAATTTCTTGTCCAAGCTTTTGCCCAACCGATATGTGGGCATCTTTGAGATATTCTTCCATAAACTTTCGAGCCCGTTCCACTTCCAACTGATAAAATTCTCCTATGTTTAAGTGTTTTACCTTGAAGTATAGGGCCTTTGGATTGAAACGAGTTCCCCCACAGGTGGGACAAGGCATCTCACGTCTAAGCTTAGCAAGAAGAATACGGAAATGGGCCTTGTATCTATGAGCTTCAAGCCACTCAATTACCTCTTTAAAACCATACCATTTACCATCTCCCTCAAAAATGGCCCTCTTTATATCTTCTGGATAATCCTTGAAGGGGATTTCAAGGCTTACACCCCGTCCCCGTAGATAGTCAAAGAGGTCCATTTTCACTTCAAACATAGCGGGATAGTCAAGAAGCGGAATTGCCCCTTTGAGAAGGCTTTTTTCAGGGTTTTTTACAAGGGCATCGAGATCTACAACTAACAAATTTCCAAAGCCCTTACATTCTGGACAGGCCCCCTGAGATGTATTGAATGAGAATAGGGCAGGTGTTTTAGGGGGAACCTTAAATCCACACCGAGGACATTCCTCTCTGTTTATGTAGACCCGCTCCTTTCCATATAGAGACTTCACCCGCAATTCTTCACTCATGCTTAGGGCTTGTTCAACAGAGGAGAGAAGTTCTGAAAAGGTATCTTCTCTGACCTTTAAGCGATGCAGGAGAATCTCAAGTTCCTCAACCTGTGGAAGCTCCTCCACTTCATCAATCTCACAGACCTTCCCACCAATAACTACTCTACTAAAACCTGAGGCTAATAGGCCTTCTCTTAAGTAGTGAATGTCCTCAGTCACCCTCTGGGGAACTAAAAGATAAATTAGTTGATCGTAAAACTCCATGAGGATGTCTCTGGCAACGATCTGGGCATCAAATGGGGCAATCTTTAAGTTACACATGGGACAAAGGGGCTCGGCAATGTGGTAAAAAAACATTTTTACAAAGTGGCTAAGCTCAGTCAGAGTTGCCACCGTTGAACGAGATGTCTTTACAAAATTCCCCTGAGGGAAAGCAAGGGCAGGAGGAATATTACGCAGATCCCTAACTTGAGGTTTAGGGAGTCGCTCAAAAAATTGTCTTACATAGGAGGAAAAAGTTTCGAGATATCGTCTGCTTCCCTCTGCATAGAGGGTGTCAAAAACGAGGCTTGATTTACCAGCTCCTGAAACGCCAGTGACTACAATTAGACGATAAAAGGGTAGAAATAGGTTAAAGCCCTTTAAGTTGTTCTGGCGGACAGAGTAAAGCTCTATCGCCCGCAAGGGTCATTATTCACCTTTGATTTTCTCAAGTCTTTCCTGAGCCCTCTTGCAATCAATGCAGAGGGTTGCCTCTGGCCTTGCCATTAGCCTCTTTTCATCAATCTCTACTCCACAGGCCTCACAAATCCCATAAGTCCCTTCCTCAATCTTTTTTAGAGCCTTTTCAATCTTCTTTAGTAACTTCTGGTCTCTGTCTCTTAGTCTTAGCCCTATGACAAGATTTGTCTCTCGTGCTGCCTGATCAACTGCATCTGGCAAGTTTTCTGATCCCTCCTCAAGATCCTTGAGGGTTTCCGCAACTTCCCTCAAAATCTCCTCTCTCTTCTTAAGGAGAAGTTCCTTAAAATATTGAAGTTTTTCCCTATCCATCCCCACCTCCCTTTTTATTCAAGGGTGATTTCTCCGCTTTTCCCCCCTCTCTTATATACAAGCCTTATGTTGTTGATTTTGATTCCCTTGTGGAGGGCCTTACACATGTCGTATATAGTGAGAGCTGAGAGAGCAACTGCTGTTAGAGCTTCCATTTCAACGCCTGTTTGGGCAACTGTCTTTACCTCCGCAGTAATCTCAAGGACAGATCTTTCAGGTATAAATTGAAAGTCAATTTGGACCTGAGAGAGAGACAGGGGGTGACAAAGAGGAATAAGCTCTGCAGTTTTTTTAGCTCCTAATATTCCTGCAACTCTTGCACAGGCCAAAAAGTCACCCTTAGGAACATTTCCAGATTGGACCTGCGCAAAGATCTCTTGGGGAAAAACAACCTCTCCCTTAGCAATGGCCACACGTTCAGTAGGCACCTTGGCTCCAACATCAACCATGTGAAGACTACCATCTTCTCTGAGATGAGTAAAATTAGCTTTCTTTTCCACCAAAGATTTTCTCCCAAAGCCCTTCCTTTTTCTTCCTTCCAGAATCAGCCTTTGAAGATGATTTGGAGGCTTTCCTGGAAGAATCTCCTAAAAGAGAGTTAGAATCTAAGCCTTCCTTTTCTGCGAAGAGCTTGAGAAGTTCCTTTCCCTCTGAGCTCACTTCACGAGGTAGTTCTACTTTTACTTTCAGAATTAGGTCCCCAACTTGGCCTGTTTTCCAATCCCTTAAACCCTTACCCTTTATGACAATTTCATCCTCTGGTTGCGTGCCAGGGGGGATGGTTACCTCTAAGTTTTCGCCAAAATAGGGTATCACAATTCTATCTCCCAAAATTGCAGAGATAAAGTTTATTTTCATCTGGCCATAGATATTGTTTCTCTCTCTCTTGAAGACAGGATGGGGTTTGACTTTAACTCGAATATAGAGATCTCCGGGTCTACCTCCAAAAATCCCCCCTTCGCCTTCGCCAGGATAACGAAAGACTGTTCCATCCTCAACACCAGGTGGAATTGAAATCTTTAGTAGACGTTTTCTTCGAAAGCGTCCAGTTCCTTTACAGTGAGGACATTTTTCTTTGTATTGATAGCCTCTTCCACCGCAGTCTGGACAAGTATAAGAGACCCTAAAGAATCCCTCAGTATAAACTATTTTACCTCGACCTCTGCATTGAGGACAATCAATTATACCTGCCCTTGTGTCATAGCCAAGTCCTTGGCAATTTTCACAAGTTTCCCAACGCTCAAGCTCCAGGTCAACATCCTTACCCTTAAAGAGGTCTTCAAAATCTAAGAGGATCTCTGCAGAGAGATCTGCACCATCTCTCCGAGGACTTCGGGAAGGCTCTTCAAAGGAGAAACCAAAAAACTCTTGAAATAGGTCAGAAAAGGTTCTAAAGATATCATCAATATCTTCAAAACCTCTATAACCATGCCCCCTTAGACCTGCATACCCTTCTCGATCATAGATTGCTCTTTTCTGAGGGTCAGAGAGGACCTCATATGCTTCAGAAATCTCTTTGAATTTCTCCTCAGCTTCTTTGTTACCGGGATTTCTGTCGGGGTGATACTGGAGAGCTAATCTTCTATAAGCCCTCTTAATCTCCTCAAGAGTAGCATTACGGGGAACTCCTAAAATAGCATAGTAGTCCTTATAGATGGTCATAAGAGATTAATATTGTTTGCTCCTCTGTTTGAGGATCTCAGAGATTTCATAGGGGGTAGTTGGTTTTTCCTTAACCATGAGGTCTTTTATGTTTTCAGGAGTGACCTTGCCCTGAGCAATTTCCCTTAAGGCTATAACGATCTCCTTATTATCAGCCTCAACAAGAGGTTTAGCACCCTCCCGAAGTTGTTTCACCCTTTCTATAACTAAATGAATGAGCTTAAACCGACTTGGGACCTGTTTTAAACAATCCTCTACTGTAATTCTAGCCATATGTCAAACCCCTTGAAGCGGGATTTTATACCGCTATAACCTCAGTGACCTCTGGGACCTCTCTTTTGAGATATCTCTCAATACCCATCTTTAAGGTAACAATTGACATAGGACAACATCCGCAGGCACCCTGAAGTCTCACCTTTACCACACCGTCCTCTGTAACCTCAACGAGCTCTACATCTCCGCCATCAGCCTGAAGCATTGGTCTAACCTTGGCTAAAGCCCTCTCAACTGCCTCTCTCATTTTAGCCTCCTTCCAAGTTTTGAAATAATTTAATACATTTTTTCTTGACAGCAAGTTCTCGTTAAGTAAAATGATTCTATTACACAGGTTAGAGGGGAGGGTCGGAATGCGTAGTGATAAAATTAAAAAGGGCCTTGAGAGAGCACCTCATAGATCTCTCCTTCGGGCTCTTGGATTTTCAGATGATGAAATGAGAGCTCCTTTGATAGGGATTGCCAACTCATTCAACGAAATTATTCCAGGTCATATTCATCTAAAGGACATTGTGTCTGCGGTCAAGGCTGGGATAAGACAAGCTGGAGGGGTTCCTGTTGAATTTGGAGTTATTGGTGTCTGCGACGGGCTTGCGATGAACCATGAGGGCATGAAATATTCCCTCCCAAGTAGAGATATCATAGCAGATTCTGTTGAGATTATGGCAAAGGCCCATGCTTTTGATGGATTGGTTCTTGTTGCCAGTTGTGACAAAATAGTTCCGGGGATGCTCATGTCCGCTTTTCGTCTAAACATTCCTGCCATACTCATTGCTGGCGGTCCAATGCTGACTGGTGAATTTCGTGGCAAGAAGGTCAATCTTATCTCCACTTTTGAGGCTATTGGAAAGGTTAAGAAGGGGGAGATGACTGAGGAGGAGCTTGCGGAGCTTGAGGCCTGTGCCTGTCCTACTTGTGGGTCCTGTGCAGGAATGTTTACTGCAAATTCTATGAACTGTCTTACTGAAGCACTGGGATTAGCTCTTCCAGGAAATGGCACTATACCTGCTGTTTACTCCGATCGAATTCGTCTTGCTAAAGAGACAGGAAAGACCATTGTGAATCTTGTCAAAAAGAACCTCACACCCAGAAAAATAGTTACTGAGAAATCCTTTCGCAATGCTATCGCAGTTGATATGGCACTTGGTTGTTCTACAAACACAGTGCTTCATCTTCTTGCCATATCAAAGGAGGCTAAGATCCCTCTTGATTTAAAAGTCTTTGATGAAATCTCCAGAAAGACCCCAATTCTTGCTAAGCTTATTCCATCAGGTCCTCATAGTGTAGCAGAACTTCATCAGGCAGGTGGAATACCTGCGGTTATGAAGGAGCTTTCAAAGCTTGGACTTATTTATGAGGATTGCCTAACTGTTAGTGGAAAAACGATTGGAGAAATTATCTCCAAGGCGGTAAATCGAAATCCTGAGGTGCTGAGAACAGCTGAGAATCCCTACAGTCATGAGGGGGGTATTGCGATTCTCTATGGTAACCTTGCCCCAGAGGGAGCAGTTGTAAAGACAAGTGCGGTAGTTCCTGAGATGTTAAGACACAAGGGACCAGCTAGGGTATTCAATTCTGAAGAGGAGGCTTACACTGCAATACTCTCAGGTGCTATAAGGCCAGGTGATGTGGTAGTTATTCGTTATGAGGGGCCAAAGGGTGGCCCAGGAATGCGGGAAATGCTTTCTCCCACATCAGCTATAATAGGAATGGGGCTTGGGAGTTCGGTTGCTCTCATTACGGATGGAAGATTCAGTGGGGGAACACAAGGAGCCTGTATAGGGCATGTGTCTCCAGAAGCTGAAGAAGGTGGGCCCATAGCCCTTGTTGAAGAAGGTGACATCATAGAGATAAACATCCCTGAAAGAAGGCTACATTTGCATGTTAGCGAGGAAGAACTTGAGAGAAGGCGCAAAAAATGGAAACCACCTAAGAAAAAATTAGAAGGTCTCTTGAAAAAGTATCATGCCCTTGTAAAATCTGGTTCAACTGGGGCGGTCTTAGAATGAGGCTCTTTCAGTTTCTTGGTTCAGGGTTCATAAGCTTCCTTCAAGATGTTGGAGGCATTTTTCTCTTCTTTTGGAAGGCACTAATCTTCACTTTTACACCTCCCTTTAGATTTAGACTCTTTTTAAAACAGGTTGAATTTATTGGAGTTCGTTCTTGGCTTGTTGTCGCCCTTACAGCTCTGTTTTCGGGAATGGTCACAGCTTATCAGGTTCACCATGCCTTGGTGAAATTCGGAGGACAGAGTGTTTTAGGAGGAGTTGTAGCCCTAACCCTTACTCGAGAGCTTGGTCCTGTCCTTAGTGCAATTATGGTTGTTGCCAGGGCTGGTTCTGCCATGACCGCGGAGTTAGGTAGTATGAGAATTACTGAACAAATTGATGCCCTAAAGATCATGGCGGTAAATCCTATCCAATATCTCGTTACCCCTCGTCTGTGGGCAGGGATGCTCGTTGTTCCCCTTCTTACAGCTATGGCAGATCTAATTGGAATTGCAGGAGGTTATGTAATTGGCGTCCTTGTCTTGGGAATTGACCATGGCATCTTTATGGCTAAGATGAAGGATATGGTTGAACTTGTAGATATCATGAGCGGAATATGTAAGTCTATTTTTTTTGGGGCCTTTTTGGTAAGTGTCTGCTGTTACAAAGGCTACTATGCAAGAGGTGGTGCTGAAGGGATTGGACGGGCAACTACAGAGGCGGTAGTTATCTCCTCTGTCGGCATACTAATTTTTGACTATATTATGACAACTCTCTTTTTCTAAAGGGCAGGATGATTAAGATAAAGAACCTCCACAAGAGCTTCAATTCCCACAAAGTGCTTCGGGGAGTTAATCTGGAGATACCCCAGGGATCTATGACCTTCATTATGGGCGGAAGTGGCACAGGAAAAAGTGTGCTCTTGAAGCACATTGTAGGGCTTATTAGACCTGATGAAGGGGAAATCTGGTTTGAGGGACAGGATATTACCAAACTTTCCGAGAGAGAGCTTCAGAAAGTGAGAAAGAAGATTGGCCTTCTTTTTCAGGAGGGAGCCCTTTTTGATTCCATGACTGTTGCAGAGAATGTGGCCTTTCCTTTAAAAGAACATAGTGGTCTAAGTGAGAAAGAGATTATGCACAAAGTGGAAGAGCTCCTATCAGCTGTAGAGCTACTTCCAGCCAAGGACAAATATCCCTCTGAACTTTCTGGAGGGATGAAAAAGAGGGCGTCTCTTGCTAGGACCCTTGCACTTAATCCCCAGGTCGTACTTTTTGATGAACCGACGACTGGGCTTGATCCAATTCTCCAAAACACAATTATGGATCTGATTAGGAGAGTTAAAGAACAATTCGGACTAACCTGTGTCATTGTGAGCCACGATGTTCCCCTTGCGCTGAGATACGGCACCTATTTGGCCTTCTTACACGAAGGAGTAATTGTAGAAAGTGGAACTCCTAAGGAAATCTTAAGCTCTTCGCATCCCTATGTTACTAAGTTCTTAGAGAGTGCTCTTATGGATATAAAAAAAGAATAGGAGGTGGTAAAGATGGATAGAAAGTTGGGCCTAGAAATTAAGGTTGGGATCTTTGTTTTTTTAGGGCTCCTAGCCCTTTTTTATCTTACGGTTCAGCTTGCTCAGGAGGCCTTTGCTCCCAAGGATAGTTACAGAGTCTATGCGGTCTTTGACAGTGTCTCTGGGTTAATAAGGGGAGCCAAGGTAGAGATGGCAGGAGTTCCAATTGGAAAAGTTGGGGAAATCAGTCTTACACCTGAAGGAAAGGCAAAGGTTGAGCTTCTAATCCAGAAAAAATACAGGATACATGAGGATGCTCAAGCGATAGTGAGGACCTTCGGAGTGTTAGGTGATAAATATATTGAGATTAAACCAGGAAGAGCAGAGACTTTTTTAGCAGAGGGTGGGCACATAAAGAAAACGGAAAGCCCTGTTGATTTAGATCAGATTCTTGCTAGTATTGGACCAGCAGTTGAGGGGCTTAAAGAGCTACTTGGCTCCCAGGAAGGAAGAGAAAATCTCAAAGTACTCGTGGCTAATATAAGAGATGCCTCTGAAAGCTTTAAGAAGATAGCTGAAAAAGTTGAAAAAGGACAGGGCACTTTAGGGAAACTCCTTGCTGATGATAAGCTCTATCAGGATATCTCGGTCCTAGCAAGCAACTTAAAGAGTGCTAGTCAAAAGCTCGAGAGTCTTGCTCAGCAAATTGACAGGGGAGAAGGGACACTAGGTAAATTGATTAGGGATGAGAGTTTGTATCAGACCCTGAGAAACACTGCGAGCAATCTTGAAAGAGTGTCAAGACGGCTTGAACGTGGTGAGGGCACCCTCGGAAAACTCATAAATGATGAAGAACTTTACAAAGATTTGAGAACCCTTGCAAAGGATCTCAGAAACACAGCTCAGAATCTTGACAAGATTGTGGCGAAAATTGAAAGAGGTGAAGGAACTCTTGGAAAACTATTAAAAGATGATTCTCTTTACACTGAAGCCAAGAAGACCCTCAGGAATGTAAACAGAGCAGCAAAGGGAGTTGAGGAACAGGTTCCAATATCTGTCTTGGGAACTGTGGCAGGCTCTGCTATGAAATAGGCTTCCCTTCCCTTTCAAAGAGTAAGTTCAAAAATTTGACAGGTGTCAAAAGTATAATATAATTTCACTTATGGTCTATCTTCTTGAGACAAGAAATGCAAGAATGCAGGAGGTCTATCAGATTGCCAAGAAGGTTGCTCCTTCTTCCAGTACAGTTCTTATTCTTGGTGAGTCTGGAACGGGAAAAGAGGTTTTGGCAAGATACATTCACCATCAGAGCGGACGAAGGGGTGAGTTTATTGCTATAAATTGTGCAGCAATTCCAGAGGAACTACTTGAAGCAGAGCTCTTTGGATATGAGAAAGGAGCTTTTACTGGAGCAACGAGGCCAAAGCCTGGTAAGTTTGAACTGGCATCAAATGGAACACTATTTTTGGATGAAATTGGAGAGCTTCCTCTAAAACTTCAGGCAAAACTACTTAGAGCTCTTCAAGAAAAGGTAATTGACAGGCTTGGCGGAGATCGCGCAATCAGGGTGAATACCAGAATTATTTCTGCAACTAATCAGAATCTAGAAGAGCTTGTAAGAGCTGGGCGCTTTAGGGAGGATCTTTACTTTAGACTCAATGTCATTCCCATACATATTCCTCCTCTTAGAGAGAGGAAAGAGGACATTCCCCTTTTAGCAGAATTTTTGATATCTAAGATTTGTAAGCGAGAAAATCTTCCTCCAAAACGCCTTTCTTCTGAGGTCTTGGAGGCCTTTCTTGCCCACAGTTGGCCTGGAAATGTAAGGGAATTAGAAAATCTTCTTGAGAGAATGATTATCCTTTCAGAAGGAGAAGTTTTGACTTTGGAGGATCTCCCCCTTCATTTAAGAGAGCAAGGATGCATATGTAGACCAAGGGAGATATCCTCGAGTGATATCTTGGAAGAGAGAAGCTTTTTTACTAAAAAATTTATTGAGCTTCCTGAGCTCGATGAGAATAGTGTTATATCTTTACAGGAAATTCTTCGTGAGGTAGAGGTATACTATCTATTACGAGCTCTTGAGATTTCAAAGGGTGTGAGGAGCAAAGCTGCAAGACTTCTCGGACTCAACAGGACCACCTTTATCGAGAAGCTTAAAAAATATAATTTGGCATAAATTTTGATTTTCATTTTCTGATGGGTGGGAGATCCTCCATTATAAAATTCGTTCAGGTTTTAATAGTTTTCACTTTAGTAGTTAATGCTATTTCACTCTTTGCTCAGTCAAGAAAGGATGGTCTAATAAGAGGTTTAATTTTCAATGCCACTCAAGAGGTTGCTGTTGACGAAAAACTTATATCAGAGATTGACAAGGCCTATAGGATCAAAGATTATGAGAAGGTTGTAAGGATCTATCAACAAATTCCGCCAAGAGCAAGGCTCTCTGCTGAGGATCTTTTCAAGGTAGCAGATAGCCTCTTTCAGACAGGTGAGTCTGAGAGGGCTCGAGATCTTGGAGATAGAGTAGCAAGCTTAAGGAGAGGGACAGTTCTTGCTTGTAGAGCTCAACTACTTAAAGTCAAAGCCCTATATTTGGAGGCAAAAGAGAGGGAAGCTCAAAGGCTTTTTCAAGGCCTACTTGGAACCTTTTGTGAGGAGGAACTAAGAGATGAGATAGATGCCCTCAGATATCTCATTTTTGGTAGAAAGGATCTTGTTGTTGATAGTAGAGTCCTAAAGAGGACTGCTGAAGAGCTAAGTAGAGCTAGATTTGGTCTGTATCTCCGTCAAGGTAAGCTGAAGGAAGCGGAAAGAGCAATTTATGATTATTTGAATCTGAGCGGAGAGTATCTCCTTGGACGATCTTTATTTTTTAGACTTGCCGAGACCTATTTTGAAAAAGGAGACTTGCAGACCGCCAAAAAATTCTATCAGCTGATTATAACTGAGTGGGATCATACTAAAGAGGCCTTTCTCTCAAAATTCAGACTATATCAAATTGCTTATGAAAGGGCAACTGTTAAGGAACTGTTACCCCAGAAAACGATTGATGACCTTCTCATGTATATTGCCCAGATCAAAAGTAAATATCCTGAGGAGCCTATAGCAGAATCTGCTCTTTTTCTCTCGGTGAGAATTTTTTTCGATAGAAAAGATTGGGAAAGGGTCCGAGAAAGGGCAAAGGAATTTCTAAGTCTCTATCCTGAAAGCAGGAGTAAACTTCAGGTCCTGGATTACTATTGTAAAGCCACTTCAGCAATAGTTCCTCTGCTGTTCTTGAGAGGAGATGTAGGGAAACTCCTCAATATCTCTGGAAATGAGCAAGCACTTCTTGAGGAATCTAATTGTGGAGCCTTCTACTACTTCATGGGCTCAGAATTTTACAGATATAGACTTTGGGAGATGAGTGCTTACTTTTTGTTAAGAGCCTTTGGCAAGCCTTTCCCAGAGGAATATCATCAGGATTATTACTTAAAACTTGCCTCCCTCTCCAATGAAGGTAAAGATTACGAAACCTTTGAGGAGCTTATGAAACTCGTTGAGAAACGGTGGGGTAGAGTCTTGGGAAACAATACAGAGTATCTCTCACTGCAGTTTAAGAGGGCTTTGAGAAGAGATCTTGAAAGAGCAAGTAAACTCCTTTCTGAGATATGGAAGAGCCCTACTCATGCAAAAGTAAAGGAAGACTTTGCCCAAAGCCTGTTTCTGCGGGCAATAGAGGAGAAGAAATACGGGCTTGCTAGCAGTGTACTTAGAACCTATCTACCTGGAGCTGGTATAGAAAACTATCTAATACTTCTCTTCGAGACCTTTCTGAAAGACCCAAATCTTTTTGAGAGCCTCCTTGAGGAGGCAAAGAGAAGATTTCCAGATAATTCCAAACTTGTCTGGCTAGAAGCTTATCACCTTGAGAGAAAGGGAGATTTGAGGAGAGTGCCAGAACTTTGGAAAAGGCTTGAAGAGAGCGAAGGTGGAAATCTTGAAAGAGAACTTGCCCTCCAACATGAGATAATGAAAAAACTTGTAGAGAGAGCTCGAAATCTCATCTATTAAACATTATTTAAACTATGAATGAGAGGATAGGACTTGTTGGTTCCTCAACTGTCACCAAACTTCTAAGAGACTCACTCAGAGATAGAGGTATTGAGGTTTTCTTTTGGGAGAAAGCCCGTTTTAAAGAGGAAGATTTACCCGAGGATCTAAAAGTACTCGTATACGAGCTTTCTATCAAGGGAACAAATGCTGATCCCCATATAAGGGGCCTTCTTAAAAGAGTAGATCTCAATATCTTAGTTCTTGTAGAAGAGATTAGTCTTGATGAGGCAATTGGACTAATTAGGAGTGGCATAAGAGATGTCAAGCTTTTAAGTGCCCCCTTAGAACTCTTAGAAAAGAGTGTTCTCACTCTTATTGAGGAATGTCGAGTTCTCCAGGATGAGGGCTTTGTTACACATGATCCAAAGATGCTGAAAATTCTCTCTGCCCTTGAGGAGGTTGCAAAGACGAAAGCACCAGTGCTTCTTGTTGGAGAATCAGGAACTGGTAAAGAAATGCTAGCACGTTACATACATTCAAAGAGCGATCGCAAAGGAGGTCCCTTTGTTGCAATAAACTGCTCGGCCCTACCAGAAAGTCTTCTTGAATCTGAACTTTTTGGGTATGAAAAAGGTGCCTTTTCTGGAGCTCTATTCAGGAAGAAGGGTAAGATTGAATTAGCAGATAGAGGCACCCTTCTTCTTGATGAGATCACTGAAATGAGTCCTAATCTTCAGAGTAAACTTTTGCGAGTCTTGCAAGAAGGAGAAGTTGATAGGCTGGGAGGTTATCACCCCATCAAAGTAGACTTTCGGCTTATCTCTACTACCAATCGGGACATTGAAAAGGAAGTAGCGGAAAATCGCTTTAGATTGGATCTCTACTATCGTATAAACGTCATCACTGTGAAAGTTCCACCTTTAAGAGATCGTCGTGGTGATGTCAAACTTTTGACGCAATACTTTTTGGAAAAATTTTCCCTTCAATACAAGAAGAAAATAAAGGGTTTAACTGATAGGGCTTGGAACTTTTTAAACAGCTATCCCTTTCCTGGAAATGTTCGAGAGTTAAGGAATATGATTGAAAGGGGGGTTATTACTTGTGATGGTGAGTTGATAGATGTCGTCCATTTGACAGATCCTTTTGGAGAAATTTCCTCTCAATTAGGCACAAAATTTGAAAAGATTAGAGATGAGAATAGGGAGGAGAAGGAAGTTGAATTGAAACCGCTTGAGGAGATGGAGCGAGAAGCTATTTTGAAAGCCCTTGAACTGACGAAAGGCAACCGCACAAAGGCAGCTGAATTATTGGGAATTACTGTAAGGACCCTAAGAAATAAGTTAAAGCAGTACGAAGAAATGGGACTTTTAAAGTTTTAGGGAGTTTTGTTATGTGGGGACCCTTTCAGAAACTACTTGACACTGTCAGAATTTCTCTAAGACTACGGACAGAAAGGCATCACCTTCTGGCATCAAACATCGCTAATGTCGACACTCCAGGATATAGAAGAAAGGATTTACCCTTTGAAAAGATAATGGAGAGCTATCTTAAGCCAGAGAAGATGCTTAAGGTAACCCGTAGTAATCATATTGCGGTAAGAGAGAGAAAGCTGGAAGATTTAATAAAAAAACACCAGCCTCCAACACTTGGAACTCCAAATAATGTCAGTCTTGAAGAAGAGGTAAGTGCTCTTATTGAGAATCAACTTCTCTATGAGAGTACTCTTCAAGCACTTGCCAAGGAATTAGAGAGACTAAAGGAAATAATTACCGAAGGAGGTAGGTAGCGATGAATTTACTTAAAGCTGGAAGAATTGCCTATACAGGACTCCATGCACAGAGAGTTCGGTTGAATGTTACCGCAACGAATATAGCGAATTCCCATGTAACAAGGACTTTGGAGGGAGGGCCCTATAGGGCTAAGGACGTTGTGTTAAAGGCAGTGCCTCTTTCAGAAAAAGATCCCCATCTCAGAGCTGTTAAAGTTGAAGCAATAAAGGACAATCCTGCACCTTTTAAAGAAGTCTATGATCCTGGACATCCCGATGCAGATGAGAGAGGAATTGTGAGATATCCTAATGTAGATATTATTATGGAGATGGTTGAATTGCTTTCTGCGGGAAGGGCCTATGAGGCTAATTTAACAGTTCTTTCCACAACAAAGAGTATGTTTTTGAGAACCCTTGAACTTTTGAAATAAAGGGAGGAGGGATGAAAGATGAAGATCCAAAAATTAGATTATGGTCAAATGAAGTCCATTAAACCGCTAGAGAAGAGGAACAAGATTGAGTTTTTTGATTTTTTGTGGAAGAAAATAGAGGAGGTAGACCTTAAAGAAAAGAGAGCACAGGAAGCGATTCTTGCTTTAGCAAAGGGTGATGATATTGATCCTGCAGAAGTTGCAATGCGTATATCACAGGCAGACAGTAGTATGAAACTTCTTCTTAGGGTGAGAAATAAAGTACTTGAGGCCTATCAGGAGATAATGAGGATGCAGATTTAAAGGAGATTAAAGTATGCAGGGACTTAATCCAAAAAATATTCTTGGATCACTGAAGGAGTTCTGGCAGAAGCTCTCTTTGAGACAGAAGGGTCTTCTTATTGGTGGACTCATCGGAGGAACTTTACTTATTGTGCTCTCAGTCTGGTATTTTGCAAGGACATCATATGGTTTGCTTTATCGAGGGTTTGATGAGGCAACTGCAGGACAGATAGTACAATATCTTAAGGAACAACGGATACCTTATCGCATTGAAAGAGATGGCGCCATTTATGTGCCTGAAGAACGAGTGCCAGAAGTTAGAATGGAGATTGCAAGTAGAGGTCTCCTTGGCAGAGGAGGTCCTGGTTTTGAACTCTTTGATAGAGACAAGTTAGGGCTCACGGAATTTCAGGAAAAAGTCAACTACCAGAGAGCCCTTGAGGGGGAACTTGCTAGAACAATTATGGGAATTAGAGGTGTCAAATCAGTCAGAGTTCACTTGGCGATGCCGAAGGAGAGTATTTTCCTTCAGGAAGAAAGGCCTCCCAAGGCTTCTGTGTTGATTGAGCTCAAACCAGGATATAGTCTTACTCCTGTCCAGGTTCAAGGTATTGTGAATCTTGTAAGCGGAGCGGTTCCTAAACTTGATCCCAAGGATGTAACAATAGTTGATGCCACTACTGGCAAAAAATTATTTACTCCTGAAGATCAAGAGGAGCTTCTGAGTGTGACCCAACTTGCCTACAAGAGAAAAATTGAAGAGAGTCTTAAAGCTAAGGTTGATGAGCTACTCAATTCAGCACTTGGACATGGAAAGGCTCAAGCCCAAGTAAGTGTTGAATTATCCTTTGACAAAGAGACCGTATCTGAAGAGACCTTTGATCCTGAGGGAACGGTAGTAATTTCAGAGGATATAGAAGAAGAGACCAAACAGACAAGAACGCCTCAGGAGGAAGGTGTTGCAGGAGTCAAAGGGGCTTTAACACAGAAATTTGAAGCAACACCAGAAGCTCAGACAAGAGGAGAGATCTATAATAGAAAAAGAATTGTCCGAAATTATGAAGTCAGTAAAAAAGTTCGCAATTTGGAAGTGTCTCCTGGGTCTATTAAGAGAATTAGCGTTGCAGTGGTAGTAGATAGTAAAGTGCTTGGAGAAAATGAAACTGCAAAAATTGATTGGATTGAAAATTTGGTGAAAGGTGCCATTGGATATAATCCAGAAAGAGGTGATGAGGTTAAGGTTGAAGCAAGGGCCTTTTATGAACCTCCCGTCAAAAAGCCGGGCCTCATGGACTATTTTGTTACTGCATCTAAACCCTTAGCATTAATTCTTCTCTTTATACTTATATATTTTCTCATTATTAGGCCACTTCTCAGGACCCTTAGACCACAGCCTGCAGAAGTAAAACCTTCAGTAGAGGAGAGACCCGCAGTTGTTGAAGTTGTGGAAGAGGTTCCTGAGGAAGAACTTCTGCCTCGAGAGATAGCCTTAGGCATTATTAGAAGTCAACCTGAGCGGGCAGCAGCTCTTATAAAGAAGTGGTTGCTTGAGGAGACTCTTGAAGAGCGGAAACGTGCTCTTGCGGAGGCTAAATAATGGCCAAGCTAGATCCAGACAAACTAACAGGTCCTCAAAAAGCTGCTATTTTTCTCATGCTTATGGGGGAAGAATTTACCTCCGAAGTGTACAAGCATCTTGATGAAGAAGACATTAGGAGAATTGGTATCGAGATGGCCAAAATTGAATATATACCCTCTGAAGTTGCAAAGAAGGTCTTAGAAGAGGCAAACATTGAGGCCAAGGACCTACTTTCAAATCTATCGGTTTCTCCCGATGAATTTCTTAAAAAAAGTCTTATTGAAGCCTATGGAGAAAAGGGAAAACAGCTATATGAAGAAATCAAAAAAGAAGTTGGTCCTGAGACTTTTAAGAAACTCAAGAAACTTGATCCAAAGACCATTGCGAACTTTCTTGCAAATGAACATCCCCAGACAATTGCAATAATTCTCGTTCATCTTGAGCCTGAACTTTCGGGGCAGGTGCTTCAGCTCCTTCCCGAAAAGATTAGAGGTGAGGTTCTTCTGAGGATAGCACTTTTGGATAAGGTGGATCCAGAAATTGTCAAGGAGATAAGTGATGCCCTTGAGGAGGAGTTAAAGTCCGTTGGAGGAGCTCTTGGTAAAAAGATAGGTGGTGCAGAGAAAGCAGCAGAGATTCTCTCTCATGCAGGAAGGGATCTTGAGGATGAGCTCCTTACTGAAATAGAGGATGAGAATCCAGCTCTTGCTGAAGAGATCAGAAAGTATCTCTTTACTTTTGAAGACTTTCTTAAGGTGGATGACTTTGCTATTCAGACCCTCTTGAGAGAGATTTCAACCGATGATCTCAAGCTTGCCCTTAAGGGAGCTTCAGCTGAACTAAGAGAGAAGTTCTTTAGAAATATGAGTAAAAGAGCTGCAGATCTTCTCAAGGAAGAGCTTGAAATGATGGGACCTGTAAGAATCACCGAAGTAGAAAAGGCTCAAATGAATATCATCCGAACCGCTAAGAAACTTGAACAAGAGGGAACAATAGTCCTTGGAAGGGGTGAAGAGGAATTTGTCTAAAATTATTAAGGCAAAAAGCCTAAACATCTATCAGCTCTATACACCAGAAATTCTTCCGAACGAAGATGAAACCTTTAGAGCTCTTTTTCAATCTGAAGCTCCTGAAGAGATTGAGAGATCGCTCTTAGAAGAGAACTTAATTGAAGAGGTCGCATCAAGACAAGAGGAAGCAAAAGAAAGCTTTGAAAGGGAGATGGAGGCCCTTCGAGAGCTTGCTAGAGAAGAGGGATATAGAGCAGGCTTTGACGAGGGCTATAGAAATGGCTTTGACAAGGGCTATGAAGAGGGCAAACTTAAGGCTCAAGGGGAACTTGAAATCAAAATACGGGAGATCGAAGAAAACCTCAATAGACAGTATGAAATCCAAAAGGCACAAGAGTTAGAAAGGTTTAGAAATCTCATAACCAAGACAGAGGAGGAACTTGAGGGTCTTATTTTAGACCTCGATAAAGAAATAGTGGCCGTTGTAAAGGCCCTTTTGCAAAAAATAGTCTTACGAGAGATGAGGGAAGATGAGGATTTGTTGTTAAGAATTGTGCGAGAGGCTCTAAATTATATTGTTGATGGGACTGAGATAGTTATTCGCATAAATCCAGAAGATATGAACCTACTTGAAAAGCTCAGTTTTACATATTTTCAGGGAAAGAAGATAAGATTTGTTCCTAATGATTCCATTTCTAGAGGAGGCCTGTTTATAGAGACAAGTTTTGGAGTAATAGATGCTACTTTCGAAAAGCGTATGGAAAACCTTCTTAACTTGCTTGAAGATAAAAAGGCCTCTTAAAGGTCTAACCTATGAGACTTAAAGAATTTCAGGGAAGTTTAAGAGGCTTTTTGAAAAAGGTTCAAAACCACCCTCCTTTTGAAATTTATGGTTATGTGACTAAGGTTTTGGGATTTACGCTTGAAAGCACAGGTCCCTATTTGAGGGTTGGAGATCTCTGCTTGGTAAGGGGAAGGGATGCTTCTGCTCTTGCAGAGGTTGTCGGATTTCATGAGGGCAGAATTATTCTTACCGCTCTTACTGAGCTCAGAGGCCTTGAAGTTGGGGCAAAGGTCTATCCCCTTGGAAGGATAGAGGCTCCTGTAGGAACAAGTTATATAGGGAGAGTGGTAAATGCCCTTGGAGAGCCCATTGATTTTATGGAAAAGCCTGAGGCTGAAGATTATTATCCAATCTATGGTGATCCTTTGAGGCCTCTTGAGAGGGGAAGGATTGAAAGAGTATTAGATGTAGGAATAAAGGCAATAAACTCTCTCATAACTATAGGGGAAGGGCAGAGAGTAGCCATTATGGCAGGGTCAGGAGTTGGAAAGAGTACTCTTCTTGGAATGATTGCTCGATATACGAGAGTAGACATAGTTGTGGTTGCCCTGATTGGAGAGAGAGGAAGGGAGGTTCGAGAGTTTATTGAACGGGATCTTGGGGAAGAGGGGCTCAAGAGAGCAATCGTGGTAGTGTCTACATCTGATGAGGCACCTGCCCTTAGAATCAGAGCTGGCTTTTATGCCACTGCTTTAGCAGAATATTTCAGAGATAGAGGAAAAAGAGTATTACTTTTGATGGACTCTTTGACACGCTTTTGTATGGCTTTAAGAGAGATTGGCCTTGCTGGTGGAGAACCACCAACCGCAAGAGGCTATACACCTTCAGTATTCGCAACTCTTCCTCGTCTACTTGAGCGCGCTGGTCCAAGATTAAATGGTGGTTCTATTACGGGTATCTACACTGTGCTCGTTGAAGGAGATGACATCCATGATCCCATTGCAGATGCGGTGAGAGGTATCGTTGATGGGCATATTGTACTTTCAAGGAATCTCGCTCAAGAGGGCCACTATCCTCCAATAGATGTGCTTGCAAGTCTTTCAAGAGTGATGAAGGACATCGTGACCAAGGAACACCTTGAGCTTCAGAGGATTGCTATTCAAATCCTGGCAACCTACAGACGAGCAGAAGATCTTATCAATATTGGAGCCTATGTAAAAGGAACTAATCCTGAAATTGACCAGGCAATAGCCCTCTATCCCCGATTAAAGGAGTTCTTGAGACAACCTTTTAATGAAGGATATAGCTTTGAAGACTCCTTCCAAATGTTAAATGAAATTTTGGGTAATCCTGTCCAGTGAGAGAGAAATTAAAAATATACAAATTTTTGCTTTGGTTAAGAGAACTTCAGGAGGAACAGGCCAAGGTAAGGCTCTATCAGGCAGGAATTCATCTAAAGAATCTTATGGAAGAAAAACAAATTTTGGAAGAGGAACTTCGTAGTTGCTATGAACACATCCACGGAAAGGGAGTTCTCAATGGTGAAGAATTAAGACTGTGGGGTAATTATTTTGAGGTTATTAGAGAGTTTCAAAATATTGCAGAAAGTAAAGTATCAACACAGAAGAAGATAATAGAGGAGTTAACTGAAGATTTAAAGAGAAAACATCAAGCTAAAGAAGTTATTGAACTCTTATATGGACGAGTCAAAAGGGAGTATGAACTCTTGCAATATAGAAAGGAACTTCAGGAGCTTGATGATCTCTACTTGATGATTAGGAGGCGATAATTGAAGAGACTAAAATTTGTTTTTAAAATCCTCTTTATAGTCGTAGGTTTTAAACTGCTAACCGGAATTGTCCTCTTTCTAACTGAGCCCTTGGGACTTACTGCGAAAAACGAGAATAGGACCTATCACTGTCCTCCTGAAATTTCAGATTTTCTCTTATTAGAAAAGGAAAGACTCTTGAAGAAACAGCGAGAGCTTGAGAGCAGGGAGCGGGAGTTGAAGCTTCTTGAAAAGCGTATTGAGGAACAGATAAATGCACTTAGACAGCTTTCGCTTGAGGTTGAAGAGAAACTGAATAGAATTTCAGCTATTCAAGATGAGAGAGTAAAGCTTCTTGTAAAGGCATATTCAGAAATGAAACCGACTAAAGCTGCTCAACAGTTGATGAATATGGATAAAGAGATGGCTGTTAAGATTCTAAGTCAGCTAAAGAGTAGCCAGGTAGCAAGTATATTGAGTGCTATGCCCCCTGAGAAGGCTGCTATTCTTGCTGAGGCACTTTCTGGACATCCTCCGAGAGAATATTAAATTTTCTCAGAATAATTCCAAGAAAGAGTCCCAATTCAAAAAGAAGATAAATTGGTATGGCAAGTAAGCTCATATTAATAGCATCTGGAGTAGGAGTTACAATAGCTGAAAAAAGAACAATAAAGAAAAAAATTTCCTTCCTATAACGAGCAATTTTTTTTGGATCAATTATTTTTAGGATGCTAAATAGAGCTAAAAAGAGAGGCAATTCAAATATAAGTCCAAATGTTAATAAAAAGAAACTAAAAAAATTTACAAAATGTGTGAGAGAAATTGAAGGTTCAAGTGATTCAGTTTTAAAAGATAGTAGAAATTTTATGCCATATGGTATGGTAATGAAATAGGAAAATAGTATACCACTATAGAAAAGAATAAGACCTAAAAGATAAAAAAGTAGAAGATATAAAGATTTAAGCCCTAATAGAGGTTGAAGAAGGTATAAAAACCCTGCGAAAAAAAATGGATAAATAACAATGAAAAGTATCGTAAACGAAAATTTAAGAAGAGAAAGTATTGGTTCAGATACAGTAAAGAAAACAAATTTCTGACCAAATTGATTTTGTAGATAATTCAAAAAATCTGGTGAAAACCAGAAAATTATAAGGTAAATCACTGCAGTTAATGGAATTACATACAGTCCTTTTGTTTTGAAAAAGAAAATGAAACCACGTAGAAGGGTTAATAAAAGAGACCTTATCATTAAAGTTTAAAGAACATTGTTCTTGACCCAAGTTACTGCATTTTCAAAAATAAGAAGACCTTCGACTTTTGGATACTTTAGTCTCTTCCATTGGGGATGATTAGTAAAATGATTGAAGGCCTCGGGATGAGGCATAAGACCAAAGATCCTACCTGTGGGGTCACAAAGGCCAGCAATAGCCTCCTGGGATCCATTTGGATTAAAGGGATATTCCATTGTTGGTTCCTTTGATTCTGGATGGATGTATTGAAGGGCTATTTGGCCATTTTGTAAGAGCTCTTGTAGAAGTTCTATGGACTCTGAGATAAACTTTCCCTCGCCATGTCTAACAGGAAGATATAGTTCCTCAAGCCCTTTCAAAAAGATACATTGGGTGTTTTTGGGAACTTTCAGATATACCCAACGATCCTCAAATCTTGCTGAATCATTGTAAGTTAAAGTCACTTTTCTTGTGCCTAAATATTTACCTCCTGGTAGAAGACCTGTCTTAACTAAAAGTTGAAATCCATTACATATCCCCAGAATAAGTCCTCCCCTCTGAATAAATCCAATTAGTTCCTCCCATAGAGAGATTTTACCTTTGACTTTCAGATGACGGATTCGGTGACTACAGGCTTGAGCAGATCCAAGATGATCACCATCAAGAAAACCACCTGGAAAACACAGTATGTGATAATCAGAGATTTTTTTCTCTCCTGCAAATATTTCAGAAAAGTGAACAATTTCTGGGATTGCTCCTACCTTCTTAAAGGCATAGGCTGTTTCCTGCTCACAGTTAATCCCATAGCCCCAAAAAACGAGAACTCTGACCTCACCCATTTGAAACCAGTTTCCTTGAAAACTCCTAAGTCTTGTGGTAAGATAGCAATAACAAAGTGCGAAACATATTATAATACCTATTTCCGATTTTGCCAAAGTGAAATTCCCAATTAGCTTCCTTTTCTCTTTCCTCTTATTCCTCTTCTGTGTTTCATTATCGAGAGCAGATCTCAGAGCAAATTATGAACTTACCTACGTTAAAGAAGAGTCTCGCTTCTTAGGAGAGGCAATCTTTGAACTCGAGAGAGAAGGAACCTACGAGTTTTCTCTTAGGGGAATAAGACTAAGGGAGTTTAATCTCAACGGAGAGGTCCCGAAATATGATTTAAGAGGCGAAAGATTAAGGATTCAAAACCCACGAAAAAATTCAAAACTTGTAATTCTCTTCGAGAGAGAGCTCCCTATTAAGAGACACCTTCAAATTCAACTAGAAGTAAACTACTTGCCCTGGCCAACACAACCAACGATTTTTGAGATAACAATCAAAGGCTTCCATGAAGAGCTTAACACTTTACTTATTCCGTCTGAAGAAGATGAAAGGACTGCAGATACCTTAGTATTTAGGACGAAGAGACCAATATTAGCACCTCCTCCAATAATTGTTGGACGCTTTCGGGAAAGTAAAATCTCGCTTACTGGCAATGAGATTCGCCTCCTCCATTTGAGAAGGATCGAAGAGTCAGAATTGAAAAATTTTGAACGGACTCTTGATAATATTTTATTAAAACTTAGCCAAGAAGAGAGGACTCTTCTTTTTCCGTATCAACGCATGTACTTCCTTCTCCACAACGAAAGAGCAATTTATCCATTTCTGATTTCGGATGCAACTCAGTTAAAAACAGAAGAGCAAATAAAGTTTTTTGTGAGATCCACTTTTAAACATACCTTACTTTTTTCTCTTGGCTTTAAGAATGAAATGCTCATTGATGGTCTAACAACATTCTTTACAGACTATAAACTTTCTACAAATCGGACCCATTTCAGAAGGGAACTACTTTTGAGTAGAGCTCCTGAAGGAATTTCCTTTTTTCTAATTTTTGAGACCATCGGTAGTGCAAGAGAACAGGAGTTCTTCTCTGTAGTAAGAGACTTTCTTCTACAAAGTCTATATTCATCGGTTAGGGAAGAGGTTTTCTTACGAGTTCTTAATGAAAAATTGGGAGGGAATTTTAGTATGATTTTTGAGCCTGAAAGAAGGTGCCCAGTATTTATTAACCCTAAAGCCTGGATGAGGCCTCTTGGAAAAGATGAACTTTTTCAAATTGACTTAATCCTTTCCTCCAAAGATTGCTTCAGAGTAACACAATTTCGCATTCAAATTTTGACCGCAAAGGGAATAAGTGAGTACACTATTCTTTGGGATACTAAACAAAAAACCTTTTCATTTAATGTAAAAGGGAAACCACTCTATCTATTAATAGACCCTGAGTATGAGATATATCGCTATCTCCAATTCGACGAGAAAGTTCCTCCATTAGAAGCAGTATTTAGAGGAAAGGGTCTGATATATCTGCCTAAACAGGAACTTTACCCTCTTTATAGGGAGCTCATTCAGAGTCTCCTTGAAGAGGGACATAGCCTTCGTTATGGCTTGCCACAAGTTTCAGAATTGCCAAGAGAAAACTTAATCTTTCTTGATAGCCCTCCTTTAGGGTTTCATTTAGACTCTCCAAGAGAGGGATTCTTTTTTAGCTTTATGCCTCATCCTGAGGATCCCTCAAAACACATTGCCTTCTTTAGGTCAAATTCCCTTGGAGAGTTAAGGGAAGCTCTCAAGGTTAAGGAGAGATGGAAAGGAGGTAGATACGCTCATTTGAAAAGAGGAAGAATAGTGGCACTTCAAGAGGCTGAAGGGGTTTTAGGAATAATGCTTAATCTCTCTAATCTCAGTGATACACCAGGATATAGACTCGCAGATGTCATGTCCCTTGAAAGACTTGTGATAGAGCTATTACCATCTCAAGTAATTTTGATAGGTGAACAACACGATCACTTCGGTTGCCATCTTTTTCAACTGGAATTGATAAAACAACTGAGAGCAATTTATCCAAAAGTAGCAATTGGTCTTGAAATGATACAAAGACCTTTTCAACAATATTTGGATGAATTTGTTGAGGGAAGGATAAGTGAAAGAGACCTTTTAGAAAAGACAGAGTATTTTGAGAGATGGGGATATGATTGGCGTCTATATAGGGATATCTTCCTTTATGCAAAGGAAAATAAAATCAAATTAGTTGCTCTTGACATGCCTCAGGAGTTGGTGAAAAAAGTTTCCAAATCAGGGCTACAGTCTCTAACAAGAGAGGAAAAACTTTTGCTTCCTGAACTGGATTTACATAATCCTCCTTATGAGCAATATCTCAGAAAAATCTTTTCCCTTCATCACTTCTCTAATGAAACTAAGTTTGAATATTTCTATCAGGCCCAAGTCTTGCGAGATGAAGGGATGGCTGAAAGAATCATAGAGTTCCTGAGGAGGCATCCCGATTATAAACTAGTAGTGCTTGTGGGAAACGGACATATAAAAGAAGGAATGGGAATCCCCCATGCTCTGAGACGAAGAAACTTCAAAAATTTTAGAACTATTTTTCTTGGATACGTTCCTAATCCAAGTCCAAATTTAGCTGATTATTGGTTTTTGCCAAAGGAAACTGAATATGAGCGAACACCTTCACTTGGAATAGTGTTGAATGAAGTAGAATCAGGACTAATCATAAGTGCTATTAGAGAGGATTCTCTTGCAAAAAAGGCAGATCTTCGTATGGGAGATAAACTTCTAAAAGTAGATAATATGGTATTAAAAAAAATGTCTCAATTGAGGTTAATCTTAACATTCAAAAAACCAGGAGATAAAATAAGACTGACTATTGAAAGAGAGGGCAGAATATTAGAAAAGGAGGTAATTCTTGAATGATGGCGGGAGGAATTCCCGCCAGATTAAAGATAATTTCTATTTGACTGCTTCTTCTAATTTTTTGCCTGGTGTAAATTTGACAACCTTTTTGGCTGGAATTTTAAGAGGCTCTCCAGTTCTTGGATTTCTGCCATTTCTGGCAGACCTGGTTACTACTTGAAATGTTCCAAAGCCAACAAGAACAACTTTGTCACCTTTAGATATTGCCCTTGTGACAGCTTCCATAAAGGCATCGAGAAGTTTTTCTGCATTCGCCTTGGTTGTACCTGCTATCTCAGCCATCTCCTTTACCAGCTCCGCTTTGTTCATAGGCACCTCCTTTTATGGAAATTTTCTATTTTAGTCCTTTATATAGGATTTTTCTTCCTTTGTCAAGGGTAGATTTGGAGTAGATCTCTGTTCATTTTTATTCATTAACAGGCAAGAATGTGCCATAACTCCTATCAAGGAGTAGCTTTACGCGGTCTCCTACTCTATAGGGAAAATCTCGTATTCTTGAATGAGCAATAAATCTTAGACCTCCATTGGTTTCTATGGTGACGAGGACATCGCTCCCTTGAAACCTTATTTCTCTTATCACTCCTTCGCCCTTTTCATCGTGGCAAAAAATAAGGTCTTCCGGCCTAATTATCATGATAACTTTCTGCCCTTCCAGCGTAGAAAGGTCCACAGAATTAAGGACACCAAGAGCTGAATAGAACTTACCCCCTAATACACTGCCTTCCAGAAAATTGGCTTTTCCAACGAAACGGGCTACAAAAAGGGTTTGAGGTTTTAAATAAATTTCCTGAGGAGAGCCAATTTGTTCCAGTTTTCCCTCTGGTCCAAGGATGCCAATCCTGTCAGAAAGAGTAAAGGCCTCTTCTTGGTCATGGGTAACCAGAATAGTTGTCATACCTTTTATCTTTGCAATTCTCTTAACCTCTTCTCGGAGTTCCTCTCTTAGGCTTTTATCTAAATTAGCAAAAGGCTCATCCAGGAGAAGCAATTTGGGATAGGGAGCAAGAGCCCTAGCTAAGGAGACTCGCTGATATTCACCTCCAGAAAGTTCACTGGGAAATCGTTTCGCCTTGTTTTCTAAGCCTACAAGAGATAGCAATTCATAAACTCTCTTCCGTTTGTCTTGCTCCTTTAGCCCCTTTAAACCAAAAGCAACATTCTCAAAAACAGTAAGATGAGGAAAAAGAGAAGGCTCCTGAAAAACAAGGCCTATTTTTCTCTGCTCTGGTCCTGTAAATGTATTTGCCCCACATACCAATTTTCCATCTATAAAAATTTCTCCAGAGTTTGGCCTATCTAAACCTGCAATAATTCTAAGAAGTGTAGTTTTGCCCACTCCAGATGGACCAAGAAGAGAAAAAAATTCTCCTTCTATTACCTCAAAGGAAAGGTTATTCAAAACGTCCTGTTCTTTAAATTTTTTGGTCAAATTTTTCACAATGAGAATTGGCTTCATAACAACCTCTCAGACATAAAGTTGCGAATACTCGTTTTATCTTCTTCTTTCATTGAGGTAAGCCATTTTTATCAAAAACCACACTGGCACAAGACCAGCAAAAACCATTAGGAGTGCTGGCACCGAAGCATGCTCCCAAAGTGATTCCACAGCATTTGTATAGACTCTTACTGCCAGAGTATCAAAAGCAAGAGGCCTAAGCATAAGGGTTGCTGGAAGCTCTTTTATGGAGTCAACTAATACGAGGATAAAACCAGTAAAAAAGCCTGGAGCCATAAGAGGAAGCAAGATTTGTCTGAAGATTCTAAAGGAATTAGCCCCAAGTGTTGCACCAGCCTCTTCAAGGACACATGACACAGACGAAAGAGAAGCAACTTGAGAATGAAATGCAACAGGTAGAAAACGTATTACGTAAGCAAGTGGAACCACTAAGAGAGAGCCTATAAGATAGGGACTAATGTTTTTTAAAAAAAGAAGTAAAGAAAGGGCAATTACAGGACCTGGAAGGGAGTAACCTAAGGTTCCAAGATTATAAAGGAGAGAACGTAAGGGCCCACTGTATCTAACTACTGTATAGGCTATAGGAAAGGCAAAAAGGCTTGCTAACAAGGCCCCTGCAGAAGAGACTAGAAGAGTATTCAACACGTATCTGACTATTTGGCCATCGAAAAGTTCTTGAGAAAAAGACTTGCTAGCCCAATAAAGTAAGACTCCTACAGGTAAGAAAAAGCTAAAAAATATAAATCCCAAAAGCAGGATGGTGAGAAAAATATTACCCAAGAGTGAGACCCTTTTTCTGCTTAAAATTCGGTATTTTCCATTAATGGTAGCAACTCCAATTTTTCCCCGAAAGTGTTGTTCTAAATTCAGCATGAAAAAGGTAAGCAATAAAAGGACAAGGCTTAGGGCTGAAGCCCCTTGAGGATCAAATCTTCCTGTTATCTGTCTGTAAATTGCCTCTGTAAAGGTAGGGTAACGTAAAAGGGATACAGTGCCGAAATCAGACATTACCTCCATGAGGGCAAGAGACAGTCCTGCAAAGATTCCAGGATAGGCAAGTCTTAGATCAACCTGAAGGAATTTTCTGATACCCTTAAGTCCATAGATCCTGGAGACATCTTCATAAACTTCGTTATACTGAGAAAGGCTCGCCCGAGCAAGAAGATAAACATAAGGATAGTTGATAAAACTTAAAATTAATGCCACTCCCCAAAAGGAGTAAAGAGAGGGTAAAGAGAAAACATTAGTCACCCAATCTATCAAGCCTTTAAAAGGGCTATTTGGGGAACTGAGACTGGAGTAGGCATAGGCCATTACATAACCAGGAATGGCATAAGGAAGAAGGAGAATAACCTGCCAGATTGAACGCCCCCAGAACTCATACCTCGTGAAGATCCAAGCCCAAAAGACACCAAAGAGTGAAACTAGAAAACCTACTCCTAAGAGGAGTTTAATAGTGTTGAGGAGTAGTAACTTAAGTCTTGTCTCATAAAGCCTCACCCACAGAGTACTATCAACAGTAAGGGCACTATGAATGATGAAAGCAAGGGGGGTAGCTATCAAACCAGCTACCCCTAAGGCACAAATTACTGAAAAACTCCGAAGTAGCATCCTTTCAAAATCTCCTTAGCGATATCCAATTCTGTCAATCATGTCTACAGCATTGATTAGATACTGTCCCATCCGTTGAATGGTCACATCAGAAAGACTTATTTTGTTTCTCGGATACATATCTGGATGATGTTTTACCTTAGGATTAATGGGGTATTCTCTATTTAATTCAGCAAATTGCCTTTGTATTTCTGGACTTAATAAAAATTCAACAAGTTTGATAGCCATTTCTTTATTTTTACTTGATTTTAGAAGACCTATACCGGAAATATTATATGCGGTCTTTGGAGGTATTACTATAGAAAGATTTTTGCTATCTTGTGGATTGTCTCTTAGCCATAGATATACATAGTAGTGATTGACTATACCCGCATCAATTTCACCCTTTACAATAGCTTCTACAATTTTCATATCTGAAGGATAGATCTTATCACCAACATTCTTCAAAAGGTCTCTCATAAATCTTTCAGCCTTAGTTTCACCTATCTCTGCAATCATCATAGCCAGATGAGATTGAGGATAGATATTAGAACCTGTTCTTACACCCACTCTGCCTTTATATTTTGGATGCAAGAGATCCTGAAAGGTCTTAATTTCTCCAGGCTTTATTTTATTTGGATTATAAGCAATGACTCTAACTCTTAGAGTAAGACCAATCCAACTGTTGTCTGGAGCCCTCATCTGAAGAGGCACATTTTGAGAGATTATTTCACTACTCATTGGGTGAAGAAGTCCTGCAATTCTGGCTCTCTCAAGAGTGGCACCGTCAACAGTAATAAAGAGGTCCGCTGGAGAACGTTCTCCTTCAGCTACAAGACGATTGTAAAGTTCAACAGTTCCCCCAGAATGGAGCCTAATTTTAATGCCTGTTTGATTAGTGAAAGCATCAAGAAAGGGCTTGATCAATCGCTCAGCTCTACCAGAATATATAACCAGTTCCTGAGCCAAGACTTTTACACTACTTACCACAAGCAAAAACAAAAGAGAAAACCAAAGCACCAGAAATGATCCTACCTTCATAGTTACCCCTCCTTTTTAGAAATTTTTTGAGAATCATCCTCAATTTTAATTTATAAAATCGAAAAGTCAAGCCATCAGAGAATACAAGGCAGACAACTCTTACGGAAATTAATCAAGATGAGCATATAATAAATTAAAATTTTAAAGAGTTTCATTTCTGATTTCATGAATCAGAAGGGTTTTCCCAGTGTTTGGGAGTAACATAAGAGGACTGCATAGAAACAAAAAAGATATAAATGGCAGAAAGAGAGGTGAGGATAAGTTTTGTAAAGGATCTGAGAGAAATATATCAAAGGATAAATTTCTGAGTCTTCTCAAAAGATAGATAAGCAAATTGTGAGAGAGTGAAGGTGACTACTTAATTTGAGAGTTAGCAGGTAGGTTTGGAGAAGATGTCTCAAGATAGTTTATGATGTTATAGAGGAGAAGTTCAGGATTTACAAAGTAGTTTAGGGCCTGACGAGCCTTTCCAAGGAACCCAACCGCCTGATGAGGATTGCCTTCAAAGGCACAGTCAGTAAGTCCTTCAAAGAAATGAGGTAGATTAACTCTCTTGGAAACATAACTCTTCCAGATCCATAGACCAAGTAAGTTTAGAAGGAGCTCAAGCTCTTCCTTTGGACGTCTTGCAAGTTTTTCTGCAACTTTAAATTTCAAAGCCCTCTTCTTACTTGCACTGGCCTGAATTAGGCTGTTAAGATCTTCGAGTAGGCCTGACTCAGCAATAGCCAGTGCCTTCCCGAGGCTACCCATGGAAAGCGAACTGAGAGTCTCTGCAAGCCCCTCGTCATATTGACGGATTCCGACAAGATAATTCTTTATAATTTCACGTCTAAGAGGTCTAAACCTTACAACTTGAGATCTTGATACAATAGTTGGGAGTAATTGATCAATCCTCTCGGTAATGAGGATAAAGAGAGCATATAGAGGTGGCTCTTCCAGTGATTTCAATAGGGCATTTCCTGCCTGAGGATTTAGCTTTTCTGCCTGCAGAATTAGGATCACTCTGTATGGGGCCTCAAGGGGACGATACCTCAAAAAATTTTCAATTTCTCTTACCGATTCTATACGAATATCTCTTTTTTCTGGTTCAAGAATTTTTACGTCGGGGTGAATGGCTTTGTCTAGCTTTTTGCAGGCAAGGCAACTTCCACAGGGCTCATCTTTGCTAAAATGACAGAAAAGATGATAAATTAGAGCCCTTGCGGTTGTCTCTTTCCCAACCCCTTCAGGACCGCAGAAGATGTAACTATGACTTAATATGCCCTTTTCTAGGGCTAGCCTCAAAAGTTTTACCGCACTCTCTTGACAGAGGATCTCAGAAAGACTTCTAATTACTTTCATATCCGCTTGATTTATCCTCCACTATTATAGAACCCCCTAATTTATTAATTCGCTCGGGCAGATTCTCATATCCCCTTTCAACAAGTTCTGCAGAGTAGAGGGTTGTTGTATTTTCTGCCAGAAGCCCTGCTAAAAGAAGGGCAGCACCTGCTCTAAGATCTGTTGCCTTGACAGGAGAACCTGTCAACTTTGTTGGCCCACTAATAATTGCAATTCTGTCTTCTATATGAATCTTTGCACCAAGACGATTTAACTCCAAGGCATAAAGAAAACGATTTTCAAAGAGATTTTCTCTTATCACAGAAACCCCCTCAGCCTGTGTGAGTAGCACTGCGAAGATAGGTTGCAAATCAGTTGGAAATCCCGGATAGGGAGCAGTATTAATCTCAAGTGGGGAAAGCCTTTTTGCCCTCTGAACTTTAATCTTTCCCTTCCCAAGTGTCTTTATGTTTCCTCCCATTTCTATGAACTTTTTAATAGGTGTTTCCAGATATTCTAAAGGAAAATTTTTAATTACAATCTCATTTTCTGGGAACAGAGCCCCGAGGATCAGAAAGGTTCCTGCCTCAATGCGATCAGGTATAATTTCAATCTTGACAGGTTTTAACTTCTTCTTACCTCTGATATAAATTGTATCCTCTCCTGCACCCCGAATGTCTGCCCCCATAGCCTTGAGCATTTCTGCCAGAAAAACCACTTCTGGTTCTCTTGCTGCATTCTTAATAATTGTTTCCCCTTCAGCGAGACTTGATGCCATCATAAGGTTTTCAGTTGCTGTAACTGAGGGGAAGTCAAGAACGATCTCCGCTCCTTTCAACTTCTTAGCTTTAGCTATCAAATTTCCATGATCAAGAGTGATTTCTGCGGACAGCTCCCTCAAACCTTTTTCGTGGAAGTTGACAGGTCTTTTGCCAATGGCACAACCACCAGGAAGAGGCACAACTGCCTCACCATAAGCAGTAGTTAGAGACCCAAGGAAGAGTATGGAAGCCCTAATTTGGGAGGCTAACTCATAGGGTATATCTACTCGGCAAATGCTTGAGGTGTCAATGAATAAATTAGAACCTTCAAATTGATACTCTCCACCGAGATGAGAGAGTATTCGGAGCATACAGAATACATCTCTTACCTTGGGAACATTCTTTAAACAATACTCTCCCTTTGCTAGAAGGGTACAAGCAAGGGCAGGAAGAACTGCATTTTTGGCTCCCAAAACCTCAATCTCTCCTCTAAGAGGTGTGCCACCTCTTATCAAATATCTTCTTCCTTCCATAATAGAGCTACCCTTTCATAATTTTGTAAGTCACGGAAAAATTTGATTTTCCAATTAGAGGCCAATACTTCTATAGCCTGTGCCTGATTATATCCTAATTCAAAAATTATAAAACCACCGGGTGCTAAATATTTTTCTGCCTCTGCGAGGATTCTTTCGTGAAACTCAGTGCCCTTAGGGCCAGCAAAGAGAGCTTCTGAGGGTTCATACTCAAGGACATCCCTCGGAAGTATTGAACTCTCTCTGTAGGAAATATAGGGTGGATTAGAAATGATTACCTGATATAACCTTTTTTCTCTGAGAGGTGTATACCAGTCGCCTCGGAGCAAAAACAATCTCTCCTCAACTCCATGTAAATGGGCGTTTTTCCTTGCAATCTCAATTGCCCTTAAGGAGATATCAACCGCTACAGCCTTCAAAAGAGGCCTTTCAAGAAGTATAGAGATAGAGATAGCACCAGTTCCACACCCTAATTCCAAAAAAAAACCCTCTCTTATAGGTAGATTCAAAAAGACCTCAACAAGAAGTTCCGTATCCCCCCTAGGTATAAATACCCCTTCCTCTATGTAAAAAGCACTTTTGAAGAAGTAAACCTTCCCTAATATATAGGGGAGAGGTTTATATCGCAGTCTTTCCTCAACTATCCTATTTAACAGCTCTTCAGGGACCTCTTTCTCTAAGTGGAGAGTAACATTGAGTGGAGACGTATCTAAGAGGTGGGCAAGGATTTGAAGGGCTTCAGATCTTGCCTCATCTTCACTCTCAATGAGAGAAAGCTTTTTTCTCAGGTATAAAAGAGCCTCTGCGACCTTCAAACTTTATTTCTTATTAATATTTTTAAGATCTGGGAGTGAGCCTATTTAATACGATCTCAATAACCTCTTGCTCGCTCTTTAGTCTTCTTATACTTGTTTGGATTAGAAAAAACTTTTCTGCCTCTTTGAGAAAAGGCACAAGGATTCTCTTTCTCTCAAGGGAGTGGGATAGCAGGATTTCTCCGCCATCATTAAGATAGCTCTGAAAGAGCGTAAGCAGAGGTTCAAAAAGTGTTCGCTTGTAGATAATTTCAGATCCTATGATGAGATCAAACTTTTCAGAGAGCTCTGGATTTGTCCAATCAAGCTTTTTAGTCCTAAGGCTCAGATTATTCTTGAGGGCAGACATCTGGATAAGCTGAAGTGGGAGGTCCTCATTGTCAGTTGCCAAGACGTTGTGTCCGAAGAGAGAGGCAAATAGGGAAACCAATCCTAAGCCAGCACCAAGTTCAAGAATCCTTTTAGGAGGTGAGAGAGTTGCTAAATAGTCAGCGAGGACGAGACCAGCTTCCCAAATTTTAAACCAAAAGGGGAACTTTTCTACCTCTAAAAAGGGATCTCCCTCAAAAACTTCCTCAAGTTTTGCAGGAAGATAAATAGTAAGAGTTTTCCCTCTTATAGTTATTTTTTCCTCTTCAAGACTTATACTATTCAAACTGATACTATTCATACCCTCCTCACAGTTTAAGTATAGGATAAAAATAGTATTATTACACCAAGTATTAATCTGTAGATGATAAAGAATGTAAGGGTATTGTTTTTAAGAAACTTTAGCAGAAAAAGGATAGCAAGAAAGCTGGAAATTGTTGAGGAAACCAGACCAGATAGAGCTACATCTAAGAGTATATCGTCTTCTCGTATTAATTTGATTCCCTCATAGACCCCTGCCCCAAGTATTAGAGGAGCTCCAGCAAGGAAGGAGTATTTAGCAGACTCCTCTCTCTTTAGCCCCACGAGAAGACCAGCTGAGATAGTGATACCACTTCTTGAGGTCCCAGGAAGAAGAGCTAAGGCCTGAGCAAACCCTATGATAAGGGCCTTTGACAAGTTTAAGTCTTTTATGGAAAGGTTTTTTCTACCTAACTTCTCACCTAAAAACATAGGAATTGTCATAAGGATCAACATAATAGCTACCTTTTCAGGACTCCTAAAATAATTTTCAATTACATGTCCTAAGATTAGTCCTGCTATGCCACCAGGGATAGCAGAAAGAAGTATAAGTTTTTTGTAACTCCAAATCTCTTTTAATTCTTTTCTAAAATAGACAACTATTGCTAAAAAGGATCCTAAATGTATAAAGGCATCAAAAGAAAGATTACTCGGTATACTAAAAAAATAGGCAAAGAGTATTAGATGACCTGTGCTAGAAATTGGTAGAAACTCTGTGATTCCCTGTATGATACCGAGTAGGATAGCTGATAGAGAGTTCATCGTATATCTTTATAGAAATCTTTTCTTTCTAAAGATAATGAAAAGGAGAAAACAGAGTATTAAAATGATGAGATTTACAATATAAAAGGCATGAGGGGTTCCTTTCATAGGATCAAGCTCCTGAAAGGGAAGAGGAATATTCATTCCATACATACTATAAATTATTGTTGGAATAGAGACTATTATTGCCATTCCTGCAAGAAACTTCATTATAACATTAACATTGTTATTTATGATTGATGCATAAGCATCCATGGTATTTGCAAGAATAGTTGTAAAAACTCTGGTCATTTCTATAGCTTGCCTATTTTCAATTTGAACATCCTCTAAAAGTTCAAGCTCATCTTCAGTTAAACGAAGATATCTTCCACTTTGAAGTTTAGTAAGGACTACATCATTTCCCTGCAGAGATGTATTAAAGTAAGTTAACGTTTTTTCAATAGTAAGCATTCTCAAAAATTCCTCGTTTGTTAAAGCTTTGAAAATCAACTCTTCATATTCTTCTATAATTTTTTCTATTTGTCTGAGAAGTTTGATATACTGAGAAGTCGCTCTGTAAAAGAAATTTAAAATGAAAGTTACAGGTTTATGTAAGTCAAAAGTTTTACATTTATTAGCATAACTGATAAATTCTTCGAAAATGACATGATCAACAAGGCATATTGTAATTATATTTGTTTCGGTAACTATTATACCTATTGGTATGGTTTCATATTTGACAAATAGCCCTGCTTGAGAAGGGATAGGAACTCTGATAATGATTAGAATTTGATGCTCCTCGCGTTCTATTCTTGGACGCTCTTCCTCATCAAGAGGATAGCGAAGAAATTCGGGAAATATCTTCAGTCTTGTCTCGAGATAATTTAGCTCCAATTCAGTTGGACTGGTTACACATATCCACGTATAGTCTCTTATTTCCTCAGCCTGCACAAGTAATCCCCGTTCAGAGCGAAAAATCCTAATCATAGCCCGCAAGAGAAAAAAGTTTTTCTTATTTAACTTCATTTTTTTGCTGTGTCAATATAACTTAGAATTTCCAGAATTCTTTCGGAATAAGGACGGATTGAAGTCAATAACTTATATGATTAAATTATGTCCTATGAAAAAGCCCCTAATTTTCATCTCCATTCTGCTTACAATTCTTATCATCATAGCCTTGTTTTTTTTCTGGAAGCAAAATGCCTCAATAACATATGTAATTGCCGAGGAAAAGCCACTTAAAAAGGTTATCTATGCATCAGGATACGTGAAGCCTAAGGAGTACGTAGTACTTCGTTCGGAGGTCTCTGGCTACATTAAAAAAATTTATATCAAAGAGGGAGACACTGTTGGCAAAGGAATGCTTCTTGCCGAAATAGACCCCAAAGGGCTCCCAGCTCAGATTGCAGAGATCGAAAAAAGGCTTGCCCAGGTTGAGGAGAGATTAAAACCTAACTCAGACTACCTCACTGCCTTAAGAAGAGAAATTGATATAGTAAAGACGAATATGATTGATGCAGAGGCCAAATTAAAACGAAGAGAGGCCCTTTACAGAGAAGGACTTATTGCTAGGGAGGATCTTGAAAATGCTAAAAAACAGTTTGATATATTGAAAAAAAATTATGAAAAACTGGAAAATACCTTTAAAGATACTGTAAGGGAACTTGAGACTGAGAGAAAGGTCCTTCTTGAGCAAAGGAGGGCTTTGAGGGCTGAGCTCTCTAGGTATGCAATTAGAGCTCCTGTTTCAGGGATAGTTCTTCAAAAATTCATTGAAGAAGGAGATTTTGTAAATGCTCTTTCTGGGGAGAATCGTCTCTTTAGTATTGGAAGTAGAGAGTATGAAATTGTATTGGAGGTTGATGAAGAGTATGCAGGGCTTGTGAGAGAGGGGCAGAAGGTCTATGTAGCCTTTGATGTCTACCCTGATCAACTTTTTGAAGGAGAGGTCTTTTTAATTGTTAGGGAAATAGATAGAGCCAAGAGGAGTTTTAATGTCAAAGTCCGGCTAAACAAGTTTATTCATCTTCCTGCTATGGCAACTGCTGAGGCAAACATAGTGCTTGAGGAAAGGAAGGGGCTTGTGATTCCAAAAGGTGCCCTCATCGGAGAAGAGTATGTTGAGGTGAAAGGGAGAGGTAAAATAAAAGTTAAAGTTGGAGAACAATTTGGAGACTATGTAGAGATTATCTCAGGTCTTAGTCCAGGTGATCTCGTAAAAGTTCATAAATGAAAGCAATTCTTTTTTTATCTCTTGCATTTCTTAAAAAGAGAAAGAGGCAGACAATAGTGTCAACACTTGGTTTTGCTATAAGTGTGACTGCCTTTATAGTGATGAGTTCAATTATGTTTGGTTTTCAAAAGTATTTTATACAACAAGTTATAGATATTGAAGCTCATATAAGTATAAAACCAAAGGAGGAGATAGCAGAGGATAGGCTTATTAGGAGAGTAGATAATGAGAGCTTAATTAAGGCCCTTGGAAGTAGACCCAAGGAGAAGGACAAGATTTTAGGGTGGCGTGACATTATGAAACGACTTGAGGAACATCCTGAGATTTTGGGAGTTGCTCCGCATCTTGAAAGTAAGGGGATTCTTAAATACGGAGCAAAAGAGAAACCAGTAAGCCTAATCGGTATTGAACCTTTTCTTGAAGCAAGGACCTCTGTTATTGAGAGATTCTTAGAAAAAAAGAACCTTTCCTCCCTTGAAACCCACAAAGACAGTATAATCATCGGAAAAATAGTTGCAAGAGATCTGGGAATAACAGAAACAGGGAAACGGGTTGTCTTAACTCTCCCTAATGGACAAACGAAAATTATGAAAGTAGTTGACTTTTTCAATTCAGGAATCACAAACATAGATGCAAGCAGAGTATACATACCACTAAAAACCTTACAAGCTCTCTTGGAGCGAGTAGACGAGGTCAACGTGTTAATCATCCGTATAAGGGATGTCAAAAGGGCTGAAGCCCTTGCAAGAGAACTTAGGGCAGAAATAAAATACGAGGTGGAATCTTGGCAAAAGGCTTACTTGAATTTTTTAAAAATTTTCAAGATTCAAAACATGATCACATATATGATAGTTTTTGCAATAATTACTGTTTCTGCCTTTGGTATATTTAACATTATTATGATGACTGTCATGGAGAAAAGAAAAGAAATAGCTATTCTTATGGCTATGGGTTATTCATCGAAAGATATAACTCTTATATTTTTGTGTATTGGTTTAATCACGAGTGTTTTAGGTGGCTTACTTGGATTTATCTTTGCCTATGGAATTTTAGAATATCTTGCTAATCTTGACTTAGAACTTGAGGGACTTCTCAAGAGTAAAGGATTTATACTTGATAGATCTCCCTATTACTATCTCTTAGGTTTTGTTTTAAGTTTTCTTTTCTCACTTATTGCAAGTTTGTATCCTGCCTATCGGGCTAGTAAACTAAACCCTGTTGAAATCTTTCGAAGTCTTTAAAATGGTCCTCTTGGAATTAAGAGATATAACAAAGAGAGTGGGACAGGAACTCATTTTAAAAAGGGTCTCTCTTAGGGTGGAGACAGGGGAATTCATTGCTATTATTGGTCCTTCAGGATCAGGTAAGAGCTCCCTACTCTATATTATGGGGCTTCTTGATAGACCAACAAGCGGGACCATTTTATATCGAAATGAGATCATTGAATGGAAGGATGCAGTGATAAATCGACTTAGAAATCAAAAACTAGGTTTTGTTTTTCAGTTTCACTACTTGATACCAGAATTAAATGTTCTTGAAAATGTTATGGCTCCTCAGCTTAAGGCAGGCAGATCCTATGGAGAGGCAAAGGAGAGAGCTCTCGAGCTATTGACGAGACTTGGTCTTGATGCTAAGTCAAAACGACAGGTCTTTGAGATCTCTGGAGGGGAGATGCAGAGAGTTGCTATTGCAAGGGCCCTTGCAAACAATCCAGAGATTCTCCTCTGTGACGAACCTACTGGAAATCTTGACACCAAAAATACTCAAAGAGTAATGGAGATCTTTGAAGAGTTGAATCAAGAGGGCACAACAATTGTAATGGTCACTCATGATATGAGTTTGGCAGAAAGAGCAAAGAGAGTTATAGAAATGAGGGATGGTGAGATTGTTGCAGACCGATGACACCAGAGAAATTTAAGCTATTATTAGGGCTTCTCTCATCTAAGGAGAGGCAAATATTGACAGATCTCTTCTATCATGAGCCAGATTGTGCCAAGTTCATTGCCCGTAGACTCCGGGTTGACTTGAAGGAGGTCATGGATGGACTTAAATTTTTAGAAAATCTTGGCTTAGTAGTAAGGGTAAGTCAGACTTTCGTTAAAAAAGGTGATCGTCTTAAACATCGCAATCATACCTACTATGAAATAACAAAGGAATGTAGAAAAATTCTAAAAAAACTTATCCAAGGGTGAGATTATGACAGAGACAAGAGAGGTCCAATTTCAGGAACTACAGGAAGGAGAAATTATAGATGTCCCTGAACAACTGCCCCTTATGGCAATTAGAGACATGGTGCTTTTTCCCTCGATGGTTGTCCCCCTATTTGTGGGGCGACCAAGATCACTTAGAGCGGTAGAGGAAGCTGAAAAACGAGAAAAGCTCCTTGTCTTAGTAACTCAGAGAAATTCTCGGATAGAGAATCCTCAAGAAAAGGATCTCTATCGTATAGGCACCTTGGGATTGATCTTAAAGACCGTAAATTTAGCTGAGAATAGGAAAAAGATCATTGTCCAGGTCCTCTCAAGAGTTGAAATCAAAGAATATCTCAAGATGGATCCCTATTTTGAGGTAAAGATTGAGCCTTGTAGAGAGGTCGAGCCGGATGTAATGACTCCTGAAATGGAAGCACTTGTCAGAACTGTTAAGGAGAACTTAGAAAAACTTCTTGCTCTAAAGGGGCTACTCAATTCGGAGGTAAGTCACCTCATTCAGAGCATGGAAGAGCCTGGGAGACTTGCTGACTTGGCGTCAGCTTATATAAAGTTAAAGGTCTCAACCGCTCAGGATCTTCTCGAAACCCTCAACGGATTTGAGAGACTTCAGAAGATTTCCAAAATACTCCTTCAGGAAATAGAGATAACTACCCTTCAGAATAAGATTCAGACTGAAGCTCAAGAAGAGATGGGTAAGACTCAGAGAGAATACTTCCTCCGTCAACAGCTTAGAGCAATTAAGAGAGAGCTTGGTGAGGAGGAGGATTTCGAGTCTGAGATAAAGGAGCTCCGCAGAAAAATCAAGAAAGCCAAGATGCCCAAACAGGTGGAAGAGGAAGCCCTAAGACAGCTAAGACGACTTGAGCTAATGGCTCCTGAATCCGCAGAGGCAAGTGTGATTAGAAATTATATTGAATGGTTGATCGAGCTCCCCTGGAGTGTTTCCACTCAAGACAACCTCGATCTTCACCATGTAAAGAAGGTACTTGATGAGGATCACTATAATCTGGAAAAAGTTAAAGAAAGACTTCTAGAATTTCTTGCGGTAAAGAAAATCAATCCCAAGGCTAAGGGAGCTATTATTTGTTTTGTCGGTCCGCCTGGTGTGGGGAAAACAAGTCTAGGTAGGTCCATTGCTAAGGCTCTTGGTAGAAAATTTGTCCGTGTTGCTTTAGGAGGAGTTAGAGATGAAGCAGAGATTAGAGGACACAGGAGGACCTATGTGGGAGCAATGCCTGGAAGAATAATTCAAGGAATAAAACAGGCAGGTGTCAACAATCCTGTGTTCCTCCTCGATGAAATTGATAAGCTCTGTAGCGATTTCCATGGAGATCCTGCATCAGCCCTTTTAGAAGTTCTTGATCCAGAGCAGAATAAGGAATTTGTTGACCACTACTTAGATGTTCCCTTCGATCTATCAAAGGTACTTTTTATAGCAACTGCCAACATGACTGAGCCTATTCCCAAGGTACTTTTAGACAGAATGGAGGTAATCTATCTCTCAGGCTATACCTTTAAGGAGAAACTTGAAATTGCTAAAAGACATCTTCTTCCCAAGCTCTTGAAAGAGCACGGGCTAAAAAAGAAGGATTTCAATTTGAGTGACGAGGTAATTTTGAAGGTGATCGAAGAGTATACTTCAGAATCAGGTGTAAGAGAACTTGAGCGGAAATTGGCAGCTCTTTGCAGAAAAATAGCCCGAAAAATTGCGGAGGGACAGACTGGTCCCTTTGAAATAACTCCTGACAATCTCCATGAGTATCTTGGGCCACCAGAGAATATTGAGGACATGAGGCTTACGAAGGATGAGATAGGGGTAGCTACCGGATTAGCTTGGACCCCCTATGGTGGAGAGGTGCTCTATGTTGAAGCTCTCGTAATGCAGGGTAAGGGCAACTTGATCTTAACTGGCTCTCTTGGAGAGGTGATGAAGGAGAGTGCTCAGGCAGCTCTCTCCTATATAAGGTCTCGTTCTGATGAGCTCGGTCTCGATCCGAAATTTTATACAAAATACGACCTCCATGTGCATGTTCCTGCTGGAGCAATACCAAAGGATGGACCAAGTGCTGGGATCACCATCGCGATAGCCCTGATTTCAGCTCTAACAAAAAGGCCTGTCTCAAAGGACTATGCTATGACTGGTGAAATTACACTGAGAGGAAGAATTTTCCCCGTAGGAGGTATCAAAGAGAAAGCCCTTGCTGCCCTCCGCAAAGGAATTCCCAATGTCATTATTCCAGCACAGAACGAAAAAGACCTTCAAGAAATTCCAGAGGACCTGAGAGCTCAAATCAATTTTATAAAAGTTTCACATTTAGATGAAGTTAGAAATATTGTATTAAAATCTTCCTAAGAAACGTATATACGGAAGACAATTTGAGTCACAAAAGGGGGGTAGATAAAATTGAGGAAAAGGGGAAGGAAACCTAAAGAGAGTCCTGAAGGGATTAGGAAAGAACCTATTGAGGTAGTAGATGAAAACTGCGAACCCCTTGGAGTATTCTCCCGCGGATTAGTTCATACAAATGGACTGTATCATAAATCAGTCCATGTTTTTATTTTCAATAATCGTGGTGAAATTTTCCTTCAAAGAAGGGCCCTTGACAGGGAAGAAAATCCAGGGCTTTGGAGTTCTTCTGCTTCTGGCCATGTTAGCCCTGGTGAACCCTCTATTGTTGCAGCTCAACGAGAACTCAAAGAGGAACTTAAAATTAAAGTTAAACTCGAAGAGGTCCTCCGGATACCACCTCACCCTGAGACAAATTGGGAATGTAGCACTCTCTTTGTAGGAAAAACCGATAAACAACCTAAACCCAATCCCAATGAAGTCCTTGAGGGAAGATTTTTTACAATTGGCGAACTTGAAAAGATGATAGCAGAAACTCCCGAGATCTTTAGTCCTGCCTTTCTCTTTCTGTGGAAGCTTTATAAAGAGAAAACACCTCAGCTCGGGTCCTAGCTAGTCCCTCCTTTTCCAAAATTGCCATTAGCAAATCGTAGTCACCTCTCTTGAGGTAGTTAAAGATAGGTGCCAAAGCTAAAGTTTGTAATTTTCTTTCCTTTTCTTCACTACTTAGGTTTGAATTTAAGATTTCTTCTCGTATTAGTCTCATAACTTTAAGATATAATGAGAATTCTTCAGAAAATAGTGATTCAAGTTGTTCTCTAAGTCTTTTGGCAACAGCGGGACTTGCGCCGGAGGTAGAGATTGCTATGATGAGTTCACCGCGTCTAATTATTGAGGGCACAATAAAAGAGCAGAGTTGGGGATTATCTACTACGTTGCAGGGTATCCCCCTTTCCTCTGCTTCCTGGAAGACCTCTTTTTGAACTTGGGGGTTGTTAGTAGCAGTGATTACAAGGAAGGCTCCTTGAAGGTCTCCAGGTTGATATCCTCGAGGAATCCAAATAATCTTTCCTTCTTCGTTAAGAGTGTGGAGAGTCTCTGTGAGTTCAGGGGATATCACTTTTATTTTGGCTCCGGTATGGAGGAGGCCTTGAACTTTTCTCTCTGCTACATTACCTCCACCGACAACGACACAGAGACGGTCTTTTAGGTTTAGGAAAACTGGATAAAGTTCAATCAACTTCTCCCCATCCTTCTAATTTGTTAGTCCAGAACTGAGTTGCTCGGGGATATATTTTTCTAAATTTTATCACATAATAGCCGTCTCTCCATTCTCGGTGAAGGATTTCCACTGTGACTCTTGCAATCTTAAAATGGGCAAGAAGGGCAAGAAAATTCTCCTCTCTCTTAAAGCGGACTTGAAAGGTCTCTTCAAATGGATTTTTATTCCTGAGGATTTGGAGGGCATTTTCAAAAAGGGTCTCTCCAAGACTTCTGTAAATATCCTCTTTAAATTCTTCAAATTCATAGATATTTAAGAATAATCTTATCAATCTAAGGCTTATGTAGTTAGGCTCTACTTCACCAAGATAGGGAAAAACAATCTTGAGGTCTGCAAGATTCGAATAAGGTGTTACATATTTTACTCGTGAACCTCTCGTTAGAGGTTTGAAGACAAGGCCTTCTCGGCCCTCTGTGTGGTATCTTCTAATAAGGGTACATATTTTTTTATAGTCTTTTTCAGAATCAAAAGGGCCATGTATTTCTGGATGAGGAAAATTAAAAAACTGAAGAAGATTCAGCTTTTCCTCAACAGAAATGAACTCTCCAGTACCCATCTTTGCAATATCAAAAACGAAAAACTTTATATCTTCCTTTATATATGGTGGCCATTCACTGACAAAGGGATTTTCTGGCCCTGCGACCTCACAGCAGATCACATAGTTGGGGAACTCCTTAAAAAATTTGGGAAGTTCTGGAAGGAAGTCAATCCATCTGTCAGTCGCAAAGGGGCAAACATAGCCTCTTCTTGTGAAGGCAAGAATTTCGCTACCCACCATTATTAGACGCACATTGTAACCCTCTATCTTTTCTTCTGCGTAGAAAGGCTCTGAGAAGTATCTTTTTAGACCTGTTTTGAGGATATAGACTCTTGGAATGGATGGATAGCCCCTTACGAGGATTCGATCGTCAAATAAGGTGCCAACTGGCAGTCCCTTAAATTCCTTGTTGATTCGAAAAAAGTTCCAACCTTTCCAGCTTGAGGGAATGATTTTTCCCTTTTCAAAGGCACTCTCTAAGTCAGCCCAGGTGTAAATTTTTAAATGTGAGTTTTTCTCCCAACAATGAAATAGATAGTCTTTCTGCTCCCTACTTTCGCTCAATTATAACTGTCCCCCTTTCTCCTAACCTTCCTTCAATCTTTATAAGGAGCTCTTCAATAAACTTAGGTATCAACCAAACTTGTGTAAGTAGGTGCCCACTTACCCTTTGGACCTTATAGGAGAATTTTCTTATTTGGGCCTCTTGCATTGCTAAGCACAAAGGAAGAAGGATCTGATCTCCTAAATGTTCATCAAGATGGGCCTTGCTATACAAAAAATCTAGTAAGGTGCGTCCTGCTTTTCTACCTATCTCTTCGGCAGGAAGTCCCTTTTTTCCAAGCAGGTCTACTCCTGCCCGAAGGATTTCACTTTCCGAGTATATCAGAAGCATTGTTCCTGGAGATCTACTCTTGACTTTAACATATTCTGTTTGCTTCTCAATAGACAATTCACCTAAAGTATCAAGGGCAGATTTTGCCTGTCTAAAGAGGATGTGTTCAGGAAGGTCTTCACTAACAAGGCTTAAAATTGTTAACCTTTTTGCATTGAATTCTTGAAAGGTTTCTGGAAGAGAGACCTTTTCCTTTGGAAATACTTGGAATATGACCTTGCCTCCACCTTTAGGATAAAAGCCTACTTCTAAGAGAGAGGCCTTTGCATAAAAGCCAAGAGTTTTTACAACAGGCAGATAGACTCTTTCAAGATAGTGAAAGGTTGGGCTAAAGGGAACATGGGTGCCTCCAGAGAGAATAAGTCTACCGCCACCTCCGAAGGCAAGAGGAACGAAGAGGGTTTGGAAGAGGAGGGAAGTGGAACCAGCAGTGCCAATGTCAAAACTGTATTCTCCTTGAGATGGGAGCTTGCGGGGAATAAAAAGAAGTTCCTGTGAGTGAAGATGGGCCCCCTCGACATAAGCTTCAGAAAGCCTTTTGCAAGCCTCAACACAGGCAAAGTGTTGAGGTTGTAGTCCTGGTTTAGGTCGATTAGCCCTAATCTTGACCATCTTAAAAGGTTTCTGGAGAACTAAGGAAAGGGAAAGAGAGGTCCTTAAAATTTGGCCACCACCTTCGCAGTAAGAACCATCAATTTGAAGCAACTCTTTAGCCCCTGTAGAGACCTCCATTTACATGGAAGACCGCACCAGTAATATAGCTTGCTTGATCACTTGCTAAGAACACAGCAAGATGGGCAACCTCTTCAGGACTTCCAGGTCTCTTCATTGGTATTTCTTGGAGAAAAGCCTCTTTAACTTTTTCTGGAAGTTTTTCAGTCATATCAGTTTCTATGTAACCTGGAGCAATGGCATTTACTGTAATGTTTCTGTTGGCTACTTCTAAGGCTAGGGCTTTAGTAAATCCGATGAGCCCAGCCTTTGCTGAGGCATAATTGACCTGACCTGGATTTCCAGTAAAAGCAACAACTGAAGAGATATTTATGATCCGCCCCCATCTTTCCTTAAGCATAAGAGGGAGAACCGCCTGAGTGACATAAAAGGCAGAAAAAAGATTTGTCCTAAGGACAACTTCCCAGTCCTCTTCTCTCATCCTGAGGAGAAGGCTGTCTCTGGTGATTCCTGCGTTGTTAACAAGGATGTGGATTTTTCCCAGCGTCTCTTCGATCTTCTTAATTGCGGATTTTACCGCAGAAGGATCTGATACATCAAAGGGGAGGAGATGGGCCTTTTTGCCTAGGTTCTCAATAAGCTCTTTTACCTCCTTTGCCTTATCCTCTGAACCTTTGTAGTTGATTATTACCTCCGCACCCGCCTTCGCGAGCTCTAAGGCAATAGCTCTTCCAATCCCTCGTGATGCACCTGTAACAAGGGCAACCTTTCCGTCAAGCATAGGCCCTCCTTTGAGAAGATGCTTACCTGTGCTTAAGATTTGTGTCTAATTTTACAGGAAACCACCTTTTATGGCAACCTAGATTGCCTGCTATAGCTTGGGACCACGAGGATTGACAGGTCCTTAAGTTGGAGTAGATTTTGGAAAAATTTTGGGGTAGAGCTCTATGGAGTTTGAGGCGGTAATTGGGCTTGAAGTTCATGCCCAGCTTACAACAAAGAGCAAGCTTTTTTGTTCCTGTTCAACTAAGTTTGGCTCAGCTTCAAACACCCAGGTCTGTCCAATCTGTACTGGTCAACCAGGGGTCCTTCCTGTAATTAATAAAAAAGCTGTCGAATATGCCTTGAAACTTGCTTTAGCTCTGGGTTCAAAGATTAACCTCTATTCTGTAATGGCAAGAAAGCACTACTTTTATCCTGATCTACCAAAGAATTATCAGATTTCCCAATATGATATACCTATTGCGGTTGGTGGAGAGGTTGAAATTGAGATTGATGGCAAAAGGAAGAAGATTGGCCTAACGAGGATTCACTTAGAGGAGGATGCAGGAAAGTTAATTCATGACGAAAGACAGCCCTATTCTTATGTGGATTTCAATAGGGCTGGAATTCCTCTGCTTGAAATTGTGTCAAAACCAGAAATTCACTCTCCCCAAGAGGCTGTAGCCTATTTAAAAACGCTAAGAAGTATTGTGAGATATCTTGGTATTTGTGATGGTAATATGGAAGAAGGTAGTCTAAGGTGCGATGCCAATGTCTCGGTAAGACCAAAGGGTTCCAAGGAATTTGGAACCAAAGTAGAGCTTAAGAATATGAATTCTTTTAAGCATGTAGAAAGAGCTCTTGCCTATGAAATAAAACGTCAAATTGGCTTAATTCTTGAGGGAAAAGAGGTTATCCAGGAAACGAGGCTTTATGACGAAGCAACTCAGACGACTCATCCGATGAGGGGTAAAGAAGAGGCCCATGACTATTGCTACTTTCCTGACCCTGATCTCATTGAGATTCAGTTAGATGAAGCCCTTCTTGAAAGGATTAAAGGAGATCTACCAGAACTTCCTCTTCAGAGAAAAGAGCGTTTTGAAAGGGCTTATGGCCTTTCTTCCTACGAAGCAAGTATACTTACTGAAGAAAGAACCCTTGCAGATTTCTTCGAAGAGACTGTGAAGATTTATCCAAATCCCAAGGCTGTTTCTAACTTCATTCTCACTGAGGTTTTGAGATATCTTAACAGAGATCATATTGACATATCTCAAAGTAAATTAAAGCCTGCCTATCTGGCAGAACTTCTTGAATTGGTGGAAAAGGAGACAATATCCATAACTCTTGCAAAACAGCAGGTTTTTCCTGAGGCTTATGAACGGGGGGTTTCACCAAAGCAAATAGTCGAGGAGAGAAACTTAGCTCAAGAGAGTTCTGAAGAGACTTTAAAAAGGATCTGCGAGGAAGTTCTCAGAGAAAATCCAGGAGAGGTTCAGCGCTATAGAGATGGCAAGAAAGGTCTCCTTGGTTACTTTGTTGGACAGGTCATGAAGAAGACTCAGGGAAAAGCCAATCCAAAGGTAGTAAACAGACTCCTTACCGAATTACTGGAGCAATAAGTTGAGAAAGTTTAGAGGCACACCTATAATCCCAGAAGGAGTGGACTTAATTAAGCCCTTTTTCTGGACAGAACAAGCCCTCTATATTCTTGACCAGCGAAAGCTTCCCTTGCAAGAAGTCTATTACGAAGCTAATAGCTTAAAAAAGGTCTACGTTGCAATTAGGGATATGCTCGTCCGGGGCGCACCAGCTATTGGAATTGTCGCAGGAATTGGAGTTTTTATCGCATTGAAGGAGAATTTAAACAGAGTGAACTTTCCTCTATCAAGAAAGAGATTAGAAAGAGAATTTGACAAAATTGTCGAAAAACTTGCAAGTTCTCGTCCTACTGCTGTAAATCTTTTCTGGGCTCTCGAGAGGATGAGAAAAGTCTTTCACGGAGAAATGGCCACCTTTCCGTCAAATCTCGAAAGGGAGCATTATGAGAAATTGCTTGAGGTTTTGAAGAAGGAAGCTTTAAGAATTTGGGAGGAAGATCTCAGGGCAAATAGAGAAATGGGGCGAATTGGTGGGGCAATTCTGCCTGAAGGGTATGTTCTTACCCATTGCAATACAGGAGCTCTTGCTACAGGTGGTTATGGGACAGCCCTTGGAGTAATCAGGTTTGCCATAGAGCAAGGTAAAAAGATTCAGGTTTGGGTAGATGAAACCCGTCCTTTCTTGCAGGGTGCTCGCCTTACCGCCTGGGAGTTGTCCAAATTAAAAATTCCCTTTAAAATTATCACCGACAACTCTGCAGGCTTCCTTATGAAAAAGGGACTAGTGCAGGCGGTGATCGTTGGGGCAGATCGTATAGCTCTGAATGGAGACACAGCAAATAAGATTGGTACCTATGCTCTGGCGGTGCTTGCTAAGTATCACGGAATTCCCTTTTATGTCACAGCTCCTATAGCTACCTTTGATCATTCTCTTGAAAAAGGTGAAGGTATTCCAATTGAGGAACGAGCCGAAAAAGAAGTACTCTTCTGTCATCGCTCTAGAGTTGCTCCTCAGAAGGCTAGGGCTCTTAATTTAGCTTTTGATGTCACACCTGGAGAGTTAATAACAGCTTTCATTACTGAAAGGGGGGTAATTGAGCCTCCTTTCGAAATTAATATTAGAAGGACCTTGGGACTTGTATGAAGATTAAGGATTTGCCAGAAAACACTCTTCATAGATTGGTAATCTATCTGAATGTCCTTGATGCCCTTGAGAAGAAGAAGGTGGACTCTGTTAGTTCAGAGGAGCTTGCAAAGAGGTGTGGAGTAAATCCTGCACAGTTGAGAAAGGATTTAAGTTTCGTGGGGAATCTTGGCACGAAAGGGGTTGGCTATTCTGTGAAAAGTTTAAAATTCAGTCTCAAAAAATTTTTGGGAAGAACGGAAGAATGGAACCTAGTCGTCGGTGGACTTACTCCTCTTGCAGAATATCTTATCAACAATAGGGATCTGCAAAAAGAAGGATTTTACATTATGTCTGCCTTTGATACTAGACCGGAGAAAATCGGACTTATAATAAACGGAGTATCTGTTTATAACCTTGATCAGTTAAGTTATGTCACAAAAGCCATAAAGGTTCACATTGGTATAATCACCTCCGAGGACAAACCAGAGGAATACTTTCAGGCCTTTCTTAGAGAAAATATCCGAGCTATTCTCAATCTAAGTTCAACTCCACTTTACTCTGAAAATCCAGAGGTAAAGATAGAAAACTTTTCCTTTCCAATGGCTCTGACAAAACTTTCCTTTTTCTTGAAGAATTCAAGCTGAGGGTTCTAGTTGGCAGTTGTCAAAGTTTGGCGAAAGGATCCACGGGCAAAACTTCCAGAAAGGAGCACGGAAGGGTCAATAGGTTATGACATCTTTGCCCTAGAAGACACATTAATTCCCCCAAGAGGTTTTGCCCTTGTCAGAACTGGCCTAGTGATAGTGGCAGAGCCCCCTTTTGGACTTTTCATTTTCCCTCGCTCTTCACTTTTCAGAAAGAAGGGCCTAATTATGCCAAATTCAGTGGGGATTATTGATTTCGATTACTGTGGTGAGGAGGATGAGATCCTCATTCCCCTTTATAATGTCACCGAAAAGGAGGCCTCCATAGGCTCGCAAGAGAGGATAGCTCAGGCAATTTTTCTAAAGGTAGATATTCCCCACCTGGTCGAGATTACGAAAGAGGAACTTCCCAGCAAATCAAGAGGTGGGTTTGGATCAACAGGAGGTTACAGGTGAGATTAGATAATCTACGGGAGAGAGAAAGGAGGTTTTCTGAGATTTTGCTTGAGAAGCTTGACAGAAAATTTTTGAAGAATTTTCTCTTTTTTAGCTATCTTGGAGCAAGGATTTGTTATGCGGAAACGCATCCCCTTAATATATTTGAGGAGGAAAGATTTAAGGATTTTGAACGTTTCCGAAGTTTTCTATTACACTTGAAGAGGCTTGGGCACTACAGTGTCTTTGCCCACAGTCCTGTAATTGTTGATTTACAAGATTTAAGTCACAGTGAGAGATTTGAAATTGCCAGGACTTTTTTTAAGGTTTTTTGGAGTGAAGATGGAACCCTTGCTCTTTTTAACCTAAGGCATTTTGCTGAGATCCTTGATGACCAAGCTTTTTTACATCTAATTGCAGACAGATTTAAACCCGACCAGATTAAGGTCCTTTTTGCTCGCAATTTTGACGTCCTCTTTGAGGGCAATCTCCACGAGCTACCACCTTCGCTCTGTGAAGACAAAGCGGATGTTTTTGCGGAGCAAGAGGTGATCATCATCACTATAGAGGAGGACATTCCTTTTGGCTGGGTTGGGGTCATAACCCATAACTTTTCTCGGATTTTTAGTCATCAATTTGTTAGACACACTTGGCTTAATTTCAATCAACGATCTCATCGTTATACACGGGCAGAGAAATTTGTGGTCCCCTCTGTATTCAGTGAAGAAGATAGAAGACGTTACAGATCAGTCATTGAGGAGACGATGAAGATCTATGAGGAATTGAGTAGGAATATGAAAAAGGAAAGTGCAAGGTTCGTGCTTCCTCAAGGGGTTGCAACTACGGTTCTTGCAACTGGGCCTTATTTAGTTTGGGAAGATTTCATCAATAAAAGGGCGATACCACAGGCCCAAGACGAAATAAGAGCTCTTGCAATATTCCTTAAAGAGAAATTGACAGGTTTTTTGGGTGGTATTAAATATAAGAAATAGGAGAAGATTCAGGGAGATGGGCCTGTAGCTCAGCGGATAGAGCACTGGCCTCCGGAGCCAGGGGTCGGGAGTTCAAATCTCCCCAGGCCCGCTCCTCTTAACCTCCAAATCCGTGATATTCCCTCAAAAGTTGTTGTTATTAAATCTACTTCTATTTAGAAGAACCTTTAAATCTTGAATCATCTTAATTTTTAGGTTACCTTAAAGAGAAACATACATTTCTGGAGGCGAGGATGGAAAAGAAACACATATTTGATGTCATCTCTGAACAAGAGAAAGAATCCCTTAAAGCCTTTGCTGAGGACTATGTGAAATTTCTTTCAGAAGCAAAAACAGAGCGAGAGTCTGTGGACTACTTTAGAGAAATCCTCTTGAGAGATCACTTTGAGGAGGGAGGTAAGGAGAGGGGATTTTTCATATATCGTAATAAATTTTTTGCCTGTTGGCGGAGGGGAAAAAGATCCATAAGAGAAGGTCTTAGAGTTATCGTAAGTCATATTGATACTCCAAGGCTTGATCTCAAACTACATCCTCTCTTTGAGGATATGGACTTAGCTTTCTTCAAAACCCACTACTACGGAGGGATAAAAAAATATCACTGGGTAGCCCTACCTCTCTCCCTTCATGGAGTAGTCGTTAAGAAGGATGGTTCAACTGTAAAAATAATTATTGGAGAACGGGATGAAGATCCCGTATTCACCATCTGCGACCTCCTTCCTCATCTTGGCAGAAAGAGACAGGAAGAGAAGAAATTAGCAGAGGCAATCCCTGCAGAAAACTTAAACATCCTTGTGGGAGGAATCCCTCTCGAGAAAACCTCAGAAGAAATAGGAGAAAATGGAAAGCAGAAAGAGCGTGTTAAAAAGAGAATTTTGAAGATTTTAGAAGAAAGATATGGGATAACTGAAGAAGATTTTGTTTCTGCAGAGATATTTGCAGTTCCTGCTGGCAGAGCTCGATTCCTTGGATTTGATGAAGCCTTTATTGGTGGTTATGGTCAGGATGATAGGATATGTGCTTACACCAGTTTTCAGGCTTTTAGAGAAGTTACTGATCCTATCCATACGGTACTTGTTCTTTTTATGGATAGAGAGGAAATTGGTTCTGAGGGAAATACAAGTGCCAAGAGCAGAATTTTCGAAAGTTTGATATATCGCTTAATTAAAGATGAAAATTTGAGTCCTACCCCTGATATCTTCTTTGAAGTAATGGAGAAGACAAAGGCACTTTCTGCAGATGTGACCGCAGGCATTGATCCTATTTATATTGAAGTGCATGACAAACTTAATGATGCTAAAATGGGTTATGGTGTGGTTATTAGTAGATATACTGGACATGGTGGTAAGTATTTAGCTAATGAGGCCCATGCTGAGTACGTAAGTTTTTTGCGGAATATCTTTGAGAAAGAAGGTGTCATTTATCAAGTTGCTTCTATGGGTAAGGTGGATGAAGGAGGTGGGGGAACAGTTTCCAAATATTTTGCTTCCTATGGAATGGATATAGTAGATATAGGGCCACCCCTACTTTCTATGCATTCTCCCTTTGAGGTTTCTCATATAGGAGACCTCTATATGACCTTTAAGGCCTTTAGGGCCTTTTTGAAATCATAGCTCTATATTTCTCTTATGCTCAAACGAGGAGACTTCGTTCTCATCTTCTATGAGGGAAAAAAGTATCTGGTGTCAGTAAGAGAGGGGCAGTTTCACACACATAAAGACCATTTTGACCTTGCAGAACTCGAAGGAAAAAAATATGGAGATGTAATTTTTGGAAAAAAAGGAACTCCCTTTTTTCTTTTGAGACCTACAATATACGACTTTTTGATGCGTATTGAAAGAAAAACTCAGATCATCTATCCAAAGGATATTGGCTACATCCTTCTTAAGCTTGGAGTAGGGGAGGGGAAAATAGTTATTGAATGTGGATGTGGATCAGGGGCTTTGACAACTGCCTTTGCTTTCTATGTGGGCTCAAGTGGACAAGTAATCTCATATGAAAAAGAACTAGCCTTTATTGAACTTGCCAAGGCTAATTTAAAAAGACTTTCTCTTGAGGAAAGGGTGACTTTTAAGCACAGAGAGGTTAGCGACCTCTTTGACGAAGAGGAAGTCGATGCGGTTTTCCTTGACATAAAGGAGCCCTGGGAACTTCTTAAGGCCTCTTACAAAGCCTTAAAACCAGGTCATCCTTTAGGTATACTTGTTCCAACAACTAATCAGGTTATCGCTATTCTAAGGGAATTGGAAAAACTTCCTTTTGTTGATACTGAGGTGTTAGAAATCCTTGTTCGCAACTACAAAGTAAATTCCGAGAGATTAAGACCTGAAGATCAAATGATTGCTCACACAGGATACCTAATTTTTACAAGAAAGATATCAACTTAGAATGCCTGTATATATCCAGTTTCAAAATATTGTACCCCTTAAGAAAAAAGAAATTCAACAGATCAGAAAACTTCTAAACAATGCCCTATCAATCTTAGGCATTCCCGGAAAAAAATTTACAATCTTTTTCACAAATAATGAGTTAATAAAAGAGTATAATAGACGTTTTCTTAGAAGAGATTATCCAACAAATGTGATTGCCTTTCCTCAAGCTGAAGAGAGGGAGTATCTTGGAGATATCATAGTCTCCCTTGAAAAGGCAAGAGAGGAGGCAGAGATTTATGATTTAGAATTTTTCTCGTATGTCATTGCTTTATGTTTTCACGGGCTTTTGCATCTCCTCGGTTATGATCATGAGCGAGGCGTTTACTCTCCCTGGTTAATGTTAAAAAATGAAATAAAATTAACAAGAGAGCTTTTGGCTGATGAGAGAGTTATCAAATATTTGATGGGGAGGGAGTATATGCCAGCAAAGCTTGCGGTAAATGTTGACCATGTGGCAACAGTCCGTGAGGCAAGAAGGAGCTATTATCCCGATCCAGTTCATGCAGCAGTCCTTGCGGAACTTGGAGGTGCAGATGGAATTGTTGTTCATTTAAGACTTGACAGACGCCACATAAAGGAGCGAGACGTTCGTATTATAAAGGAAATAATTAAGACGAAGCTAATTTTGGAAATGGCCATCGATGAGGATCTTCTCAAATTTGCCAAGGAGGTGAAACCTTATCAGGTTACTCTTGTTCCTGAAAGAGTGGAGGAAATAACCACTGAGGGAGGGCTTGAGCTTGAGGGAAGAGTGGAAGAGGTAAGAAAAGCAGTTGAGGAGCTAAATCGGGCTGGTATTAAGGTGAGCCTCTTTCTTAACCCTGATGAAAAGGCCCTTGAGCTCGCAAAGAGGACTGGGGCTCAGATTGTTGAGCTCCACACAGGCATATATGCAGAGGCAAGGACAGAGGAAGAGAAAATAAGAGAACTCGAACGGCTTGAGAGATCTGCCTATCTTGCAAAAGAATTAGGTTTTATCGTCCACGCTGGACACGGACTCAATTATGAAAATATTGGACCAGTTGCCAGTATTCCTCAGATAGAAGAATTCAGTATTGGCCATGCCATCGTTGCTAGGGCTGTTATGGTTGGGATGAAAGAGGCAGTAAGGGAAATGAAAAATCTACTACTACTTGCAAGGGGTTAAATAGATGAAAGTTGAGACTTTGATTGTTGGTCCTCTTCAAGTGTGCTGTTATATAGTTTTTGACGAAACAACAAAGGAGGCAGTGATAATTGATCCTGGAGATAGTGATCCAAGAATAGTAAGAACAATCCGAGAACTCTCGCTTATGCCTCGCTATATCCTTGGCACTCACGGTCATCCTGATCACATAATGGGTGTAGACTATCTTCGCAGGGAGCTAAATATCCCCTTTCTTCTTCATTCAGCTGATGATGAATTCTTTCAGCAAAAGGAAAATTTTGTTACCTTTACTCTTTGGGGTTTTCCTCCAAATCCTAAGGCAGATCTCCCTTTGCACGATGGCTATGTGATTCATATTGGTGGAAGCTATCTTAAAGTCATTCACACTCCTGGGCACTCACCCGGGTCTGTTTGTCTTTATGCAGAAAATGAGGGCTTTCTTTTTACGGGAGATACGCTTTTTGTTGAAGGGATTGGAAGGGCAGATCTCCCTGGTGGAGACTACCGAGTCATGATGAATTCTCTTCGAGAGAAGGTGTTTACACTCCCGGAAGACACAGTGATCTATCCAGGCCATGATTATGGGTCCCAACCTACTTCAACCTTAGCCCACGAAAGGAGACATAATCCCTTTATAAGGGACCTCTTCAGTGAAATGCCCCAAGTGTAAAGAGCCCGACAGTAGAGTAATTGATTCAAGACCTGTTGAGGATGGTTTCACTATTAGAAGGAGGCGGGAATGTCCCTCCTGCGGATATAGGTTTACAACCTATGAAAAACTTGAGCTCGATATTGTGATTGTGAAAAAAGATGGCAGAAGAGAAGCCTATAACAGGGATAAAATACTTGCGGGGATTCGCAAGGCCTGTCACAAAAGACCAGTCTCAGAAGAAACTATACGAAATTTTATTAATGAATTGGAGCTAGATCTCATACAACGAGGAGAACGAGAGGTCCCATCTAGTTATATTGGGGAAAAGGTAATGTCAGCTCTGAAAAAATGGGATAAAGTTGCCTATATTAGATTTGCTTCAGTCTATAGAGACTTCAAGGATGTTGAAGAATTTATAGAAAGCATCCGAGAGTTGGGAGATGAAAGAAATAGCTGAAAGAGTTATTTTTCCATTAGATTTTCAGGAGCTCGATGAAGCTTTGAGATGGGTAGAGAGGCTCAAAGATTATGTAGGTATTTTTAAGATTGGACTTGAGCTTTTTGTGAAATATGGTCCTTCTACGGTAGAGAGAGTCAAAAGTGTCGGTGCAGAAAGGATTTTTCTTGACCTTAAGTTTCATGATATTCCCAATACAATTGTGGGAGCTGTTAGATCTGCAGTTGCTTTAGGTGTCGATTTTGTCACAGTCCATACACTCTCAGGTAGGACTGCCCTTGAGAGAGCAGTGAGAGCCTCATCTGGTAGAACAAAGATACTTGGAGTGACTATTTTAACGTCTTTAGATAAGGCAGATCTACTTGAACTTGGTTTCAATGGAGAACTTTTGACAGAAACTGAAGAACTCGTTTCTCGCCTTGCCTTTATTGCGAGAACCTCAGGGTGTGATGGGGTCGTTGTCTCTGCAAAAGAGGTAAGAAGAGTCAAGAATTCTTTTCCTCAACTTATTGCTGTTGTGCCTGGTATTCGTCTTGATGAGGGTGTCAAAGATGACCAACTCCGCACCTCTAGTCCCTTTGAGGCAATTTTAAATGGGGCTGATTATTTGGTGATTGGAAGACCAATCAGGGAGGCAGAGGATCCTGAGAAAGTTTGTCGAGAAATTCACTCTGCAATTGAGAAAGCTCTCAAAGAGAGAGGCCTCTTACAAACAGAATTGGCCTACCAGAATAAGTTTTCAACAGAAACTTGAGCCTTGGTTAAACCATAATTGTTTAGTAAAGTGTAGTATTAAATTGATTTAAAAAGTTTTCAAAAGATTTTAAAAAATTTTAGGATTAGCGTTATTGGGGCGAATTGGCAAAAAAATTTACATTAAATTACCTTGACATTTAAGAAAAGATTGAATAAAGTTAAGCAGGAAGGAGGAGGGGGGTGAAGCTAATCTTAGCGGAATTTTTCACTAAACACGGGGAGGATATCTATAAAAGATGGATTGAACTTTTTTGGAAGAAGTTTGGTGTAGCAGAGCCCTATCTCCGTAGAGAAACTGATCAGTTTACTAATCCCTTTTCATATCATATCAATGAGTGTTTTTACAGGATTGTAGATTTTCTTGGGAAAGAATTAAATTTCGAGGAACTGGATCCCTATCTTGACAAGCTTGCTCAGATTAGGGCCACTCAGGAGTCTTCAGTCAGTAGGGCTTTCTATTTTTTGATAGAGTTAAAGTCTCTAATTAGGGAGAGATGGGGTGAAGTGATTACTAAAGAGTATGGGATCAATGCTTGGCTTGAGCTTGAAGACGTAATTGACGCCTTGATGATGAGGCTTTGTGACTATTATATCAAGTATCGTGAAAGACTTTGGGAAGTAAAGTTGTATGAATGGAAGAGGAACAACTATCTCCTTTTGAAAAGAGCAGGGCTTTTAGCAAACGAGGAAATTAAAAATTAGAGTAGAGGGGAGTGAGCTATGTGGAACGATCTCTTCGTAAGTATTCTTGCATTAATTATACTCATACTTGTGCCATTGGTTGGGGTTGGTCTTCTTGGTCTTGATTATCTCTTTGGGATAGTTATTCCCTATTTAGCTTTTACGATCTTCATTGGAGGTCTTATTTATAGGATGATCTATTGGGCCAAGTCGCCTCAGCCTTTCAAGATAACGACTACCTGTGGACAGCAAAAGAGTCTCCCCTGGATAAAACACAGTAGACTTGAGGCACCTGCTTCTACCTGGGAAGTGGGTTTGAGAATGTTTTTTGAAGTTTTTCTCTTTAGAAGTCTCTTTAGGAACCTTCGGGCAGATCTTGTCGGAAAGAGGCTAGTCTATGGTTCAGCAAAGTGGCTTTGGCTTGGAGCCATACTTTTTCATCTTGGGTTCTTTATTATCATTATTCGCCACTTGAGATTCTTTGTTCATCCAGTGCCAGATTTCATTACTTTATTAGATGAGATTGATGGTTTCTTTCAATTGACAGTTCCTACTCTATATGTGTCTGATATATTAATTTTGCTTGGGCTTGTTTTCTTGTTGTTAAGAAGACTTGTTGATGCAAAGGTAAACTACATTTCTTATGCTTCTGATTACTTTCCACTTCTTCTCATAATTGCTATTGTTGTTTCAGGTATTTTAATGCGTATTTTTACAAAAGTAGATCTTTATGCAGTTAAAGAACTTGCATATGGCTTAGTAACATTTAAACCTGTGCTTCCAAAGGCTGAGATTGGGGTGATTTTTTACGTTCATCTGTTTTTGGTTTCTTCTCTTGCAGTTTATTTTCCATTCAGTAAACTTGTGCATATGATAGGTATATTTTTTAGTCCAACAAGAAATTTACCAAATGATAACAGGATGGTTAGACATGTTAATCCATGGGATTATCCTGTAAAGTACAGGACCTATTGTGAGTGGCAGGAGGAGTTCAGGGATGTTCTTGAGGAGGCAGGTATTCCTATAGATGATGATTGGTGTAAAGAGACTCAGAAGAAGGCCTAAGGAGGTGAAGATAAGATGAGTAAGCTACCCAAGCCTGAGGAGTTAATTAAGGATGTAGAGTTACATAAGACTCCAGTTCAACATTGGATGGACACAAAGGTAGAGTTTAAACCAGGTAAGTTTCTCTTTGCGGTAGATCCCCAGGTGATGGAGGATTTAGGAAGGCCTCATCTTGGAAAGTGGCAACCCTACGAGGAAAAGTGGCCTCTTCCTGAGGACTGGAAGGAGAGGATTCTGAAAGCCATAAGGCAGAGGATGGAGCGTTTTCGTTCCTTCAAGCTCTTTATGGATATCTGTGTTAGATGTGGGGCTTGTGCTGATAAGTGTCACTTCTTTTTAGGAACTGGAGATCCCAAAAATATGCCAGTTTTGAGAGCAGAACTTATTCGCTCCATAATAAAGGGTGAGTTTTCATTTTTTGGTAAGCTTTTTGGACGATTTGCTGGAGCAAGACCGTTAACAGAGGATGTAATAAAAGAATGGTATTATTATTTCTATCAGTGTACAGAATGTAGGCGGTGCTCAGTTTTTTGTCCCTACGGAATTGATACAGCCGAAGTAACTATAATTATGAGAGAAATTTTACACGAATTAGGTATTGCAGTTGACTGGACAATGAAACCTGTTAGATTTTCACACTTTATAGGTAATCATATAGGACTTCAACCTCATACAATAAAAGAAAATATAGAATACTTACTAAGTGATATTGCAGAGATTACAGGTATTAATATAGAAGTACCAATTAACAGAAAGGGAGCAGAAGTACTTTTTGTGACTCCCTCTGCTGATTTCTTTGCAGAACCAGGTATATATACATTCATGGGTTATGTATTGTTATTCCATCATATAGGACTTGATTATACGATTAGTACATATGCATCAGAGGGTGGAAATTTTGGCTATTTCAATACGCTTGAGTTTGCTAAAAAACTTCATTCCAAGATATATGAGGAAGCAAAGAGACTGAAGGTAAAGTGGATACTTGGTGGTGAATGCGGACATATGTGGCGTGTATGGCATCAGTACCATAATACCTGGTTTGGACCCTTTGATTATCTAGAAGTTCCGAAGTCACCAATTACAGGAACAGTTTTTGAGCATGCAAAAAGTCATAAGGTGGTGCATATTTGTGAATTTACCGCTGATCTTATTGCCCATGGCAAACTGAAGCTTGATCCATCGAGGAATGATCATCTCATTGTAACCTTCCATGATTCTTGTAACACCTCGAGGGCAATGGGAATTTTTGAGGAGCCAAGATTTATCTTGAGACATGTCTGTAACAATTTTGTGGAGATGCCTGAAAACACAATTAGAGAAAAGACCTTCTGTTGTGGAAGTGGATCAGGAGTGAATGCTGATGAATATATGGAAATTCGTATGAGAGGTGGGTTCCCAAGAGCAAATGCAGTTGAATATGTTCATAAGACTTATGGTGTAAATACACTTGCTTGTATCTGTGCGATAGATAGAGCAACACTTTCAGCGCTTATGAGATATTGGGTCCCCTCAGTTGAAGTTGCAGGGTTACACGAACTAGTTGGGAATGCCTTGATTATGGAAGGAGAGAAGGAGAGAACTACTGATCTTAGATATAGACCACTAAAAGGCTATGAGGAGGGACAGTAGTCATGTACAATGCAGACAAGGTCATAGTGGGAATTCTCGTATTAATTATCTTTTTTACTACTCCTTTTTGGTTGAACTACAAAAGAGTTGAGGCTTTACCAAAGCCAGAGCGTGCTGAGAAGGGGGAAAAGTGTATAGAGGATACCGCTTACATGAGAGCCTATCACATGAAACTTCTTGATGAGTGGAGAAATGAAAAAGTGAGAGAATCAAAGATTTATTATCAGAGTAGTGATGGTAGGATCTATCTGAAGAGTCTTCAGAGGACCTGTATGGAATGTCATAGAAGTATGGCAAATTTCTGTGGCAGGTGTCATGCCATGTTTGCAGTAAAACCAGATTGTTGGAAGTGTCATATCGCCCCTGAGGAGGTGAAAAAATGGCGTTAAATAGAAGAGATTTCTTTCGTATCCTTGGAATTGGAGTTATCTCTTCTGTAGGGGTTGCAGGTCTTGGGAGAATTTCTTCGAGAGCTGAGATAGAGGTAGTCGAGCATAAGGCCTCACCACAGGCCCTCATTGGGAAGAGATGGGGAATGGTTATTGATATGAAAAAGTGCTTGGAAGCAGGAGAGGAGTGTATCAACAACTGTAAAGCTATCAAGGCTTGTCATATTACCCATAATGTCCCGAGCATACCAGACAAAAAGAAGGAGATTAAATGGATTTGGATGGACAATTTTATTCATACTTTTCCTGAGCTTGAAGACATAAGGCTTAAAGAACACCTAAAAAAATTTCCCTTTCTCCTTCTTTGTAATCATTGTGATAATCCACCTTGTGTAAGGGTATGTCCTACAAAGGCAACCTACAAGCGCAAAGATGGAATTGTGATGATGGATTTTCATCGTTGTATTGGATGTCGTTTTTGTATGGCAGGATGTCCCTATGGAGCAAGATCCTTTAATTGGATTGACCCACGTCCATATTTGACTTCTATCAATCCGGAATTTCCATCAAGAAAGGCTGGTGTTGTTGAGAAATGCCTTTTCTGTTATCAGAGACTTGATGAGGGGAAATTACCTGCCTGTGTAGAGGCCTGTCCATCAAAGGCCCTTATTTTTGGCGATCTTGGAGATCCCAACTCAGAGATTATGCAGATCTTGAAAGAGAGATTTGCTCTCAGAAGAAAGGCAGAACTTGGAACACAACCCTCGGTTTATTATTTGATTTAAATTATAGTAAACGCATGGGGAGGTAACGATGCTGGAACTTGCTCTTAGAGGATCTAAGAAATACTGGCTGTGGTTAGGCTTTCTTTCTATTTTTATTGTCATTGGATTTGCCTTTTATATAAAACAATTAACGGTTGGGCTTGGGATCACCGGTTTAAGTAGAGATGTTTCTTGGGGGTTCTACATTGCCAACTTTACTTTTCTTGTTGGTGTTGCCGCATCAGCAGTGACTATAGTACTTCCCTATTACTGGCATAATCATAAGATCTATGGAAGGATGACTTTACTTGGAGAATTTCTTGCAGTTTCTGCCCTAATAATGTGTCTTTTGCTTGTAATTATAGACTTAGGATATCCATCTAGAGTATTTAATGTTCTTCTTTATCCCAATCCCTCTTCAATTTTAGTTTACGACGTAATAGTGTTAAATGGTTATCTCTTGTTGAATCTTATTTGTGGGTGGACAGTGCTTCATTCCTACTATAAGGGGACCTCTTCTCCATCTTGGCTTAAGCCTATAATTTTTCTTGCAATAATTTGGGCACCTCTTATTCATATTGTTACTGCCTTTATCTATCAGGGTCTACCTGGAAGACATTACTGGTTAACTGCTATTATGGCACCTAAATTTCTTGTCTCTGCCTTTTCCTCTGGTCCAGCTTTTCTTATAATTCTTGCATCAATCTTGAAGAAAGTGGCCAATTTTGACATAGGAGAAAGGGCCTTTCAATCTTTAGCAAAGACTGTTACCTATTTCTTTATTGCCTTTTGGGCTTTCTATCTCTTTGAAGTGTTTACTGCCTTCTATAGTGGCATTCCAGGGCACAAGGCACCAATTCTCTATCTATTTGTTGGATTTCATGGACATGCTGAGTGGGCTCCTTTCTTATGGACAGCAGTTATCTTAGCAATAGTTGGACTTGTACTTCTACTCATCCCAAAGACAAGAAAGAATGAGACCACCCTTGTACTCGCAAGTCTTGCTGTCTTTTTTAGCGTCTACATTGAGAAGTCAATAGGTCTTTTGGTTGGCGGTTTTACTCCAAATCCCTTTGAAGGAGTAACGACCTATACACCGACTTTTCCAGAAGTGATGATTACTCTTGGAGTTTGGGCAACAGGATTCTTAGTTTTGACTATCCTCTATAAGATAGTTTTAGAAGTTGAGAAAAGGCGAATTCTTATACATTCTTAATGAACTTGGTCTTTGATGAGTTTTATAAAGGTTCCAAGAATTGTAATTTCCTCCCACAAGGGAGGTGCTGGCAAGACTCTACTATCTCTTGCTCTGATAGCCCTCTTAAGAGAGAGGGGGCTTAAGGTATCACCTTTTAAAAAAGGGCCAGACTATATTGATGCTGGCTGGCTTGGCAAAGTAGCTGGACAACCCTGTAGAAATCTAGATCTCTTTCTCTTTGACGAAAAGACAAATCTGCAGATTTTTTATGCTGGATCTAAGGATAGTGACATTGCAATTATTGAGGGGAATCGAGGGCTTTATGATGGAGTAGATGTAGAGGGAAGTTGTAGCACTGCAGGTCTTGCAAGGCTTTTAAGAGCTCCCATTCTTCTTGTTCTTGACTGCACAAAAGTTACGAGAAGTATTGCAGCTCTACTTAAAGGCTTTGTTGAGTTCGAAAAGGACATAAATATCGTAGGAGTTTTTTTAAATCATATTGTTCGCTCTCGTCATGAGTCTCTAATTAGATCAGCCATTGAGCGCTACGTAGGAATTCCTGTTTTAGGAGTGATACCCCGTCTCAGAAGACAGCTTCCAGAGAGATATCTGGGTTTGATAACACATTTTGAGGAGGAAGACTTAGCCTTCGTTGAAGAGTTAAAGGAAAATTTAAAAGCAAATGCGGATATTGATAGGGTCTTAGAGTTTGCACGGCAATCTCCTCTTATACTCCATCGGGATGAAGAGGAGATCATTCCTTGTTGCTCTGGAATAAGGATTGGTGTTTTTTGGGATCCAGCTTTTCAATTTTATTATCCCGAGAATTTGGAAATGCTTGAGTCTCTTGGGGGAGAGTTGTGTTATATTGATTCTATGCGAGATCACAGTCTTCCTTCAGGAGTTTCGGGGCTCTATATTGGTGGTGGATTTCCTGAATTGTATGCTGAAAGCCTTGCTCAGAATAAAGGGCTTCGTGAGGATGTCAGACACTTTGCAGAATCAGGAATGCCAATCTATGCTGAATGTGGTGGATTAATGTATCTTGGTAGATATGTTGAATATGGTGAGAAAAAATTTCCATTGGCAGGAATTTTACCCATTAGTTTTAGGGTAGATAAGAGACCTCACGGACATGGATATGTCATTGCTCGAGTGGTTGAAGACAATCCCTATTTTCAGAAAGGAGAAATCGTCAAGGGGCATGAATTTCACTATTCCTATCCCTCTGAATTTGAGCTAAGAGAGGAGGTCAAGGTTGTTTTTTCTCTGGAAAAAGGTCAGGGTTTGGGAAACAATAGAGATGGGATAATTTATAGAAATGTCTTTGCATCCTATACCCATATCCATGTCTTTAGTGTAAAATATTGGGCTGAAAGATTTTTGAGAATGTCAGAGGATTTTAGTAGATTCAAAAAAACACTTGAAGGAGGTGTAAGATGTTCGAGATCACGGTAAATTATGAGACCTGTGAAGCCTGCGGAGCCTGTATTGATTCCTGTCCTGCTCAGGTTTATGACAAGGGTAGTGATGATAAGCCAATTATTTCAAGACCTGAGGACTGTTTGGGATGTATGACCTGCGTTGAAGTTTGTCCAACAGGTTCTATTACTGTGAAAGAGATCTAAAAGGAGGTGGGGGCTTGCTAAGCCCCCTTTATGTATATCTCTAGAAGAATAGCTCCTTCAGGATATACCTACAGTATTTGTGAATCCTATTACGACTACCCCTATTACAGAAGTAGAGTCCTTTTTAAGCTTGGCTCTGATCCAACTAAATTTATTACCTATTACAGCGATGTAGCTTTTTCTATTGATTTGGAAGAAGAATTAGCTAAGCAGGGAATTAAGACAGATCAGTTCGAACTCGAGGAACTTTTCTATCGTTTTCTCACCCCCTCAGCTCAGCGTTGGGTGACCATCTCTTTAAATAGACGTCGCAATAAAGACAAACCTTCTCAATCCTTTGATTCAAGAGAGTTTCACTGGTTTGATAGAATACGTCTCATAGTACTAAAATTAGATCATCGTCAACCAAAGAGTATTCTCGATGAAAGGCTGCCTTTTTTTGGAAAGCTTCTTAAGAAATCAAGGGATGAAATTGAAAACATGATTTGGGATATGGAGGATCATCTGACCTTTAGAGAGAGAGTGCGTTATTTCTATACGGTTTTTGAATTAATGAGTTACGTAGATACTGAAGAGAGAGATGGCATATTTCTTGAAACAATCTGTAGTCTTTCAAAGGATCCTAATTATTTGATGGGTTTAGAAACTCATGAGGTTCTCATGAATTATCTTAGCAGATATATCTGGCAATACTTTGACCTCTTGCCAGTCAGGCGAGTTCCAAGAGTCTATGAAATTGGGGTACAGGAAGTATATGAAGATGTATCTCAGATTCTCAACATTCCCGTTGAAACTTTGTTTAGCCTTTCTAGAAAAGATATTCTCAAAATGTTTAGAATTAAGCTAAAAGAATTACATCCTGATAAAGGCGGAGACCATGAAGCCTTTATCAGGTTAAGAAGGATTATGGAGACCTTTCTGAAATTTCACTATTGACAGATAAACTTCTTAGTTTTGCTTTGAGACTTCCGAAAAGAGGCAATTTTCCCCTGATTTCAATGGGAAATCTCTCCTCCTGCAAAAGTATGAGAGTTACCTCTCGAGATCTCCTTAAAAGTTCACTTTTTTCTGGTAGAATAACACCAATTTCTAAACAAGTCTTGGTTTGATTGTTAAAATTACAAGAAATTTTACCTTTTAGATTTATTTTTACTGGATATCTTTCCCCATCAATGTAAAGTGGTAGTTCAAAATTGCCATTTTTGAGATAATCAAGGTGCCAAGATGCAACAAATGCAGAGAGCTCATCATATACTGGAAAAGGTATATCATAACTTTGACTTGAACGTTTTGGCTGAATTCTTTCAACAATTACTTTTGAATTGTTACTATTGAAAATTATATGTTTTTCTCTTTGTTTAAATCTATCTTTTGATATAATTATACTTTTTTGGGGGTAGCCATTCTTTTCAATGTATGTTATCCATTTCGCACTATATGGATATATAAGATTTCCAGGACCTACTGTTTTGGCTCTTGCTTCATATGAATTTTTTCTAAGTTGAATTGTGCTTTCACCTAATTTTATAGAGCCTAATAGTATATCATAGTGAAGTGTAAATTCCGTAGAAAATGCTAAGTTATATGACAAAATGATACTTATTATAATTAAGTAAAATGAAGTTATTCGGAACATTTAGAGAATTTTTCTTTTAGTTTTTTAGCTACGATTTTCGGAACGAGATCATCTACGTTACCACCGAATTTTACTGCTTCTTTGATAATAGATGAGCTTAAAAATATATAGCGCAGGCTTGGCATCAAGAATATAGTATCAATTGAGTTTGAAAGTTTTCTATTCATTAATGCTAATTGCATTTCATATTCGAAATCCGAGACAGCTCTTAGACCTCTAATTATAACACATGCTCCTTTTTTCTTTGCAAATTCAACAAGTAGACAATTGAAATATTCAACTTCTACTCTATCTGAAAGATTTAATTCTTTTATAGCCTCTCTTGCAAGCTCAAGACGCTCCTCAACAGTGAAAAGAGGCTTTTTAGCAGGATTTTCTCCTATCGCAACAATAATTTTATCAAAAAATTGCAGAGCTCGCTTTATGAGATCTAAGTGACCATTAGTTATAGGATCAAATGTTCCAGGATATATAGCTATCTTTGGACACATAGTTAGTTTAATTCTCCCTATTTTTTCCAGTTAACAAAAAAAATTCTAAGAACTGGCTTACCATCAATTTTCCCAATACCAAATAGACCTTCAAAAAATTCAATGTAATTAGTATTTTCATCACACACTCTTCTCATAACAAAAGCTAATTCATAAACATGTCTATTACCGTTAATTTCATGTCTGTAAAGCCCCCATAATGCTTTAGTAATTTTTTTATTATTATTTTCAATAGTTTCATATAATTTCAACAAAGGTGAGTAGTTTCTTTCTATACCTTCATTTATAATTGGAATTAATGCAGGAAAATGATAAATTAAAATTTGGCTTTCGTAATTTTTATACTTATAGAAAAGAGGCCATATTCTAAGTTCTTTCAAGGTCAAAGTGTCATTATTAAATTCAGTTAGATATTTAGATAAAAGGAGAAATCTATGTTGTTTTTCAAGAATAGATTGCGAAGATTCGTCTTTATACTCACTATAAAAGTAAAATGGCCATAAAATAAAATATTCCAGTGAAGAAGTTCTTTTAGTATAACCGTAAAAGGGAAAAATTCTTAACCCTTCAATATTTTCACCGCTTATTTTTCTATAAAAGGGCCAAGGTGCATCAATTTGTCTATAAAATGGATCCTGTGCAGTTACTACTTGTATAAAAGGCCATAGATAGATCTTTCGTTCATATAGATCGGTTTGTTCTCTGACATAAAAGGGAAAAATAAATAGCTTGTCATCGGTAGAATTGTATTCGTCTCTGTAGCTTTGTTTAATATAAAAAGGCCATAAGAAAAATCGTCTCTCTTCGTCTCCCTCTCTGAAATGGCCGTAAAGAGGCCAGATTTTGAATCCACTGTATCTTTGGGAGCTCTCTTGAGTCCTAGCGCTTGTGAATCTGATAAAGGGCCAGAGTATGTTTGTTGCTACGTATTCTTCATAGATCACCCGGGAATAGAGGGGCCAAAGGAAGAATTGAATTTCGTCTCGACCGAATCTCTCTTTAAGTCTTCCATACAGAGGGAAAATGCCCCAATAGGTCTCATTCTTTGAGGTCCTACCCCAGAAAAAGGGAAAAAAGTCAAAGTGTTTTTCTGAAAAACCCTCTGAATTTTCCTTTTCTCCTCTCTTTTTAACAAGAGGGACTAGTTTAAAGGTTGTGGTTTCATTGTCTTCTCTGTACATTCCAAGGGGGGAGAGAAAAAAGGCCTTTTTTTCTTCAGGAGTTTCAACAAATGATACAAAGGGACGAAGTGAAAGGCCTTTCTCTTCATGGGTATGGTATTTATAAACAAAGGGACCAAAGAGTTCAAGGTATTCCTGGTTTTGCTCTTTATCCTTTTTGTAGACAATAAAGGGCCAGAGATTTAGGCGTTTTTCTTTGCTATCTTCGTAAGCTTCAGAGCAATCTGAAAAAAAGAAATTAAAAAGGAATAGAAGGATCAAGAGCAAGCGCATGTGCATATTCTACAAAAATCGGAGAAAATGTCAATTTATTTTGCCACCAATTCGCTCCTGTAGAGCAGAAATTTTCTTATTTCGTTTACAGCTAAGATTGAAAAACCTAGAAGGAAGATAATGAGCCATTCCTCGAGGCCAAGGGGCACTACTTTGAAGAAAATATTTAGGGGAGTATAGATCACCAATAACATTAGGAGGAAAGAGCTACCTATAGCCAAGATCAGCCAGGGATTGGTAAATAGCCCTAATTTAAAAACGCTTGTAGTGAGAGATCTGCAATTTATGGCATTAAACAGCCTGAAGGTAATGAGACCTGCAAAGAATACTGAATTTGCAAGTTCTGGTTTATGCTGGAGATAATAATAATAGAGACCCAAGATTAGCAAACAGAGGTAGCCTCCCATAAAGAAGATGAAGAGGAAACTTTCTCTATTGAGTATGCCTTCTTTGGGAGATCTGGGCGGACGTCTCATAATTCCAGGCTCTGGTGACTCAATTCCAAGAGCAATTGCAGGAGCACCATCCATAAGAAGATTTATGAAAAGTATTTGAAGAGCTGTCAACGGTAAAGGAAGATTGAAGAGAAGGGCAATAGTCAGAGCAAGAACTGTTGCAGAATTGTCTGTCATTAGGTAGACGATAAATTTTCTAATGTTTGAAAAGATAGTTCTTCCTTCTTCAATTGCTTTGACAATAGTTGCAAAGCTCTCTTCAATTAAAACCATTGAACTTGCCTCTCTTGCAACCTCTGTTCCAGTCTTTCCCATAGCTATGCCTATGTTAGCTTGCTTCAATGCAGGAGCGTCATTAACACCATCGCCAGTCATGGCAACTATGTGTCCTCTACTCTGAAGTGCTCTGACAATTCTCAATTTGTCTTCAGGCATAGCTCTTGCATAAATCTCCACCTTTTCAACAAGTTCAGTAAATTCCCTCTCAGAAAGAGCTTTTAACTCCTGACCAGTAAGTACTATGCCATCCTTCAAAAGACCTATTTCTTTTCCTACAGCCATGGCGGTTATTTTATGATCGCCTGTTATCATTACAGGTTTTACGCCAGCGCTAAAGCAGTCCTCTATTGCTTGTTTCACCTCTTCTCTTGGGGGGTCAATCATTCCCACAAAACCGAGGAAAAGGAGGTCCTTTTCAGCTTCTTCGGGATCGGGTTTTACGTTTACTTTTTTGTAAGCAAAGGCAAGAACTCTCAGTCCCTGTTCATAGTATTCTCTTGCCTTTTTAAAGAGCTCCTCTTTTAGGTCTTCTGTGAGAGGTATTGAGGTTTGGTTAAGGAGGATCTGGTTTGAGGATTCAAGGATCTTTTCCAGTGCTCCTTTGGTGCATATTAAATAATCGTTTCCGATTTTGTGAATTGTTGTCATCTTCATTCTCTCAGATGAGAAAGGAATTTCTAATTCCAGTGGATACTCCTTTAGAAGCTCTTCTCTACGCAAACCAGCCTTAGCTCCAAGAACAATAAGGGCACCTTCTGTAGGATCTCCTTTGATTTTCCAGGCCTTTTCTTCGTGATCGTAGAAAAGTTCTGAATTATTACAGAGCATAGCAGTTAGAAGGAGGAGATGGAACTGAGGATCTTCCAGGGGAGAAATTTGTCCAGAAGATTTAAATTCTCCTTTTGGTTCATAGCCTACTCCAGTAACTTCTATCTCTCTGTTATTGCAGAAGATTTTTCTTACAGTCATCTGATTCTTCGTAAGGGTTCCAGTCTTATCGGAGCAGATGTATGTTACTGAGCCAAGGGTTTCAACTGCTGAAAGTTTTCTTACGAGGGCCTTCTTTTCAGCCATTCTTTTGACACCTAAGGCAAGAGATATGGTAGTTACTGCTGGCAGAGCTTCGGGAATCATAGCTACCGCAAGGGCAACGCTCCATAAAAACATCTCTGGTAGAGGATAACCTTTAAGGACACCAACTGCCCCGATAGCACCTGCCAGTAACAGAATATAAGTGCCAAGCTGTTTGCTTGCTCTCTCTAGATCTTCTTGAAGAGGGGTTTTCTTTTCTTCAACTTCCTGAAGAAGGGTAGCTATTTTTCCAAATTCAGTCTTTCTTCCGGTTGCAGTAACTACCATTGTTGCTTTCCCGCGAACAACAGAGGTGCCCATAAAGAGCATATTTTTTTGTTGATGGGGTGGAAGGTCAATCCCCTCTATTTTATCTGATGTCTTTTCGACAGGATAAGATTCTCCGGTAAGTATCGCTTCATCGACTGCAAGATCCACTGCCTGCAATATCCTTCCATCTGCGGGGACCTTATCACCTGCCTCAAGCTGGACAATATCGCCAGGAACAAGTTCTCTCACAGGAATCTCTATCACTCTCCCATCACGAATTACCTTAGTATAGGGAACAATAAGTTTCTTGAGAGCAATCAAAGATTTCTCTGCCTGATATTCCTGAACAAACCCCAAAATTCCTGCAAGCAAAACAATGGCTATAATGGCTATTGCCTCAATTGTTTCGCCCAAATACAGGGAAATTAGAGCTGAGACTATGAGAATGACCACAAGAAGGTTTGTAAATTGAGAGACAAGCATTTTGAAATAAGGTATTTTCTTTTCTTCTTCTATTTCGTTGAAGCCATACTCGGAAAGGCGTCTTTTAGCCTCTTCCGAGCTTAATCCTTGTGGAGAGGTCTTAAGAAGGGAGAGAACCTGAGTAGTTTCGTAGAGATAGGGATTAGATAGCGAAGTTGAGATTTTGTGCCCCCCTAAATAAGGATTGTAATGTTGATAGATGAGTTCATGTGAAGTATGATTTTGGATATGAAAATATTCTTTTACGGAGGGGGCGGGATTCGAACCCGCGGTACGGGGTTGTGCCCCGTACATGCGATTTCCAGTCGCACCCCTTCGTCCACTCGGGCACCCCTCCAAAACTCAAACCTAATTTTAACGTCATATACAAAAAAAACAAGGCATCTTCAATCTCTGTCAGGAGACCAAATCTTGTATTTTTCTACTCTCTGATTAAATTTAGCGACATGGAAAAGAAATTGAAAGAATTAAGAGAAGAGATTGACAAGGTTGATGAGAGGATAATAGAGCTTCTAAAAAGGCGTCTTCAACTCGCTCAAGAGATTGGAAAAATAAAAGAGGGTAGGGGGCTTCAGGCCTTCGATCTTTCAAGAGAAAAACAAGTTATTAGGCGTGTATTAGAATTAAATCAAGGGGTCATTCCAGAAGATACCTTAAAGCTCATTTATTCAGAGATAATTAGAGCATGTAGAGCCTCTCAAGAGCGTCCAAAAGTGGCCTTCCTTGGGCCAGAAGCAACTTTTAGCCATATCGCTGCTCAACACTACTTTGGCACCTCTGCTCACTTCATTCCAGTTGAAACTATTGTTGATGTCTTTGAAGAGGTAGCTTCTGAACGGGCTCATTTCGGTGTAGTGCCGATCGAGAATTCAATTGAAGGAGTCGTAGCAACAACCCTTGATGCCATCTATGAATACGGACTAAAAGTCTGTGGAGAAATCTATGAAGCAATCTCTCATCATCTAATGAATCAAACTGGACGCCTTGAAGATATTAAAAAGATACTCTCCCATCCTCAGGCTATTGCTCAGTGTAGGAAATGGTTAAGAAAAAAACTTCCCTCTGTGCCTGTAGAGGCAGTTTCTTCAACTGCTCTGGCAGCAAAATGGGCAGCTGTTGATGAAAGTGTTGGAGCCATAGCCAGTTTACTTGCAGCAAAGCTCTATCACCTTCAGATCGTCGCAAAAAATATTGAAGATATTAGAGGAAACTCAACTCGGTTTTGGATTATTGGGAAAGTAGAGATGCCACCTACAGGTGAAGATAAGACTTCCCTCATCTTTAGTGTGGCAGATAGACCCGGAGCCCTCTATCAGGTTCTCAAATGTTTTGCAGATAGACAAATAAATCTTACTAAAATTGAAAGTAGACCTTCAAAGGATGAACCATGGAAATATATTTTCTTTCTTGATTGCGAAGGACATATAAAAGACCCCATTGTTGAAGAGTGCTTTTCGGAGATGCAAAAATACTGTATCCAGGTCGTTTGGCTTGGGTCTTATCCCAGGGGAAAACCTCTATAAACCCTTTAAGTCACTTTTGAAGTGATCTATTTGTGCTTAGTACTGTCTATACTCCGCCTTCTTAGCTTCTTACATTAGTAACCCTTTACAAACTCGCTTTTGAAGAGCTTATGAAAGAGTTGAAAGGTATGATTCAAAGGCGATAGTACCTCTTTAAAAAAAGCCAAATTGTATTATCTTTTAGCAAACAAAGTAGGTACTAAATCAACCATTCTTCTTAGACCCAATTCACTTCATAGACTAAAGACCCAAATTCGTTGGGAGGTGGAAGAATGGCGATATATGAGTATGAGTGTTTAAAGTGTGGCCATCATTTTGAGGTCTGGCAAAAGATTACTGAAGATCCCCTGAAGACCTGTGAAAAGTGTGGAGGAGAATTAAGACGTCTTATTGGACAGACAGGTTTTATCCTAAAGGGAACAGGCTGGTATGTCACTGACTATGCTAGAAAGGAGAAATCCTCTGATAACAAAAAAGATGCTCAAAGTGATGGGAGTTCCAAGAGCTCAGGTGAGAGTGATTAGCCTACAACATCAATCTCATAAAAGTTTAAAGAGGCTTTTATTTACCTCTTGTAATTGAGGAAAAGTTTATTAGAATATGAAGTAAGAGTGCGGGCGTAGCTCAGGGGTAGAGCACCTGCTTCCCAAGCAGGTGGTCGCGGGTTCGAATCCCGTCGCCCGCTTAAAATCTCACTGAATATACTCCCTTATCAAATTCTAATTTCAATTGTTTCCGCTGTAGGGAACAGAAAAATCCTTGAAATGTCTCAATCATAATCAGTTTCTTTCATTCTTTGATGAATTTTCTTGCCTTTAAGAATGGCAATGGTGGGATTATATTATAAAACTATGAGGGAGAAGATAGTAGTTATTGGGGCAGGGCTTGCAGGTTCCGAGTGTGCCTATCAGATTGCAAAGAGAGGGATTAAAGTATGGCTTTATGAAATGCGTCCCTCCAAACTCACACCTGCCCACAAGACAGGACTCTTTGCAGAATTAGTGTGTTCAAACTCTTTAAGGTCAAAGGAGCTCACTAAGGCAGTTGGTCTTTTAAAGGAGGAGTTGAGAAGACTTGGGGCACTAATTATGGAATCTGCGGAGATTAGTCAAATTCCAGGTGGAAAGGCCTGGGTAGTAGACAGAAATCTATTTGCTAGTCATGTGACTAAACGTATCTCTGAACATCCAAATATTGAAGTAATTAGAGAGGAAGTCAAAAGGATTCCTAGGGACTCTATCGTCATTGTAGCAACAGGCCCCTTAACGAGTGAGGCCCTTGCTGAGGATCTGGCTAGTCTTATTGAAATTCCCTTTCTTCATTTTTACGATGCCCTTGCTCCAATTGTTTATGCAGAAAGCATTAACTGGGAGAGAGTCTTTGTAGCAGACAGAGGATTGGAAGGAGAAGGCGTGTATGTAAACTGTCCTCTTAACAAGGAGGAATATGAACGATTTGTTGAAGAGCTACTCAAGGCAGAGAAGGTGCCCTTGAGACCCTTTGAAGAGCCAAAGTATTTTGAAGGATGTCTTCCCATAGAGGTTATGGCGGAGCGTGGAAAAGATACCCTTCGTTATGGCCCAATGAAGCCTGTTGGGCTAATTGATCCTCGCACAGGCAAGGAACCTTATGCAGTGGTTCAATTGAGACCTGAAAATGCCCAGAAGACCCTCTATAATATGGTTGGGTTTCAAACAAAGCTAAAGTACTCTGAGCAGGAAAGGGTCTTTAGGCTGATTCCTGGTCTTGAGAATGCAGAGTTTGCCCGCTATGGTGCAGTCCATCGCAATACCTTCGTAAACGCACCTCTTGTCCTCACACCACACTTACAGCTCAAAAAATATCCAAACATTTTCTTAGCAGGCCAAATAACAGGAGTTGAAGGTTATGTGGAGTCAACTGCTATGGGATTTTTAGCAGGGCTAAATGCAGTGCGTCTCTATAAGGGGGAAAGCTTATTAAGGCCTCCAAGTGAGACCGCAATTGGTGCCCTTGTGAATTATCTTCATACTGCTGATCCCAAATACTTTCAGCCTATGAATGTGAACTGGGGACTCTTTCCACCGATTGATGAAAAAAAATCATCTAAGAGAGATAAATATCATGCAATGGCTGAGAGGGCCCTGAGGGCCCTTGAACATTGGATGAGGGAGTTTGCTATTTACTGCTGAAAGGCACCACTGATATAACCTTTAATAACAGGTATCTCAACATTTTTCTCTACTTCAAGCCAGACGAGATCTCCTTCAATCCTGGTAACCCGTCCAACAATTCCGCCTGCGGTGAAGACCCTCTGGCCAGGCCTTAGCTCAGAAAGGAATTTCTGATGTTCCTTCATACGTTTCTGTTGAGGCCTTATGAGAAGAAAATAGAAAACAAGAAAAATAAGAATAAGTGGTAGTAAAGTCATAATAAAACCAATAAGCCCACCATGACCACCCTGTCCCTGAGGTGGAGGTGCCATCGCTAAGGCCTCTGCGACAGAAAAAATTTCAATTAGAGCCATCTTCATCCTCCTCTATAAAATTTTCGTAACTCTTCCTAAGTTCTTCCCGAAACTCAGCTAAGTTACCTTTGAGTAAGGCCTTTTTTATGTTTCTAATAATTGTAGCATAGTAACTGAGATTGTGAAGAGAGAGAAGGGTATAGACAAGCAGTTCCTTTGCCATAAAGAGATGTCTAAGATAAGCCTTGGTGTAGTGCCTACAGGTGTAGCAGTCACAAGCTGGATCAAGCGGTGAAAAATCTTCACGATACTCTGCTCTCTTAATGGAGATTGGTCCCTTGGAAGTAAATATTGTTCCCCTTCTTGCGTTTCTTGTTGGAAGCACACAATCAAACATGTCAATTCCTCTCAATACCCCATCAACAAGGTCAAGCGGGGTTCCAACTCCCATCAAATAACGAGGTCTGTCCTCAGGTAAATAGGGTAGACAAAGGTCTAACATTCTATTTCGTATCTGTGCAGGTTCTCCCACGGAGAGCCCACCAATTGCTACTCCATCAAAAGGAAGAGAGGATACATATTTTGCACTCTCTACACGAAGATCCTCTTCCATTCCTCCTTGTATGATTCCGAACAGTGCTCTTCCTGGTGTTTTAATCTTCTCCCAATGTTGAAGAGATCTCTCAGCCCATCGGTGGGTAATCTCCGTTAGAGCCCTCACCTCCTCCTTTGGAGAGGGATATGGTATACAAGTGTCAAGAACCATAGATATATCTGAATGGAGAGCTTTTTGGATGTCAAGAGCATACTCGGGTGTGAGAAAATACTCTCTCCCATCAATGTGGGACCTAAATAGGACCCCATCTTGCTCTATTTTTCTAAAGTTAGAAAGACTGTAAACCTGAAATCCACCACTATCTGTCAGTATAAGACCTTTCCAATTCATGAAACGATGAAGGCCTCCAGCCTTTAAAATAATTTCAGGGCCTGGGCGTAACAGTAGATGATAGGTGTTTGCTAAGATTATTCTATAACCAATTTGAGCTACAGTCTCAGGCAAGAGAGCCTTGATAGTCCCCTGAGTGCCAACTGGCATGAATACCGGTGTTTCAATGACACCACGAGGAGTAATGATATATCCAATCCTGCCTGCACTCCTCTTGTCCTGATGAATTATCTTGAAACGAAACACTTGAAGTCTAACTCAAGTTCCTTGCTTTCTCACAAGCCCTAAGGAAGTTAGGCTTCATGTTGATGATAACCTCTTCGGGGACACAGAAAGCAAGCCTAATATGATTGGAGAGTCCAAAACCTCTTCCAGGAACCGCAAGGATTAGCTCCTCCTTTAGTAATTCACAGAACTTTAGATCATCTATAGGAGTCCTTGGAAAGATGAAGAAACTTCCTTTTGGTCTCACATAGCTTAGCCCTGCTTCATCAAGAATAGAACAGAGAATGTCTCTTCTCCTTTGATAGATCTCAACTTGAACCTTAGAGAAGGCACAATTTGCAACTATCCTCTGAGCAATGGCTGGTGCGTTGACAAATCCGAGAATTCTATTTGCTAAAACAAGCCCATCAAAAATCTTCTCCCTCTCTTCTAATTGAGGATGAAGAGCCACAAAGCCAATTCTTTCCCCTGCAAGAGAAAGCTCCTTTGAAAAGGAATAGGCAATTAAGGAGTTTTCGTAAAAGGTGAAAATAGATGGAACATTCACTCCATCAAAAACAAGGTTTCTGTAGGGTTCATCTGACACAAGATAGATTGGCCTCCCAAGTTTCTTAGATTTCTCCCTCAAGAGATCAGAAAGTTCACGCAGTTCCTCCTCAGTATAAACTTGTCCCGTTGGATTATTTGGAGAATTTAAGAGCACAACTTTAGTTTTCTCATTTATCAGTTTTTCAAAGGCCTCAATGTCTAATGAAAAATCTTCTTTTGTCTTCACAGGAACAGGAACTCCCTGGTGATTTTCAGCATAAAAGAAATATTCCACAAAAAAAGGAGATGGGAAAAGCACCTCTTCTCCAGGATTAAGCAAAGTTTTGAAAATTATATTTAAAGCTCCTGCAGCACCACAAGTCATAATAATTTCGTTAGCTGAAATGGTTATGTCTTGTTCTTTAGAAACTTTCTTAGCCATAATTTCCCTGACATCAGCAAATCCTGCATTTGGCATATAGCGGTGTAGTTCGGGGTTATAGTTTTCGACAAGAGCCTTTAAGGTTTCTTTTACTTCTGGAGGTGGAGGAAGATCGGGGTTTCCGAGGCTAAGGTCAAAGACCTTTTCAGACCCATGAAGTTTTTTCAATTTCAGCCCTTCTTCGAACATTTTTCTAATCCACGAACTCCTCTCGAGATAACCTTCAACTTGTCTGGAAAGTTTCATCTGTTTAAACCTCCCAATAATTTTTGAAATTTAATATATCTGCAATCTTGTGGAAAAGAGAGACAGAGTATTCACTTGGTGTAAAATCTTCTGGAATCTTAACTTGATCTGGGAAAAGAAGGGTTTTAATTACGGTTGCAACTCCCTCTGCAAGATTTTTCAGATTATAACCTCCTTCAAGAGTGAAGAGAATTTTTCCCTGTGAGGAGTAGTCAGCAATTTCCTTAAGAATTTTTACGATAACCGCAAGGCCTTCAAAAGAAAGCTGTAAGCTTCCAAGAGGGTCACCTTTTAAGGAGTCAAAACCAGCTGAAACGAGCACAATCTCTGGCTTGTATTGAAAAGCAATAGGTTTGAGCAGTTTGCTATAAAAAAAGATGAAATCTTCATCTCTGCTATAGGACCTAAGGGGAACATTTATAGTGAAGCCCCTTCCAAGACCTCTTCCTATTTCAGTGTAGTTTCCAGTGCCAGGATAATAGGGATATTGGTGACTTGAGAAAAAAAGGACTTCTGGATCCTCATAAAAAGAGTTCTGTGTTCCATTCCCATGATGAAGATCAAAGTCAACTATTAATATTCTTTTCATTCTATAGAGATTTTTTGCATAGTAGCCCGCAAGGGCTACATTGTTGAAAAGGCAAAATCCCATAGCTCTGTCACGCTCTGCATGATGACCAGGGGGTCTAACCAATGCAAAGACAAAGTTATATCCCTCCTCAAGAAGGAGCTTAAGAGCTGTTTTTTGAGCACCTACTGCGTACATTGCAGATTCAAAGGAATACTCATTTGTTGCGGTGTCAGGGTCGAGGGAAAAGTAGGGTTTCCCTTGAGTTGAGGCAACAAGATCATATAATTCTTCAGTATGATTCCAAAGAATCTCTTCTTTTGATGCCCTTTCGGGTCTATGATAATCAATTAGATTCCGCAGATCCTCATCAGCAAGTCTCCTTAAGATGGCTTCGAGACGAAGAGGGCTTTCAGGATGCCATTCACCTGCTTTGTGTTTTATAAATATTTCATCAAAAATAATAGCAACCTTATCCATAGAGCTCCTCCTGGAGTTACTGGTAATTTTAGCTTGTCTTTGCGGAAAAAACAAGATAATGCTATATTTACATAAGATTAGAGATGATAGAATGTCTTTTTCTTGGAACAGGTGGGGCTCGCTATGTGGTAGCAAGACAACTTAGGGCTTCTGGTGGCATCCTACTTAAAAGTATATCTGGCCCCAAGACTTACCTCCTACTCTTAGATCCAGGCCCAGGGGCCCTAATTCAACTAGCAAAACAAAAGATCTATCCTGAAAAAATTTCTTACCTTCTTGTCACCCATAAGCATTTGGATCACTCTGCTGATCTCAACATTCTTGCTGATGCTATAACTGAGGGCGGTTTCAAAAAAAGAGGCACCCTCTTCATCACTGATGAGGCCCTAAGAGAAGGGATCCTTCTCAATTATCTTAGGGATTGTCTCAAAGAAATTGTCATTCTAAAAGAGAGAAAAGAGTATGAAGTTGATGGCTTTAGCTTTTGCACAACAGGGCCTCTTCTACATAATGCGGAAATCTACGGAATTATTTTTCATCTCCCCTCAAAAAGGAAAATTGGTATAATTGGAGATACTGCTTTTTTTGAAGGCCTAATTGAAGAGTTTATAGGATGTGATTATCTTATCGTAAATTTAGTTAGATATGAACCGAAAAAAGAGGTTCTACACCTCTCTGTTCCTGATTTGAAAGGGCTCCTTAAATCTCTTAACCCTAAACTAACCATTATCACCCATTTTGGAATGACCATGCTCAAGGCAGGTCCTGAAAGATTAGCAAAGGCCTTATCAGAGGAGCTGGGATTAAAAGTAATTTCTGCCTATGATGGAATGAGATATCTCTTTGAATAGGTCCCATATTATGAGATTTCTTGGAGTTGATCCAGGGCTACTCAATCTAGGCTATGCTATCATAGAGAAACTAAATAGCCATCTCCATGTAATTGATGTTGGGACACTAAAAACAAGTGTAAAAGCTCCTTTACCTAAGAGGTTACACCAACTATATATATCCTTTATTCAAATTATAGAAAAATATCATCCTGTCATTATAGTGGTAGAAGAACCTCTTGTTAAGGTTAATCCCCATACTTCAGCTAAGGTCAATCAAGTCTTTGGACTAATTCTTCTTGCATCAGCTGAGACCCAAAAGGAGATATTAACTTTTAAGCCAACTGAGTGGAAGAAGGCCCTCTTTGGATATGGCCAAATATCAAAGGACTCTATTATTAAGTCTCTGAAGGCCCTTTTGAATCAGAGCTTTGACGACAAACTAACTAAGGATGAGCATATTGTTGATGCCCTATCCCTTGCTCTTCTTGGTTCAGTCCTAAATGAAGGAGCCTCAAGGCTCGAAACAAAGATAGTTGTGGAGGATTGTGCAAAATGTTTTATAAAATAAGAGGATTTGTTCGAGCATGTTATCCACCAAATAGACTTTTTCTCGAGACAGGCCCACTTTTTTGGGAAATCTATGTGCCCTTAAACATCTTTGAGCTTATTAAGGAAGAATATCTCAACCAGAGGATTGAATTCTATGTAGTTCCGATACTGAGAAAAAATGAGTTCCTTGAGTTGTATGGATTTCTCAAACCTGAGGACAGGGAACTTTTTTTTAAGCTGAATACTATCTCTAAAATCGGCCCCAAACTTGCACTTAATCTGCTCTCCTTTTTTGACCAAGAGAGGCTTCAATACTTGGTTAGAGAGAGAAGGGTAGAGGAATTATCAAAAGTGCCTGGAATTGGTCTAAAAAGGGCAGAAAAACTCTTTCTTGAATTGAAGAATCTCTTTGGAAAGCCCCAAAAGAAAGCAATTACCCTTCGTGGAGGAGAAAACCTCTTTCAAGATGCTAGAACCAGTCTGATAGCACTTGGTTTTAAAGCCCAAGAGGTTGAAGACATTCTCCTTAGAGTTTATGAAGAAGGTGATACTTTAGAGACTCTTCTTAAAAAGGCACTTAGAGAGCTTGCTCCTATTCTCAGAGAAGGGCTCTAAATGGTAAGGAGACAATTCCTTAAGAATTTTGGCCTATTTATTTTTGGAGTTTTTAGTTATTTCCTCCTCAGACCGCTCTTTTATGTCACTGAGCCCCCAAAAAAAAGAATCTTTATCTCTGAAGAGGAATTTTCAAAGTTAGGAAATATCTACCTTGAAGACGAGTTTATTTTAGTCAAAATAGGTCACGAAACTTTGGCATTTTCTCGACGGTGTCCTCACCTGGGATGCAAATTGAATTTTGACCCTGAAAGTGGACTCATTGTCTGTCCTTGTCACCAGAGTAAATTCACAATTTCTGGAAGATTTATCTCTGGACCTGCAAAAAAGGACCTAAAGCAACTTACGGTGCTAAAAACTGAAAGAGGTATCCAGGTTGAGATCTGAGGTAGGAAAAATTAACATTAAAGTCTCTATCCTTTCAACTTCTTCATTTATAATCTGCTTAATCTCCGGTATACCTCTTGCATTTCATTATCAATCGCAAAATCCTCTCCTTAGCGTCCTTAACATTGAGGTCAATATAGCTTTTGGAGGCTTCTTTAGAAACCTTCACTATCTATCTGCCCAGCTGACTCTTCTTTTCATGACCCTTCATCTTTTTGATTCTATCTACAAGGGACTCTTCAAGTTGAAGAGATTACTTTCATGGGGAGTCTTAGTTCTAACCTATCCCTTACTTCTCTTTATCACCTTTACAGGATATCTTCTCAGAGCAGATGAGATGGGAGATTTTGCAGGAACGATAGCTGAAAATATGTTCCTAGAAATACCCTTCATTGGGGCCTATCTTCAAGCACTACTTTTAGCAAAATCCCAAGTAGGTCTTACCAAGGTCTATCTGTGGCATCTTATTCTCTCATTTTTAGTAACTTTAGGGCTCTTTATCTGGCATATCAAACCTAAAGTCATTTTTAGATGGGAAAATCTTTTTTATTTCCTTTGGATTATACCAATAGGAGTCTTTTGGAAGTTTCCTCTTATACCTTTTGAAGGTGAAAAAGCAAGGGGTCCGTGGTTTTTTATTGGTGCCCAACAACTTCTAAAATTTCTATCTCCAAGTCTGGTATTTTTTCTCCTCCTCTTGCCAGTCCTCTTACTTCTATCTTACGCCTTTCTTCCAAAATATGCCAAAATTTTATCTTTTTTTCTAATTACATATATCATTATTTATTCAATGTTTTCTATTTGGTTCTTCTTTGACTAATATAAAGTAGTGAGTTATTTTTGTCTTATCATTTTCCAATACAAAACTTGCTAAAGATTTCAGAGAGAAGGTCTTCTGTTGTGACCTCTCCTATGATCTCTGTCAGAGCATTTAGAGCATCTCTTAGAAATAAGGATACGACTTCGGGGAGTGGCTCTTTCTTAATTAGCTCTGTGATAGCTTCCTCAAGATGGGTCTTTGCCTTTTCGAGGGCAAGTTTTTGTCTCAAATTGGGTGCAACTTCTATGGTAGTTTGGACTCTCTCCTGGGTGATCCTATCAAAAATCTTCTGCGAAAGTTGATCTAGATTCAGGTTTTCCTTTACTGAAATGAGTATAGTATCCTCCTCAAAAGGGGAAAAGAGCTCTCTCCATTTATCAACATAATTTGGGCTTAGATCAATCTTATTGATCACTATAAGGTGAGGATAGTTTTTGACCTTTTCAAAGAGAAGGAAATCTTCTTCTTTGGGAGATTCTCCTGCATCAACGAGGAAGAGGACTAGATCAGCTTCTTTGAGTTTTTGAAGGGCTCGTTCTACTCCAATTTTTTCAACAGGATCTTCAGTTTCACGTAGACCCGCGGTATCAATCAATTTTACCGGGAGTCCCCTAATCGTTGCCTCCTCTTCAAGGAAATCTCGAGTAGTTCCAGGAATTGGAGTTACAATAGCCCTTTCCTCTCGTAGAAGGGCATTCATGAGAGAAGATTTACCTACATTGGGTTTACCTGAGATGACTAAGTTGATACCCTCTCTGTAGATTCTACCTTCACGATAGTTTTCAATCAATATTTCAATTTCTTTAATAATCTCACTTCTAATGAAGTTTATTAATTGAGGTGGATTCATGATTTCAATATCTTCTTCAGGAAAGTCAATGGCGGACTCTACTTGTGCAAGGGCATGGAGGAGTTTTTGCCTAAGGGTATTAATCTTTTCTGAAAGTTTACCAGATAGAATGTTGAGTGCAAATTGCAAGGCTCTATCACTCTTTGCAGAAATAATCTCTTCAATCGCTTCAGCCTGAGAGAGATCAATTCTTCCATTTAAGAAGGCCCTCAGTGTGAATTCTCCTGGTTCTGCAGGTCTTGCTCCTTCCCTGATAACAAGTTCTAGAATTTTTCTTAGGTTATAGTATCCACTGTGCCCATGGATCTCAACTACGTCCTCTCTGGTATAGCTATGAGGTTTTTTCATGTAAACCACAAGGACTTCGTCTATCTTTTCTCCGGAATTAGGATCAACAATGAATCCATAATAGAAGCGGTGTGACTCGAAGTGTTCTCGTTTTTTGGCAGGTTTGAAGATTTTTTTAAGGATAGGAAGGGCGAGCTCGCCACTTAGTTTGATAACTCCAATAGCTCCCCTTCCTGGAGGTGTTGCAATGGCAGTGATCGTGTCGTCTAAATTATAGGGCCTCACCTAAGTGCTCTTCAGCCTTAACACAATCTTCTTGCCTCTGCTATCCTCCTTTGTCTCTGCTTCAACAGAGCTGTCCTCTTTGATGAGTCCAAGGACAAGTCTCTCCTCTCTCTTTGAACTAACTCTTATAGATCTTTCCCTTTTGTCTGTCTTAATCAATTCAAGGGCTTTTCTTACCGCCTGCAGAAGTCTTCTCTCTCTCTCCAAATTAACTCCTTTGACCTTGAGACTGATCTTCGGTCCCACTCCAAGAGACTTAGCAACAACCTTATTTAGGAGAAACTCAAGAGCATTGAGAGCCTCTCCACCATTTTGAAGGAGATACTTGGTATCCTCTCCAGAAAAGGTAATCTCAATTTCCATTCTTTCTTTATTAATATTAGTTTGGGTTTCTAAGTTAAACTCCATATGATAAAGGAGCTCTTTGAGGAATGAAAGGGCACGGTTTGCCCTCTCAGAGAGGATTTTCTCTTGCTTGATTTTAAAGTTTGCCCTGATTTTTCTACCGGTTCCCAGCATGCCACCAGGAGTAAACTCTAGGATCTCGATGTCGAGGTCCTGGGGAACACAATTTAGTTCCTGACAGGCTCTTTCAACAAGTTGATCCAAGCTTTTACCTTCAAGCTCTAAGACCCTTTCCATAGTTTCACCTCTCCCTAAGGAGTTTTCATAAATTTAAAAGTTATAATCTGTTGAACAATTGAAAGAAGGTTATTAACAAACCAATATAGAACTAATCCAGATGGAAAGTTAATGAAAAGTATAGTAAAAACAATAGGAAGTATTAGCATAATTTTTTCTTGAGTTGGATCAAGTGTAGTAGGGGTAAGTTTTTGTTGAATAAACATAGAAGCTCCCATTAAGACTGTCAATAAAGGTATACCACCGAGCCAAGGGATTTCAAATGATCCAAGATAAAGTCTTTCAGGAGCAGAAAGATCATTGATCCAAAGTATGAAAGGTGCATGTCTTAATTCAATAGCCATAAGTAAAACTTTATAAAAGGCTATGAAAACTGGTATCTGTATAAGTATGGGTAAACAACCAGAGAAGGGATTGATTTTATGAGTTCTATATAGATTCATAAGTTCTTTTTGGAGGGTTTGAGGATCATCTTTATATTTTTCTCTCAATTTTTGGAATACTGGTTGAAGTTCTTGCATTTTTTTCATGCTCTTGTAACTCATGTGATTTAGAGGATAAAATAATATTCTTATTAAGATTGTAACAATGACTATTGACCATCCATAGTTATGCACATAGTTGTTGAAAAATTTAAGGAGATAAAGGAGAGGCTTAGCAATAAAATCAAAGATTCCAAAATAGAGTGATTTAGCTAAAAGAGGATATTCCTTAGCAAGATCTTCTGCCCTTTTTGGTCCCATATATAATTTAAAAGAGAAACTTCTTCCCTCATTAGGATTAAGAGTAAATTCTTCGCTCCAAAATATAAATTCTCTCTTAGCGGTGTCTCCAAATTTTCTAAAAGTTGCACGAAAGGTTCCATTATATTGAGGAATTACTCCTACGAGGAAATACACATCCATATATCCAAGATATTTTAATGGTCCCATATATTCGGTGAGATTGTTTTTTATTTCAACCTCTTGAAGATGATCTGTATAGTAGAATGGACCCGTAAAAACGTAACTACTACCTTTTGAAAAGGGCGAAAAGACTCCTCTCACTAGTAATCTATCAGTAATAGTCTGGGAAGAGAGATTTTTAATATAAACATCTAAATCAATAAAGTATGAATCCCCTTTGAATTTGAACTTCTTTTCTACTAGAAATTGATCAGTTTGTCCTATTAAAATAATGTCAGTTTTTTCATTAGATGAAAGATTAAGTTCAGTTTTTGAAATATCTTTAGTTGTAAATGGAATAATTGCTAGCTGGGGATTAGAAGCTAGATAGATTTCAAAGGGCAAACCATCTTCTGGAGTATTTACTAGTTGGATATTTTTTTTACTTTTAATATCTTCAGTATATTTTAGGAGCTCAAAGTTTATAAATCTTCCACCAATAGTTGTGAGTTGACTTTTATAAAGGGGAGTAGTTATGTTATAAATAATTTCTTTTTGTATGTGTTGAATATCTTGACTTTTAAGGTCTCCTACGTTTACTTGAGTCGTGAGCTCTTTTCTTGGACTTGTGTCAGTTACATTTTGATCTACATGTTCTTTTGGAACGAAATAGGTTATTTGAAGATAATGAAAGATTAAAAGGATAAGCATGGATAGAATTACTGCGAGAAGAATACGATTATCCATCCTCAGATCGCCTCCTCAAAGTTTCAACTACAGGTGGAGGATCATAGCCTCCAGGAGAGAAAGGATTACATCTTATAATTCTTTTAATTGCAAGTAATGAACCCCGAAATACTCCATAAGACCTTATTACCTCTTTTGCATATTCACTACATGAAGGATAATATCTACAATTCACATTGAAATACACTCTTAAAAAAGGCGAAATATAGTATTGATAAAAATTAATAAACTTTAACACCAAACTTTTAGCCATTTGATTTTAATTTTTCTTGAAGAAGTTGGAGTATTTTCCAATAATCTAAATTTTTAATAGATGGATTGGCTATCAATACTATGTCTGAGTTTTCAGGAAAGAGATCTTTATTTCTCCTAAAAACTGCTCTTAACACCCGTTTTACCCTGTTTCGCTCAACAGCAGTGCCAACTTTGCTGGAAACTATAATACCAACTCTCCTATAGGTCAAGTCATTTGGAGCAAAAATAATTAGAAGATATTTATCAACCCAGATTTTTTTTCCCTTTTTAAATATCCTATCAAAGTCTCGCTGTAGGCGGATCCTCTCCTTTGGGGAGAGGCCTTCCCCTCTCTTAGACACTCCTACACAGTAAGGCGATGACGACCCTTTCTTCTTCTATTTCTTAGAATTCTCCTTCCTGATCTTGTCTTCATACGAGCTCTGAAGCCATGTGTCCTTTTCATTTTAAGCCTACTAGGTTGATAGGTTCTTTTTGGCATAAACTTTCCCTCCTAAGTTCGGAGATGAAGTTTTCCCGAAATTTTATCATCTTTTCAAAATTTTTCTATAAGTTAAAATTAACGCATGCACAAAATTCTTGAAGAAATTCTGCTTTCCAAATACTATGAAATTTTAAAAAGAAAACAGCGAGGGCTTTTTTATAGGCCCTTCTGGGATAGGCCTGCCTTTGATCTAAAGACCTACTTAGAAAGGGAGGGATTTGTAATAATTGCTGAGGTCAAAAGAGCAAGCCCTTTAAAGGGTAGCTTAAGAGAGGACTTCAATCCTCTTATTCTTGCCTCTCAGTATGTCAAAGGTGGGGCTAAAGCCATCTCAGTTATCACAGAAGAACACTTTTTTTATGGTTCTCTTGAATATTTGGCAGGAGTTAGAACAGTCTGTGATCTTCCTCTTCTCAGAAAGGACTTTATTTTTGATCCAGTTCAAGTTGAAGAGGCAAAGGCCTTCGGAGCGGATATGGTGCTTCTCATTGCTGGAATCTTAAAACAAGAGGAATTAAAAGAGCTCTACAGATATGCAAAGAGCCTTGGGCTTTCAGCCTTGGTTGAAATCCATAGTGAGGAAGACTTGGAGAAAGCTCTCTCCTGTGAAGCTGAGGTTCTTGGTATAAACAACCGAGATCTTACCACTCTTAATGTCGATCCTGAACACTGTATGCGCATCAAGAAAAAGATTCCCGAAGGCGTCTATGTTATTGCGGAATCAGGAATTAGCAAACCTGATGAGGTCAAAAGACTTAAGGCACAAGGTTTTAAAGGAGTTTTGATTGGCACATCCCTTGTAAAAGCTAAAGATCCAGAGAGTCTACTTTCAAAAATGGTTGAGGCAGTTGCTGATGGAAGGGCTTCTTAATTTTGAAAAGGCAGGTGGCCTTATTCCAGTTGTCATCCAACATCGGGACACTGGGAAGGTCCTTATGGTTGGTTTTATGAACATGGAGGCCTTCAAAAGGACCCTTGAGACTGGTAAGGTAGTATTTTTCAGTAGAAGCAGAGGTAAACTTTGGATGAAGGGCGAGACCTCGGGGCATTATCTAGAAGTCTCAGAGATCTTGGTTGATTGCGATAGAGACACCCTTCTGATTAAAGTTATTCCAAAAGGTCCTGTTTGTCATGAAGGCTATGAAAGTTGTTTTTATCGTAAATTGACTTCTGAGGGAGAGCTTGAGGTCATAGAGAAAAGGCAATGTGAACCGGAGGAGATCTATGGAAAGGGTTCTTAAATTTGGTATTCCAAAAGGAAGTTTAGAAAAGGCTACAATTGAACTTTTTGAGAAAGCAGGATGGACCATTGAGGTCCATCATAGGAGCTATTTTCCAGAGGTAGATGACCCAGAGCTTGAATTAGTGATCTGTAGACCCCAGGAGATGAGTAAATACGTTGAGAGTGGTATTTTAGATGCAGGAATTACTGGTAAGGACTGGATTCTAGATAATGATTCAAAGGTAGTTTTTGTTGAGGATTTACCTTATTCAAAGGTAAGTAAGAGGCCTGCAAGATGGGTAATTGCAGTTAGGGCAGACTCAGATATTAATACTCTTGAAGATTTGAGAGGTAAGAGAATCAGCACAGAATTAGTAAATTACACAAAGAGGTTCTTTGAGGAGAGAGGAATTCCTGTTGAGGTTACCTACTCGTGGGGTGCCACAGAGGCAAAGGTTGTCCAAGGGCTTTGTGATGCAATTGTTGAAGTAACTGAGACAGGTAGCACCATCAAGGCCCATGGATTGAAAATTATCTATGAAATACTCATCACCTATCCCCAATTAATTGCCAACTCCCAGGCTTGGGAAGATCCCTGGAAGAGACGCAAGATTCAACAGATTGCTGTACTCCTAAAGGGAGCCTTGAATTCTCATAAAAAGGTAGGGCTAAAGATGAACGTCCCAGCAGAGAGTCTTGAAAAGGTGGTTTCAATTTTGCCAAGTATTACCGCACCTACTATTTCTCAACTCTATAACAAGAATTGGTATGCCCTTGAGGTCGTAGTGTCTGAAAAGGAAGTTAGAGATCTCGTGCCAATGCTTCTGGAACTTGGGGTTCAAGGAATAATTGAATATAGTTTGAATAAGATTATTTGATCAGGAGGTAGTTTTGCAGAGACTCCCCATAAGTTATATAAAACCTGGAATGAGGACCTATGAGGAGGTGGTTGATAGTCAGGGTAGGGTTCTATGTGGAAAAGGAGTTGAGCTTACTGAGGAGATGTTAAAAAGATTCCAGGAACTCGGGGTAAGCTACATTACTGTTGAGGGAACACCTGTTAAACTTCCCTGGGAAAAGACACTTGAAGAGGAGCTTGAGCTTCTAGAGGAGAGATTTAGAGATACTAAGAATGACTTTGCCCTTCAGGTCAAAGAGGTTATCAAAGAGCTTCTCATGGAAAAATTCAGCAAGAAGTGAGGCCTTCTCAATGGTAGATCCCTCTGAAAAACGAAAAGAGGTCAAGAAAAAGCTTCGCAAGCTTGAAGGTCTTCCAACTCTTCCTCCTATTGTTCAGAAACTGAATCAAATGATCGAAGATGAACGTACTTCGTTGAACCAGATAGCAGAACTCATTGAGAAGGATCAGGTCATAACCACTAAGGTTTTACGCCTAGCCAATTCCGCTTTTTATGGATTCCCCCGTAAAGTGTCTACAGTTCAGCAGGCAATGATGCTACTTGGGGTAAACGTCCTACGAATCCTAATTATGACCTCTTCAATCTTCGAAATAATTCACCGAGAGGATGTAGGTCTTTGGGAACACTCTGTTGGGGTTGCAGCCTGTGCCAAGATCCTTGCAGAACATTTGGATGTCAAAGATCCACAAGAAATTACAACTGCTGGGCTTCTTCACGATCTCGGAAAGGTGGTAGAAAAAGTCGCCTTCAAAGAGGATTATGAGGAGATACTAAGACTAGTTGCAGAAGGGGTCGAGCCTCTTGAGGCAGAGAAAAGAGTCCTCGGACTAAATCACGCCGAAATCGGGGCCTTTCTAATGAGCCAGTGGAATATACCTGAAAGACTGATTGAGGCGGTTTTGGCTCATCACAATTTTGACCTCACTAAGAAATACAAGAAAGAGTCAGCACTCCTTCATCTTGCAGATTTTCTTGTCCATGCACGTGGTTATGGTGAAACTCTTCACAAGCGAGTACCTCCTCTAAATGAAAGTGCTATTAAAATACTTAAGATTTCTATCCCTGAGATAAAGGAAGTCCTCTTTCGACTAGAGCCAAGGCTTTATGAATTGAAATTCTTTACTGAAGAACTCAAGCGAGAGTTTACCGCCCAGTGAGCCTTCCGAGGGAGAGAAAAAAAGTCATCTATGCCCTTTGGAAGAGAAATGCACTTTTTTCACGATGGAAAGAACTTCTCTCTGAAAATTTCAAAGTCAAAACTTTTCTTAGCGTAGATCGTTTTCTTGAGCTAGTGCTCTTCAGACCTCCAGATTTAATCATTTATCATTTTGAAAAATCACCTGAGGGTTTTACTACTCTCATTAGGGACATAAAACTTCATTTCAATTTAGTAAAACTGCCTATAGTCCTTGTTGTTGAGGAGCTCCTCCCAGAAAAAATCTCTGAATATCTTTCAGCAATTGATGACTTTCTCCTTATTGATGCGGGTCCTTCTGAGATCCTCCTGCGAATTGAGCTTTCACTCAGGCGAATTGAGAGGGTCTCTGATAATAATCCTCTTACTGGTCTTCCTGGAAATGTCTCTATCGAGAAAAAGTTGAAAGAGTTATTGGAGTGTGAAAGACCTATGGGGGTAGCTTATGTGGATCTTGATAATTTTAAGGCCTATAATGATATCTATGGGTTTGCAAAAGGTGATGAGATGATTAAGAACGTAGCTCGTCTCCTTGTTAATACTGTAAATCGCTGGACGAGAGATGGCTTTGTTGGTCACATAGGTGGAGATGATTTTATCTTTATAGTCCCTATGGAGGTTGTGGAAAATATTGCAGGGGAGGTTATTAGAAATTTTAACTCCCTTATACCTTCATTTGTCAATAAGAAAGACTTTGAAAGAGGATATTTCATTTCTAAGGACAGACAAGGCAACTTAGTAAAGTTTCCTCTTCCTTCTCTCTCTATCGCAATAGTACCTGTGCACAAGGGGAAGGTTAAACATATCGGTGAGATTGCTGAAAGAGCTTCTCAAGTCAAAAAGATCGTTAAGTCAATTAAGGGGTCAGCATATTTCATCGATAGAAGGGCCTAAGTGTGTTGTAAGTATGACTTGCGGACAATGAGATGTTTTTTCTCTTCTCGCTGTTGAAGGTGCTTTTCTTTAAGTAAATTGTCAATAAATTTTACTATTGCTAAAAGCTCAGAAACTTCGGCATCCCTAAGTTGGTTAAGCCCTAAATTTAGAAGGCGTTCAATTTCTTCGTAGAGAATCTCAACTCTATCCCATTCCTCTGTAATAACTGCAACTTCAAGTTGTAGAAGAAAATTCTTGATTTCTTGAAATATATTAATTGTTACCCCCTCTTGATATCTATCCAGGCCTTTCTTAGATTCTCTAGTATTTCAATGCTATCAAGAATTATCTTTCTATCGTGGTCAAAATTGAAGCGAAGCAGTTCTCTTGTCAAGATGTTATAAATCTCTTTTAAGTTTCTCGCAATTTCACCCCCCTTTTCCTCATCCAAGATAGTAGAGAGGTAGGTGAGGATGTCAATTGCTTTGGAGAGGGCTTCTGCTTTGGCCTTGATCACATCAGGGGTTGAGCTCTTTTCTTGGATTAGTTGCTCAACTGTTTTAAGAAGATTTATAGCTCTACTATAAAGGAGGATTACATGATCCAAAGGAGATGCCCTAAGGATCTCTTGCTCTAGGTAGTAATTTTGTGGTTTAACCATGAGATTCCTCCATTACATGAAAGTCTTTGATTAGTATATCGGCAGGATTTTGGAAAACATTAAATATCTTCATTTCCTGCTCTCAGATAAAGAGACTACAAAACTTTCAAGACGCATTCTAAGGTTTTCATTTCTTAGAAGGGCATTTTCTATTTTCGCGAAGGTTAGCCTTAGTTTTTCCTCATCTGTTTTTATTTGTCTCTGTAGGGTTTCAAGTTGGTCATTGATCCTTTTGATTTTTCTATTACCAACCTCAATCTGGTTTTTTACGGAATTTACAAACCCAGATATGGAGTTCTTTAAATCTCTATTTGCTTCAATGAGCGCGGTTCTTACCTCCTCAAGGCGTCCAGATTCAAGTAAATCGTTGAGCTTTGAAGCATCAAGGGTGTACTTTCCCTCTTGGTTTGTTGTAATTATCCCAAGTCTATGTAATGGTCTTAAAGCATTGAGGACTAATCCTTTCAGGGAATTCAGTCCTGCATTACCCTGAAAAAGGGCTCCCTTCTTTGTTAAATCTTCTAATATTCCCAAGGTATTGTTTATCCTATTTAGGATATCACCAATCGTAGTGTTAATCTGGGTGTAGGTGTTTTCTATAGTAATTGTAATTGGATTAGAAGATGTCTTTTGAACGTTTATCTGTAGTCCAGGGAGGACCTCTCTAAAGGTATTAGTGGGGCTAACTATAGGTTCTGTATCTTTGGAGCCAATGCGGATTCTACTATTTTTTGCACTTTGAAGCAGTATTGTTGATGGATCAGATTGGGTTCTAAAGCGATCAGAGAGAGCTCCAAGATCGATGTCAATGACGTTTTCTTCAGCAGTGCTTGCTCCAACGTCTTTCTCTGCAAGTAGTAGACGATATCTCGAGCCGTCAAAATAGACGCTAGCTTTGACAAGATTCTGACTATTGTTTATTGTCTGAGCTAGATCTGAAAGAGTCCCTCCTCCAAAGGAAATCGTTATAGTTTCTGTTTCAGTTTCCGATTTTTGGTATCTAAGAGTTATTAGGGCTGAGGACAGAGTTTCAGAGAGACTCTGAAGCCCACCTGATGTGACTCTAATTTCAGGCTGAGCAAGACTTTCGACAAGTATATTGAGCGAAATATTCGGGGTATTTTCGCCTGCGGAGGCAGTTAAAATTGAGGGATCTGAACTTGTCACTCTCTTTCCTTTAAAAAGAGCATCTGTGTTTAATCTATTGAGAATTGTCTCCAATTCCCTTAGAGAGGAGAGGAAATTGTTAAGGGAAGTTATTCTTGCCGAAATTAATCCTCTCTCTTGGGAGAGTTTTTGAATTTTTTGTTGTCTTGCCTTTAAAAGTGTTTTTACGATGGCATCTACATCTAGAAGGCCTGTAACATTAGTAACTAATGGGTCAGACATTTTAGACCTCCCTGCTGATTACAACACCACTTAAGCCTGATTTTTTTTTGAGATAATTTATTAGAAACTCAAAGAAGGCCCGTTTGAATTGCAAGATTTCCTCGAGAGGAATTTGTTTAAGAACCTCATTGGTAGTAATGTCAATGATCTTATAGATTGGGATATTTAGCTTATCATCAAGTTCAATTTTGAGGCTTTTATTTATACTCAGAAGTATTCTATTTAAGCGTTCAAGGTCAATTATGGGTTTCCTAAGTTCATCTCCCTCTTTAAGGGCTTCGTTAAAAAAGTTTTCAAGCTCGGTTAAGCCTTTCACAAGTTCAGAGGTTCCAGATTTTTCGTAAAGACTATCTTGAGAAATCTCTTTCAGGTTATGGGCGCTCTTTTCTAAAGAGATGCTACTTGTTTTTATGGAAAGGTCAGGCAAGCCCTTTTGAAGAGCTCTAACTTCCATACCCTCTACTCCTAATCTATATTATCGGAATTTTTTAAAAAAACTATAAACCATTCTATTTGATGTTGTCGAAATGTGTTTATAATTAATCCATCTCAAACTTGTGTAAGGAGAGGGCTATGGGGCTTAGACACTTTATAAGAGTTCTGGATCTCAAAAAGGAAGAGGTTGAAGGGCTAATAGATAGGGCTATGGAGTTTAAGAGGACTCACAATTTTCGGGGACTCCTTTCTGGAAAAATCCTTGCTCTCATTTTTGAAAAGGCTTCAACGAGAACAAGAGTTTCCTTTGAGAGTGCCATGTTGAGAATGGGGGGACACACTCTTTTTTTATCTGGAAGAGACCTTCAACTAGCAAGAGGAGAGCCAATTAAAGATACCGCAAGAGTACTTTCAAGATATGTGGATGTGGTGGTGCTCCGCACCTACTCGCACAGCACAATCACGGAGTTTGCAGTCTATTCTTCAGTTCCTGTGATAAATGGTCTCTCTGATAGATTTCATCCTTGCCAAGCCCTCTCAGACCTAATGACAGTTTTAGAGAGGGGAAAAGATCCCTTTAAAGAGAAGGTTGTCTGGATTGGAGATGGAAACAATGTGGCTCAGTCCTGGATTGAAGTTTCAGCTTTGTTGGGATTTCCTCTGGTGATTTGTTGTCCTCCAGGATTTGAACCTGAAAGGGAGCTACTCGAAGAGGTTAGATCCAAGCATGGGGCAAAGATTGAAATTGTCCATGACCCAGGGGAGGCGGTAGAGGATGCAGGTGTCATAAACACTGATGTCTGGGTTAGCATGGGGCAGGAAGAAGAGACTCAGAGGAGAAGGGAGGCCTTTAGAGGATTTACAGTTACCGCTGAGCTCCTTAAGAGGGCCAAACCTGATGCTATTGTTCTCCACTGTCTTCCTGCTCATCGTGGGGAGGAAATAACCGAGGAAGTGCTTGAGGGCCCTCAGTCGGTTGTATGGGATCAATCAGAAAACAAAATGTGGCTTCATATGGCCCTCCTTGAATTTCTCCTTAAAGGGGAGTAAACTCTAAAATTTGAAGAGACCACTATTCAATTTTTATCAGGAGGGGGCCATGGGTATAGGCAAAGATTACTATGTTAGGCTTAGGTATCGTTTAGAAATTCCTGGTGAAAAGGCTCCAGAGTGGTTTTCAAGACCCCTTGAGGTGGCTTTTATTCTGGGAAGAGAAGTCATTCCAAGTCTCATTGAAAACGCCATAGTAGGGAGAGAGCAGGGAGAGAGGGTAGAGGTCACAATTCCTCCTCAGTCAGCCTATGGACCACATCTGTCCTATCTTGTAAAGGAGATTGATCTGAGTTCACTAAAACATCCAGAAAGGGTCATTCCTGGTGAATGGTATGAAGAGGTTTCTCCATACGGCTCAAGAACATTCTTTAAAGTTCTTGAAGTCAGAGAGGATAAAGTAGTTGCAGATTTCAATCATCCTGCTGCAGGAAAAGAGGTTCTGATGAAGATAGAAATTCTTGAGGCAAGGCCAGCAACCGCCTATGAAATTATGTCTGCTGAGCTAAGGGCCTGCGGTGGTGGCTGAAGATAGATAAAGGGGCTCGTTGAGCCCTTAACTATTAATGAAACTCCTTGAGGTTAAAGGACTAAAAGTAATTGAAAGGAGGACCAATAGGGTCCTCCTGAAGGGAATAGATTTTTTCATTCAGAAAGGTGAAATCTTAGGAGTCCTTGGAGAGAGTGGAAGTGGGAAATCCCTTACAGGCCTCTCCATAGTTGGGCTCCTTCCCCAAAATCTTCAAATTTCCTCAGGAGAAATCCTGTTTGAACACAAAAATTTGCTCACTCTCAGCATTAGGGACTGGCTAAAAATCAGAGCTAAAGAAATTTCAATTATTTTCCAAGACCCTCTTAGCACCCTAAATCCAGTTCTAACTATTGGAGATCAACTTGAAGAGGTCCTCTATTATCATCTTGGAATAAAGGGGGGAGAGGCCAAAACCAGGATCATTGAGGCCTTAAAAGAAGTGGGAATTCCTGATCCCCATCTACGTCTCAAGGCCTATCCTCATGAGCTTTCTGGAGGTATGAGACAGAGGGTTGTGATCGCTGTGAGTATCCTTCTCTCTCCAAAATTACTGATAGCAGATGAACCTACAACTGCGCTCGATCCCTCAATACAGATGCAAATTATTGAGCTACTTAGAAATTTAAATAGAGAACGGAATCTCAGTATTCTCTTCATTACCCATGATCTTGGTCTTCTTCGTTGGTTTGCTCATAGGGTGATAGTTTACTACAGAGGACAAATAGTTGAATCTGCACCAACAGAGAGCCTTTTTACAAAACCACTCCATCCTTACACTCAATTGTTGCTTAATTCCTATCCTGGTAGAAAAGGGGATGCGCTCCATCAAAAGGTTTTTTCGTTTTCTAATGACCTCTTTGCTGACACCCAGCAAAGGGCTAAGTGCTATTTTTATGAAAGGTGTCCCCTAAGAAAGGATTGTGATCCTTCAAGAGAACCAAAAATGATCTCAGTTACAGAGACCCAAGCGGTAAGGTGTCTTCTCTATGAGTGTCAATAGCGTCGCGGAACTACGAGGGGTAAGCAAGATCTATAGTGTGAAGACTTTTTTATTAAAAAAGTTGAGTTTTTATGCTCTTGTTGATATAGATTTTTTGCTTTGCAAAGGTGAAGTTTCTGTTCTTCTTGGAGAGAGTGGTTGTGGCAAAAGCACTCTTGCTCGCATCCTTCTTGACATAGAGAAACCAGATAAAGGAGAGGTCTTCTGGTTTGGTGAAGCTTTAGCTCAGATGTCCAAAGAGAGATATAAGAGGCTGAGACCAAAGGTGCAAGCAGTTTTTCAGGACAGTTTTGCCTCACTAAATCCTCGTTTTAGTGTTAAAGAGACTCTACTAGAGCCATATTTGATTAATTTTAAGGATATCTCTAAAAAGGAGGCCCTTGAAAAGGTAAGGCTAGAGTTGAGAAAAGTGGGCCTTAGTGATAGTTATCTTGAGCGGTATCCCCATCAGCTAAGTGGTGGTGAAAGACAGCGAGTTGCTCTTGCAAGGGCCCTGATTACGAATCCTCAACTTCTTGTGCTTGATGAACCAACATCAGCACTTGATATGACAATTCAAAGCCAGATTTTGGAACTCCTCAAACGTCTTCGAGAAGAAGAGGGCTTAACTTATCTTCTTATAACTCATTCCCTCTCAACAGCCCTGGAAATGGCTGATACTATAACTGTAATGTATCTTGGAAGAATAGTTGAGAGGTTCCCTCGTAAGCTGTTCAGAGTTGTCAACCATCACCCTTATACATGGCTTCTAATAAATTCCTATCCAGACCCTTTTAGCTCAAAACCTCCAGAGTTAGGGACTTTTAAAGGAGAACCACCAAGTCCACTAAATAGACCTTCAGGGTGTGAATTTTATCAGAGGTGCCCTGAAGCCCTCTCCCAGTGCGCAAAGGAGCTACCTCCCACAAAGATTTTTGAAAATCAATGGCTAGTTGTTTGTCACAGGAGATAACCATAACCCCTTAACATAACGTGGGAAATTTTTGAGGTAAAAATTGAAGAAAAAATTAAAAAAGTTGCTCAAAAATTAACTTCTTTACTCTGTTCCTCTTACTCATACTCTTATTCTGTCTATAAAATCTAAGCTACTCTTTACCTCTAAATCCTTCTGAAAACCTATTTTCTGATTTAATGTGAAATTTTAACTTCAAAACCGAATTAAAGATCATACCGTTTCAACCCACTGATTGAAATTGGCAGAGCCAACTTTTAGCGTTATAAATTACTCTAAAGTTTTCTTTACTCGTCGAGAGGGGGGACTATTTTTTATGGCTACCAAGAAAGGCACCTGGGACTATTTAAAAGCTAGAATTAAGGAGGAAATTCCCCACTCAATCTATAAGGTTTGGTTTTCTTCTCTTGAGGGAGAGATTAAGGGAGATAAACTTACTCTTTGGGCTCCAAATGAATTTGCCAGATCTTGGATTAGGGAGAATTATAACGACCTTCTCAACAGAGTCACCAAAGAGGCAGGGCTAACTTCCTATGAAATTGTGACTACTAATCAGCCCAAGGCAGAACAACTAGTTATTCCCTACAATCCTCTTGATCTATTTGGCAGGAGATTTTCACCTAAGTATACTTTGGATAACTTTGTTGTAGGTAAATGTAATGAACTTGCTTTTAAAGTTTGCTATCGGCTTGTTGAGGAGAGGCCAAAAGGATACTTCATCTATCTTTGTGGAAACTATGGGCTTGGAAAGACCCATCTTGCTCAGGCAGTAGGCAATGATCTCATAAGACAAGGTTTTGAGAGAGTTTATTACTTCACCGCACAGGACTTTCTCAATTATCTTATAAAGTATTTGAAAGCAGGACAGATTGAAAGTTTTAAAAACAAGATCCGAGAACAATGTGATCTTTTTCTTCTTGACGGAGTCCATTTCTTTTCAGGAAAGGAGTTTACGCAGAGTGAATTAGCCTTTCTATTGGACTATCTCTTGGACCAGGGAAAGACAGTAGTCTTTACTTCGCTTAAACTTCCCCAGGAGTTAGAATCTCTTGATAGTTCTCTGCGATCCAGACTGAGCGCAGGACTAATTGTCAAACTAAATCAGCCTGATCTGGAGACAAGGAAGAAAATAATACGTTTCAAAGCTAAAAAAGAGGGGTACAGGCTACCTTATGAAGTTGTAGACTACCTAGCAAGACACCTTAGAGGAGATGTAAGACAGCTTGAGAGTTCTGTCCTTGGATTAATTGCCAGAGCAACCCTCCTCAAGGAGCCTATTACTCTTCAACTAGCAAAGGAACTTGTTGCTGAGATCGCCCTTCAGAGAACCGATAATTCAGATGTAGACATTATCCTTGATAATCTCTCTCGTTTCTTTGGAATCTCAAGAGAAGAAATCTTCTCATCCTCCAGAAAAAGAAACATATCTCTTGCAAGAAAAGCTCTAATCTATCTATTGAGAAAATATGCAGGAAAGAATCTTAAGGAAATAGCCCAGGTATTAAAAAAGGAGCATTCTACGATAATTCATCATCTAAAGAGTTTTGAGCGAAAATTAGCTGAAGATAGAACATTTCGATTCAAATTTGATCATCTTGTCAAGGAGATCTCACTCGAGTTCCCATTAGAGCAGAGGGAACAGGTTGGGCAGTTTGAAAACCAGCAGGGTTCTCTTTTAGGGCATGCAACTTAGTGAAACCGCTCTGAAAGAACTGGAAAAACTTCTCGGTGATAGACTACTTATTGGAGATGATGTTGTATCCTATGCCTATGATGCCTCTTCTGTTTTTGCTCTTCCCCAGGCTGTAGCTTTACCAGAGACTAAAGAAGAAGTCATCGAAATTCTCAAACTTGCAGATTTCTATGAGTTTGCAGTTACTCCAAGAGGTGCCGGAACATCAACAACTGGAGGTCCTGTTGCTCTAACAGGAGGGCTTGTGGTCTCCTTTGCAAGAATGAATAGAATTCTTGAGCTAAACCTCGAGGAAAGAGTAGTTTTAGTTGAACCTGGTGTTCTCAACGGAGACTTAAAGAATTATTTGAAGAAATTTGGTCTTTTCTATCCTCCTGATCCCGCAAGTTATGCTTTTTCGACAATTGGTGGAAATGTGGCAACCGGGGCAGGAGGCCCAAGAGGCCTCAAGTATGGAACTACTAAGGACTATGTTCTCTCACTTCTTGTTGGACTTCCTGGCGGTCATACACTCAGAACAGGTCCTGCCACTTTAAAGGCAGTTGTTCCCTACAATCTCACGCAATTGTTTGTAGGCTCTGAAGGAACTTTAGGACTTTTTTTGGAAATCCATCTCAAGGTCATACCTTTTCCTGAAAGTAGGGCCCTTTTTCTCATTCAGTTTACAAGGGAAGAAAACGCTTTGCTATTTATAAATGAAGTTATACAGAGAGGGCTTACTCCTGCAACCGCTGAGTTCATAGATAGGACAACACTTTCAGCCCTAAAGTCTAAATTTGAAGAACTTATAGGATCTCACGAGGCCCTACTTTTAATGGAGTTTGATGGTTCCTATGAGGAAGTAGAGAAAGATATCGATAAAGTTTCTTTAATTTTAAGAGCCTATGAATATTCATTTCTCATCTCCAAGGAAGAAGAGGAGATGGAAAGACTTTGGGAGATTAGAAGAAACGTGTCCCCTTCTCTGAAAACCTTTGCTCCCAAGAAGGTATCTGATGATATAGTAGTTCCAAGGAGGATGATGATAGAATTCTTGCGCTTTATCAGAGGACTTGAAGAAGAGAGTAGGATCAGGATTTCTGCCTATGGCCATGCAGGAGATGGAAATTTTCATGTAAATCTTCTCTTTGAAGAGGGATGGGAAGAGGAGGCAAAGAGGGTAAGAGAAAAGATATTGAAGAAAGTCATTGAGATAATGGGCACTATTTCAGGAGAGCACGGTGTAGGCTATACAAAAAGGTCCTATGTAGTCTGGGAGCTCGATCCAATTCAATTGGATATTATGGCAAAAATAAAGGCTATTTTTGATCCCAAGGGAATTCTCAATCCCCTAAAGAAAATACCAGAGACTTAGAGTGTTGGGGGAAGCCTTCGCTGGGAGGTTGGAAATTTAAGGATTTCCATAACTTCCTGCAAAGTCTTCTCTGAAACTTTTATCTGTTGAAATACACGAAGACCTGCCTCTTTTATTGCCTCTCGCCAAAAGCTATCCCGTTCAAAGTCTCTACTCTCATAATCATATTCGTAATAAATCTCTTTTATACCTGCACTAGCAATAAGTTTGAGACAGACATAACAAGGGGCAAGGGTGCAATAAAGGCTTGCGCCTTCAAGAGAGATACCAAATCGTGCAGCCTGGGCTATTGCATTTGCTTCTGCATGACTTGCTCTACAATAGTTGTATTTGTCTATATCTGGGATGCCCTTTTCCCTCCTAAAGCAGTAGTTGGGCCCTTTATCAGTACAATGCCAGGCACCAGGCATAGGTCCATTATAACCAGTTGCTAGGATTCGCTTGTCTTTCACAATAACCGCACCAGTTGGCCTTGAGTTACATCCAGAGCGAATAGCCACAAGTTTAGCTATGAGCATAAAATATTCATGCCACTCAGGTCTAGGCATCTCTCTTATCTCCTATAAAAGGGAAATCTCTCACAGAGATCGCGGACCCTGTTTCTGATCTCCCTTCGAAGTTTCTCATTTTCAGGATCACTAAGCACATCACACATGTAGTGAGCTACCTCTTCAACTTCCCTCTCTTTCAGTCCCCTGGTGGTTATAGCTGGGGTTCCTATTCTGATACCGCTTGTTATCTTTGGAGGGAGTGGATCAAAGGGAATAGCGTTCTTATTCACAGTGATTCCAGCTTCATCAAGTAGTTTTTCTGCTTGAGCTCCGGTGAGCCCCTTAGAGGAGACATCTATAAGGACTAGGTGATTGTCGGTCCCTCCGGAGACAACTCGAAAGCCTCTATCCATGAAGACTCTTGCAAGAGTCCGTGCATTATTGACGACTTGCTGTTGATAGGTCTTAAACTCGGGCTTAAGTGCCTCAAGAAAACAGACCGCCTTAGCTGCGATTATGTTCATATGAGGGCCTCCCTGGATCCCAGGAAAGACCATTTTGTCTATTAGTCTTGCATATCTTTCCTTGCAGAGGATAAATCCACCTCTTGGACCACGAAGAGTTTTATGAGTCGTTGAGGTAACAAAATCCGCATAGGGAACTGGTGAAGGATGGATTCCCGCAGCCACAAGGCCTGCAATATGGGCCATATCAACAAGTAAATAGGCCTTTACTTCTTGAGCTATGTGATAAAAGGCTTCAAAGTCAATACTTCTTGGATATGCACTTGCCCCAGCAATTATGAGCTTTGGTCTTTCATTGAGGGCTATCCTGCGGATTTCTTCATAGTCAAGGGTCTCAGTTTCACGAGAAACCCCGTAGTGAACTACTTTATAAAAACGTCCCGAAAAGTTAACAGGTGATCCATGGGAAAGATGGCCACCATGGGCAAGATTCATAGAGAGAATGGTATCTCCAGGATTGAGAACCGCAAAAAATACCGCCATATTTGCCTGGGTTCCAGAATGGGGTTGCACATTGGCATGATCTGCACCAAACAAAAGCTTCAGACGCTCAATAGCTATTCTCTCTACTTCATCAACATAAGCACAGCCTCCATAATAACGGGCATAAGGGTATCCCTCTGCATACTTATTCATGAGAGGAGACCCCTCTGCGGACATTACCGCAGGAGAGGCCAAATTTTCAGAGGCAATCATCTCTAATTGATACTCCTGTCTATCTATTTCCTTTTCAATGAGATTTGCTATTTCAGGATCGACCTCATGTAAAATAGACATCTTAACCCCCTAATCCATACTTTTCTAGTTTGTATCTGAGCATTCGCTCGGTGATTCCGAGAAGTTCTGCAGCCCTTACCTTTACACCTTTGGCCTTTTCCATAGCCTCCTTAATTCTATGCTTTTCTAAGAGTTCTACTGCCTCCTCAAGGGGAAGTCTAAGGAGACTCTCAACAAAACTCTCTTTTCGTAGGCTCTCTTCACCAAGCCCTAAGTCTTCCTTTGTAAGAACTTCACCTTCAGCAAGAATTATACTTCTTTCAATGCGGTTTTCCAGCTCTCTGACGTTTCCTGGAAAGGTATGCTTTAGAAGGGCCTGCAGGGCCTCCTGAGAAAGCCCTTTTACCTCTTTTCCATATTTTTGACTAAATTTGGTAATAAAATGTTGAGCAAGTGGTAGAATATCTTCTTTTCTCTCTCTAAGTGGAGGAATGTGGATAGGAATAACATTTAATCGCCAAAACAAGTCCTCTCTAAAGGTTCCCTCTTCAATCATTCTTGAAAGGTCTCTATTTGTTGCTGCAATTAGGCGGAAATTGATTCTTAATTCCTTAAGACTACCAAGCCTTCTAAAGGTATTATCCTGAAGGACTCTTAGGAGTTTAGACTGAAGACTTAAGGGCATCTCGCCAATTTCATCTAAAAAGAGAGTTCCTCCCTCTGCGAGCTCAAAAAGACCGGGTTTTGAATGGGTTGCTCCTGTAAAAGCCCCTTTCTCATAACCAAAGAGCTCCGCTTCAAGGAGAGTTTCAGGGATAGCAGCGCAGTTAATCTTAATGAAGGGGCCTTCGCTTCTTGGGCTCAACTCATGAATCAGCTTTGCAATCACTTCCTTTCCTGTGCCAGACTCACCTGTTATTAGGACAGGAGCATGAGTCTCAGCAACCTTGTTGATTAGTGCAAGGACCCGCTTCATAGCAGGACTCTCAGCAACAATCCCCTTGAGATCAGCAAAATCTGCCTTTGCCAAGTATCTAAGCCTTTCCTTAAGTAGAAAAACTTCCCTTGTGAGTTTGAATTCTCTTAGGGCCCTTTCAACAAGAAGCAAAAGCTCCTCGAGATTAATTGGTTTTGCCAAGTAGTGATATGCTCCTTTCTTCATGGAGATTACCGCGTGTTCAATACTGGCAAAGGCGGTGATCATTATCACAGGAATGTGAGGATAATTCTGCTTTATAAACTCAAGAAGCTCTAAGCCATCACCATCTGGAAGCTTCCAGTCAAGCAGGACAAGGTTTATGTCCTTTTCTTGAAGGAGTTTCTTGGCTGTTTCTATACTCTCTGCAAGAAAGAGCTGATAGCCCTTTTTTACGAGAAAATCCTGCAAAAGCTCTCTTTGAAGCCTTTCGTCTTCTACAATAAGAAGATTTTCTTTTTTCATAGTTCTTTCCAACTTAAGCGAAAGATTTTACCATCTTCTCCCATGTTTTCCACAGTAATTTCTCCGTGATGAGCTTCCATAATTTTTCTGACAAGATAAAGACCAAGCCCAAAGCCTTCTCTCTTAGTGGTAAAAAAGGGCTCAAAAATTTCCTTTTCTATTTCTCGAGGAATTGGAGGTCCACTATCGAAGACTTCAATGATATACAAGTCTCGTTCTTTAAGAATAGCAAGTTTAATTAGGCCTCCAGAGGGTATTGCCTGATAGGCATTTTTGAGGAGATTTTCCAAAGCCTTCTTTAACCAAAAGGGATCTCCCCAGAGCTCTTCAACACGCAGATCTATCTCAAGAGAAAAGGGCTTTTTAGTCTGAAGGGTAGCAGAAAGAAGTTGAATCTCGTAGAGGAGCTGATCTACCATGAAATAAACAGGTCGTAATTCAATACTTTTGTGAAAGAGGAGTACATCCTGAGTCCAATCAAGTATTCTGCGCAATTCCTCTTTAAATCTTTCTTGATAGGCCTTAGCACTACCCTGGTACCCCTCCTGCGTTTGCATAAGCAAGAAAAGATTGTTTAGACTATTCCTTAGCTCATGTGCTATAGTTCCTGCAGTCCTTCCTAAAAGAGCGAGTTCTCTTTCTGCCTGAAGACGCCTTTCTATTTCTTTTTGTCTTTCTTCACTTTTATAAGTATAATGATACAAATATAAAATGAAAACTATTGCAACTAAGTAGAAAAACAATTGAAAAAATAAATATTTAATGTATGTATTACGATACCCAGAAATATCCAATTCAAGATGAATACAATATTCACGACCTTCTATTTTTGAGAGCTTTTGGGCTGATAGCTGATCACTTGAAATCTTTATTTCATTTTTGCAAATCTTTGGTGGATTTTGAGGCTCATCTAAATTCCAGGTCAAGAAAGGTTCTCTCTGGTAGTATATAGCTAAACTAATTAACTTTTCCCTTCTCATAGTCTCTTGAAGAAGATCTATGAGGTCATACAACCATCCCTTACTCTCAGGAAGTTCTGCAAATTCAGGTAGAAACGGTATTTTGTAATAATTTTCCAAAAACTTCACATAGTCAAATAATCTTGTTTCAATTAGATTTAAGCTGTTTATAGCTTTAGTTTCAATAGTACTATTTAAGTACAGTTTAAAGTAGATAATCTGTGAAAGAACAAAAAAGGTTATAATAACTATGAATATTAATGTGATACGTTTTATTGGACTTTTAAATTGAAATATTTTTCTGTCAATCTTTAGCATTTATCTTCTTAAATTTGTTCCAAAGATTAAGATAGCGTTCAAAGAGATCAGCCTCTTTACCGTGGAGAGTAGGGAAGTAAAATCTCTTCTTCTCAAGGCCTTCTGGGAGATATTTCTCTTCTACAAAACCACCCTCATAATTGTGTGGGTATTTGTAATCTTTTCCGTAGCCAAGGCGTGCCATGAGGGAGGTCACAGGATTTCTCAGATGAAGAGGAACGGGTTTGTAGCCTGTTTTTTCCACTTCTTCTTTTGCCTCTTTAAGAGCCCTGTAGGCAGAGTTGCTTTTTGGAGCAAGGGCAACATAAATTGTTGCCATAGCTAGAGCCAATTCACCTTCTGGAGATCCCAAGACTTCAAAGGCTTGATAGGCTGATAATGCAACTAAGAGGGCTTGGGGATCTGCAAGGCCTACATCCTCAACTGCGCAAATAAGAAGGCGCCTCGCAATATAGAGAGGATCTTCACCTGCCTCTAACATCCTTGCCAACCAATAAATGCTGGCATCTGGATCACTTCCGCGAAGGCTTTTGTGATAGGCTGAAATTAAATTATAGTGTTCTTCACCAGACTTGTCGTAAAGGAGAGGTTTCCTAATGAGACTTTCAGAGAGATCCTCTGAAGTAACATGGGTCCTTCCCATAGATAGGACACTTTCAATTAGGATCTCAAGAGTATTTAGAGCAATGCGGGCGTCGCCTTGAGCAGATCTACTGATACTTCTTAAAACTTCCTCATCAACAGATACCTTGGCATAGCCCAAACCTCTCTCAGGATCAATAAGAGCTTTTTTCAAAAGGCTTACAAGTTCCTCGTCGCTGAGGGGATAAAGTTTTACTATTTTTACCCGTGAAAGTAGTGGTGGTATTATTTCGAAGGAGGGATTTTCTGTTGTTGCACCAAAAAGATAGATATCGCCTTTTTCTAAGTAGGGGAGAAGAAATGACTGTTGTGCCTTGTTAAAACGATGAATTTCATCTATGAAAAGAATAGTTGATTTGCCAAGTTTTTTCAATTTTTCAGCCTCTTTTAGGACCTCTTTGAGTTCTTTTAGAGAGGTATCAACAGCACTGAGGGAGATAAAATGGGTTTTAAATTCCTTAGCAAGTAGTAGAGCAAGGGTGGTTTTGCCACATCCAGGGGGGCCCCAAAAGATTAGCGAGGTAGGCTTTCCTCTCTGGAGTAAGAGAGTTAGAAGCCCCCTTTCTTCAAAGAGATGTCGTTGACCAACAAAATCTTTTAGGCTTCTAGGTCTTAATCTCTCGGAGAGACTCGACATGTCAATTGGACTTAGTATAGATAAAAAAAATACCTCTTAGAAAAATTTCAAGATGGGTTCCACAAGGGGTCTTTAAATTTAGATTTATTTTAGTGAGCTATCCCTCTTGACAGATTATAAAAAAGTTGTATATAAAGGGCTTGTCAATTTTAGAGTAAGGAGAGGTAAGAGGGATGCCTACAATTAATCAGTTAGTTCGATATGGACGCAAGAAAAAGGTAAGGAAATCAAAAGCACCAGCGCTACAGGGAAATCCTCAAAAGCGTGGTGTCTGTGTAAGGGTTTATACAGTTACTCCGAAGAAGCCAAATTCTGCCTTGAGAAAGGTTGCAAGGGTGCGACTTACAAATGGAATTGAGGTGACTGCTTATATCCCAGGAATTGGACATAATCTTCAGGAGCACTCAGTGGTCCTTGTGAGAGGGGGAAGAGTTAGAGACTTACCTGGAGTGAGATACAAGATAATTAGGGGAGCCCTTGATGCTGCAGGTGTGCAGAACAGGAGAAAGTCTCGTTCTAAATATGGAACTCCGAAGCCTAAAACTACAAAGTAAGTGAGGGTAGAGAGCGATGCCACGAAGAGGACCGGTTCCTAAGAGAGAAATTCCTCCTGATCCGAAGTTTGGTAGTGTGCTTGTTGCGAAGTTTATTAATAATTTGATGAAAGATGGAAAGAAGAATACAGCAAGAAAGATCTTCTATTCCGCTCTAGAGTTACTACGTGAGAAGTCTGGTGGAGAGGATCCACTTAAGATATTTGAGACTGCAATAGAGAAGGTTAAGCCCTGGCTTGAGACGCGTTCAAGGAGGATTGGAGGTGCGAATTATCAAGTGCCAGTTGAGGTTAGGCCTGAGAGGCAGGTTTCTCTTGCAATAAAGTGGATTATAAATGCAGCGCGGGCTCGTGGTGAAAAGACGATGGTTGAGAGACTTGCTAATGAGTTGTGGGATGCCTACAATGAGCGGGGTGCAGCCATAAAGAAGAAAGAAGACACTCACCGCATGGCTGAATCAAATAGGGTTTTTGCCCATTTTCGCTGGTAAATAATTTTCTAATATAAATTATAGATCCTTTCTACCTTCCGGGGGAAGGGATCTTTGGTTTTACCTTTTTTAGAATATATTAAGTAAAAGGGTGAGGTTATGACGCCAGAGGAACTAAAAATTCTGAAAACGACTCGAAACATAGGAATAGTTGCTCACATTGATGCTGGTAAGACTACAACTACAGAGCGTATTCTTTATTATACAGGAAAGACCTACAAGATCGGTGAGGTCCATGAGGGGACCGCGGTAATGGACTTTATGATTCAGGAACAGGAGAGGGGAATCACCATTACCTCAGCCTGTACCACGACTTTTTGGAGGAATCACCGAATTAACATAATAGACACGCCGGGGCACGTAGATTTTACTATTGAAGTCGAAAGAAGTCTTAGGGTCCTTGATGGTGCGGTTGTTATTTTCTGTGCGGTTGGTGGGGTAGAGCCTCAATCTGAGACGGTTTGGAGACAAGCGGACAAATACAGAGTTCCTAGAATTACCTTTATCAATAAGATGGATCGAATTGGGGCTAACTTTTTTGGTGTCATAGAGGAGATGAAATCAAGGCTTGGTGCCAATCCTCTTCCTGTCCAGATACCCTATGGAGCAGAGGACACCTTTGTTGGAGTTATTGATCTCATCGAGATGAAGGCTATTGTATGGGAAGAAGAAACTCTTGGTGCCAAATATCATTATGAGGAGATACCAGCCCATCTAAAGGATCAGGCAGAGGAATACAGAGTTTTAATGCTTGAGAAGCTTGCAGACGTAAATGATGAGATTATGGAAAAATACCTTGAAGGGCAAGAGATTACTCCTGATGAGATTAGAAAGGCAATTAGGGAAGCAACTTGCCAGTTAAAACTTGTTCCAGTACTTTGTGGTTCTGCCTTTAAAAACAAAGGGGTTCAGCCTTTGCTTGATGCGATAGTTGATTATTTACCATCACCTCTTGATATTCCACATGTAAAAGGCATTAATCCTAACACTGGTGAAATAGAGGAGAGAAAGACTGATCCTGATGCTCCTCTTTCTGCGCTTGCTTTTAAGATCATGACTGATCCCTTTGTGGGAACTCTTACCTTTTTGAGAATATATTCGGGAAGACTAGAGTCAGGAATGAATGTATACAACTCAACAAAGAGGAAAAAGGAGAGAATTGGAAGACTTGTGAGAATGCATGCTAACCAGAGGGAGGAGATAACTGGCGCAGCTGCAGGTGATATTGTTGCTGCTCTTGGATTGCGGGTTACAACTACTGGAGACACCCTTTGTGATGAGAATCATCCAATTGAGCTTGAAAAGCTTGATATACCGGAGCCGGTTATCTCTGTTGCGGTTGAACCAAAGACAAAGGCTGATCAGGAGAAACTTTCTATAGCTCTACAGAAACTTGCACTTGAGGATCCCTCTTTTAGAGTTACGGTCAATCATGAGACAGGGCAGACTCTTATTTGGGGTATGGGAGAGCTCCATTTGGAGATCATTGTAGATAGGCTTGTCAGAGAGTTTAAGGTGGGAGTCAATGTAGGTAGGCCTGAAGTTGCCTACAAGGAGACCATTACTGTTAAAGCAGAGGCTGAGGGGAAATACATCCGTCAGACAGGTGGTCGTGGTCAATATGGTCACGTTAAGCTTATTGTTGAGCCCAATCCAGGCAAGGGAATTGAATTTGTATCAGAGATAGTTGGTGGAGTGATTCCCAAGGAATTTATCCCTTCTGTCGAGAAGGGTGTGAGGGAGGCAGCTCAGGAGGGAGTTCTTGCAGGCTATCCTGTAATTGATGTTAAGGTTCGGCTTGTTGATGGAAGTTATCACGAGGTTGACTCATCAGACCTTGCCTTTGCTATTGCAGGCTCTATTGGTTTTAAGGAGGCCTGTAAAAAGGCAAATCCGGTCTTACTTGAGCCTATTATGAAGGTAGAGGTTGTTCTTCCAGAAGAATATTTGGGAGAGGTCCTTGGAGATCTCTCTTCGAGAAGAGGAAGAATTGAAGGTATGGATATGAGAGGAAATGTTAGAGTGATAAAGGCATATGTGCCTCTTGGTGAGATGTTTGGATATGCAACAACCTTGAGGTCTTTAACTCAGGGGAGAGGAAGTTTCACCATGCAATTTGACCATTATGAAAAGGTGCCTGCCCATCTTGCAGAGGCAATAATCAAGAAAGCTAAGGGTTAAAACTTTTTTATAGGAGGAAGAGGCAATGGCTAAGCAGAAGTTTGAGCGTAAGAAGCCCCATTTGAATGTGGGAACAATTGGGCACATTGACCATGGGAAGACTACTTTGACTAGTGCGATTACGCGGGTGTTGTCAAC
>JAUQPD010000004.1 GCA_030550555.1 Thermodesulfobacteriota bacterium
TTAGGAAGAATACGATACTCCTTAATGATTTTTCCCAAGGATTTGCCTCACCCTAAGAGTAATTTCTTTTTTGCCTCTTAATAAATACTCATCAATACTTTCTCTGTCCCAAAGGAGTTTCCCACCGCCTATAGTTGTAGCGTAGATTTCTCCTTCATTGCGAAGTTTGTAGAGCATATCCTTGCTTAAACCTGAATATTTACAGGCTTCCTTAGTAGAGAGCCAGCGGGGCCAAGTTTGGAAGGCTCCTAATTCAAGTAAAACTTCTTTTATAATCTCTTTAAGCTGATCTTTATTCATGCTTTACCTCAAAATGGTAAATCTTCAGGTAAGTCTCCCTCCAAAGGTTCTTGATTTAAATTTGGAGTTTCATCCAAAGATTCTTGAGTATCGTTTATCTTTTTTATCAGCCTCTTTACATTACGAGCAATAATCTGAGCTTCTTTAGATTTGCCATAATAGGTAATTTCTCCCTCTATAAAAAGCAAATCTCCTTTTTTAAGGTTTTCATAACACCAATCAGCAAGGCCTCCCCAGAACACTACAAAATGCCATTCAGTTTTCTCAATAAGATTACCGTCTTGCTTGTATCTCTTTGAGGTTGCTAAAGTTATCCAGGCCTTTTTGTTCCCTCCCTCATAAATTCTCATCTCTGGGTTCTTCCCTACTCTTCCTATTAAAAATACTTTGTTCATACGGTTACCTCGCTTATCCTTATATAGATCCCACGTAAAACCTGAGTAAGGTTATATCTTTGTAAAATGAATAGTTTCAAATTTTCCAAAACCTGCGTTACGCCACTGACTTATACCGCCCTTTTCGCGCCCTATTTCTAAGCAAGATTTAATCACCTTCTCCGTGATGTTGTGCTTTTGTGCGGGGCCTAAAACTACAAGATAAAACTCTACCTCAATAGGTGGCAGTAGAGCCTCTGAAGCGGTGATAGATACGATATACTGCCCTCCTGCAAAAGCCCGTAGAGGCCTTTCCAAAATCATGTCGGGCTCTGTAATTGGCTCCCCTTCTCTTTTAAATAAACAAAACCTATAATTTCCGTTTAAAGAAGCCCTTACATCAGCATATCGAGAAAATTTATTCTTCATGCCACTTTCTAAGTAACTATTCGCAGTTTCCTTGAAAAACCCCAAGATTTGATAGTTCAAAAGCGAAAGAAAACCCTCAGGCGACCTTGGGAAAACTGTTAATCTATCCTCAGCATCGATTTGAAGTGACTCCTCATCAGCATCCCTCTGCAATAATGCTAATTTTTCTTCTAAAATCTTCCTCTCATCATAATCTTTTGTCTTTTGAATCTTCCTCTCCAGCTTTTCTATCTCGTTGTGAAGTTTGCTTCGAATATACCTCTCCACAAGCGAAGCCTTGCCAGGTTGACTTCCTAACACAGGCTCTATGAACTTTATTTTGATGTGATACACCGTTTTTTCTATCATTCTCTTCCTCCTTTTGATTTAATAAATTTAACCCTCCCCTCTTTACCGAGGGAAGAACATGAAGTTTTTGACCTTTTATTTTTTCTTGCCATTCCAGTAATTTATCTTTACTTATTTCTGCAACTTCACACCAAAAAGTGCACCATTCCGTTTCTGTCCAATACAAAGTAGTCTTTTCCTCCTCGGTCAACGGATAATTAGGCCAAAGCCTCAGCTTTCTAATAAGCTCTTGATAGTCAGTCATCCACTGCAAAATCACCGCTGAGGCTAAGGCCTTATAGGGATTGCTCATTTTTTCTTTCTCCCATTAATCTTACCGAACCTCAAGGCAATAGATGGAGACAGATACATCCGATTGTTCTCATCGAAAACAAGTTCATCCAAGCCATGCTCAAGAAGAAAGGTCTTAAGCTGAGCCTTAATTTGATCAAGAAAATTTTCAGCAATATAAACTTTGCGAGCAAGCTCTATGGCTTGCTCAAGGGTAGTGATTTGTGTAATCTCTAAAGGAATCTGATTTTCTTGGTAGCACTCCTTAATAAAAGCACACCAGGCACAATGCTGTCCTGGACGAGGTGGAAAGTCTTTGGCGGTTTGGATAGTATCTGCAATCTCAGACAAAGAAGCTTCAAATTCTTGTATATCTTCAATTGTATAAGTGTATCGTTTAAAAAAATTCCCTTTTAGCGAAACATAATAACACTGAAAGAAAACCACTTGAGGATATTTTTGACTCAATAATAGTGCATATATCTTTAATTGTGTATCATCCTCGGGGATGTTTAACAATTTCCAATCTGCTATAGAGGCAGAGATATTTTGCACAGAGTAAACGTCTATTACCCCCTTGAGACCAAATGTTAAAAAGTCAGCTTCAATAGTTTCCTCAAAGACAGGGAGAGGAAAGTTACGCTCAAAGGCAGGCTTAAAGAATTCAGGCACTTGTTCTGTTGAAGCTATTTTTAGATGTTCATCAGCCCCTTCTAACATCAATTGCGAAGGAGCTGGGACTCGGTTAGCGATATATCTGTATTCATAAAGTTTAGGACACTGAGAAAAGGTTTTAATTCTGGAATAGCTTAGGTGTTCCATTTTTCACCACCTCCTCTTTTGTTCTGTTTTCTTTGATATAGTTGATGATAGCTACCTGGTCTCCGTCAAACTCTTCAAAAAGAGCGACAAGTTCTTTTGAAGTAATTCGGTATTCTTTAACAACCTGTTTTAATTCTTCAGTTGCAATTTCCTTAATGCGGTTCAAGTCCCATTTCGGAGCTTCTGGAAGAGCTTGAGGTTCTGTAATTTCTTGAGGTTGCTGATGTTGCTGTGGTTGTTGCGGTTGAATTACTACCTGTTGAGGAGTAATTACTCCTTCCATTTCAGCTTCTTCATAAGGTAGCTCTCCTGTTTCTTCAGGGAAAGCTATTCTAAAAGCCTGTGCTATTGCAACTTTGCGAAGCATAAAAAGTGGCATTTCTCTCCAGGTAGGAGTATTGCGTTGAGCTTCTTTGAGATAGACTTCCCATTCGAAAGGTTTCTCCCAATCTTTTCTCCAAATTGTGACTTTTGCTTTGACCTCTGGTTGCTCTACAATCTGTACCTGCCAGCCGTTAAGTTTACCCGATCTTTCAGCTCGTTTTATG
>JAUQPD010000011.1 GCA_030550555.1 Thermodesulfobacteriota bacterium
CTGGAGACAATGTGGAGTTGGAGGTTGAGTTGATAAAGCCTGTTGCGTTGGAGGAGGGATTGAGGTTTGCGATAAGAGAAGGTGGAAGGACGGTTGGTGCAGGAGTTGTTACTAAAATTATAGAATAGAGGCGAAGTTCTATGGCAAAGAAAGGTGAGGCAAGGGTTACAATTCATCTACAGTGTACAGAATGTAAAAGGATAAATTATACGACATCAAAAAATAGGAGAAATACACCTGATAGATTGGAGTTGAGAAAATATTGTCCCTGGGAGAGGAGACACACTCTTCACAGGGAGGTCAAAAAGTAGGGCAGTAGCTCAAGTTGGCAGAGCATCGGACTCCAAATCCGAAGGTTGGGGGTTCAAGTCCCTCCTGCCCTGCTTTTTTTATATTGACAGGGGAATGAGTAATGGGAGAAGTAGGTAAGCAAAAGGCGGTAGAGGGTCGTGAAAGTCCCATCACTCAGGGGATAAGATTTTTAAAGGAAGTAAGAGTTGAGGCAAAGAAGATAACTTGGGCTGGGAAGAGACAAGTTTTGATGAGCAGTCTTATGGTTATTCTGTTTAGCCTTTTTATAGGGGCCTATCTTGGGCTTCTTGACATTATCTACAACTTTTTGATTTCTCTCTTGGTGAAATAGTATGGCAAAGAATTGGTATTCAATTCAGGTTTGGTCTGGGAAGGAGGAGGAGATTAGGCAGAGATTTGAGGCCTATCTTGAAGAGAGAGGTCTTCGTGATAAAATTGAGCAGATCTTTGTGCCTCCACCGAAGGAGATAGAGGTTGTGTTTTCTCCGGAGAAACAGGTAAAGAGAAGGTTTTACTCTGGATATTTTTTGGTTTATGGTGAGGTTGATGAAGAGTTGAAAGCGGTTTTAAAGAGTTGGGATGGTGTATTAGATGTGGTTGGAGGAGACAAGCTCTATTTCTTTAGAACAGAGGAGGTAGAGAAGCTCAGAAGTTCACTCATTGTTGAGGAGATTAAGCCTAAGCCAAGATATCAGTTTACGGTTGGTGACAAGGTGAAGATAGTAGAAGGCCCCTTTGCTAATTTTATTGGGACAGTCGAAGAGGTTAAACCAGACAAGGGTAAGGTTCGAGTTCTTGTGAGTATATTTGGTAGAGAGACCCCTGTTGATATAGATTTTACAAATTTACAGAAGATCTAGGAGTATGGGAGGATAGGTAGAGATGGCAAAAAAGGTTATAGCTCAGATAAAGCTTCAACTGCCTGCGGGGCAAGCAACACCTGCGCCTCCAGTTGGGCCTGCTTTGGGTCAGCATGGTGTAAATATTATGGAATTTGTGAAGGCATTCAATGAGAAGACGAGAGGACAAGAGGGATACATCATACCTGTGGTTATCACAGTTTATGCGGATAGATCCTTTACTTTTGAGTTAAAAACACCTCCAGCATCAGTTCTTCTCAAGAAGGCAGCAGGAATTGAGACTGGGGCCCATTCGCCAAAAAAGGAGATTGTAGGTAAAATTACGCGGAAACAGCTTGAAGAGATTGCCAAAATGAAGATGGCAGATATGACAGCTGGTAGTTTAGAGGCGGCAATGAGGACAATTGAGGGAACTGCAAAAAGTATGGGTATTGAAATTGTAGACTAAGAGGTGAAGAGATGGCAAGGCGAGGTAAAAAATACAGGAATGCTCTAGCCAATATTGACAGAACCAGGAAATATACCTTTGAAGAGGCGGTGAAACTTGCACTCAGTAATTCCTATGCCAAGTTTGATGAAACAGTAGAAGTTGCGGTTGTTTTGGGAGTAGATCCGAGGCATGCGGATCAGATGGTTCGCGGTTCTGTTGTGCTTCCTCATGGGACTGGTAAGGTTCCAAGGGTTTTGGTTTTTGCCAAGGGAGAGAAGGCGAAGGAAGCACTTGAAGCTGGAGCGGATTATGTTGGGGATGAGGATCTAATTAAGAAGATTCAGGAGGAGGGTTGGCTTGAGTTTGACAAAGTGATAGCGACCCCTGATATGATGGGACAGGTAAGTAAGTTAGGAAAGATCTTGGGTCCAAGGGGTTTAATGCCAAGTACAAAGACTGGCACAGTTACCTTTGATGTTGCTAAGGCAGTAAAAGAGATAAAGGCAGGAAAGGTAGATTTTAAGGTTGATAGGGCAGGAGTTGTTCATGCTCCTGTTGGTAAGGTGTCTTTTGGTGAGAAGAAAATTTTGGAGAATCTTGCTGCCTTTTTTGAAGCCCTTCTTAAAGCAAAACCTGCTTCTGCGAAGGGCCAGTATATTAAGAGTGTAGCTATCTCTACGACGATGGGACCTGGCATTAAAGTCGATGTTAATGATTTGAGAAATCTCCTCAGCAAATATTCAGGCGATTAGCCTGAAAGATCGGCCAGAAGGTGCTCTCAAATTGGGGAGCCCTTTAGGCCAAAGATAAGTAGGTGCTCCTTTGAGGAGCTTAATTGGGTTATGAGACCCAGCCTACTTTAGGCGGGAAGGGACCCTTTCTGCTGACAATTTTCTAGTAGGAGGAGGTTAGCCTTGATTACAAGGGAAAAGAAGGCAGAGATGTTGAAAAGTTTGAGGGAAAAGCTTGAGCGTTCTGAAGCGGTCTTTGTTGCAACTTTTCAGGGGCTAAAGGTATCAGAGGTAAATGAGATAAGAAAAATTCTGAGAGAGAAGAATGGTGAGTATAGAGTCTTCAAGAACACCTTGATAAGGATTGGCACGCAGGGCACCCCTTACAGAGGTGTAATGGATTATGTAGAGGGACCAACTGCTTTAATTTTTTCTTATAAGGATCCTGTTGAGATTGCTAAAGTCTTGAAAGATTTTGTAAAGGTCCATCCGAATTTACAACTAAGAGGAGTAGTTATAAAAGGTAAGGGCTTTGATAGCAAGGCCATAGATGAGCTTGTTAAGTTGCCTCCAAGGGAAGTCCTCATTGCACAGCTATTGGGAACTTTACAGGCTCCAGTAGCTCAATTTGTTGGTCTGCTTTCTGCAATTATTAGAAACTTCCTTTATATTCTCAAAGCTATTGAGGAGAAGAAGCAGAAGGAGTCAAGTTAAAAGGAAATAAAATAAAGGAGGGTTAAGAGATGGCGGTAACAAAAGAAGAAGTGATTGAATTTATTTCTAACATGACGGTTTTGGAGCTTGCTCAATTTATTAAGGAGCTTGAGGAAAAGTTTGGGGTGACCGCAGCTGCTCCTGTTGCTGCGGTTGCGGCGATGCCAGGTGCAGTTCCAACCGCAGAGGCTCAGCCTGCAGAGGAAAAGACTGAGTTCGATGTTATTCTGGCAGAGGCTGGTCCGAATAAGATCAATGTCATCAAGGTGGTGAGGGAGATTACTGGGCTTGGTCTTAAGGAGGCAAAAGACCTTGTTGAAGGAGCACCCAAGCCAGTGAAGACTGGTATTTCTAAAGCTGAAGCCGAAGAGATCAAGAAGAAATTAGAAGAAGTCGGAGCTAAAGTAGAAATCAAGTAGCCTTGACAAAAACTAAAATTCAGGATAATTTCTCCAGAGGGTCCCTCCCTTTTTAGGGAGGTACCCTTATTGTCTTTTTATACCAATCCTTTAGAGGAGGGATCACGGGAATGTCCAAAGAGGTCAAGGTTTCGAGGATTAGGAAAAGTTTTGCCAAGGTCAAGCAGATAATGGATCTACCTGATCTAATTGCGATTCCCAAGAGATCTTATGAACTATTTCTTCAAGCAAATACTCCTCCTGAGAATAGAAAGGATACAGGTATTCATAGATGTCTCAAGAGTGTTTTTCCTATAAAAGATTATTCAGAGACTGCAGTACTTGAGTATTTAGACTATAAGATTTTGCCCCCTGAATATGAGCCTTTTGAGGCAAAGGACAAGGGACAAAGTTATGAAGCTTCTATGAAGTTGAGAGTTCGGCTTGTGACCTATGATGTGGATCCAGATACAGGTGTAAAGAGCATTCGTGACATAAAGGAGCAGGAACTCTATTTTGGAACAATTCCTATGATGACTGAGGATGGAAGATTTATCATTAACGGCACCGAGAGGGTAGTTGTTAATCAGATTCAGAGATCTCCTGGTGTCATTTTTGAAAAGGAGAAATCTCAAGCTAAGGCTGGAAGGCTTACCTACATCGCTCGAGTAATTCCCGTGAAGGGGTCCTGGATTGATTTTATTTACGACTATAAAGATCGTTTCTTTGTGCGTATAGATAAGAGAAAGAACATATCAGCGACTGTTTTTCTCAAGGCGATGGGCTTGAGTGAGGAGGCGATTCTCAACCTCTTTTATCCACGAGAGAGATATAGAATCCTTGATGACGGAGTAGAGAGAGAGTTAGATTTTGAGTTTCTGAGCGGGCAAAAGGCAGAGGCAGATTTCCTCCATCCTGAAACAGGAGAAGTCCTCTTAAAAAAGGGCAAGGTGATTAGTAGTGGAGTAATAAGAAAACTAAAGGAGATGGGAGTAAAATGGGTAAAAGGCGAGGATAAGTTGATCCTTGGAAAGATAACTGCGAGAGATATTGTAGATCCCGAGACTGGTGAAGTGCTTGTGCAATTGAATACGGAAATAGATGAGGAGGTGCTTAAACTTCTTCGCGAAAAGGGGATTAGAGAGATTGACGTGCTCTTTACGGATATTCACCGTTATTCAACTGCTCTCAGAGACTCTTTAAAGACTGACAAAGCCCGCGACCGCGAACAGGCACTTCTTGAAATCTATAGGAAGATGAGGCCAACAAGTCATGCTACACTTGAAGTGGCAACTGCTTATTTTAATTCTCTTTTCTTTGATCCTCAAACTTACGACCTTTCTGAGATTGGTAGATATAAGATCAATCTTCGTTTAGGTCTGGATATTCCAATCACTCAGAGGACTCTAACCCTTGATGATGTTATTGCCATACTGAAGGAGCTAATTCGTCTCAAAAAGGAAGAGGAAGAGGGAGATGACATTGATAGTCTTGAAAATAGGAGAGTTAGGGCAGTTGGAGAGCTAGTTGAGAATCAATTCCTCATAGGACTTATGAGGATGGAAAGACTCATAAAGGAAAAACTTCAACTTCAGGAAGTTGAGAATTTGACGCCTGGAGACTTGATTAATAGTAAACCAGTTCTATCTGCAGTGAAAGAATTTTTTGCCCAGGGACAGCTTTCTCAATTTATGGACCAAACTAATGTATTATCAATGCTCACTCATAAGAGAAGACTTTCAGCTCTTGGTCCTGGAGGTCTGACCAGAGAGAGAGCAGGCTTTGAAGTAAGAGACGTTCATCCAAGCCATTATGGACGAATTTGTCCGATTGAGACCCCTGAGGGGCCAAATATTGGACTTATTGTCTCTCCAACAACCTATGCCAGGACAAATCCCTATGGTTTTTTGGAAACACCTTATAGACTTGTAAAAAATGGAAAGGTTACGAATCAGATCATCTACTTAAATGCAGCGGAGGAAAAGGATCAAGTAATAGCACAATCTACCATTCGTATTGATGAAGAGGGGAATATTTTAGATGAGGTTGTGCCTGCGAGAAAAAATGGCGAGTTTATTATGGCAAAGAGAGAAGAAGTCGATCTAGTTGACCTTTTCCCAGCTCAAATTGTGAGTGTTTCCACATCTTTAATTCCCTTCCTTGAGCATGACGATGCTAATAGAGCCCTTATGGGATCAAACATGCAAAGACAGGCAGTGCCTTTGATTAAAACAAAGGCACCTCTTGTTGGATCTGGTATGGAAAGAAGTGTAGCACTCAATTCTGGGTATTTAATAGTTGCAGAGCATGATGGAGTTGTAGAGGCAGTTGACAATAGCAGAATAGTGGTCAGATACGATAGTGAAGAGGATGGTTTTCCTGAGGTTAAAATTTATAATCTGATCAAGAATGTCAAATCCAACCAGAATACATCTTTTACTCAAAAACCACGAGTTTTGCCTGGACAGAGGGTCAAGAAGGGTGACATTCTTGCAGATGGTCCTTCAATGGATCACGGGGAGCTTGCACTTGGGAAAGACGTATTGGTAGCCTTTATGCCCTGGCGAGGATATAACTTTGAGGATTCAATCATAATATCTGAAAGGCTTGTTAGGGATGATGTTTTTACCTCCATTCACATTGAAGAATTTGAGTGCGTTGCAAGGGAGACAAAACTTGGCAAAGAAGAGATCACACGAGACTTACCAAATGTGAGTGAAGAGGCCCTTGCTCATTTAGATAAGAGCGGGATTGTTCAAATAGGAAGCTATGTTAGACCTGGAGACATTCTTGTAGGTAAGGTGACTCCAAAGGGGGAGACAACTCTCACACCTGAGGAGAGGCTCCTTAGGGCAATCTTTGGTGAAAAGGCAAAGGATGTAAAAGATACCTCCCTCAGAATGCCTGCAGGAGTTGAGGGAATTGTGATCGACACGAAGGTGCTTACGAGAAAAGGGGTAGAGAAGGATAGTAGGGCTAAGATGAAGGAAGATGAGGCAATAGCAAAACTCTTGAGAAACCAGGCAGACCTCCTGGAAATTCTTAAAAGAATACTTATTCAGAGACTGTCTCATCTTTTACAGGGTGTTCAGGTAACTCAGGATCTTGTCTGGGAGGACGAAGTATTCTTAAGGAAGGGAGATGTAATAACAGAGGAGGTCTTACTAAAACTACCAACTGCTCTCTTATCAAAGCTTAAGGATGTAGTGCCTCAGGAGAAAAAGGCAAGTGTTCAGGAACTTATAAAGCGTTTTGAGAAGAAGAGAAAGGAGATAACTGAGGAGTATGAGGCAAAGATTAATAAACTAAAACAGGGAGAGGAGTTGCCTCCAGGAGTTCTGAAGATTGTCAAGGTTTATGTGGCTATGAAACGGAAATTACAGCCTGGAGACAAACTTGCTGGAAGGCATGGTAACAAAGGTGTTGTGTCTAAGATTGTGCCAATAGAGGATATGCCCTTTTTACCTGATGGGAGACCTGTTGATATGATATTGTCTCCTCTTGGTGTGCCATCCCGTATGAACATTGGTCAGCTTCTTGAGACCCATCTTGGGTGGGCTTGTAAGGAGCTTGGTGCCAAACTTGCAAGGTTAGCCCAAGAGTATCAGGTAGAGGCTATAAAGGCTCTATTAAGGGAGATCTTTAATGAGGAAGAGTACAATAGACTAGTTGAGGGGAGGAGTGAAGAAGATATCCTTGAACTTGCAAAGGCTTTTGAGGATGGAATTCCGGTCGCAACTCCTGTTTTTGCTGGAGCAAAGGAGGAGGAGATTAAAAAGTGGCTAAGACTTGCAGGGCTTGATGAAAGTGGAACTACTATTTTGTATGATGGAATGACCGGTGAACCCTTTATGGAGAGGGTAACTGTAGGATATATGCATATGCTTAAACTTCATCACTTGGTAGATGATAAGATTCATGCTCGTTCAATTGGTCCCTATTCATTAATTACTCAACAGCCACTTGGAGGTAAGTCTCAGTTTGGAGGTCAACGTCTCGGAGAGATGGAAGTATGGGCTATAGAAGCCTATGGAGCAGCTTATACACTTCAAGAGTTTCTCACGGTGAAGAGTGACGATGTTGAGGGTAGAACGCGGATGTTCGAAAAACTCGTGAGAGGAAGGAATTTCCTTGAGGCAGGGCTTCCTGAGAGTTTTAGGGTTTTAACAAAGGAGCTCCAGGGCTTAGCCTTAGACGTAGAGTTGATTGAAGAATAGTTGGCAATAAGGGGGTGTCATTTATGAGAGACCTTTTAAGTATTCTTGAAAAAAGCAAGGACGTCTCAAACATTAGGGCGGTGAGGATAGCCCTTGCAAGCCCTGAGAGAATTCGTGAATGGAGTTATGGAGAGGTAAAAAAACCAGAAACTATAAACTATAGAACTCTTAAGCCAGAGAGAGATGGTCTTTTTTGTGCACGAATTTTTGGTCCCGTAAGGGACTATGAATGCCTTTGCGGAAAATACAAAGGTAAGAAACATCGGGGAGTTATTTGTGAAAAGTGCGGAGTTGAGGTGATTGAGAGTAAGGTCAGACGCTGGAGGATGGGGCATATTGAATTAGCATCCCCTGTTGCCCATATCTGGTATCTAAGGAGCATTCCTTCAAAGATTGGTCTTCTTCTTGAGATGACTCTCAAGGAGGTTGAATCTATTCTTTATCTGGAGAAATACGTAGTTCTTGAGAGTAATCATGAGGAGTATCCTGTAGGGACGATTCTTAGTGAGGAGAAATTTCATTATCTCCAGGAGAATTTTGGTGATCGAATAAAGATGGGGACTGGAGCTGAAGCAATAGCTGAACTCCTAAAGAAGCTTGATCTTGAGAAACTTGCAAAAGATATCCAGATTGAGATGCAGACCACTCAGAGTGAGGCAAGAAGGAAGAAGCTTGGGAAGAGACTTCAGCTTATAAGGTATCTTCTTGAGTCGGGGAATCGTCCAGAGTGGATGATTCTTCAGGTTATTCCTGTTATTCCACCAGAGCTTAGGCCCCTTGTGCCTCTTGAAGGAGGAAGATTTGCAACTTCAGATCTAAATGATCTCTATCGAAGAGTGATTAATCGAAATGTCCGTCTGAAGAAGTTGATTGATCTTGATGCACCGGAGATTATTCTCAAAAATGAAAAGAGGATGCTACAGGAGGCAGTGGATGCCCTTTTTGATAATGGAAGACGTGGAAGACCTGTTACCGGTCCCAATAGAAGGCCCTTAAAGAGCCTCTCTGATATTCTCAAAGGTAAACAGGGCAGATTTAGACAGAATCTTCTTGGAAAAAGGGTTGATTTTTCTGGTAGATCGGTCATTGTTTCTGGTCCAGAGCTTCGTATGCATCAGTGTGGTCTTCCAAAGAAGATGGCTCTTGAGCTTTTCAAACCCTATATCTACGGTTGGCTTGAGAGAAATGGTTATGCAACCAACATAAAGACCGCAAAGAAACTGGTAGAAGATGAACACATGGTTGTCTGGGATGCCCTTGAGGAGATTGTCAAGGAATATCCCATAATGCTCAACAGAGCTCCCACACTTCATCGCCTGGGGATTCAGGCTTTTGAACCTGTTTTAATTGATACTAAAGCAATCCAACTTCACCCGCTAGTTTGTGTTGCTTATAATGCGGATTTTGACGGTGACCAAATGGCTGTCCATGTTCCGCTCTCTGTTGAGGCACAGGTTGAGAATAGAGTTCTTATCCTCTCTACAAATAATATTCTTCTTCCTGCGAATGGTATTCCCATAGTCTATCCCACTCAGGATATGGTTCTTGGGATTTACTATATGACAATGGAGAGACCTTTTGCGCCTGGTGAGGGGAAAGTTTTTCGCGATAGAGACGAGGTATTCCTTGCTCATCTCTCAGGAGAAGTCCATCTGCAGGCAAAGATCAAAGTAAGAATGAACGGCAAATTGATTGACACAACTGTTGGCAGAGTGATTTTATCAACAATTGTGCCTGAAGAGATAGACTTTGAGGAATACAACAAACCTCTTAGGAAAAAGGAGCTTCAGGAATTAATCAATCTCTCTTACCGTAGAGCAGGTCTCAAAAGGACAGTCATCTTTGCAGATCGGATTAAGGATCTTGGCTTTGCAATGGCAACACGGGCAGGTCTGTCTATATCCGTTGACTATCTTACCATTCCAGAGAAGAAGTCTCAGATCCTCAAGGAGGCAGAGGAGAAGATAAAAGAGCTGTGGGAGCAATATCGGGAAGGACTAATTACGGACTCTGAGAGATACAACAAAGCAGTAGATATTTGGTCCAATGCAACTGAGAGAGTTACCGAGGAAATGATAAAAATAATGGAATCTAAAGAATATATAGGGCCAAATGGAGAGAAGATCATTGGTCCAAGTTTTAATCCGGTCTATATTATGGCATTTTCTGGAGCAAGGGGATCAAAGGATCAGATTCGTCAGCTTGCGGGAATGAGAGGCCTTATGGCGAAGCCCTCAGGTGAAATTATTGAGACTCCAATTAGAAGTAATTTCCGCGAGGGTCTTTCAGTTCTTGAATACTTTGTGTCCACCCATGGTGCAAGAAAAGGACTTGCAGATACAGCTCTTAAAACTGCTAATGCAGGATATTTAACTAGAAAGCTCGTTGATGTTGCTCAGGATTGCATGATTACTGAGGAAGATTGTGGAACAATTGACGGTATCGAGATCGGACATCTGGTAGAGGGTGGTGAAATAATTGAACCTGTATGGGATAGAGTTCTTGGCAGAGTTGCCCTTGAAGATATTGTTGATCCTATAACAGGAGAAGTACTTGTTAAAGCTAATGAGGAGATTGATGAGGCAAAGGCTCAAAAGATTAAGGAAGCTGGTATTGAGAAAGTTATGATTAGATCGGTGATTACTTGTGAGAGCCCCTTTGGAGTATGTCGGAAGTGCTATGGAAGGGATCTTGCAACAGGAAGACTTGTTGAGATTGGAGAGGCTGTGGGAATTATTGCTGCCCAGTCAATTGGTGAACCTGGAACTCAGCTAACTATGAGAACCTTCCACATTGGTGGTGCAGTAGGGAAGGCTCTGGAACAGAGCCAGCATGTGGCACAATCTCAAGGGAAAGTAAAATACATCAATTTGAGAGTCGTAAGGAGATCAGACGGAACACTTGTTGCTCTTAATCGTCAGGGGGAGATTGCTGTTGAAGGCCCAGATGGAAGAATTCTTGAGAAATATCCTGTTGTCTATGGTGCCAAGATAAAGGTTGAAGAAGGTGAGATGGTAAAACCAGGAGCCTTACTCGTTGAATGGGATCCTTATACTATGCCAATTATTACTGAGGTCTCAGGTATCGTAAAATTTGGAGACATCATAGATGGAGTGACTGTAGATGAGCGCATTGATCCCATCACTGGTAGAATCACCATCGTGGTTAGGGATTATAAACTAACTGACTATAGACCAAGGATTTCAATAAAGGATGACAAGGGTCGAACAATTAAACTTCCTGATGGTAGAGGGGAAGCCCGCTATGAATTGCCTGTGGGTGCTATTTTAAGTGTTCACGAGGGAGACTATGTTGAGGCAGGAGATATAATCGCAAGAATCCCCAGAGAGACTCTTAAAGCAAAGGACATAACTGGTGGTCTTCCCAAAGTAACTGATCTATTCGAGGCAAGGAAGCCAAAAGAAAGTGCGATTATTAGTGAAATTGAAGGAAGAGTCCTTTTTGAAAAGGATGTAAGAGGAAGGAAAAGGCTTGTAGTTCAGCCAGAGGTTGGTGAATCTAAAGAATATCTATTACCAAAGGGTAAGTATATCGTTGTGAGAGAAGGTGATTACATTAAACCAGGTGAACCTCTCATTGAGGGATCTCCCAATCCTCACGACATACTCAAAGTAACTGGTATTAAAGGAGTTGCTCGCTTTTTAATTGAAGAAATTCAGGAGGTCTATAGGCTTCAAGGTGTTAAAATTAATGACAAACACTTTGAGGTAATAATTAGACAGATGTTGAAAAAAGTTAAGATAAAGGAGGCTGGGGATACTTCCTTTATGATAGGAGAGTATGTGGATCGTTTTCGTTTTGAGGAAGAAAATTCTAGGGTACTTGCTCAAGGTGGTAAACCAGCGGTTGCAGAACCCGTCCTACTTGGTATTACCAAGGCAGCACTACTTACCGATTCCTGGCTCTCAGCAGCCTCTTTCCAGGAGACAACCAGAGTTCTAACTGAGGCATCTCTTGCAGGAAAAGTTGATTACCTAAGAGGCCTTAAGGAAAACGTAATAGTTGGTAGGCTAATTCCAGCTGGGACAGGTAGAATTTTCTACGAACAGAAGGGCTGGGTATAAAAATTAATGGGGCCCATTGGGCCCCTTTTCATTCTGTCTGTTTTGATAATAAAATAGATTTCAATTGGAAGATTAGCGTTTTAATCCAAGTTCTCTCAGAAGAGCCTGATATTTCATAAAATCAGTTCTTTTGAGATATTCAAGCAGAGCTCTTCTTTTTCCAATTAGTTTCATTAGGCCTCTTCTTGAGTGATAATCCTTTCTGTGAACTTTCAGATGCTCTTCAAGCTGTTTAATTCGGGCAGTGAGAAGGGCAATCTGGACCTCTGGAGAACCAGTATCTTGGGGATGCCTCTGGAAATGGGAGATGATCTTTGCTTTGATCTCAGCATCTAAGGGCATAGCAACTCCTCCTCGAATTTTATTTTTAAGCCTGGGCGAGGATTTCCCATCACCCAAGCAGGTCTTTTAAATATAATAAAAAAAGACTAAATTGCAATAAACAGCAGAACTGTTGGGCAATTTCATTAAGGGGGAATTCTCTTATGATAGAAGAATGGGGGAATTTGATAGTAGTGAAGGCTCCTTGTCCAGGTGTAGTGTGGCGAATTGCAGAGAAAGAAGGAAGACACCTATCGGAGGGAGATAATCTCAAAGAGGGTGAAGAGATAATGAACATAGAGTTTATGAAGATGTTTTTTCCCATTTTAGCTCCTATAGAGTGTAGGATTGTCAAGTTATTGGTTATGGAGGGGAAAAGTGTGAAAGAGGGGGAGGTATTAGTAGTGCTGGAGAAACTTAAAAGAGAATAGTAGTCAAGTCTTTAGAAAATGATATAGTGTTACAATCCCAAAGGTTAGCTCCTCAACCTTAAGAGCTTTAAATCCTTTATTTTCAGCCATTTTGATGATCATCACCTTAGGTGGGAATTTCTGAATGGAGTCTCCTAAATACAAATAGGCTTCCTTATCACCTGTGAGGAGACCTCCCAGAAGTGGAATATATCTTGTAAGATACAAGAGATAGAGTTTACGAAATAGGAGATTTTTGGGAAGGGAAAAGTCAAGAATAAGAAGGCTTCCACCTTTTTTTAAAACTCTGTTAAATTCAAGAAGGGCAAGGTCTCTATTCTGGAGGTTGCGAAAACCAAAGGCTATCGTAATAATACCAAAGGTATTGTCTTTGAAAGGTAATCTTTCTGCATCTCCTCTTAGAGGATAGATATATTTAAGAAGTGGTGACTTTTTAGCCATACCATATTGCAACATCTCTTTGCTTAGATCTAATCCAAAGATTTTTTCTGGTCTTTTTTTTAGTATTTCCAAACTCAGGGTGAAGGGCCCACAGCAGAGATCAAGGATGGGGCCCTCAAGACTCTCTATGCTTTTAATAAGTCGTCTCCGCCAAGTTTTATCTATACAAATACTTGCAATGGAATTTACAAGTTCATATCTTCTAACAATGCGATCAAATTTTTCTTTGACAAAACTTTTGTGATCCCTCGCACTCATAGAGGAAAAAAGTTTAGACTCGGAATCTGCTGAATTATAGACTTTTTATAGAGAAACTCGCAAAAACATTGAAAGGCTCTCTGCTTAAGTCCAGAAAAATCATACTCAAGATGTTGAAGATAGTTTAAGATTAATCCTTTATTAAGTGGGTGAGTAGAAACTTTTACAATTTCTGCAAGACTGGAAAGCCCCTTTGCTCGGCTAAAAAATAGCTCCATAAGAAATTTTTCAATCAGAGTTCTCTTTAACTCAGCTATTTCTCTTCTTACAACAAGTAATGCAAATACAAAAGGTAGACCTGTTTTCATCAACCAGAGTTCTGCAAGATCCGTAGAGAATTCAAAGATCTGATTATTCTCAAGGATTAGTGCTTCATCTCCAATAGCTAAATATCCAGAAAGTTCCAAAATTTTTTCCTCTTGAAGATCACTAAATCTACTCTCCAAAAACTCATACTTAGGGGTTATACCAATAAATTCCTCAAGGACAAGCCTTAATAGACCAAAAGAGGTCTCAGTTTCAGGAGTAATCCCAATTCTCTTATTTGAAAGTCTCTCAAGGGGCTTGTGATGATAGAGAATTACACTTTTAACTTTTCCTGTAGCACTAATTGAGATATCTGGAAGTATTAGAAGTTCTTGATGATGTTTTGCATAGAAGAGGCTTGATGCAAGGCCTACATCAAGGAGCCCTGCCTTTAAGGCCTCATTAATTCTCTTTGGAGTATCTTTTATAATAAAGAAGGTTTCCACAGATCTGAGAAAATGTAGTAGAGGTAGAGTATTGAGATAATCAGGAAAGGCAATAAAAAGTTTTTTATTATCTGAATCAATGGGCATAGAAGCGGTATTCAATTTTTCTCTCCGATAAGATAAGACTTCTCAGAACTTCTTCAGGTTGGTCTGATGTAAAAGTAGGTGGCGAGAGCACGAGAAAATTGGCAAGAGAGCCCTTCTTAAGGGTTAATTGATTTTCAAAACCGAAGAGTTTTGCTCCATTAAGAGTTGCCATTTCAAGAAGTGTGAGAGCAGAAACCTGAGGATAGAAATTCAAAAGGGTTCTTATTTCTTCAAATATTGATAAACGGTCATTACTTGCAAGAGAGTCAGTTCCTAGTACAAGTTTAATCTTGTATTTTAAAAATCTAGGTAGATCGGGGAGCCCCACCCCTGTATAGAGATTACTCCTTGGACATAGACAGACCCATACATTTTTTGTAGAAAGGATTTCAAAGTCTTCATCTCTCAGGTGTACACAGTGAATAAGCAGAGTGTTTTGATTTAACACTCCCAGTGTATCAAGATATTTTACTGGAGAAGTTCCAGGAGGAACGAAATTATCACTCCACCTGCCACGTTCTTTGAGTAGATTGGCAATATGTCCGGTACCATCTTTTAAAAACTCTATTTCTTCTGGAGATTCAGCGCAATGTATGCAAAAAATTTTCTTTCTTTTCTGATTGTAAGATTTTATTGCTTGAATTGCAAGAGGAGAAACCGTGTAAGGAGAATGGGCTGAGTAGGTAATCCTGATACAGGGTTCTTGATCTTTTAGCTCATTCAAGGAGGGGGATCCTTGAAAGCTCAAGATCTCCTGAAAGATATATGCACAAAGGGGAGCCTCTCTTAGGATGTCAAGAGTTAAGGCGGTATTGGTTACTTCTCCGACAAGTCCAGTTCCCTCATTGAGAAGCTCTCTCAAAGCGATCTTTGAGGATTCCCTGATTTCAATAGGTGAGAGCTGGCTTCTCTTCTTGAGGAGTTGTCTTAGCCATAAAGTAAATTTTCCAGATGGATGTATGCGAAAACGAAGAGGGGAGAGCTCAAGATGGACATGACTGTTAACTAAGATTGGCAGAATGACGCAATCTTCAGAGTCAATAAACTTTGCTCTACTTGCCTCTCTCTTGAGATTGCGATAGGGACCGAGATTAACAATGTTTTTGTCGCGTATTTCTACCGCACCATCAATCAAGGGAGGGCCTTCGTGATGAAAGATAAACCGGGCCCTAATCAAAAAGTGTTGGCCTTCTTGTAAGAAAATTTCTTCCATCTGGCGATTGTATATTAATTTTCTATAATTGTATAATCCATTTTGCGTCTTTTGGGGATATAACCTGCTTCTCTTATATAGGCTCTTAGTTCCTCTTCACTTAGGCGATGGGAGACACCTGCTGAGGCTACCACATTCTCTTCAATCATGGTGCTTCCAAAGTCATTGCCTCCAAATTCAAGAGCAAGCTGGGCAACTTGGGGTCCTTGAGTAACCCAAGAAACTTGAATGTTAGGTATATTGTGCAAGACTATTCTACTAATTGCTAAAACTTGTAAATATCTAACCGCCCCTGCCTTGGGAAGATGAGAGAGAGCGGTGTTTTTTGGTTGAAAGGTCCAGGGAATAAAGGCTGTGAAACCTTTTGTCTTCTCTTGAAGGTTTCTAATTTTGAAGAGGTGTTCAAGGATCTCTTCATCGGTTTCTATATGTCCAAACATCATAGTTGCGGTAGTTTTAAGTCCAAGTAAGTGAGCCCGCTCCATAACATAGAGCCATTCTTCGCTAGTAGCTTTATTTGGAGAGAGGATTTTTCGCACCCTATCAACAAGGATCTCTGCACCCCCTCCTGGGATGGAATCAAGACCTGCTTTGATAAGTCTTTTCAATACCTCATCAACACTCAAACCAGAACTTTTACTGAGATAAATAATCTCTGGAGGCGAGAGGGCATGTAGATGAATTTGGGGATACCTATTTTTTATAAAAGTAAAGAGCCTTTCAAAGTATTCTAGGTCCAAATCAGGATTAATTCCTCCCTGTAGAAGGATCTGATAACCACCAAGAGCAATGGTTTCTTCAATCTTTTTAGCAATCTCTTCAAAGGAAAGTAGGTAACCATCCTTTGAATTTGGAGCTCTATAGAAAGCACAGAATTTGCAGTAGGAGATACAAATGTTAGTATAATTTATGTTTCTATCGACAACATATGTAACAATTTTCTCTGGATGGAGTCTGTATCTCTGGATTTGAGCAAGCTTCCCCAAGGTGTGTATAGGCAATTTAAAAAGCGTTTTGGCGCTCTCCCAGTCAAGAGGAATTCCTTCGCGTATCTGCTCTTCTAGGAGCTTTACATCTCTATTCCCCATCTTGCTTTTACCCCGCGTTCATAATAATGCTTAATATTTTTCATTTCAGTTACTAAATCTGCAAGATCTATTAATTCTTGAGGTGCAGTTCTTCCGGTGATTGCTATTTCAAGTCCGGGTGGTCTTGATTTGAGCAGTTGAAGAAAGTCATTTAGCTCCACAAGTTGCCAGTTTAAGGCATAAAGAAATTCGTCAAGAATTATTAGATCGTAGTGGTGCGAGTAGATAAGATCCTTTACAAAGTTGTATGCTTCTTTTATTAAGTTTTGTAGAGCTATAGAAGGCCTTCCTCTGACGAAGCCCTCTGTATGAAAATTTTTGTAGAGTAGTTTAGGTGCAAATTGTTTTAGGATGTTTACCTCTGATGAAGTGTCTGGTTTAAAGAATTGTAGGAAGGCAACTTTTAGATCTGCACCAAGAGCTCTTATTGCTAGACCTATGACCGCGGTAGTTTTACCCTTACCATCACCAATGTAAAGTTGAATATAACCCTTCCTCATGGTGAAGAATAGTTTATCACATTCTTGTTTTTTTTCCCCATAGAGGTATAGTTTAAAAAAAAATTTGGAGAGGTGTCTCCAAAATGACGGAAGACAAAGTTTTAACTCTCAAAGAGTGGATTGAGAGTTTTTGGAAATTCCAGGAGGAAGATATCAGATTTTTTAAAGAGGAGGTTTATCAAAAAATCAGAAATCCCAAAGAACTTTTGAATGAACTTAGGGAGAGAATTAAAACACGTCAGGCCTATTATGGGCTCTTTAGACACTTATCCTGGCGGGATCTTACTAAAGAAGAGTTATCCTGGGCCTGTGATAAGCTTGATGAGATCCTTGCAAGAGAGACTGTTATAACAGGTATAATAAATAAAACATTAGATCTCATTAGTGAGATCTTTTTTGGAGAAGAGGCGGACAAGGAATTAAGAAATATTCAGTTTGAACTCAAAGAGAACCCACAGATCTTTCATTAATGGACAAAGAGAGGATTCTTCATCGAGCCTGTGAAATTATACAGACAGAAAAAGAGGGGCTTGAAAGTCTAATAAATGCCATAGATCTCCGTTTTTCTCAAGCAATAGAAGTCATTCATAAATCGACTGGGCGAGTAGTGGTAACTGGAATTGGGAAAAGTGGCCTAATTGGTAGGAAAATTTCTGCAACACTTTCCTCGACCGGAACTCCCTCCTTCTTTCTTCACCCTGTTGAAGCGCTTCATGGTGACCTGGGCATGGTTACATCTGGGGATGTCCTTCTTGCACTTTCCTATTCAGGAAATACCCTTGAAGTCTGTGAAGTTGCTAAGATCTTACGGATGCGCTCAATTCCAATAATCTCTATGACAGGAAATCCCAATAGCGTTCTTGCTAGTCTCTCCGATGTAGTTCTTGAGATAAGAATTCCAAGAGAAGCCTGTCCATTTGGCCTTGCTCCAACGACGAGCACAACCGCTATGCTTGCCCTTGGTGATGCTCTTGCCATCGTTCTATGGGAACTAAGAGGTCTAAATAAAGAAGATTTCCGAAAAAATCATCCTGGCGGTTCCCTTGGGGAAAGACTCAAAGTCAAAGTTAGAGAGATTATGCTAACTGGTGAGGCAATTCCTCAAGTAAGAGAAGGAACCCTACTTCATGAAGCTATTGAGGAACTTGACAGGAAAAGACTCGGTGCGGTCATAGTTGTGGATAACTTTAACCATCTCCGAGGAATCTTTACAGATGGGGATCTTAGACGTCTAATTAGAAAAAACTTAACTCTTCCCGAAACAACAATCGATGAAGTCATGACAAAGAATCCAAAGAAGATTGAGGAGAACAGTCTTGCAGCCGAAGCTCTTGATTTAATGGAAAAATACCAAATTACTGTACTTCCAGTTGTCAATTACGAGAATCGCCTTCTTGGAATACTACATTTACACGATATTCTCGGGAAAGGTTCCTTCAAATTTTACGTATAATTACAACATACATCCGTCTAATGTAATTTAGATTGTCAAAAGACCAGAAAGGTTTTCCCTTGATAATTACAAGGACTTGGTTAATATTTAGATTTATAAGGAAAAGACCAGAAAGGTTTTCCCTTGATAATTACAAGGACTTGGTTAATATTTAGATTTATAAGGCTTTAATTAAATACGGGGGTGAAACTTTTTCATGGAATTGAAAAAACTTGTTAAGATTAGTGATTTTGAATGGGAAATTCCCAAAAGTGGGGATATGAGAGTTCCAGGGCGGATTTTTGGAAGCCAAAGACTTATTGAGGAGATGGACGAAAAGGTTTATGAGCAGGTTTCAAATGTGGCATCACTTCCTGGAATAGTTAAGGCTTCAATTGCTATGCCAGATGCCCATTGGGGATATGGCTTTCCTATAGGAGGAGTTGCTGCCTTTGATCCTGATGCTAGTGGTATAATCTCAGTCGGAGGAGTGGGATATGATATTTCCTGCGGGGTTAGAACTCTTTTGTCTCCCCTTACTAAAGAGGAGGTTGAACCCTATTTGGAGAAATTGATAAGAGCTCTTTTTGAGACCGTGCCAAGTGGGGTTGGTTCTGAGGGAGAAATAAAGCTTAGTCCCCATCAGCTAGATGAAGTTTTAGTGGGAGGTGCTGAGTGGGCTGTTAAAAAGGGTTATGGACTTCCTGAGGATCTCGAATTTATCGAGGAACGGGGGAAAATGGAAGGAGCTGATCCTTCCTATGTTTCAATGGAGGCCAAAAAGAGACAGCATCGACAAGTAGGCACTCTTGGTTCAGGTAATCATTATCTTGAAGTGCAGTATGTAGCAGAGATCTATGATAGGGCTACAGCTCAGGCCTTTGGACTTTTTGAAAATCAGGTGGTAGTAACGATACATTGTGGTTCAAGAGCCCTTGGACATCAGATAGCTACAGATTATCTTCCTGTTCTTGCAAAGGCATCAAGAAAATATGGAATTCCCATAAAAGAAAAGGAGCTGGTTTGCGCGCCAATCAACTCAGAAGAAGGGCAGGCCTATTTTAAAGCAATGTGTTGTGGAATAAACTGTGCCTTAGCAAACAGGCAAGTTATTACCCATTTAGTGCGTGAGGTATTTGATGAAATCTTCAATGGTGTCCATCTTAAACTTCTCTACGATGTAAGTCATAACACCTGCAAAGTGGAATACCATGTGGTCAATGGACGGAGGATGAGGCTTTTTGTTCACAGGAAAGGAGCAACAAGGGCTTGGGGGCCAGGCAGAAAGGAGTTACCCCCTGCTTATAGAGAGGTAGGTCAGCCCGTAATTATCGGAGGATCTATGGGAACTGCCTCTTATATTTTGGTTGGCACTAAGGAGGGAGAAGAGAAGGCCTTTGGATCTGCCTGCCATGGGGCAGGAAGAACTATGAGTAGAAATCAAGCAATAAAGTCCTTTAGGGCAGAAGAGATAGTTGAGCGATTGAGAAAGAAGGGAATCATCGTGATGGCTAAGTCCAAAAAAGGCTTAGCAGAGGAAGCCCCTGAGGCCTATAAAGATGTATCTCTTGTCATTGAAGCAACCTGCAAAGCAGGACTTACCCGCAAGGTAGCCAAACTTCTTCCAATGGGCTGTATTAAAGGTTAAAAATTTATAAAAGGAGGTGTCCTATGAAGGGGATTTATTTGAAGCTTGGGGCTTTAATTTTGGGTGGTTCTCTCCTTTATGCCTGTTCTTGTCCCACTCCTCCTCAAGTTGCAGAGAAAGCAGAGGCAAAGCCTACTC
>JAUQPD010000054.1 GCA_030550555.1 Thermodesulfobacteriota bacterium
TTTCTTTTTCATCTTTTTAAAGTATAAACGTTTTTATTAAAATTTTAAGTATGAGGGTAAGTTAAGGGTGGTGGAAAAAACTTGGGGACTTGCGACGAGGTTAATTGAGATTATTTTAGGAGTATGAGGCTTGCGGTAGACACAGGAGGTACCTTTACTGATTTTGTCTACAGGGAGGGTAACACACTTAGGTTTTTCAAGTTGCCATCTACTCCCTTGGATCCTTCTCAGGCCCTTATTTCAGGTGTAAGGTCTTTGGCTCCAAAGAGGATTTCCCTATTAATTCATGGTTCAACTGTTGCAACAAATGCCTTCTTAGAGAGAAAGGGGGCCAAGGTCGTTTTAATAACTACTAAAGGCTTTGAAGATCTCATTTTCATTGGTCGTCAAGCAAGACCAGATTTATATGACATCTTTGCAGAAAAGCCTGCTCCAATTATTAGAGAGGAAAATATCTATGGCATTTGTGAAAGAATTAGTCCTAAAGGTGAAATTATCAAAGCACTTACAGAGACTGAGCTTAACAAATTGAGCAACTGGTTAAAAGGAAAAGAATTTGATTCTTGTGCTGTTTCTCTTCTACACTGCTATGCCAATCCATTACACGAACAAATGATAAAAAAAGTGCTTGAAAATTTACAAATTTTTGATATCAGTCTTTCATCAGAGATTCTCCCTGAATTTAGAGAATACGAAAGACTTAGTACAACTGTTATAAACAGTTATCTCAATCCAGTCATGAGGAGATATCTCAAGAGTCTTGGTGATAGTTTGCAGGGAATTGACATTTTTATTCAACAATCTTCTGGCGGATATATGACCCTCAATGAAGCAATGAATTTTTCCGTCCATACTGTGCTATCTGGGCCTGCTGGAGGAGTGCTTTCTGCCAAATTTTTAGGAGAGTTGCTTGGTGAGAATAGGCTCATAACATTGGATATGGGAGGAACGTCAACAGATGTTGCCTTAATTAATGGTTCAATCCCCATCACCAGGAATTACTATCTCGATGGATTTCCTTTGAGAATACCTCTCATAGATATTCATACAGTAGGTGCAGGTGGAGGATCTATTGCCTACATTGACAAAGGAGGGATTTTAAAGGTGGGACCTCAAAGTGCAGGAGCAGACCCAGGTCCAGCCTGCTATGGAAAGAGCCTTTTGCCAACTGTAACTGATGCCAATCTTATATTAGGCAGACTTCTTCCTGACTGTTTTATGGGAGGCTCTTTTATCCTTGATAAAGAGCGGTCTATTAAAGCCATTAAGAATCTTACCAAAAGGCTAAATAAAACCATTTTTGATATTGCTTTAGCAATAGTAAGGATTGCAAACTGTCATATGCTAAATGCTATCAGAAAGGTAACCCTTGAGAGAGGCTATGATCCCAGAGACTTTACCCTTCTTGTCTATGGAGGCGCTGGTGGACTTCATGCCTGTTCTTTAGCAAGAGATCTTGGGATTGCCAAAGTAATATTACCCAAATCTGCACCAGTCTTCTCTGCTCAAGGAATATATCTCTCTGGATTTGTAAAGGAAATCTCTCAAACTGTCCTTGTTCCTCTTGAGGATGAAGAAAAATGGAAAGCCCATTTAAGGATTATTAAAGACAGGGCAAGGGACTATGTAAAGAGATGGTGGAGTGCTGAAGGTGATTTTCTCTGGGAAGTATATGTTGATTTGCGGTATCTTGGGCAAGGTTTTGAAGTTACGGTGCCACTAAGAGAACCACTAAGAGAGGCCTTTGAAGAAGAGCACAGAAAGCTCTATGGGTTTACTCTCAAGACTTATCCCATAGAGATTGTGACCCTTCGCGTAAGAGTAGCAGAGAAAAGACAAGTGGAGTCCCTAAAAATTGAGTCTCAGAGTTTTAGAGCTCCTTGCTCAAAAACTAAGGTATATACGGAAAAGGGTTGGATAGAAGTGCCAGTAATTTGTTGGGATGACTTAAGGGTAGATGAAATTCTTAAAGGACCTGCCTTAGTAATAGATAGATACACCACCCTTTATCTTGAGGAGGATTTTGTGTTAAAAGTTCTTGAAGGACAAAATCTACTTTTGTTGAGGGTCAACCATGTTTGATTTGGAACTGGAGCTTGAGATATTTAATAAACTTTTTACCAGTGTGCCTGAGGAAATGGGTATAATTCTGAGATATTCAAGTTTCTCGCCAAATATAAGGGAGCGTGCAGATTTTTCCTGTGCTATTTTTGATGAAAAGGGGGAACTTCTTGCCCAGGCCTCTCACATTCCTGTGCATCTTGGCGCAATGCCTGAGACAATAAGGGAAATTCTACCACTCTTTGATTGGTCCGAAGGAGATATGGTCATAACTAATGATCCCTATAGGGGAGGAACTCATCTGCCTGATATTACCTTGATTAAACCCGTTTTTTTCGGAAATAGGCCCTGTTTCTACCTGATCATCAGAGCACATCACGCAGATGTGGGAGGTAAATATCCGGGAAGTATGGGGCCTGTTGAGCATATTAAAGATGAAGGCATACTTATTGAACCTACTCTGATTTTTCATAGGGGGAGACTAAATAGGGACCTCTTTGAGGAGATAATCTCAAGCATGAGAAACCCTACAGAGAGATGTGGTGACTTCAAGGCCATGTTCTCAGCCCTTGATAGAGGTGAAATACGACTGAGAGAACTTATAAATAAATATGGAATAGAGACATTAATTAGTGCAGGCTCTGCTCTTAAAAATTATACTGAAAAAGCTATTCTTCATCTATTTAAGAAAACAAAAAGTGGAACTTATTATGCTGTTGACTATATGGATTGTGATGGTTATGGAAATGAAGACATACCGATTAGAGTAACATTAACTGTTAATTTTGATGGAGTAAAGCTTGATTTTACACAATCTGCTGATCAGGTAAGAGGTCCACTTAATGCACCAAGGGGAGTAACTGTTTCTGCGGTTTACTATGTTTTCATTTCTCTTTTAAAGACTCTTGGTGATTTTCCTATAAATCATGGTCTTTTTAGGAGAATTGAAATATCTACAAGGAGGGGAAGTATTCTTGATGCAGAGTATCCTGCCCCAGTTTCTGGGGGAAATGTAGAGACATCTCAAAGAGTTGTAGATGTAATTCTAAAGGCCCTTGCAGAGGCTATTCCAGAGTTAGTTCCTGCAGGATCTTGCGGAACAATGAATAATATTACCTTTGGAAGGGATGACTTCGCCTATTATGAAACAATTGGAGGAGGCATGGGGGCTCGTCCAGGAAAAGAAGGTCTCTCTGCAGTGCACTGCCATATGACAAATACCTTAAACACACCAATAGAGGCCCTAGAACAACTTTATCCTGTGAAAATTCTAAGATACTCAATACGTAGAGGATCGGGAGGAGAAGGTAAATATAGAGGAGGCGATGGTCTAATAAGAGAGTTTTTATTTGAAGAGGATTTGATAGTAACACTTCTTACCGAGAGAAGACGCCATGCTCCCTACGGCCTGTGGGGAGGAAATAATGGAAAAGTGGGACAAAACATCTTAATCAGAGATGGTAAAGAAATTGAACTTCCAGGAAAAACAATCATAGAGGTCAAAAAAGGAGATAGGCTTGTTATTATGACACCAGGAGGAGGTGGATGGGGCAGAAAGTCCTAATGCTTTCTATTTTCATACTTTGCATATGGAAAATAGCCCACTCATTTACCATAAAAAAGTTAGATCTTATAGACCTTGGTAATGGAACTTATTTAGTAAGTGCATCCTTTGAGTCTTTTCCTACACAAGACATTCTTTTAGCACTAAAAAGACAAAGGGGAGAGGTTGTTATACTATACGAGTTTGAGTTAAGAAGTATTAACCCTCCAGAGGAAAAAATAATACAAAAAGAGATCTATTTTCAGAAGGCAAGTTATAATCCAGAAACAAATGTCTACTACCTGGAAGACAACTTTGGAACTATCCAGTTTCTTAGAGCAGAAGATATTATTCCCTATCTCGTTTTTCTCAATTCCTATCCTTTAAGAATAGGAAAATATTCCAAACAGGAAATGTCAGAAAAAATTCTAGCTTTAAAAGTAACTATAAGTTTTTATACTCATCTTGATAAAAATTTACGATATTCAAGAGTAGAGAAGCGTAGACAATATCAAACATCAAGAGAATATGTCATACATTAAGACTTTATTCTTTCGAATTTTTCTCAAGAGAATTCTGCCACTGTTATTACTTATTGTTTTTATAGCAATTCAATATATTCTCTATCAGAGTGGAATACTTAATGTTCGTGATAGGAATTTTGTTCTACTTATTTTCTTACAAATTGACCTTTTGATACTACTTTTTATGTTATATCTCATTTTCCGTTATCTTTTTAGGATTTTTTTAGAAATTAAGGCAAGAAAAATATCAAGAAGTTTGAAATATAAGCTTTTTACTCTATATATGCTTTCTTTGACTTTCCCGACGATAATTCTTACACTTGGAGGTATATATTTTCTTAAAAAAGGGCTTGACTATTGGTTGGAAGAGGTAGCATCAGCTCGTATTATTTCAGAGATATTAAAAGAAGAGGATTTTCTTAAGGAAGAGGAGGCTTATCTTCTAATGATGGCATACAAGATAAGAGATGAATATATTTCAAAGGTAGAAAATATAAGAAATAAGGATCTAAGAGAGAGATATCGTTATTTATCGCGATTAGATTCAGTTGAAGTTTATACCTTAAATGGTGAGCTTTATCGTAAAACCTATTCACCAGAGATAACTTCTAAACTTGGTATTTCTTTAAAAATAATAGAGACTCTTATGCAGGATAAAAAGCCTCAAATTCAGCTTCAGCCTTTTGGTTCAACACTTATTATGAGAGCCTTTATTCCAGTGCAGGATGCAAAGGGAAACACTTATGTTCTGGCTACTGGAAAAATAATTGAAAAAGAGCTTTTACTAAGGAAAGATATTTTGAGTCAATTAGAGAGTAAAGAATTTACATATTTTATTATTTTATCTCTTGCTATAATTTTCTTTTTGGTTCTTTTTTTGGGAGTTTGGGTAGGAGATAAGCTGGGAAGACGATTAACAGAGCCTCTTCAGAGTCTAATTATTGCCACACAAAAGATTTCAAGAAGAGAATACTCTCTTGAGGATCTTCCATCTCCACCAGATCAAGAGGATGAAATTGCTACTCTCATAAAGTCTTTTAGAAATATGGCAGAAGAATTAAAAAAATATGAAGAACGTTTAAAAAAATATAATGAATATCTTAGAACAGTTTTAGAAACCCTTCCAGTAGGAATTTTAATACTCAAAGAAAACTTTGATCTGCTTTTTGTAAATAAAACTCTAAAATCATGGATCACATCACTAAAAATTGAAAATCCGTCTTATTTTGTTGATTTGTTTGGATTAAAAGACTATTTAAAAGGTCTTGATCTTCACCAAAATTTCTACAAAGTATTTAATCTTCGAACAGGAGACAAAGAATTATCTTTTGGCATAACATTTATGAAATTACAATTGCCAGAGGAGTGGTTATATCTTTTAATTATTGAAAATCTGGAAGAAAAAGAAACTTTAAAGAGATTGTCACTTTGGAGAGAAGTTGCTGTAAAGATTGCTCATGAAATTAAAAATCCCCTTACTCCAATTAAATTATCAATAGAAAGACTCAAAAAACGTCTAAGTGAAGATTTGCCACCAGAAAAAAAAGAACTTTTAGAGAAAACAGTAAGTGTAATAAATACTTATATTGAAGAATTAAGAAAGTTGGCTCAAGATTTCTATTATTTTTCTCAAAGATCAGTTTTTGAACGAACTGAAGTGGACCTTCTTCAAAATTTAAAAGAGGTTTTGGAACTCTATAAGTTATCTTATCCAGAGATAAATATAAATCTTAAAATTGAATCTATTTCAGGAGAAAATATCGTAATAAAAAGTGATCCTTTTCAATTAAAAAGAGTTTGGATTAATTTACTTGATAACTCAATAAAGGCAATGAATGAAAAAGGAAATATAAATATTATTATTTCAACTACCAATGGTGAGATAAGAATTGTCTATGAGGATGAAGGTCAAGGAATGGATGAAAAACTTTGTGAAGCCTTCAATAAAAGGAATTTCGAAGAACTTAGAAAGACTGGAACTGGACTTTTTATAGTAACTGGTATAATTGAATTGAGCAATGGAAAGATAAAGGTTGAGAAAAGTGAAAGAGGAGGGACAAGATTTCTTATTAACTTACCCAAGTCTTAATACTTTTTTCAATTGCTGAATCTCCTCATCTGACAGGGGTTTAACTTCTCCCTCTTTTAGATCACCGATAGAAATGGGACCGATTGCAATCCTTTTAATATTCAGAACTCTATAGCCTAATTTACCAAAGAGCCTCTTTAAAAGATGGTGTCTGCCTTCGGTTACTTCAATTCTTATATGTTTTCTATCTTCATCAAGATGTTGAATTATTGCGGGATTAGTTGGTCCTTCTTTAAGCTCAACTCCTCTTTCTGCGAAGATTTTAGCTTCTTCACTTAATGGTTTATCAAGTAATATCTCATAAATTTTAGGTAATTTCCATCTGGGATGGGTTACTCTATGAGCCAACTCACCATCTGATGTAAGTAAAATTAAACCTTCTGCGTCTTTGTCTAATCTACCTGCAGGAAAGATTTCGTTTTTTCCGGGGAGATCTTGTGGGAGAAGATCAATAACCGTTAGGTCTCTATCTTTGGTTGAAGTTATTACACCTTTTGGTTTATAAAATTTATAATAAAAAGTTGATTTTAGAACAAGAAGCTTACCCTTAAAGGCTATTTTATCCTTTTCAGGGTCAACTTTCAACGAGGGATTCCGAATAATTATATCGTTTACGGTAACATTTCCACTTCTGATTAATCTTATGACATCGCGCCGAGATCCAAGGCCATATTGGGCAAGAAATTTATCCAATCGCATTTCTAATCTTTACAATCTGCCCAGGTTTTTCCATAAGAGACATTTACTTTAATGGGCACAGAGAAATTTATATTTAAATTAAGATGTGGAAAGGGATTTTCCATTATCTCTTTAGCACTGGTTGTGATTTTATCTAGTTCCTCTTCCGGGACTTCAAGAAGGAGTTCATCGTGCACTTGTAGGATGATTCTACTTTTCAAGTTGTGCTCCTCAAGATAACGATGTAAAACTACCATAGCAGATTTTATTAAATCTGCAGAAGACCCCTGGATAGGAGTATTGATAGCAATACGTTGTCCTAACTCTCGGACATTTCTGCTTGGGCTAAACAGCTCTGGAATATAGCGTTTTCTACCACAAATTGTTTTTACCCAACCATTTTTTTTGGCCTCATCAATGATTTCGTCCATATATCTTTTAACACCAGGATAGCGCGCAAAGTATTTTTTAATGTAGGTCTCAGCAGAGGCAACATCTATTTTGAGTTCTTTACTCAAGCCATAGGGACTCATTCCATATGCAATCCCGAAGTTGATAACCTTGGCTACCCTGCGCATCTCTGGGGTAACCCTATCAGGAGTTACTCCAAAGACCTCGCAGGCTGTATGGGTGTGAATATCCTTTCCCTCCTGAAAGGCTTTAAGTAAATTTTCATCACCAGAGAAGTGGGCTAATACACGAAGCTCTATTTGCGAATAATCAAGGCTGACTATGAAAAATCCCTTTTCAGCTATAATAGCCCTGCGAATGGCAAGCCCTTCTTCTCCTCTTATTGGAATATTCTGAAGATTAGGTTTCTGAGAACTTAGTCTTCCTGTGGCGGTTCCTGTTTGATTAAACTCAGTATGAACTCTGCCTGTTATAGGTGATACCTCTTTAAGAAAGACCTCAACATAGGTGCTTTTTAGCTTATAGAGACTTCTATATTGCAATAGCAGAGGAACTATTGGGTGGGCGTTGTAAAGTTCCTCTAAGACTTCTGCATCAGTAGAGGGCAAATCTCCCTTTGGGGTTTTTTTAATCCTTGGAAGGTTGAGTCTTTCGAAGAGAATGTGGGCAACTTCTTGGCTCGAGCGGGGATTGAAAATTCTGCCTGCAAGCCTATAAAGTTCTTCTTCAATAGCTTTTATCTTTTCTGTAAAATCCCTGTTAAGTTTACTCAAATAATCTAAGTCCACCTTTACCCCTGTCTTCTCCATATGATAAAGCACATAACTGAGAGGGATCTCAACTCTTGAATACCAACACCAAAGGTCCTCTTCCTTTAGTTTCCTCTCTAACTCATGTCCCAATTTGAGGATGCAAGACGCAAAAAGGGCTGGAGTTTTGCTATCAGTTTTGGTTTGCGTTTTTGGTAAAGTGATATCAAGATAGTCAACTATGAGGGAATTTAATTCGTAATTTTTCTGTCCAGGATTGATCAAATAGGCCATTAACTTAATATCTTGAGGTTGCTCAAGTTTGAAGTCCGTTGACTTCAGAAAGGTCTTATAATCATAAACAAAGAGAACTCTATTTTGTAAACTTTCCCACAGTGGAGGTTCAAAGGGCACTTCATAAACCTTCTCATATGAAAGTGCTAAGTAGCCTTTTTTGGGAAATTTCCCAAAAAGGGTTGAATCAACACTTGGGTAATAAAGGGCAAGAACAGTTGGTTGGAGATTGGATAAAATTTTGTCTAACTCCTTTAGGCCTATAACTTCAACTTGAATAGACTCTCCTTCTTCAGGAAAAGGAAACTCTTTGAGAAATTTCCTAAATTCAAGCTCCTTAAAGAGCTTTCTGAGTGTTGCATAGTCTGGATTTCTTCTTGTATAGTAGTTTAAATCAAGAGATGGCAGGGGAGCATCTTCTCTTAACCGCATGAGCTCTGAATTGGCAAATACTCTGTCCTTAAACTTAATTAAACTCTCACGAATTTTTAGAGGAAAAACTTTGTTGATGTTTGCGTAGAGATTCTCAAGATTATAAAAGTTTTTAATGAGTTCTTTAGCGGTTTTCTCTCCAATGCCAGGTACTCCTTTGATATTGTCACTTGGATCACCTGCAAGAGCTCTAAAGTCTACAAATTGGCTTGGCTCAAATCCATATTTTTCTTTAAAGCCCTTTAGATCCAGATAAGTCTCTCTTACAGGATCATAGACCATAACTCTTTCAGATATTAGTGATAGGAGATCTCTATCAGGAGCGACCATCAATACAGGAATATCAAATGTTTTAATGAAAGTTGCAATTAAATCATCTGCTTCATAACCTTCTGCAGAAACAAGGGGAATTCCCAGGGCTTGAACAATAGCTTTTATGTAAGGAATCTGGACCTTGAGGTCATCAGGCATAGAAGGCCTTGTTGCTTTATATTCCTCATATTTGAGATGTCTAAAGGTTGGACCTTTCTCATCCATAAACCATACAATAATGTTTGGATCCCATTCCTTTAGGATTTTCAAGAGCATCTGAGTAACTCCGAAGATTGCCTTTGTAGGAAACCCCTTACTTGTAGATAGATAGCCTGGAATAGCAAAATAGGCTCGGTAGATAAATGAACTTCCATCAATTAAGATAGCCCGCTCTGAATTCACTTTTGCATCCATACAAAGTGTGATCAAAAGAGGTGACTATTCTCTTGACTCAAGACTCTTTAAGGCCTCTTCTAAAATTTTTGTCTGTTCAATTGCTCCCATACCACGGAATATTTTTAAGGCTAATTCTAAAGCCTCTTTTGCTGAATCAAGCTTTCCTTCCCTTATATAGACCTCTCCGATCCCAGCTAAGGCTCTTCCAGCTCTATGGGGGTCTCGGTACTTCTCAGCAATTTCAAGTATTCTAAATAGATAGGGAAGCATCCTATTGTGCTCCCCCAATCCCCGATACACATAGGCAATCTTTTCAGCAATAATACAGGTGCTCAACTCATCTTCAAAGTTTTCACAGATGTCTAAACAGGCTTTATAAGCTCTCAAAGCCTCTGAAGTCTTCCCCCTTAGATGATAGATATCTCCAATTTTTTCTAAAATATTAGCAATTTCAGCAAGTTTTCCCAGTTCCTTGAAGATTTCAAGGGCCTCCTCATAGTATCTCAAAGCATCAAGGGTGTTACCTTTAATCCAGGCAGAATGAGCTTGCTCACATAGCTCATACGCCTGCTTGATTGCCTCTTTTTCCCGTTTCTCTTCATTCATAACAGCTTCTCTCATATTCGCTCCATAACTCATTGATATAGTGTTCTTTAAATTGGAAACTTTCATTATCATAGATTCGAACTCTCTCTGGCCTAAGAGTGTTTTTAAGGCTTAGAAGTTCTTTTCCCCTTATCCAGGTAAAGATGCGGATGACCATTGCCTGTTCTTGAGAACTTAGTCGTGGAAAGAGGTCGAGCAGGCGAAGAAAAGGGCCCTTTTTAAAGGCAGAAGGATTTTTCATAGCTATACGTTCTAAAGCGGGTAAGACGTATGGTATGTATTCAGGATATTTGAGAAAGGCAAACAGATTTTTAACATAAATGGAAAATCTTTCTCCAGTTTCAGCAATAAGTTCACCCACTGCCTCCAATGCTCCCCAAGGTGAAGAGGCAGAGTCAGTGCTTGCATAGATCAACTTTTTGAGGAGTTCAGAAATTTTATGGGGCTTAGTATTAGCAAGATTTTTTCCCACCTGTCCCAGGCAATATATCGCCTTTTTTCTAAGAGCCTCATCAGGGTGATAAAGTAACTTTTGAAGCACCTGTAAATTACTCGGATTACTCACCACAAGCTCTATTAATTCTTGCAGTTGATCCTTTTTTAATAATTCTTCAGCTTCATTTCTTGTAAGTCTTTTAGAAGGGGTTGTTGTCTCCTTTGATTGAGTCAATGTTTGAGGCTTATGGTGTCTATTGCCACTAAGCTCCTGTAAATCTTCTGCAAGTTTAATAAAACAAAGGGCAGAGCGAATCTTACGACCTTCAAAGATGGGTTCACCAGGGATAGTGTGGGTTTCAGGATCATAATTTTCAAGCCAAATCTCCCTGTAGTCTTCATCGGGGATGAGGTCCAATGCCAAATTCCAATCCCCTTTACAGGCAAGAACAATAGCCTCAAGAAAGACTGCACCTCTGCTAAATCCTGTTGGATCACATACATATACCGCTCCACAGGAGCATTCTCCAGCCTCATATTCAGAGAGACCTATGGGGAGTAATCTTGGTCTCTCAATGAGTTGACCGCAAAATGGACAAAGAGGAGGTTTAGGAATCTTAGGCTTCATCTAAGAGTTTTTCAAAGTCAGGATTAACTGGGTAGTTTAGTTCTTTTGCCTTCTTGAGATAATCCTTAGCTTTAGCTCTATCACCTTTATAATACCAAGCAACTGCAAGATTATTGTATGCAGTGCCCATTTTCGGGGCAATGTTAAGAACTTTTTCCAATACTTCAATAGCTTCGTCCCATCTCTCGAGCCCAATAAAAACAGTAGACAAATTGATGTATGCAGAGGGTAGTTCTGGCTTGAGGGAAATAGCCTTTTTATAACACTCCATCGCAGATTCTAAGTCTCCAAGTTGAAATTCAATCAGGCCCAGGTTGTTCCAAGCTTCATAGGAATTTGGATAAAACTTTAATGTAAAGGTAAAGGCCTTTTTAGCCTCTTCCAGTTCTCCCTCATTAGCAAGGATTACACCAAGATTTATCATTGCCTCAAAATGATACGGATCAAGTTTAAGAACTTTTCTAAGAGTTTCTTTGGCTTCTTGTATTTTTCCGAAATTTAGGTATGCTAAAGCAAGTCTATGTTGAGCCCAAACCGCATGAGGATTTTCCATGGCTTCTCTTTCAAGAATTCTTAAGATCTCATCTCTATCCATAACCAACTCCTTTTTCAAACAATGTTAATACAGAAACTAAAGTTCTCAAGTGATATTAAAATTGTAGTTCCACTTCTACTACTTTTTCACATAGCATTATTTACTGGCTTTTATCTTGAGGGAATCGAACCGGTAACAAAGGAAAAAACAGATATTCCGAAGTTTGTTGAAATAGAGAAGGGTGAAAGTATCTTCACTGTTGCGAAAAAGTTGAAGGCAGAAGGATTAATAAAGAGTATTCCAGTTTTTTTATTTGAAGCAATCCGCCTTGGAGTCCACAGAGAAATTAAAGCTGGAGAGTATGCCCTTTTTCCTCACCAAAGGCCATCTGAAATTCTGGAAATACTGAGCAAAGGTAAAGTTTATCTTCACCGGGTGACAATTCCTGAGGGAGCAACAATATGGCAAATTGCGGAGATTTTAGAAGCTAAAAAAATTTGTTCAAAAGAAGAATTCATGAAGATGGCAGAGGATCCAGAGTTTGTTAAAAGTCTTGGACTGCCTGGGCCAACGGTTGAGGGATATCTCTATCCAGAGACCTACTTCTTTGCTAAAAATACTCATCCCGCAAAGGTCATAAAAAAGATGACAGATAAGTTTATGGAAGTTTGGCAAGAACTGGAAACTTTAGTGCCAGAGAGAAAACTCTCTATGAGAGAAGTGGTCATTCTTGCTTCAATTGTTGAAAAGGAAGCTTTTTATGAAGAAGAAAAACCAATCATTGCAGGAGTATACCTGAATAGACTCAAAAAGGGGATGCCCTTACAGGCAGATCCCACCATAAACTATGCTTTGAGAAGTTTTAGAAGACTAACTTACAAGGACTATGTCAGTGTAAAAAGTCCCTATAATACCTATCTGCACAACTCTCTTCCGCCGACTCCAATTGGAAATCCTGGCAAAAGTAGTCTTCTTGCAGTGCTCAAGCCTGCAAAAGTGCCCTATCTCTATTTCGTTGCGGATGGAAAAGGAGGGCACATATTCTCAAGGACCTATGCGGAACATCTTAAGGCAATTGAAATGGTTAGGTCAAAGAGAAATAATGCCAAAGATGACTCGTTAAATGAAGGCTAATCTCTCCAAGCTTCATAAAGACGTAAAATCTCTTCCAGGCTTAACTCATCAACTCTTAACTCTTCATTAATCTGTGCCCTTCTTAAGATTTCTAAAGATATCTTTTTTCTCAACATCTTCCTCTTCATCTGGAAGAGTAAAGTGAGGAATTTTTTGAACTCTTTCAGGTCTTTGATCTCCTTTTTTAAGTTACGGTTTAGCTGAATTAGAGCAGAATCAACCTTGGGAGGCGGATAAAAAAAGCGAGGTGGAATAGACATAAGATAATTTATATCATAAAAAGTCCTGATAAAAACAGAAAGCCACGATTTTCCAGAATGCCATTTCTCAGCAACTTCCTTTTGAACAAGAAAAAAACAACTTGGAACAATGTCAAAATAGTAAACTACATTCTCAACGATGATGCTTGCTACATTATAGGGTAAGTTGCCTAAAACTTTCAGACTCCTCTCTTCAAAAACTCTATAGTCGAAATAGCGGGCATCAGTGTGAATTATCACTAATCTCTCATCTATTATATCTTTTTTCAATATATCAACCATTTCTTTATCAATTTCGAGAAGGTATAATTTTTTTAAAGGTTTTTCCAGGAGAAACTTTGTAAGAGCTCCTAAGCCCGGGCCTATTTCTACTACGACCTCTCCTTCTTGGATGTCGGCATAGTCTACAATTTTCTTAAGAATATCAGTAGATTTTAGTATGTGCTGACCAAGGCTTTTTTTCAGTTTCATGAGAGATACTGTTCAAGGCTATTATAGAATTTATTCCTAAAGGTGTAAAGTTAACTATTTGTGGTTTTTAGATGGTCTTTTTTGGATAGAGAAGGGAACAAAATGGAAGGAAAGTGATTGACTGGCCCCTTGTGGTGATGTATATAGTTCTAAAATAGAGGTTTAAAGTGATGAAGAGTGACCTCCTTTTTGGACCAGTAAGTTCACGTAGGCTTGGACGCTCTCTTGGAGTGGAACTAGTTCCTAAAAAAATTTGTTCCATGGACTGTTTGTATTGTGAGGTTGGTAAAACAACGCTCTTAACCTTAGAAAGGGCTCCATATGTTCCCTGGGATAAAATCGTAGAGGCTCTAAAAGTAGCCAAAGAGTTGGAATCTATTTTTGATGTTCTGACTCTTACTGGAAGTGGCGAGCCGACTCTAAACATCCACTTTGAGGAAGCGGTTTTGTTAGCAAAGGAGCTCATTAAAAAGCCTGTTTCTGTTCTAACCAATAGTACACTGGTAAATATTCCTTCCGTAAGGGAGGCCTTAGGACAGGTCGATTTAGTCCTTGCCTCTCTTGATTCTGCAAGAGAAAGCTCTTTTAGATTAGTAAATAGACCAGTGAGAGAAGTTAACCTAAGTGAAATTATTGATGGACTTAAGCTCTTAAGAGATTCTATGAGAGGAGAGCTCTGGCTTGAGATCTTACTTGTTAAAAATGTAAATGACCGAGAGGAGGACCTAATTGCCTTGAAGAGAGCAATTGAATACATACAACCTCACAAAGTGCAATTAAACACAGTAGTTAGGCCTCCTGCTTATTCAATAGCAAGGCCTCTTAGTTTTGATGAACTTTTAAAGGTTAGAGACTTTTTGGGACTACCTACAGAGGTTATTACCCCAAGAGACATCTCAGCAACTCCACAGGTCTCTCCCCAATCCTTAGAAGAGGATCTTATGGATTATCTTGCCCGAAGACCCGCATCACTTTCTGAATTAAAGCTCGTTTTTACAGAAGGTAATCTCCTTGAGTCCCTGGAAAAACTCACAAAAGAGGGTAAAATTCAAAAAATAACTCATCAAAACGAACTCTTTTTTAAGGCGTAGACCTGCTCCTCCATAGATAAATAATAAATGACTCCAAATGACAAGAAAGAATTATATCGCAAGGTCATTGAGGCTATCATATTTTGTGCAGGAAGACCAATTAAGCTAAAGGAAATTATTCAACTCTTTGAAGACCTCTCCTCAAAGGAAGTTGAGGAAATGTTAAAGGAGCTTCAAAGGGAATATGAGAGAAGGGGGGTAAGAATTGCTGAGGTGGCAGGAGGTTATAGAGCTGAATCTGCACCAGAAGTTGCCGAATATTTGAGGAAATTCTTTAAGCCTAAGGATATACGCTGGTCTAAACCTCTTCTGGAAACACTTGCTATTATTGCCTATTTTCAACCTATCACCAGAACAGAGATTTCTGCCAAAAGAGGTGGTGTGGAGGTAGGTCCTTTGTTAAAGGTATTACTTGAAAGAGGCTTTATTAAAGTTGTTGGTAGAAAGCCAATTCCTGGAAGGCCTGCGCTTTATGGAACAACTGATTTTTTCTTAGAATATTTTGGGTTAAAATCTCTTCAAGACTTACCTCCAGTGTCAGAGCTTGAAAAACTAGTCGGAGAGGAAAAGTAGAGATGATAGGAATTATAGACTACCAGGCAGGAAATTTAACAAGTGTTGCAAGAGCCCTTGATTACTTGGGTCTAAAATGGATCATTAGTGAAGACCCAGAAGAACTCAGAAAGTGTGAGCGAATTATCTTTCCTGGAGTAGGAGCAGCTGGTTCTGCTATGGCAAGCCTTCGCAAAAGAGGGCTTGACGAATTCCTCAAAGAGGCTTATCAGAAAGGAATTCCAATTTTGGGCATATGTCTTGGAACTCAGATTATTCTTGAAGAGAGCGAGGAAGACGGAGGCACAAAGACATTAGGTTTGATTAAAGGTAGGGTTAAACGCTTCCCAGAGCCTTTGGTTTATGAAGGAGAAAGACTCAAGGTCCCTCATATGGGATGGAATAGGGTTGAATGGGTGAGCCCCCATCCAGTTATAGAGGGACTTGATTCAGACTTTGAATACTATTTCGTTCACAGCTATTTTCCAATCATCCCAGAGGAGATGGTCTTGGGCATAACTTTTTATGGGATAAACTTTGTGTCTGCCCTTTCCTTCCGAAACTTAGTTGCCTTTCAGTTTCATCCAGAAAAAAGTGGAAGACCAGGGCTGAGAATCTTGCAAAATTTTGGAAAATGGGTCCCCTAAGGGCTTGGTTATTTCTTTGCAGGTGCAACTAAAGCTACCATTTGCTTTCCCTCTAATTTAGGGGGACTCTCCACTATTCCTTTCCCTTCAATTGCTTGAAAGATTGTTGAAAAGACTCTATCAGCAAGCTCTGGATGAGCTATCTCTCTACCTTTGAAGACTACTCTAATTCTGACTTTATTTTTTTCCTCTAAGAATCGCAAAATATGCTTTATCTTTACCTCAAGGTCATGTTTGTCAGTTTTGGGACTTAATTTTATCTCCTTTACCTCTATAACAGTCTGCTTCTTTTTTGCCTCTTTGGCTTTTTTAGCTTCTTGATATAGAAATTCTCCAAAGTCCATGATCTTACATACAGGAGGTACTGCATTGGGGGCAACCTCAACAAGGTCAAGACCATACTCTTCAGCATATCTCAGGGCTTCAGATAAAGGAACTATTCCAATCTGTTTACCATCAGGTCCAATGAGCCTGACTTCCTTCGCTCTAATTTTTTCGTTTACTCGATACTTGTGCTTCAAATCCTGTTGCATATAGTGCCTCCCTTTCTAATTTTTATCACCTCCCGAATTTATTTAAGAGGTTAGATCTTGTCATTAAGAACTGATACTTGCAATGGATTCTTTATGAAGTGTCTGTAGAAACTCATCCAAGGGAAGTTCATTAATTACTTCGCCAGTTCTTTTACGGATACTAATGAGTCCTTTTTCTACTTCGCGGTCTCCAATAATAACCATATATGGTATCTTCTCTAATTGAGCTACACGGATCTTATAATTTATTTTTTCACTCCTAAAGTCTGTATCTACTCTGAATCCAGCCTTCTTGATTTTTATGTAGACTTCCTCACCATAAGGTATGTTTCTGTCGGTAACTGTGAGGACTCTTGCCTGAATTGGGGAGAGCCATACAGGGAAGGCCCCTCCATAGTGTTCAATTAGAATTCCAAGAAATCTCTCAAGAGACCCAAGGAGAGCTCTATGAATCATAATAGGTCTGTGAAATTGATTATCCTCTCCTACATATGTCAGCTCAAAGCGTTCAGGAAGATTAAAGTCAACCTGAATAGTAGAGCATTGCCAAAAACGTCCAAGCACATCTTTTATCTTGATGTCTATTTTGGGACCATAAAAGACACCCTCTCCTGGATCAATTTCATAGGATAGTCCCTTTTGTTCCAAAGCTTGTCTTAGGGCAGACTCTGCTCTATCCCATATCTCAGGAGATCCGACAAATTTCTCTGGCCTTGTTGACACATATATTTGATACTCACTAAAGCCAAATAGCTTTAAGAAATAGATTACGAGATCAAGCACTTTAATTAATTCTTCTTCAAGTTGGTCCTCTCTACAGAAGATGTGGGCGTCATCCTGAGTAAACCCCCTCACTCTGAGAAGCCCATGGAGGACTCCGCTTCTTTCAAATCTATAAACAGTTCCAAGTTCACACAGACGGATAGGAAAGTCTCTGTAACTTCTTCGTTTATGATTGTATACATAGATGTGAAAGGGACAATTCATCGGTTTTAATTGATAACTCCGATTTTCCAATTCCATTGGAGGAAACATGTTTTCTGCATAAAAGTCTAAGTGACCTGAGGTCTTCCAAAGGTCTCTTCTTGCAATGTGGGGTGTGTAAATAATTTGATAGCCTCTTTTGATGTGTTCTTCTTTCCAAAGGTCCTCAATAATCTTTCTAATTGTAGCCCCTTTGGGAAGCCAGATTACAAGACCTGGTCCGATATCTTCCTCTATGAGGAAAAGTTCTAATTCTTTTCCCAGTTTACGGTGATCGCGTCTTTTAACCTCTTCGAGATGTTCAAGGTAGGCTTTTAAATCCTCATCCCTGAAGAAAGCGGTTCCATAGATTCTCCAAAGCATTGGATTGCGTTCGTCTCCTCTCCAATAGGCTCCTGCAACTGAGAGCAGTTTTATAGCCTTCACTTGGCCAGTTGAAAGAAGATGAGGGCCTTTGCAGAGGTCAATGAAATCTCCCTGTGTATAAACGCTGACTTTACTATCTTCAAATTCCTGAATTAATTCAAGCTTAAAGTTCTCACCTAAGTTCTGAAAGAGAGCTATTGCCTCATCTTTAGTAAGTTCCTTCCTTTCTAAGGGTAGATTTCTTTTTATAATTTCCTTTACCTTTCTCTCAAGTTCCTTAAGATCTTCCTCAGTGAAGGGTCTTTTATAGGCTATGTCATAATAAAATCCTTCTTCAATGGCAGGTCCAATTCCCAGCTTTGCCTCGGGATAGAGCTCCTTTACTGCTTGAGCAAGGATGTGAGATGCGGTATGGCGAAGGACCTCTAAGGATTCTTTATTTTCGGGATAGAGAGGCTCAAGTATGAGTTCTTCCCTTTGGTCAGGGATAGTATGCCAGTCAAGGATGTTTGAGTCATATTTGAAAGCTAAAGGAAGCCCTTTAGGTGGTTTTATCTTTTTAAGCTCAGGTATAAGGACTTTTAATGGTTTATTTGGAGGAAGCTCAAACTCGCCTATGTCTTTTATATAGACTCGCAATTTCTGTTATATTACCTCTCGGAATGATTTGAGTCAAATGGTAGGCGCGGGCGGGATCGAACCGCCGACCTCTTGCGCGTCAAGCAAGCGCTCTCCCACTGAGCTACGCGCCTAACTTCCACCTACCACCACCCTTGGATATTATAAAATACCTCATCCTAAATTTTTGTCAAGATTCAGCTGAGGGTGTTCTAAATAACACTCCCTGGGATAAAATTTTAAGGAAAATCTGGATACAAAAAGGGGGTAGGAATAGAAATGCGAAGAGCTGAACTTACACATAAGACGAGACTTATATTTGATTTTGTGTAAAACATAAACTAATTATATTAAAATTAAATAAATCTTATTTTATAAATTTTTTTCAATATTTTGTGAAATTTTTATCATATTTGGCCTCTCCCTATTTTTCAAACTTATTACTTGTATATCTTCATCAAGTTCAATTCTTAAGGCAAACAACTTCCTAATCTTATACAAATGGGGCAAAAGCTTGGAATCAGGTCGGCTAAGCCATCTGTCGTGTAAATTGCTGTATTTAATAAACAGATTAGCACTAAGCATCTCCATGCTTGCAAAATATCCCCCATGCTCCATCCTCATATACTCAAGCCCAGCATTTATAGACTCAACAACATTCGTAGTGTAAATCTTACCCCTTACCTCCTCAGGATGCTTCAAAAAGGCTACATATTTATCCACCTTCTTCTCTATCTCCTTAGCATAGCTGGGATTTCTCTCTGCCACATAGTGGATAAGGTCTTCCATAATAGCCCTCCTTCTTCCTCATTTTGGGCTGTTTTGAGTTTAGTGTAGAACATATAGAGTTCTTTGGGATTAGCCTTGACAAGTTTTTCTTCGTATTCTTTGTTAAATCTTTTCCAGCGAGGTGGGAGGAGTGCAGGTCTAAAGGAGTGAGCATAGCGGATGCGAGGGATTTTTAGGTTAAGTTTTCCGTAGTAGGTGTTAAGGGTCCTTGAGTAAAAGCCATTTCCTTGTTCATCTTCGTTTTGGGAGAGGAAGAAGTCTCTCTCTTTAAGCATTAAGAAGTTAAAGATTTCTTCCACCTTGTGAAAATTTTCTTAGTAATGATTTATCTTACCATAAGTTTGTCATTCATGACATGCTTACACAAAATTTTTTCAACTCCCTAGCCACC
>JAUQPD010000057.1 GCA_030550555.1 Thermodesulfobacteriota bacterium
CTATGCTCAGCAAGTATTTTATTATGCTCCGCTAATATCCTACTGTGCTCAGCAAGTACCTTATTTTGCTCCTCAAATTTTTTATTTTGCTCCTTAATAATTGCCAGCAATTCCTTGATCTCCTCCTCAGTGGTCTTCTTATCAGCAAAACGCTCAGCAATAAGATTTGCCAGATACTCCTTCAAGGGAGGCTCTTTCTCCAGTAACTTAGGAAGCCTCTTGATAATAATGTTTCTCAGTAAATCGTCAGTTATCCTCCTTCTCCTCTTCGCACCAGAAGCCCCCATAAAAACACCCCAAATATCTCTCTTTTCATCAAACATTATAATGCCAGATTTCATAAAATAAAGTTTACCCAAGCCCTCTTTTATCACTTTTGTCAAGGGTAAGCTGTTGATTTCATGCTCCAAATAAACTTTTCATAAATTTCATCAATAAGAGTTATGCAATATAAATTTGAACTTTGTTTTTACTTTTTTATAGAAGTAACTGGAATAAAAAGAACAATATTTTTAAGGAATTTGATAAAATTCAAAAATAAATCTTTACATCTATCATACTATCTTCCTTACTTCTTTAAGAAATACCCTATCACCACACCTTATATCTATAAGTCTTCCATACTTAAAAGTCATATATTTAAAAAACATCTTGTGGTGTTTACTAATTTCCTCACTTAGACCCATATGAAACATGGCATGGCCTTCTTCTCCTTCCTGCTAATAGAACTTTGGAATAATCTTTAGAGGCTCCTACCATTGAAGATCGCGGTTTGGGCAGTGATAAAGTTTATACTCTTGGTTATTGAAAGAAGATACATAAGTTTCTTTATACGCCTCTTACTGTATAGATGTTTTAAAAAATGTACAATTTGGCATGGCTATCTCTCTTTAGTTAAATCAAATATAGTTACCTATGATACCTTTCCTGAAAAAACAAAATAGCAATACCCTGCGAGACAGATTACAAAATAGGCTACAAAAGTTCCAAGACATATACCTGCAATAGAAAACTCAAGTACAAACACAAAGTAGTAATTTGCCAGAGCATTTGTGATTACTCCAAGGACAGCGATTACACCAACAGGAAACAATCTTTCCCTTATCTGATAGGCCCTATAAAGAAGTGGCCAAATAAACATAAAAGGCAAGGAAAGGGCATAGAAGCGAAGAGCAGTTGCGGTAAGTTCTATATCAAGTTTCGAAAAGGCACCATATCCAAAGAATAATCTTATAATATAGGGGGCAAAAAAAATCAGAAAAAGGCTTGCAGGAATAGTCAGAAAGATTAGGTGCTTTAGGTAAAAATTCAGTTTCTTTAAAAGATCCTTGCTTTCTGCCATGGATGTAACACCAATGTTTTCGAACTTCAACACTCCTTTGAGAGCTCCTGCAATCAAAAGGCCATATTGTAGGGCAGAAACAGTTTTCTCTGTAAGATATGAGGCAAAAGCTTTATCTACAAGGATATAAAGATGAAATATTCCATATAGCAACACAAGCTGAAAGAATTGAGAAACTATCTTCTTAGTAGTTTTGTTCCAAAAAATTGTCAGATGAAGATAATCTCTTCCAATATAAAACATATATAATGTTGCTAAGGTTTGAGATATAGAATAGCTTAATGGTAAAACTTTATAATCTTTGTATAGAAAAAGACCTATAAGTGTAGTTAAGAGCAGAAAAAATGAAAGTATAAACTCACCAATAAAGTATGCAGTAAATCTTCGTAGACTTCTCAGTATAGCTCCAAAGTGATGAAAATAAAAAGAAAAGAAAAGATAAGGAAGAAGAAGAAGGTAAGAAATCTGAGTTGCTTCTAAAGCGTGAGAAGAAAAACCTGCTGGAATTCTTAAAACTAAAGGGATAAGTGCTAAAGCTAAAAATAGTAGCAAAAATGATATTATAAGAGTAAAAGTAAAGAAAAGGGCAGATAGCCGATTGAACTCTTCATAGGAGGTCAAGCGTGCCTTCACAAGCTGAGGAACACCTATAGAATCAAACACATCCGCAAATATCAAAAAAATGCCCATGAGGGACAATGCCATAAAAACCGCATCGGTTTGATAGCTAAAGCCAAGAAGGACTGCTATAGCAAAGTTTCTTATGTATCCTAAAACTCTTGCCAAAAGGTTTAAAAAGGAAGACTTAAAGACCGCCTCAAGGACCTTTTCCTCCTTCCTAAGTTGAAATATACTCCCGATAAATTTTTTCATTTGTTAAAAATTAAAATATTTTCTTTTTATAACTAAGCCTTTGGACCATATCAATATAACACAATAATCCATGGTAATCCGTAGTGATGCGAAAGCTTTTTGCTAACCCTGATGACTAATTCTCATTGGCTTAACCTTTGACTATGGTAGATACAATTAAATGTAGCAACCCCTCACTCTCTTCTCTCCGATTATAAACTTCTTTACTCCTTGTAGAAAATTTCCTATGAGCTGAGAGTTTAGCCTCTTTCCTATTCCTATTCCTATTCTACTATTTTTCCATAGCTTTGGCAATTGACATAGAAAAGTGCTTTGTATGTAGGGTAGGACAAGATGTATAGATTAAAAGTTATATGTCAAATCAGACCGCAGGCACGCCCCTGCGTGAGGCAAATTTTCCCTAAAACCTTGAAATTGCAAATAATCAATTTTCTTGGTTTCTCCACTTGACGCTCTAGTATTAAGAACTGTGTCTTTTAATCTTCTCGAGGATCTCCTCAAGGGAACTTGCCCTAAAGGGCAACCTGTGAATCCTCTTTAGCAACTCCCTGCTCTCTATCGCTTCAATCACCCTCCTAATCTCCTCCTCAACTCTCCCAAATCTCTCCTCCA
>JAUQPD010000058.1 GCA_030550555.1 Thermodesulfobacteriota bacterium
TTTGAGTGGGAGAGGGTAATAGTTAAGTAGAGAAGGTTTAAGTTTAGTTATCAGTGAGAGCATAAATCAAGGAGGGTTTCTTTAGAGTTGTCAAAGTGTTAAGAAATAGAAGAGGTCTTTTTGGAATAGAGCAGGAGAAAATTAGCAAGAGAAAATGACAGGAGAAGTTTAGGAGGAGGTGTTGATGGCGAAAAGGGCTTTGATAACTGGGATAAGAGGACAAGATGGAGCTTATCTTGCTAAGCTTTTGCTTGAGAAGGGATATGAGGTTATTGGAGGAGACAGAAGGAGTGCTGATGCTGACTATTGGCGACTTCGGTATTTAGGGATTGAAAAGGAGGTTAGACTTGTTTACATAGACCTTTTAGAGTTTAACAATATTTATCGGGTGATAGAAAAATATAAGCCTGATGAGGTATACAATTTAGCTGCACAAAGTTTTGTGCAGGTCTCATTTGAACAGCCTATTCTTACTTCTGAGGTGAATGCTCTTGGTGTGCTAAGGGTCCTTGAGGTTATAAGGCAGGTTAATCCAGGGATAAAATTTTATCAAGCTTCAACCAGTGAGCTTTTTGGCAAGGCTAAGGAAATTCCACAAAATGAAGAAACTCCCTTTTATCCTCGGAGTCCTTATGGAGTTTCTAAACTTTTTGGTTACTGGATAACACGCAACTATCGCGAGGCCTATGAGATGTTTGCGGTAAATGGAATACTTTTTAATCATGAATCTCCCCTGAGAGGGCTTGAGTTTGTGACCAGAAAGATCACCTGGGGCCTTGCCAGGATAAAATATGGTTTGCAGGATAAGCTGGTTCTTGGGAATCTTGAGGCAAAGCGGGACTGGGGTTATGCTCCAGACTACATGGAAGCAGTATGGCTTATGCTTCAGGCAGAGGAGCCTGATGACTATGTAGTGGCTACAGGAGAGGCTCATTCTGTAAGAGAGTTCGTGGAACAGGCTGCTCAAGTTTGTGGTTTTAAGCTTTATTGGGAGGGTGAAGGCTTAGAGGAAAAAGGAATAGATGCTAAAACAGGTAAGGTAATTGTAGAGATATCTTCTGAGTATTTTCGGCCTGCAGAGGTTGATTTTCTTCTTGGTGATGCAAGGAAGATAAGAGAAAAGCTTGGCTGGAAGCCAAAGACAAGTTTTTCTAAGCTTGTCGAGATAATGATGGAAGAAGATTTGAAGAGAGTAGCTTCTGAGAGGAGGGCCTAAGATGGTTCCCTCCCCTCAAGAGCAGTCAGTCCGTCTTTATGGAGAATTATACATTAAAAAATTCCACTGGACAAGAGGAAACCGGCATCTTAGCGATGATGTCAATGGTATATTTAGCTAAAGCGATTTCTGCTGGGGTAGACTCAGGATCATTGAGAGTGTCATTAGCCATCTCTAAAAGTCCCTGTTTTATTCCCGGATCTAACGCTATAAATTGAATAGGGGTTAGGAAGTATGTTTGGCCATCTTTATATTTTATAGAAATTTTAGGGCCTCCTGGGAAGAGGGCTTCAGCAGTAAAGCAGTTTGGTACTTGAAAGTCTGTAGCAGGAATATAGCCGGGCAATCTATTGAACTCATTGATTAAATACTGTAAAGCCCGATACTCTTCATAAGTAAGAGTGTGAAATTGTGGAACATTTTTGAAGATTTCATAAAAAAGGGATAATAGAAAAGCGTCAATTAGATATGTATTGACAGTTGAGGGAAAGTAGGGATAAAAGAAGCTTAGGTCATTCATGTCCAGATCAAGGTCATCATTTGAGCCTATAGGAAGGATTATTGAGGTGTTATCTGGACAATAACCTGTGGACGCATAAGGGCACTTTTGATAATCTTGATAGCGCTGTGGAATAGAGCTGACACATTTTTGCACCTCGTCAGGACTAATTATACCATCTTGATTCAGGTCAATCTCCTTGAATGATATAATAGAGCTAAAGAATTTGAGATCATTTTGGTCAATCACATTGTCTTTGTTAATGTCTGGATCGAAGACAAGGTTAGCTACTTGTAGACCGATGTCTGCAAGGGCTAAGAGATTTTTGGTTTGAATGGAATCCTTATATTCATGGGCAGCTACCCAAAGTATGTCTGCCACAATTTGTCCCGGGGTAGCCTTACCCAAACGGATTTCACCAACCCAATAGTTAATTCCCTCTAAATCATAGGGCCTTCCCAGAATATTAGTATAAACGTTGGTGACAAGTTTAACAGGATCACTTAGTTCAGGCTGATGAGCAATGGCTGCTTGATACATCCACTCTGCAAGGGTTCGAAGATCAGCATTTTTAGATAGCATTTCATTATACCAATAATTTAGTCCTTGTCCATCAGGAGCTCTTCCCAAAACTGCCACATAAATTAAGGCAATGTCTTTTTTAAGATCATCCGTAATAACTCCCCTCATACTATCACCTCCTTGATTTAAGTTTAGTTAAAATTATAAAGACTTTCAATACTTGTCAAGAGTTTTCTCAACACAGTATCAAATCTGTAGCAACCTCATGGGATAGGTGATTCTTTTGCCTCCTATTAAGTCTATTCTTTACAGGTTAGGAAGGAGTGGTATAATTCCACCTGTTTTTCAGGAGAGAGTATACTGCAAAGAAATCACAAATTCCCTTATGAATAACAGAAAAATAATCTATTTCCTCGATTTAATTCAAGTGCTCGTTTTGAAGGATCTTAAAATACGCTACAAAAGTAGTGTCCTTGGTTATCTTTGGTCTCTTTTAAATCCCCTCTCCCTTGCTTTAATATTCTACTT
>JAUQPD010000035.1 GCA_030550555.1 Thermodesulfobacteriota bacterium
GGTCTTACACAAAATTAGATATAAGTCTCCGGTTATTTTTCCAGGGATTTAATTTCCTTTTGGAAGGCATTATGAGGGGATCTGAGGGGGTTACCTTGAATGAGTGGTGAGTGGGGATTTTGTTGCAATTTCTTTTTTAGGCGTATGAATTGCCTTTTGGAGAGATTGAGTTGCTAAGAGGCTTCATCGATTGTGAGGAAGCCATTAATACTTGAATGAGGACGGATTTTCTTTTGCCATATTTCATAAATTTTTCTACATATTCCAACCTCCATCTGAGAGATTGGAGTAAATATAGCCTAAAGGTGACATTTTTATTTGGCAGTAACAGACCCTCTTCAAAGTTCTTGACAAAATCTGGTTAGATGTTATAGAGAGTTTCAAACTAAAGTTACAAAATTGAATTTTTCTCTAAACAATTTTAAAGTAGAATCCTGGGAGGGGAGGGGGATGTTGAGGAAGTTTTATGAATTAATGATGTTTTCTTATGCCTATCATGCCCGTTGGGAGAAGGAGGTTAGTGATAATATTTTCCAAAGCAGAAGACGCCTTCTTCTCCTAATTGCCCTGCTAATTCCAATCCTTGTTGTAGGATATCTAGAGGCAAGTGGGAAGGACTTCCTTGGAGGTAAACAGGCCTATGGACCTGTTTATTACACGTCCCTCATCTTTTGGGGATCATCAGCCGTAGGTTTTATTGCAGGGCTAATTACTGGGTGTATTGGAGCGGGAGGTGGCTTTGTAATTGCCCCTGCTCTCATGTCTATGGGAGTTAAAGGTATAATGGCTGTAGGAACTGATCAGTTTCACATCTTTGCCAAGGCCATTATGGGAACAGTTATTCATAAGAAATTAGGAAATGTTAACATAGCTCTTGCAATAGCCTTTCTCATTGGATCTGTTGGTGGTGCAACTGTAGGAGGTTACATTAATAGAACGCTCTACAACATAGATCCTATTTTAAGTGATCTTTTTATAAGTCTTGTATATGCCTTGATCCTTGGAATCCTTGGATTTTATGCCCTTTATGACTTCATTGTGACAAGAAGAAAAGCAAAGGCTGGAGCTATCGCTTCCACAAGTATTAAAGCCCAAGTAGGGCTCACACAAGTGGCAATTAAGCTACAGAGTATAAAATTTCCACCACCGCTTATTAGATTTGACGAAGACTTTGGAGGAAGACAAATTTCTTGGCTCTTTCTTGCGATGGGGGGCTTTGTTGTTGGGCTTCTTGCTGCAATTATGGGAGTTGGTGGAGGGTTCATTACGTTTCCAATGTTTATCTTCGTTTTCGGAGTTTCAACTGCAACTACAGTAGGAACTGACATCTTTCAAATAATTTTCACCGCAGGCTATGCTTCTATTACTCAGTATGCAATTTATGGATTCGTTTTCTATACTCTTGCTATGGGACTTCTTCTTGGATCTCTGATAGGAATTCAAATTGGAGCTTTGACAACAAAGGTGGTTCCTGGGATAGTTATCAGAGGTTTCTATGCCTTGACTATTCTTGCAGGTTTTGTAAACAGGGCAACTGTGCTTCCAGATAAGTTGAGAAGTTTGAATATGCTTGATTGGTCAAGGGAAACCTGCTACATCATAGCTCAGGTGGGAAATGTTCTATTTTGGGGGATTATCGGGGCCTTTGGTTTTTGGGTGCTCTTTGAATTTTTTAGACATCTCAAAGAACTGAGGGAGGAGGTTTAGGATGATTGTCAAGAAGAGAAGTTCCTTCCTCCTTGGATTAGGTCTACTTATGGGATTCTTTGTAGTTCTCTTTGTAATGTTTTTGCCAATCTATGGTGAACAAAGAGAAAATTTTCTCGCCTTTTCTGATAGAAATTTCAATAAGCTTGCTAAGGGCTCAGCATATTTTATTCATACACTTAAGCGGGATTTAGAAGCCTTTCCATCAACGGAAATTATGACCAAGATCCAAGCAAAAAGAGGCAATGAAACTCAAGATGAAGTTGAGGCTAGAATAAAGCTTATGACCCGTCTTTTGGAAAAGGCTCAAATCAACTATGAGATAGTTGGAACGGAGATACAAATAAAGGGGGATCTTAAAAACCTTCTTAGAGAAGCCCTTGAGGATGCAGATCACATGTATTGGAATAGAGGAGAAGAGGTCAGAAACAAATATGGGATAGACGATGAAAAGAGGCTTCTAAGACAGTGGCACACTATACTTAGTCAGATTCAAAAGGATCTTACTTTTAAAAAGCAGGTCGATGAAGCTAAATTTACAAATTCGGTCTTGACAAGAGCAATAGAACCTGCCTATAATTTCTATAAAATAGAGCCCAAAAAATTGAGTGAACAGGCCTTTATGCTAACTTCTCTTCTTGTGTTCTACATTATTTATACTATGTGGTTTGGATACTCCATCTTGCTTATATTTGAAGGTCTTGGTTTATCAACAAAGAAAGCCAAGGTTAAAAAGGAAGTTTAGGAGGCCCCATGGAAAACAAAACCTGTTGTTTCTTTGGAAACTTGAAGAACATTGTGCTAGTCTCTGATGTTTCGCAGAAGGATGATATAGTTGTTGAGACTGCCCTGAGAATAGCGAAGTGCTGTGGGGCAGTTGTGCACACGCTATGCTATGCAGAGGTTTCGACAGCCCTTGCAGATATATGGGAATCTGTTCCTTATGTGTCTGATTTAATGGAGAAGAAAATTGATACAAAGCTCAATGAAATAAAAGAAAAGGCAAAGGAGTATGGAGTTACTGTAAAAGGGACCTGTTTTGTTGGGGAGGGGCCTGAAGATTTCATCATTAAAGAGGCTGAGAATCTCAGAGCTGATCTTATCGTTATGAGCAGAATGAGAAGTCCTCTTAGACTGCTCAAGAAGAAGATAATTGGCTCTGCGCATTGTGATGTATTGATAATTCCCCTTGATGTGAGCTCCTTTGAGATAAAAAAAGTCCTTGTTGCATCCGATGGCTCCCTTCAGAGTAGACCAGCAGTAGAGCGTGCTTTAGAGATGGCAAGGATGCTTTCAATTCCTCTTGTAGCAATTTCAGTTGCTAAGAGACCAGAGAATGTGCCTCAGGCTAAGGCAGTTGTCAAAGAAATCGAGAGTGAGGCGACTAAACTTGGTGTTGCAATTGAGACAGAGGTCCTTGAGGGTGAGCCTTTTAGAGCCATACTAGATAGGGCTGAGCGCGGTGATGTAGGTATAGTCATCTTGGGTAAATATGGAAGAACTGGGGTCGAAAAACTTCTTATTGGAAGTACCAGTGAGAGGGTAGCTAGCTTTGCAAATATTCCAATTCTTGTAGCAACAAAAAGAATGGAAGCTGAGAAACAGATAACTCCCGAACAAGTAAAGCAGGGTGAAAAAGGGGCAAGGATTTGTAAGATAGTTCTTGCAACCGATGGATCCCACTTTAGCAGAGGAGCTGAAACCTTTGCTCTTGAAATTGCAAGAAGTTGCTCCGCCCAGCTCTATGTAACTCATGTTATAGTTTCTAATCCAGAACACATGAGTATGGCAATGAAGGACATAGAGACAAAGAAGAGTGCTGGCCGTGAAATCATTGAAAGAGTGAAGAGAGAGGCTGTTGAGAAAGGGGTTGAAGTCGAAGGTGAAGTTATTGTTGCAAGAGAAATTGAAGAAGGAGTTGCTGATTTTGCAAAAAAAGTAGGAGCTAATCTAATAGTTATGGGAAGGCGCGGTATTAGAGGTCTATCAAAGTTCTTTATTGGAAGTGCTACTCTTGGGATACTTCCTCTTACACCATGTCCAGTTCTAGTTGTCCCCAAAGATGCTCACTACAAAGGTAAGGGAATTGTTGGGGCTACTGATGGTTCAGATATTTCAATGAAGGCCCTTGAGTTTATGGCAGATATGGCAGAGAGGATGAAACTTCCCGTTACTGTGCTTACAGTGGCAAAAGAGGTAGCCCAAAAAGGAGATGCAGAGAAAGCCCTCGAAAGGGCAAGATCACTTCTCAAGAACTTCAATATTCAGGCAGACTATGTCCTGCATATTGGTGAACCAGCAAAGATCATACTTGAAGTAGCTAAGCAAAGGAATGCAGATATAATAGTTCTTGGAAGCAGAGGACTTAAGGGACTTTCAAAAATTATTCTTGGGTCACTCTCCGAAAAGGTCCTCTCTGAAAGTGACCGAGGAGTTTTGATTGTCAGAGCTTAAAAACAGTTTTGTGGGGTTGACTTGCAGGGAAAGCGAGTAAGAGACTTCATAATTGATCATTTTCTCTTCCCTCACATACCATATTGGTTCAGTTTAAAGGAAGCTATAATTGTAATGAGAGAGGCATTAAGTAACGCAACTTCCTGTTTTAGACCGATAGTTATGCTTGTTTTTGATGAGAAATATAATCTCGTTGGGACACTTACACATGTTGATATACTTCGAGGGCTTGAGCCAACATATTTAAAGCCTGTTCAAAAAGTGGAGGGGCACAAAGAGCCTGAGCTCTCTTTAGCAGTGATTGATGACCTTCTTTTTAGAGATTGTAAAAGGATGGCAGAAAAACCTGTGAGTTCAGCCATGTCACCGGTGAAACACTTCGTTACATCTGATGATCCTATTACAAAGGCAGCTTACATTATGTTACACGAAAATCAAATTATTCTTCCTGTATTAGAAAATAGGAGACTTATAGGCGTTGTTCGTCTTATAGAGATTTTTGACGAAATAGCTAAATCTGTAATAGAGTAGAAATCTCTTTAGAATTAATCAAACCCTTCTGTTTTATAGAATAATCCTTTAGTTGGAGGGGCTTATGTCTGGAGAAAGCAGGAAGGGTGCACCCGGGCTTCCACCGCCTCCGAGGGATATTTCTATATCTACAATCAAAGCTCCTGTAGACTGGAAAAAGCCTTTTTTTCTCGTCTTGGGGCTTGCCATTTTTTTAATCGTCTATTTTAGTCCCCCTTGGCCCGATGCGGTTGATCCTGTGGGCAAGTCTTTTCCACTTACGAGGGAGGGCAAGGGTGCTCTTGCCTTATTCCTTATGGCTGGAATATGGTGGGTCTTTGAGGTTATTCCAATAGGGGTGACTTCTATTGCCATAGGTGTCTTTCAGGTCCTCTTTGCTATTAGACCTGCAAAGGAAGCTTTTAGAGATTTTATGGATCCATCGGTTATGTTTATCTATGGTTCTGTGATTATTGGTCTAGCCTTTACGAAAACAGGGCTGACTAGAAGGATTGCCTATAAAATGCTGGAGATCGTTGGAGATAGAACCTCAATGATTTTACTTGGAGCCTTTGTGGTGACAGCTTTTCTCACACATTTTATGGCTCATACCGCTGCTGCAGCTACAGTCTTTCCAATTTTACTTGCAATAAACTCATTCTATGGTGAAGGAGATAGGAAGACAAATTTTGGAAAAGCCCTTTTTATTGGTATGGCCTACTCAGCAGGAGCTGGAAGTATCATCACCTTCCTTGGTGCTGCCAGAGGTCCTGCAGCTGCTGGAATGTTCAGAGAGTTTACAGGACGAGATATCGGCTTCTTTGAGCTAACTAAGTATATGTTTATTGTGGGCTGGGTGATGGTCTTTCTAATCTGGCTCTATTTCATGTTAGTCTTAAGACCTGAAAAAAAGGTTATTCCAGGGCTTAGAGAAAAGGTAAAAAGACTAAATCAAGAGCTTGGCCCAATGACTTTTCAAGAAAAATTTGTTATTGTAACAGTGCTCTTAGTCGTGATATTAATGGGGCTTCAGTCTTTGCTTCCTTCTTTAAAATACCTTGACAGATCTGCCATTCTACTTATTTCAACTCTACTCTTTTTCATTTTTAGAATCCTCACTGTGAAAGATCTTGAGGAAGTTCCTTGGAACATAATTCTTCTTTTTAGTGGGGCTATGAGCATTGGTTTCTGTCTCTGGAAGACTGGAGCGGCACAGTGGCTTGCGGTAAATTGGCTTGCCATGTTCCAAAAGGCACATTGGCTTGTCTTTATATTAAGTGTTGCTATTTTTGTCCTTTTGATGACAAATTTTATCATGAATGTTGCAGCCATTGCCATATCTCTTCCGGTATCCCTTGTTATTGCAAGTTACCTTGGGGTTGCTCCCGAGGTAATTCTCTATGTCTCTCTGGTGACTTCAGGGATGCCCTTTTTACTTCTAATTGGAGCAGCTCCTAATGCCATAGCCTATGAATCAAAGCAGTTTACTGCCCTTGAGTTCTTCAAACACGGAATCCCGATGAGCATTATCCTAATAATTGTCCTTACAATAGCCTTGCTTACTATTTGGCCCCTACTTGGCATGCCAATATTACAGAGATAGACCTTGAGAAGGGAACTGTGAAGGAGACTCTGATTGCAAATATAAGGGAAAGATTAGGAAATCTTTATGAACCAGAAAGTTATTTCAGAATTGTTAGTCAACAGTTTGAGAACTTGGGATTTTTCAAAGGAAATACTATCGCTGGGGCTTTAACCTGTAGAGATGAGCTCTGTTACACATTGACAGAATCCATAAAACAATACTGGGGAAACCCCTTTATTCTCTCTGGCCTTGCGGGAATCCCTGTCTGTGGAAAATCTGCTCTCAAGGCAATGATTAGTCACGCTCCAACCAATGGAGATGTTGAAAGATATGTTTTTTTTGTTTTCTCTCACATTGGCTATGACGGAGGAAAAGAAGAAGGCGCTTGTATTAGACCTGGAAGAAAGGAGATGAGCTCAGCATGTGGAGCTCTAATTCAATTCCTTGAAATGCTAAAGTCTGGCAACTTTGACCTTATTCCAGATCCCCTTGATTGGGAGCTAAGCTATTTGAAACTAAGACTATTGAGGGAGCTTCCCTTTGGAAGGCTCCCCACTCTATGGGAGCTTACCCAAATCGTGGTAAGTGTGTCAGTTAATGATCTTTTAAGACAACTTTCAGAAATTGTTGATAGAGAAAAGGTTCACTATGCAATAGCTTCTGCAATTCACATTCATACATCCCAAGGAGACTTTATCTTACCTAAATACCACTTCGCACATATCGAGGGAAGAAGAGTTACTCTAAAGATTTAATCTTCACGGAACAACGAGAAGGGGAACTGAAGAAGTCCTTATCAACTTCTCAGATACACTTCCAAGGAGAATTTTTTTCAGGAATCCCTTACCAGTTTTGCCGATAGCAATAAGAGTAATTTCCTTTTCCTCTGCAAATTCAAGAATTTCCTCTGCAGGATTCCCTATGCAATAGAATATTTCTACATCAGTTCCTGAAGAAATAAAATATTGGGCCCTTTGGAGGATCTCCCCTTTAATTCCCTCTAAATAACTTGTAACCTGGGCTTCTTCTTCACCGAGATCTCCCTCCTTTATCACATGAATGAAGAAAATTTTCTCAACAAGTGGAAGGAAAATAGAGACTGTTTTGATGACTCTCTCTAAGATTGGTGAAAAATCAGTTGTAATGAGGATTTTTTTGAAGGGATCTGAGTAGTCCTTGTGCAATATTCGGTCTTCCTTTTCCATCTCAATATATTTTCTAAAGACGAGGACTGGAACTGGGCTGTGGGCTACTATTTTGGTAGTAAGTTCTCCAGTAAAGGGACCAGTTATTTTCTTTTTTCCAACAACAAGGAGATCTGCGGATTCCTCTTCACAGGTGAGGAGAATCCTCGAGAGTGGATCTCCGATTTCAACTATTTTTTTTACTCTAAAACCGTGATCTCTCAGCTCCTTTTCCCAGTTTTCAAATTTTAGAAGAGCATTTTCCTTTAACTCAAGGGCTCTATCTTTCATTAGCCCGCCAAATGGAACAAAGGAGACCTCTTCTCGGGGAACAACATGTAGAAGCACAATTTCCTCAAGGCCAACATGTTTTAGCACAAGGAGATCCATTAGAGCAGAATAGGAAAGCTCTCTAAATTTGGTTGCATAAATGAGCTTTTTTAGTGCCATGGTTCTAACTCCTAAAGAAAATTAGAGTAATGAGGGCGAATATGGGAAATAAGAAGGGAAGAGAATATTTTAAAAGGAATCCAAAGAAGCTTGGCATGGCAATCCCTTTTTCCTCTGCAATAGATCTAACCATAAAATTTGGAGCATTGCCGATATAAGTAACTGCCCCGAAGAAGACCGCTCCGCAGGAAATTGCAAGGAGAAACTTAGGCTTGCTCTCAATGAGCAACAAAATGGCCTCCTTTTCAGGAATCCCTGCATAGAATTTGCCAAGGCAGGAACTGAGAAAAGTCAAATAGGTTGGTGCGTTATCTAGAAAGGCAGAGAGGATTCCAGTAATCCAAAAGTAATGGGAAGGTTCTTTTAAAAGACCTATTATTGACCTCAGAGCACCCTTTTCTCCAGCTTGTAGAATACTTAGGGCAGGGACCATACTGACAAAAATTCCAAAAAAGAGTATAGCAACTTCCTTTATAGGGAAGAAGGTGAACTCATTTTTAAGTCTAACAACAGAGGGAGTGGTAAAGTAGGAAATCCCAGCAAGCAAGAGAAAAATTAGATCTCTCAACACTTCCTGAATCCTAAAGTGGATTCCAAGCAGAGTCACCTCACCGAGTTTCAAATTTCCTGTAATAAGAATGGTTGCTGGAACTGCAAGAAGAAGGAAAACATTATGGATGCCATGTATCTTTAGTTTTTCATTTTCCTTTGAATTGGGTCTATTATGTTTTTCTTCCTCATAATATCTTTTATCTAAAAAATAAAAGATAGTAATGAGGGAGAGGTAACAGATAAGGGCTGGTAGGAAAAGATTGAGGGTCCAGAAGAAGGGCACACCTTTCAAGTATCCCAAGTAAAGTGGTGGATCTCCAAGAGGTGTTAGGGAGCCTCCAATGTTTGAGACAAGGAAGATAAAGAAGACTAATTGATAGACCCTATTTTTTCTCCAGGCATTTGCCCGTAAGAAAGGCCTTATAAGCACCATTGATGCACCAGTAGTTCCCATTAGAGAAGCAAGACAGGTCCCAATGGAGAGATAAATAGTATTGAAAAGAGGAGTTCCGCTAAAAGTCCCCTGTATATAAATATTTCCAGAAATAACATATAATGATCCAAGAAGGATTACAAAGGGAAGGTACTCTGCTACTAGAACATGGATTATCTCATGAAGGGCAGATGAGCCATACAAATAGATTAGAGGTATGGAAGTTGAAAGAGCCCAAAAGAGGGAAATTTTTCCGAAATGATGATGCCAAAATCGGGGTGAAAGCAGAGGAAAGAGAGCTATAGAAAGAAGCATCCCCACAAAGGGAATAGTCCAGAAAAGGGAAAGAGAACTACCAAGTGAATTATCTAACTGTGCCATAGTGCATATTTTATAGAGCTACGTATAAAAGGCAAGCCCTTCTCAACTAAAGAAGTAGAGATTATTTTCTAATACAAATTACCTATGAAAAAAGCAATAAACCTTCGCATTAGTGGACTTGTTCAGGGAGTTGGATTTCGGCCAAGTCTCTATCGTCTTGCAAGTTCTCTTCATCTAAAGGGCAGAATTTCAAATACCTCTGAAGGTGTTATTGCGGTTCTTGAGGGATCTTCAAGAGAGATTGAAGAGTTTCTGAAGTGTCTCCCGAAAGTAATCCCCCCACAAGCCAAAATCCATGCTATGGAGATTGAGGAATGTTCTCTTCAAAATTTTAGGGATCTAAAGATAGAGAAGTCAGAAGGTGGGGAAAAGCTTAATGTAGATCCCCTTCCTGATTTAGCAATTTGTAGAGATTGCGAGAGAGAACTCTTTGATCCTACAAATAGACGTTTTCTATATCCCTTTATTGCCTGCACCTCTTGTGGACCACGCTTCAGTTATATCTTGAAACTTCCCTATGAACGGGAATCAACAGTGATGAAATACTTTTCTCTTTGTCCAGACTGTGAAAAGGAGTATAACTCTCCTGAAGATCGGCGATTTCATGCAGAACCTATTGCTTGCCCAAGGTGTGGACCTACACTTAGCTTTTTAGATCATCTCGGAAGAGTTCTTTCAGAGAGATATAAAGCCATTCTTGACTGTGCTCAAGCCCTTCAAAAAGGTGCCATTGTCGCTCTGAAAGGACTCACAGGTTTTCATCTACTTGTCAGGGCAGATAACTTGGACTCTATTGTCCGTCTAAAAGAGAAAAAGGGTAGGAAGAGAAAACCCTTTGCGGTAATGTTTAAAGATGAAAGTCAATTGAGAGAATATGTAGAAGTAAATGAGGAAGATCTACTGCTTCTAAGGAGTGAAAAAGCCCCAATCCTGATTGTAAGATCAAAGGGAAAACTACCTGAAGTCTTGGCAGAGGGCCTAAATTGCCTCGGAGTTTTCTTGCCTTACACGCCTCTACACAGGTTGCTTTTAGATAAAATTGATTTCCCAGTAGTTGCGACATCAGGTAACATCGCAGGAGAACCTCTTATTTTTGAGGATAATGAGGCCCTAAGCAAACTCTCCGGAATTGCAGATTTTTTCCTCCTGCATAATAGGCCCATCGTCAGACCTCTTGATGATAGTGTCATCAAAAAAAGAAAGTATGGCCATATTCCTATTCGCCGTTCAAGGGGATATGTGCCAAGTCCCATAGTTTTGAAGAAAACCTCAGGAAAATGTGTTCTTGCAGTTGGTGCACAGGAGAGAACCACTTTTTCACTCCTTATTGACAATAGGCTTATAATAAGTCAGCATCTTGGGGACCTGGATACCTTTGAAACTCAAAGGAATTTTGAAAGAATAATAAAGGACTATCTTCAGCTTTACGGAGTTGCAGTTGAGCTTATAGTTTCTGACCTTCACCCTGACTATTTTACCACCAAGTGGGCAAAAGGTTATGCCCATAAGTTAGGTATACCTCATATTCAGGTTCAGCATCACTATGCCCATGTTTTAGCTCTTCTTGCAGAAAAGGGAATTATTCCTGAAAGACCTATATTAGGTATCGCATGGGATGGGACAGGTTTTGGCTTAGATGGAACTCTCTGGGGAGGAGAATTTCTTTTAATAAAGGGAAGAAATTTTGAAAGACTCTACAGTCTTAGGCCATTTAGGCTTCTTGGAGGGGAGAGAGCAATAAAAGATACTAAAAGAGTTGCCCTCTCCATTCTTTTTGAAATTTTCAGTGAAGAGATAAAACATTTTGATTTGCCCTTTTTGAGAAAGCTTAGCGACAAAGAATTGAATATCCTATTCCATATGTGGAAAAGTGGCTTAAACTCACCCATTACAAGTTCTATTGGAAGACTCATAGATGCGGTCTCCGCACTTCTTGGCATAAGCTATGAAAACAGCTATAGTGGAGAATCAGCAATGAAACTGGAAGCCCTCTACGATGAGAAAGAGCTTGGAAGTTATCCTTTCGAGATTAAAGATCACACTATCAATTGGACTCCCACAATTTTAGGGCTCCTCGAAGATAGAGGAGATCTCAAGAGGAGGGCAAGTAGGTTTCTAAATACTCTTTCGGAGATTGCTTTAGCGGTTGCCCAAAGAGTTGGAATAACTGACATAGCCCTAACTGGGGGAGTGATGATGAATGCACCTCTTGTTGATAGGATGGAGGAGAGTTTAAAAAGAGATGGTTTTCAGGTTCTAATACATAGGGAAATTCCTCCAAACGATGGAGGAATATCTGCAGGACAGGCCTACTTTGCTTTGTTAATGGATGAGTTTGCGAGAACGGATATTTACTCCCCAAGCTTTTAATTTACAGAAAATCCTTTCAATTACCTTAGGCAACGCCATTTTCACCTCCTCAGAGAGGGTATCACCTGGCTCAATATTAGCTGGTTCAACTCCAAGGAGAACAAAATCATCAAAGGTCTTTCCTCTGAGTCGAAGTAGGAAAAGTAAATCTGAAAAACTAATTTCATGAAGAGAGAGCTTTTCTTTTGAGAGAAGGAGACACTCCTCAAAGGTGAGTTCGTAAATGGAACCAGGAGACTTACCCATTTTAACCGCATCTATGACAAGAACCTTGACCGCTTGCTCAAGGTAGGGTAGAAGAAAAAAAGCCCCAGTTCCCCCATCAATTATGTTGACTTCCTCAGGGAATTCATAATCTCTCCCGAGCTCTTCTATAACTCTTACACCAAGCCCCTCATCACTCAAGAGGACATTCCCAAGTCCAAGTAGCAGAATCATAATTTAGGCTTGCCCGCTTAATAGCTAATGCTAAATAACCTTTGAACCTTTATCGTTGGCTTCACTCTTGGATTTAAAATTAAAAATTAATACAAGAGCTTCAAAAGGACAACGTCCTTAAAACTAAAATTAACAAATCAGTAACATTTCTATAAAACCTCTTTAACTCAAAGGACCTATTCTAAAAAAACAAATAAGGACCTGATGGGGGTTATACAATGAAGCGAAACGGTGTTAATGGAAATGGTATTGAACAGCTTCTAAATGTTCTCACTAAGGAAGAGGAAAAGTATATGAAAATCTTAAAAAAGCACTACAGAGCAAGAAGAATAGAAAGGGACACCTTTTTTACTCCGAAGGACAGAAATATCCTCATTGAATCTTTTGTTATAGGAGGACTGTTAGAAAAGGCAGCAGAAAGGTTTATTACACGGCTCTTTTAAGTTAAATTTTAAGTTGAATTTTAGCTTGAAATTTTAACATTAATTTAAAATTATTTTAACATTCTTGATATATAATTCTAATATGGATCTTATTGCTTCTTATGCAGGTAATTTTGTATTTTCCTTTGAGACCTCGGTAGAGAAGGAACACTTTAAGAGAGCCATTTGTGTTCTTCCTGGTATAGAGGAGGTAAGTGATCGGGAAGGAGGGCGGACGCTGAGGATTAGGGTTAGTCCTGGAAGTATCGGGGAGTCAATACTTAAGAGCGTTGGAAGAAGGAGAGAGGGTTCTCTTGACAGGGAAGATGTTTATTACTACACCACCTTAATATTGAAGCATCCACTTTTAAAGCTTTTGATTTCAGCTGTTTTGCTTGGGCCCAAGGTGGGGATCTTAAGTTTTTTGATTTGTTCGCAAGTTGTCATGCCCTTTATTGAGAAAACGATCAAATAGGAGGGTAGAGATGAGTATTTGCAACCTTGGAGTTTGTAAAGCCATAGGAGAATGTATCTTGGGGACCTATTTTCTCTATGGGCTTGGCACTATTGGAGCACTGCTTCTCCTCAACCGTTTAAGCAGAGACCTTAGGCCTGTCCTGCTTGTTGGGGCAAAGGAAGTTGTAGGTTTTTATCATTGGTTAAGTCTTACTGTAGATGAGACTAAAGAATTTTGGGAGGACCTCTGGGCTGAGGCTAAGCATCAATATAGACAAGAAGTTGAAAGAAAGATTTCAATACTACAGAAACAGCAGGAACTTCTTCAGAAAATTAAAGAACAGCTCGGATAGAGGAGGACAGAGATGAATGTTGCAGGAGCTATTACAAAGATAGTTTGTAGTGGGCCTTTTAGCTACGCACTTGGTGCTCTCACAGGTCTTATTGCACTATATGTCATTCATAAGGCAAGAGAGGAGCAAAAACTTCATCAGACTCTCCAGGAAATAGAGGCCATGATAAAGGCTTTGGAGGTTAAAGCTCAAAAGGGAGAGCTTCCCTCTCAGTAGATAATTTTTGTAAAGCGGGTTCCCCAATTTCATGCCTCTCCCCTACCAGATCCACAGAATCTCAAGGGGAAAACTGGAGATAAGTTCACCTGTCTTCATAAAGTGGCGATTAAACGGAGACTTAGTCAGTGTATTTAGATCTTTTGAAGGAGTTGAGAAAATCAATTTTTATCCTAACAAAGGCAAACTGATTATCTACTACAGGGAAGATCGTTTTGATTTGATAGATTTTCTAAATTTATTTGAGAGAGAAACTGAGGAGAGTCTTCTTCAAAAGATTGGCAAGGTTGCAGTGGAAGAAAAGAGAGAGGATAAGAGTTCTTGGCTTAAGTGGGCAACAGTTGGTTTTTTACCTTATCTTATCTTTAAAGGTTCATCAAGTGTTCTACTTCCAGGAATCACTACAATTCTTGCACTTCCAGTTCTGAAAAAAGGACTAAATTCTCTGAGAAGGCGATCCCTTGATGTCCATTTTCTTGACTCTGTTGCTATGCTTTTTTCCATTCTTGCAAGACAACCTCTTTCTGCCCATTTCATGGTCTGGCTTCTAGCTCTTGGAGACTACTTGGAGGATAAGGTAGAGAAAAAGGCTGAAGAGCGTCTAAAGGCCCTCTTTGACCACAACGACAAAAAGGCCTTTAAGATTACCGATGATGGGGAAATTCTTGAGGTTCTACCAGAGACTCTTAAGCCTGGAGATAAGGTAGTTATTTATCCAGGAAGGAGGATCCATATTGATGGAGTAATTATCGATGGTGAGGCTCTGATTAATCAGAGTTCTCTTACAGGGGAATCAAGGCCAGTTCATAAAAAGCCTGGAGACAAAATATATGCAGGAACAGTTGTTGTTGAGGGGAAGATAATTGCTGAGGTTGAGAAAACAGGAGAGGAGACCATATTTGCTGGAATTGTGCGACTTATTGAGGAGGGCATAAAGGAGCCCCTTAGGCTTCAGAAAAAGGCAGAGGAATCTGCTAATCGTTTTGTCCTCCCAACTCTAGCTCTTGGTCTCTATTCTTTGAGTGGAGGCATGAGGAAAGCATCTTCAGTCTTGACCTTTGACTATTATACAGGGATTCACTTTGTGACTCCTCTTACTGTGATGACAGTTGCGACAACTCTTGCAAAAAGAAACATTCTCATTAAGAGTGGAGCAAAATTTGAAGCTCTTGCAGATGTAGATACCTTTATCTTTGACAAAACAGGAACACTAACACTTGGGCATCCACGTGTTGCGGATATAGTCTGTTTTGACTGCTCAGAGGAGAAGCTTCTTCAGCTTGCAGCAAGTTTAGAACAGAGGATACAACATCCAGTTGCAGAGGCTATTCTAAGCCTTGCTCAGGAGAGAAACATTCCTCTTCTTCCCAGACAATCCTCGAACTATCATCTTGGGCTTGGTATAGAGGGGATTCTTGAGAATAAAAGATATGCTTTAGGTAGTACTAAGTTTGTTATGAAAAAGCGTATTAAAGTTGAGCCAGAAGTTCGGGAGCTTGTTGAAAAGTTTCACAGAGAAGGGAAATCAGTTCTTTACCTGATTGAAGATGAAAAACCAAGGCGTATAAAGGGCCTTTTGACATTTATCGATCCTCCCAAGGAAGAGGCAAAGGATGTTATAACTCACCTTAAGAATAGAGGTTTTGATGTTATACTCTGCACTGGAGATAATGAACAAGTCGCAAAATATATTTCAAAAAAGCTGGGTATAGACACTTACCATGCCCGTATGCTTCCTCAAGATAAGGCAGAACTTGTTAGAGAACTCAAGAGCAAAGGAAAGAGGATAGCTTTTATAGGGGATGGGCTGAATGATTCTCCTGTACTTAGTCTTGCAGATGTAGGAATAACCTTTGCCAAAGGAGCAGAAGTTGCTCTTGAAGTAGCAGATATTGTGTTAACTTCAAACCTTTGGGATTTGGTGCTATGCTACGATCTATCCTGTGCGCTCAGAAGGAGATTATGCTCGCTCTACACTATGAATACCTTCATTAATTCAACAGGACTAATTTTATCTCTCCTTGGTCTCATAAATCCTGCAATAAGCACACTATTAAATAATGGGGGAACGATAGCCCTTGGACTTATGGCTATTAAGGGCTTTTATCATCACCTTTTGAACATAAAGAGGGAGGTGGCCAATGAGTGAGAAAGATCTTGCAAAGGAATTGGAAAAGATCAAAGCAGAGTTAGAAGAGTTAAAGGCAAAACTTAAGGCCACAGAGGGAGAGGGGGCTTTGAAACAGCTCAAAGAATCCTCCCATGAGCTTATAGTTCGAATCACCTCTCTTGCTTCTGAAATTGGCAAATCTGCTATGGAAGTTGCAGAGCTTGCCTTTCAAGTGGTAAAGGGAGCAACTCTTGGTGCCCTTGAAGGTGCAAAGGAAGCACTCAAGTCAAGAGAGACCCAGAAGGAGGAACAGGGCAAATAGGCTATGGCTACTTTCATAAGAACAAGAAGCGGAAGATATATAAATCTTGATCATATTGTATATATTTCCGTTGAAGAGACAAAGATTACTGATCAAGGTAGAAAGATAGAAGTCTATAAGGTGGTAGCCCATCTTCCTGCCCCTATGAATCCTGCAGTGCTTGGGATTTTCAAATCGGAGAAAGAGGCCTTTCGGGTTTTAGATGAACTCGTCTTAAGGACAGCAGGAAAAGATAACATTATTTATGTGCCTACTGAATTTTGAATTTTCGGAACATTCACAGGGAACCAAAGAAGAGGTCCTCACGCTTTTACTCTCACACAAGGAAAAACTTCAAAGAGTAGCTAATGCCTTTTTACTCAGAGTTGTGAACAGTAAAGGAGAGGACTTTGTTTTTCTCATAACTCCATCGGAAATTACGATTGGAGATTTGAGGTCAGAATTTGGTGAAATTCCTGAAATTTCCGTAGATCTGCATACTCTTCAAAAGGTATTAGAAAATCCTCACAGAGCCCTAAGATTTTACTTTCAGGGAAAAATCAAGATAAAGGGTGATCCTAAGGACTTATTCATTCTTTAGGGAATCAGCTTTTCTCAAAATTAGCTCTTAGTAAATTGGGAATTTATCTGAAAAAATTCTTGTTGAAAACTGACGATTAGGGATTAATCTGGTCCAAAGTTTAAAAAAAAGTTGAGGGGGGGTAGTGAGATGAGTGAGGCAGGTTCGAGTTCTGGATCGTCGTGGCAACGCATTTTGATCACCTTTATTTTCGCGGTAGTCCTTTCAATTATAGTAATTTCAGGTATTTCTGACTATCACGTCTTTGGAGCAGAGGCACCTCAAAAAGTGATTGAAGGGGAGACCAGTTTACCCTTTTGGGTTTGGCCTTTACTACTCTTTGTGGTGACCTTTGTATTAGGAATTATAGCAGTGCTTGGAGGGGTAGGTGGAGGGGTGCTTTTTGTGCCCATTGTGGGGGGCTTTTTTCCATTTAATTTGGATTTTGTGAGAGGTGCAGGGCTCCTTGTTGCCCTCTCTGGTGCCCTTGCTGCTGGTCCAGGTCTTCTAAGGAGAGGCCTTGCGGACCTTCGATTATCCATTCCTCTTGCACTGATTGCCTCAAGCAGTGCCATAGTGGGAGCTATGATAGGACTAAGTCTTCCAAAAAATGTGGTCAATATACTGCTTGGCCTAACCATACTTGCTATTGTGGTAATTATGTTTACTGCCAAAAAGTCAGAATATCCACAGGTAGAGAAACCTGATTCTCTATCTCAGGCGTTAAGAATATACGGAATTTATTATGAACCTGCCAAGGGCAGGGAAATTGAGTGGAAGGTCCACAGGACACCTCTTGCTCTGTTACTCTTTGTAGTTATAGGCGTGATGGCTGGGATGTTTGGGCTTGGTGCGGGATGGGCGAATGTGCCTGTGTTGAATCTCCTTATGGGAGTTCCTCTAAAAGTTGCTGTCTCAACAAGCAAATTCTTACTATCTATAACTGATACTACTGCAGCTTGGATTTATCTTAATAGTGGGGCAATTATACCCATGATAGTAGTTCCCTCAATTATAGGAATAATGCTTGGCTCAATTATAGGAGTGCGAATTCTTACGGTTGTAAAACCTAAGGTAATTAGATGGATTGTAATTGGGCTACTTACCTTTTCTGGTCTAAGGGCCCTGTTAAAGGGGCTTGGAATCTGGACATAAGGGGGAGGAAACTATGGCTAAGGAGCTAAAACCTACAGAAGAGCAACTTGCCTATGCCGTTTGGCTTGATTTAGGAATGAAAATAGGGCTTATTCTCTTGATAATCACCTTTGGATTATATGTTTTTGAGATTCTTCCACCTTTTATCCCAATTTCACAGTTACCAAAAGTTTGGGGGTTAAATGTGCATCAGTATCTCCAGGTTACAGGGATACAGCCTGGTTGGTCTTGGCTCAAATATCTAGACAGGGGTGATTTTCTAAATTTCTTACCCCTTGCCATGCTTGCAGGTTTAACAATAATTTGCTTTATCAGAATTCTTCCACTATATCTCAAAAAGAAAGATTACCTCTATGGTGCTCTTACTATTCTCCAAATCTTGGTTCTTCTCCTTGCTGCCTCTGGTCTTCTCAGAGTCGGCGGTCATTAAAATTGGACCCCTTGAAAAGTTTTGAAGAATTTTTATTTTATATTGAAGGTAAATTAATCTTGCTAAGTATATTTATTTTAAAAAACTTTGGAGTTGAAATTTTTTGTTTGTAATGTATACTAACTTTAAAAAGTTTAAAAATCAGTTAGGAGGTGTGTTATGTGCGTAAGGCCAGGAGTTAAGGCACCAGATTTTACTGCTCAGGCAGTATTTCCAGGAGGAGAGATTGGCACAGTTAAGCTTTCTGACTATGCTGGAAAATGGGTAGTTCTCATGTTTTATCCAGCAGATTTTACCTTTGTCTGACCCACTGAAATGGCAGCAGTTGCTGCCAAGGCTGATGATCTCTCCAGACTCAACACAACTCTTCTCGCTATAAGCATTGATACTGTATTTAGCCATATTGTTTGGAATGAGACCGAGCTTAGCAAGTTGATTCCCGGAGGATTCCCCTATCCAATGGTTTCTGATCTTGGAGGAAAGATTGGACAGCTCTATGGAGTTTATGATGAGAATTTAAATCTTGATCTCAGAGGTACTTTCATAATTGATCCAGATGGTGTTATCCAGGTTGCCCAGATTTACAATGCACCAATTGGAAGAAACTTTGACGAGCTCGTGAGAGCATTAGAGGCAGCTCAGCATGTGCGTAACTCCGGTGGAACTGAGGCTTGCCCTGCAGACTGGAAGCCAGGAGCTCAGACTCTTAAACCTTCTAGAGAACTCGTAGGCAAAGTCTATCAATACTGGGCCCGTCAAGGCTAATTCAATAATTTGAATAATAGGCTGGTTACGGAATAAGCCGTAGCCAGCCAAAATCTATCTTCTGAATAGATTAGCTACAGTTTCATGGAAAAGAGGTCTAAACTTTCTTATCTCATAGTTGTCTCTTTGAGGATGAACCCTATTGGTAAGTAATACTACTATCAGATCTGCTTTTGAGTCAATCAAAAAAGAGCACCCTGTAAAGCCAAGATGGCCAATTGCCTTTTCAGAAAAGCCCTGCCCAAAAGCTGAATTTTCCCTTCCTCTTTTCATGAAAGCAAGGGTGAATTCAGACACGGGATCTTCGAACTCAAAAAACACCTTGACAACTGTGGAGGAAAAGATAGAGCTATCTCCATGATAGTTTTTAAGAAGGAGCTCAAGGATTGAGAGGACTCCAAAGATGTTTCCAAATAGACCTGCAACTCCGCTAATCCCTCCGAGAGCGCGGGTATTTTCATCCTCAACAAGACCTCGTAGAATCCTTCCAGAGACTTCGTCAAATGAAGTTGGCACAATTTCCTCCTGATCTATACCCTTTTCAAGGGGTCTAAAAAGAAGCTTCTCTCTTTTGCTAAATTGAAAACTCTTTACTTCCTCAAAGAGGACTTCAAAGGGTTTACATGTTATGGATTCAACGAAATAGGTGAGGAGAAAGAAATTTAGATCCGAGTATAAAGACTTAGTCCCAGGTGGATATTCTAGAGGGAGGCTACAGATGGTATTTACAACGGTCTGTAGGGTTAAATTCTCAATTTTGTAGAAGGGATACCAGGCCCTTAGGCCTGATGTGTGGTTGAGAAATCTGAAGAGGGGAACTTTGGAGATTTCACCAGGAAGTTCAATATATCTGCCAATGGGAGAATCCAAGTTTAGATTTTTCTCTTCAAGAAGTTTCATAAATACAAGGCCAAGAGCAAGCGGTTTTGTTAGGGAGGCAAGATCAAAGAGAAGATGCTCCTCCATTGGTTCAGTAAAAGGTGTTATAGCTGAGTATCCTGCTGAGAGAATGTAACGATGTCCTCTCCAAACAATTCCTGCAACTGCACCAGGAAAAACTTCCTTTCTGACAGCCTCTGAAAGAAGATTATGAATGTGCGTCAGTTTTAGCAACGTTTTCCTCAGGAGTAACCTTTTTTTCGAGTTCCTTTAGTCTTTTTTCGAGCTGATGAGCTTTGAGCTGAGATCTAAAAAGCTTAGGGTAAATAATCAAAAGACCACTTAAGAGACCAAGGATGAAGCTGAAGATAATCACCAGGGCAAGGGGAATGTCCTGAAGAGCTACTCCTGGAAACAGAGACACTGTGACCTTAGGATTAATATTAAAGGCTATGAATAGGGCAAAAAGAACGAGAAATATTATCCAAATTAGAAGTCTAAACATGGCCTTTCCTCTCCTTTAGAATTTTTAGAAGTTCTTCTATGCGGGAAGTGGAGATTTGGTATACTTGACCACAAAAGTTGCAGGTAACCTCTGCTGGTTTACCTTCTGCGAGGAGAGACCGAAGCTCCTCATCTCCCAGAGCTATCAAAGCCTCTTCTACTCTCTCAATTCCACAAGAACAGCGAAATCGTAAGGACCTTGTCTCTAAGATTTCTATTTCTCCAAGTATCTCCTCAAGAATTTCTTCGATTTTTTTTCCTTCTTGAAGTAAGGTTGTCAATGGTCTTATTTGCTTAAGTTTTTCTTCTAAGAAGAAAATTTCTTCATCAGCTGTCGTAGGAAGTTTTTGAATGAGGAATCCACCTGCCTGGAGGACGCTACCATCAATGTCAACGAGCACACCAAGAGAACAGGCAGAAGGAATTTGTTCAGAAACAGTTAGATAATAGGCCAGATCTTCAGCTATCTCACCAGAAATAAGTTCAATTGAACTTTGGTAAACTTCTTTTAGACCAAAGTCCCTTATGACATTGATAAATCCCTGGGAGCCTATGGCTTTGCCAACAGGAAGTTTTTTGTTTTCAGGTTCTAAATAGACCTGTGGATTGCGGACCATCCCTCTTAGATTTCCCTGATAATCTGCCTCTGCAAGGACCTCTCTCAAAGGTCCATTTCCTATGATCTGGATAAAGACTCTTCCGAATTTAAGATCAGCAGAAAGTAGAGAGGCACCTGCAAGGGCTCTGCCTAAGGCAGCAGTAGCAACAGGGCTCAAATTTTGTAGTCTCCGAGCGGTCTCTACTGCCTCTGGAATATAGACCCCAAAGGCACGAAAATTAATTTCTTTCGGAAGGACTCTAATCAGATAGTCTCTCATATCTCTCCATTAACTCTACGAATTCATTATAGATTCTAATCACTGCCCTCGGATCAATAAGATTAGCTGTTCCTACTTGAAAGGCCCTTGCACCAACGAGATAATACTCAAAGGCATCTCTTCCAGTGAGTATGCCACCAGATGCAATAATAGGTAACTTTGACTTTTGAGATAGTTCATAGACAAGACGAAGAGTTAGAGGTTTTATTGCTGGGCCTGAAAGCCCTCCCTTGATTATACTCAAGGGGCTATAAGAAAGAATGGCCATTGCAGGATAGGTATTTGCAATGGTTAGAGCATCTGCACCTTCTTCTTCACATATTCGTGCCACTTCCATGATAGGGCCTATAGGAGATAATTTTACCACAAGTAAGCCCGAAAAGCTCTCTCTAACACCTCTTATTAGTCGGGCAACCGTTTCAGGTGATTGAGAAAAGGCAATCCCTCCCTCTGCAACATTTGGACAAGAAATATTTAACTCAATAGACCTGACATCTGTCTCTTTGAGAATTTGGACAAGAGCTAGAAACTCCTCAACAGTTTTTCCATGGAGATTAAAAATAATGGGAACTTCGTAGCTCTTAAGGAGTGGGTAGTATTTTTCAAGAAATACCTTAATACCAGGATTTTCAAGGCCAATAGAATTGATGAGACCACAAGGGGTTTCAGCAAGTCTTGGAGGAGGATTACCCTCCATAGGCTCAAGGGAAAGCCCCTTTGTAACAAAGGCTCCAATGTAGGTTCTGATCTCTTCTTCTGTGAAATACCTCTCAAGACTATCTCCAAGCCCCCAAGTTCCAGATGCAAGAAAAAAAGGACTGCGGAAACTCAAAGGTCCAACCTTTAATGTAGATCTTTCTCCTGCCAAGGTCACTATCTCCTTAAAATTCTAAATGTCTACCTGCTCTGCAGGAAGGGTTGGTCCATCCTCACAGAGGTGAAAGAAGCCTCCTCCTTTTCGAGGGATAACACAGCCTTTACAAAAGCCTGTGCCACAGGCAAGAAAGGTGTCCATAACTAAATATGCCTTAATGGAGTGCCTTTCAGCAAGCTCCTTCACTCTTTTTAGCATACCCCGAGGGCCACAGGCTAAAACTGTACTTATTCCTTGCCTCTTTAGGTCCTTTTCAAGGATATCAGTTACAAATCCTTTGTTTCCTAATGAGCCATCTTCAGTTGCTAACTCTATGTCAATTCCAAAACTTTCAAATAGCTCGAGCCTTACAAGGTCTTCCTTAGTTTTTGTTCCGTAGTAAAGTTTTACACTCTTCAAGTGAGAGGGGGGAAGCTTCTGCAGGAGAAAAGAGAAACCTGCAACACCAACTCCTCCAGCGCAGAGGCCAAGTGGAAGGGGGAGATCCTCAGGAAAGGGTTTCCCAAGGGGGCCCAGGAATCTAAGAACCTGACCTGCTATTACTTTACTTAAAGCAGTTGTTCCTTTGCCAACTACCTGGTAGAGTATCTGAAGTCTATTATCGCTTAAGGTGTGGACCGTATAGGGTCGAGGAATAAGGGGGTCTAATCTTTGGTCATCAAAGAGTATTTTGAGAAATTGACCGGGCTTAAACTTACTTGCCTTTTGAGAATCAATGTGAAGTGTTAAAAGATAGATATTCTTGCTCAGGGCTTCATTTGAGAGAACAAGAGCTGAGTCCACTATTCGCTCCAAATCTCCCTTAGAAAAGAAAGTCCACTCTGAGTTTTGAGGTCTTCCTTTATAGTGTTGAGGAGCTCTCGAAAGGTCATACCATTAGGTAATTCTCTCCGATAGAGCCAACCAACCCAACCCCTAAGCTCCCGCTCATCAGGAAGGAGTGGTAGTTCCTCAAACTCGACTGTTGAAAGAAGATGGGAGGGAATTTCCTCTATGATTCCTATTTTATAGTCCCGTAGATATTTGAGAAGATCAAAAAGATTCCCATAGAGTCCACCGAAATCAAGGTTTTCAGCAACCTGAAGCGAAATAAGGCTTAGAAGATAAAGTTTTTCCGAGATTTCTGCAGGTTTTGAGGGACTACAGGTTATAAAGGAGAGAAGCAGTCTACAAATAAGAGGCCTATGATGGTAAACTTTACAAAGACCTTCGGACGTTAGAAAGGGACAGGAAGTTATCTCTCCTTCAGGATTTTCCTCCTTGGGTTCATCCCCAGTAAAATAGAGCAGGGCAAGCTGATTGTGAGTGTACTTAGGACGAGGATATGGGGGTAGGGCATAAATTTTAATCCAATCCTTATCGTCAAGCGAGTCTAATAGGAGTTCTGCCTCAACAGAAGTAACAAATAGTTTGGTCGTGCAACAAAAATTACAGCCTGGTTTACACGCAAAACTGAAGCCTCTAAGTGTTTCATCCAAATACTGGTAAAGAGTTAGTAACAGGAGCTTCTTTTCTTCTCTATAGAGTTGAAGATTAGTAATAGAGTACCTCCTTCAAATTTTAGATATTATTTTAATCCTCATTAGCCCTAATTGAAGGTCCTTTCTGAAATTTTGTGAAGCTCAGAGTTTAAAATTAAGGGCAGAAGCTTTTACTTTAAAAAGAGTTAAAGAAAGGCGTGTCTAATTTAGAAAAGAAGAAATAAAGAGGTTAAATTCTGAACAAAGGGGCTTTTTTAAGACCTTTATCTGTGTTATAATCTTTTCCTAAAAAGGATTTAGGAGTTAGACTATGGATCCCTTTTTTCCGCGTATAGTGAAGGTGTATGGTGATTATAAGCACATAAAACGTCCAAGCAAACTCACTGCTGAAGAAAAGGAGGAGCTTCTCACTAAACTTTTTCAAAAGGATCCTTCAATTTTCACCTCCGATGCGGAAACGCAGAAAAAGATACGGGAGAGACTGGATTGGGTTGATGGTTACAAATACATAGAAAAGAAAATTCTTCAATTCAAGAAACTGGCAGAAGAGATCAGGAATGAGTTTAGATATGTGCTTTGGTGTGGAATGGGCGGGTCTGCTCTCTTTCCTCTTGTTCTTACGCAGATCTTTTCTTCAGCTGAAGGGTATCCTCAACTAAAGGTACTTGACACAAATGATCCTCTGGAGATTGCTGAGGCTGAAACACTGCCCCTAAAGGAAACTCTTTTTGTTATTGTCTCTAAATCAGGAACTACTCTTGAGACTCTTTCCCATCTCAAATACTTTTGGGAAAAAGCTAAAGCAGTTACCTCTGATCCAGGGCGACATTTCCTTGCTCTTACTGATCCTGGCTCCCCACTTGAGGTCCTTGGAAGAGAGTTAGATTTCAGATGGATTATTCATCATCCCCCTTATGTAGGTGGTCGCTACTCTGCCCTAACTGAGATTGGCTTTCTTCCCTCTGCCATTATGGGGCTTGATCTGGAGAAGGCTCTTCGTTCTGCAAAAGAAATGTATGAAGCCTGTGAACCAGGAATTCCCTGGGAGTATAATTTGGCAACAGGTCTTGCAGAATTTATTACGGAGTCCTATATCCTTGGACAAGACAAACTCACCTTTATAGTTGATCCACTTCTTAGACCTTTTACTCTTTGGTTAGAGCAACTTCTTGCAGAAAGTCTAGGTAAAAGTTTCGCAGGAGTAGTGCCTGTTGTGGGAGAATCTCCAGGATCACCTACTGTATATTCTACTGATAGATCTTTCATTTACATGACTTTGAGAGGAAGAGAAAGAATTTATCAGAGACTTATTAGTGATCTTGCTGAAGAGGGATTCAGAATCAGAAGATTCTCCCTTGAGGATAGATATGAAATTTTTGGAGAGGCCTACAGATTTATGCTTGCAACTGCGCTCACTGGGTGTTTTATCGGGGTAAATCCTTTTGATGAACCCGATGTTGTTCTCTCAAAGAGAAAGACCAAGGAAATTTTGGAGAAGTTCAAAGTGGAGCAGGATTTCGGATTGGATCTTTATGTTGATAATGACACGGGACTTGGATTCTATTATGACCAGAGTTTGGGAGTAGAGTATCCAAGGCTTTCTGCAGTCCTAAAGAGATTCTTTCAGGACTTTGCACCCTGGATATACGTAGGATTTCTTGCCTATCTGCCCTATGATCCTGGGGTTGAAGAGATCATTCGGGATATGAGGACACTGGTTCGTGAGAAGAAGAACTGTGCAACAGTGTTTGGCTTTGGTCCGCGATATCTTCATTCTACGGGACAACTCTTTAAAGGTGGTCCCAGGCTCTCAAGGTTCATAATTTTTACAAGAAGAGGAAGAATAGAAAGCCAGATAATTCCTGGTGAGGGCTATACCTTTTGGGACCAGCAATTTGCTCAAGCCTATGGAGACTTTCAGGCCCTTGTGGAAAGAGAAAAACCAGTTATCCTCATCCATCTTTTTAATGACTACAAAGAAGACCTGAAGATAGTCTTTGAACTTCTTAAAAAGGCACTAAGTGAGTGAGGTGAAAGATCTATGATGTTTCCTGAATATAGACCTCGAAGATTAAGACGAACAAAAGAAGTGAGGGACATAATTAGAGAGACAACAGTTACTGTAAACGATCTAATCTATCCACTGTTTATTTGTGAAGGTGAGAAGATTAAAGAGGAAATAAGTTCCATGCCAGGTATCTTCAGATTTTCTATTGATTTGGCCCTTGAAGAAGTTAGATCTGCGATGGATCTAGGGCTAAAGGCTTTCTTACTTTTTGGAATTCCTGGAAGGAAAGACGAAACGGGTTCTTCTGCCTTTGCTAAGGATGGCATTATTCAAAGAGCAGTTAGGGCTATAAAGGAAAAATTTCCCTCTGCTTTAGTGATAACCGATGTATGTCTTTGCGAGTATACTTCTCATGGCCATTGTGGAATAATAAAGCACAATGAGATTGATAATGATCTTACCCTTGAACAACTTGCTAGGATAGCGGTATCTCATGCTAAAGCAGGTGCTGACTGGGTTGCTCCATCAGATATGATGGATGGAAGGGTAGGACGGATAAGAGATGCCCTTGATGATGCTGGATTTAGTCATGTAGCTATTATGAGTTATGCGGTTAAGTATTGTAGTGCCTTTTATGGTCCTTTCAGGACTGCAGTAGACTCTGCCCCACGGTTTGGTGATAGGAAGACCTATCAAATGGATCCTGGAAATGCAAGAGAGGCCCTAAGGGAGGCTCTCTTAGATGTAGAGGAAGGAGCAGATGTTATTATGGTAAAACCTGCCCTTCCCTATCTTGATATTATCAGACTCCTTAGAGAAAATATAAATCATCCCATTGCTGGTTATCAGGTAAGTGGCGAATATTCTATGATTAAATTAGGTGCAAAGGCAGGTCTCTTTGAGGAAGACCGAGCCATCTGGGAGAGCCTTATCTCAATTAAGAGGGCAGGTGCAGATGTAATTATAACCTACTTTGCAAAAAGGGTTGCTGAGCTTATAGAGAGGGGAGTGTGGGGAGAGCTCTACTAATAAAGGGATCCCTATTCCTAATCCTATTGTTAGGTCTTTCTGCCTGTGCTAAACCTCCCCGTGATATCCCTATATCCTATTCCACGTCTTCAGACCAGGAAGTTACAAGGCCTGTTCCTGGTTGGCTTAGGCCCTACACTATCTTTGGAAAAACCTATTATCCTCTTCCAAGGGCAGACGGGTATGAGGAGGAGTGTATAGCTTCTTGGTATGGTCCCGGATTTCATGGTAGACAGTCTGCAAGTGGAGAGATATACAATATGTATGAATATACTGCTGCTCATAGAATCCTTCCCATCGGCACCTATGTTTTGGTGACAAATCTAGAGAATGGAAGACAGCTTGTTGTTAGGATAAATGATAGGGGACCCTTTGTGGGGGACCGTTGTCTTGATCTAAGCTATGCCAGTGCTCGTGAACTTGGGATCATAGCAAAGGGAACAGCAAGAGTAAGACTTGTTGCTCTCGGCGAGGGTGAAGTTAGAGGCAATACTGTGGTTTTTAGGCAAAAACCAAATTTCCGTTTCAATGAGTTTTATCTTCAGATTGGAGCCTTTAAGAATTATGAGAATGCTCAACGTTTAAAGGAAGAGCTTGAGAGAAACTATCTTCAAGTTAGGATTGAACCCTTTAATCATCCAGAAAAGGGGCTACTCTACAGGGTTCAGATCTACCTTGCCAATGATTTAGAGACAGCTCAAAGCTATGCAGAGAAACTCAAGAGGGAGCGTTTTCGCTCTGGCTTTCTGGTTGCAAAGTAGCAAATGGAAAGACCAATTGAAGAATTAGAGGTCCGCCTGGGGATTACTTTTAAAAATAAAGAACTCCTCAAAGAAGCTCTTACACATAGTTCCTACAGGTTGAGTCATAGAGGAGAGAACATTACTGACAATGAACGTCTTGAATTCTTGGGGGATGCCCTTTTAAATCTCTGTATATCCCTTTATCTTTACGAGAAGTTTCCTGAGGATAGAGAGGGAGAACTCACCAAAAAGAGGTCCTATCTTGTATGTAGGGAGAGGCTGATCAAGGTGGCAGAAAGCCTCAATCTTTGGGAATATATGTATGTTGGAAGGAGAGAAAGGACCCTTGATGAGAGGGGAAAGAAAAACATTGCAGGAAGAACCGTTGAAGCCCTGATAGGAGCAATATTTCTTGATCAGGGTCTTGAGAAGACCTGTGAAGTTGTAAAAAGGCTTTTCTTACCATATATCAGATCGTTAAGATCAGCAATTATCACGGATTATAAGACAAAACTTCAGGAATTTCTTCAAAAGACCTTAGGAGAGGTTCCTCACTATGAGGTCACACGCATCTCGGGCCCAGCTCATTTACCGGAGATTGAAGTAGCTGTATCAGTTGGAGGGAAAGTTATTGCAAAGGCAAAAGGCACTTCAAGAAAAGAGGCAGAAAATCTTGTTGCCAAGAAGGCTCTCTACAAACTTAAGAAAGGTCAGGTATCTTGAAATATAGGCTCTATATAGGAACCTCTGGATGGAGCTATCCCTCATTTAAGGGAATTTTCTATCCCCCTGAACTGAAATTTAGGGATTGGCTCCGTTATTACGCCCAATATCTAAACTCGGTAGAGATAAATGTCACCTTCTATCGGACTCCAAGACCCTCAACACTAAAGAGATGGTATGAAGAAACTCCTAAAGACTTTGTCTTTGCCTTAAAGGCTCCAAAGGTTATCACTCATATAAAGAGGTTGAAGAGCGTGGAGGAGGAGATAAGTAAATTTTTAAAAACACTTGAGGCTCTTAGAGAAAAGGCAAGATTTCTCCTTTTTCAATTACCTCCAAATCTAAAGTACGAGAAAGAAGCTATCTCTTCCTTCCTACAGCTTATGCCACGGGATTATAAAATTGCTCTGGAGGTGAGAAATAGCAGTTTTCATAATGAGGAGTTTGTCAATCTGTTAAAAATTTTTGGAATCGCGTTGTGTCTTTCTGACTGTGCAGGTAAGTATCCTTCCTGGTATGAGGTCCGCACAGCAGATTTCCTCTATATCAGACTGCATGGCTCGAAGGAGCTCTATAAGTCTTCTTATGAAGATAGTGAGTTAATGACACTAAAGGAAAAAATAGAAAAACTTGCTCCAGAGGAAGTCTGCGTATATTTTGATAACACTGTCTTTGGTTATGCAATAAGTAATGCCATAAGATTTAAAAACCTTTTTAGTTCTGAGCATCACTAGACTCTGAGGCGCGGATCATCTTAAAGAGATGGGGGATTTCATTTTCGTCCTTAAAGAGCTCTCTAATAGTTAATAGTTCCTCCTTGATTTCAAAAAAGGCATCAACAATGAGTGGATCAAAGTGGGTGCCTCTTCCCCGAGCGATGATTTCAAAAGCTTCTTCCACACTCATTGCCTTTCTATAGGGTCTATCAGTGGTTAGGGCGTCAAAGACATCTGCAATAGCAGTTATTCGGGCAAAAAGAGGAATTCTCTCCCCTTTTAAACCTTCAGGATAGCCTGTACCATCCCATTTCTCATGATGATATAGGGCAATCTTCTCTGCTGCCTTGAGATATTTTATCTTTGAACCTGCAAGGATTTCTGCACCAATTTTAGTATGAAGTTTCATCACTCTCCACTCTTCAGGAGTAAGAGGCCCTGGTTTTAGAAGGATAGAATCAGGAATTCCGAGTTTTCCGATATCATGAAGAGGAGAGGCGTATTTCAGAACATCTAAGGCATCATTAGAAAGCCCAAGATGAGCTCCTATGGCAACACTATAGTGGCTAATTCGTTGGATGTGATAACCAGTGTGCTCATCTCGATATTCTGCAGACTTTGCAAGACGATAAATAATCTCCAAGGAGAGTTCCTTTATTTCATCAAGGGCAAGCTGAAGTTGGAGATTAGCTTTGAGAAGATCTGCAGTCTTTTTCTCTACCTCCTCTTCAAGTCTTTTCTGATAAGTCCTTAAGAAATCGTGATAGAGTTTTACCTTGGAGAGGGATTTTATACGAGCCTGAAGCTCAGGCACCATGAAGGGCTTACTAAGGAAATCATCAGCACCAGCAAGAAGGCCATTAACCCTGGTTTCCAGATCATTCACTCCTGTGATGAGAATAACTCCTATGTCTATTGTCTCAGGATTGTTTTTAATAAGCTTACAGAGGGTAATACCATCTATCTTGGGCATGAGAAAGTCAGTGAGGACAACGTCAGGCTTAAATTTTTCAATCTTTTCAAGGGCCTCCTTACCATCCTCAGCTAGCTCTATTGCATAACCTTCTGCCTCTAAAATATCTGCAATTGCTTCACGGATAGACTTGTCATCATCTACGATAAGAACTCTAATTATCCTGGTATTTTCGTTAAGAGGAAGAAAAATCATTAAAAGCTTCTAATTCTTCCAAGGTGTTAATATTAACGAGGCTCAAACAGTCAGGATCTATTTTAAGCAAATTTTGGGAAGTGACAAGTAATTTTTTATACTTGAGCTCAGAGAGAAAAGCTCTGAAACTGAGCTTAGTTGAGCGCCTTAGAAAGTCCTGAAGAGGTAGCAATAGGTGGGATGAAAAGACTAAAGGAAAGGGTACAATCTCCTCTTTTCCCTCATTGAAACTCTCAAAGGCACAGGCCTTGGGAAAATTCGTCTTACCAAGTTCTAGAAGAAAGCTCAGAACCTTTGGTGATAAAAAGGGCTGATCTACCGCACAAGTGAGAAAGAGGCACTCTCCAGGAAAGGCGGTTAATGCACTAAAAACCCCTGCGAGAGGCCCCTTCCCTCTAAACTCTTCAATGTCCTGCACAAAGTAAACTTCTGTATTTAGCTCTGAGAAAAGCTCCAAAGACCTCAGGAGCTCACTAATCTGCTTTTCCTGATCCCAATCTCTTACAGAGATAATTATTGCAGAGAGATTCAACTTTAGAAAATGTCTTAATGCCCAATAGATAAGGGGTTTATTACGGAGGATTTTTGCAGGCTTGTTTCCCCCTATTCTCTTTCCTTCTCCTCCTGCAAGTACTAGGCCAAAGGTTTTTAAAAAGTTCTTCTCAATAATTTCTCATCACCCTCTGAATTATGCTTCCTCTACTCTCTGTTTTCACAACCTCAATGACAACAGGTATTCGTTCCCTCATCTCTCTGAGATGAGAAATAAGTCCAATAATCTTTCCAGACCTCTGGGAGATATTAACAAGGGTCTCTGTTACCTTCATAAGACTTGATTCATCAAGACTCCCAAATCCCTCATCAATAAGGATAGTTTCAAGAGGGGGTTTTTGAGAGAGTCTGAGGAGAACATCTGAAGTCCCCAGAGCAAAGGCAAGAGAGGCAAGAAAAGATTCTCCTCCAGATAGGGTCTTAATCTCTCTCTTTCTTCCTGTGTAGGCATCAAAAACCTCTAAAATGAAGCCCTTAGTGAAGATCTCCCCTTCAACAAAGGTAAATCTTCCTGAAGTGAATTCTCTAAAATAAAAATTAGCCCGCCTTAAAATAAAGGACAAAAATCTTGACAACACATAGGAGTGGAAGGAGACTCCCCTTACTTTTCCAGAGAGTATCTCTGTTATGCCCTTCAAGAGAGAATATTCTTCATCAAGTTTCTTTCTGAGAGAACTTATCTCGAGGAGATTATTTTCAATCATACTGAGATGGGAGAGAAATCGCTCAACACCCCCCAGTTCCTTATTGAGCCACTCTTTCTCTCTTTCAAGGTCCTCCTTTCTTTTGTAGAGTTCTTGGTATCGCACAGAATATTCTTCAAAAATGTCTTCATCGGTAACAAACTTAAATTTCTCAAGCTCTTTCTGAAGCATCTCAAGCCTATGCACGATCCTTCTATGCCTCTCCTCAAAGGAGTTAATTTCTTCTTCGTATAAATATAGATTCTTTAAATCCTTCCAGGAGCTTATAATTTCTTTAAAACTTGTAAAATATCCATCTCTAATTAGTTTCAGAATTTCTATAAAACTCTTTTTGTAATCTTCAATTATTTCTGAGAGATGTAGCTCATAGGAGCTAATTAAGGTTTCGATGTGTTGTTTTTGCTTGACAAGTTCAAGGTATTGTTTTAGTGCCTCTTCCTTTTGCCTCAGAAAGATTTCAATAGCTTGTTCTCTCCTTCGAATCTCCTCTCTAAGTGTTGTAGGGTCAAGCTTTCTGATTATGTTAGTTTGGAGAAGTTCCTGCAATTGTCCCTCAAGAGATGCTTGATTCGCTCTTAGTCTTTCAATTTGCTCCCTTAAGATTTCTCGCTCATGTTGAATCCCTTTAAGCTCAAGTTTTAACTCTCGCTCCCTTTTTTCATATTGAGAAAGATCAGAAAATCTAAAGGGTTGAATAGACAAAGTAGAGAGTTCTCCTTCTAATGCCTGTTTTTTTTTCAATAGGACAGTTCTATCTTCCTTAAGTTTGGATTCTAAAAATTCAAGTTTTCCTTTTATTTTATGAAGCTCTTCTTCGGTACTTCTTAGCTCCTCTTCCTTTTGAGTTAGTTTTGTTCTATAGTCTTCAATAAGAGCCCTTTGCCAGAGACTTGGAGTTGCCTTTTTAGGATGAACAGGAGAACCACATACAGGACAGGGCTCACCCTTTTTCAATTTTTGTGCAAGGATAGTTGCAAGTTCACTCTCTTCTAATTTTTCAAGCTTCCCTTTTAAGTAGTCACGTTCCTTAACGAGTTGAGAAAGTCTGTTAGAGAGGCTTGAAAAGGCTTCCCTTTTTTGAGAGTATTCTTCGTAAAGGTGTAGCTCTTCCTCTACTTTCTCAAGCTCCCTCTTTAGTTCTCGAAACCTCTGAAATCTTCTCATCTCCTCTATCAAACCTTCTAACTCCTTCAGCTTAGCCTCTTCGTTTTTATTAATGCTCTCAAGAGACAATTCCAGGTCAAGCCCCTTTTTCTTCAGTATGGATAGCTCCTTTTCAAGGGCCTCCTTTCTTCTAAGAGTCTCAAGGTGAGCCTTAAGAATGGGAATTTCTTCCTTTAGCCTCTCAATTTTTTCCTCTTTTTGATGAAGTGTTTTTAACCTATCTTCAAGAGAGGTAAGACTTTGGGAGAGAGAGGAGAGGTTAGCCTGCAAATGTTTCTTCTCTTTAATCTTTTTGTTTATGTCAATTTTGAGTTCCTTAAGTCTTTCTAAGTGGAATTCTCGTTCTTTTAATTTTCTCAAGAGATAGATACGAGTTCTAAGTTCCTCAATCTTTGCTCTACTTTGCTCAAGGACCTTTAGTTCTTTTTCTGTCCTCTGCTTTTCCTCTAAAAGTTTTATTATGGTTTCCAAATCTTTTAATTCCTCTTCAGTCTTTCTAAGAGTCCCTGAGACTATATTCAATTCAGCGGTTAACTGTTCCTTTTTTCTTTCAGCTGTTATCAGCTTCTCCTTTAGCTCTTCAAGGGAACTGACTTCTGCAAGTTTAAATAGTTCTTTTTCTCGCTCTATGAGCCCTTTTAGTTCTGCTTCTTTTTCCTTAAGCGAGTTTTCTAAATATTTCTGAAGGTCTGTAAGGATTTTGGTGTCAAATAGGTGTTCAAAAAGGGCCTTTTTTTCTTCAGGTTTTGCAAGGAGTATCCTTCTATATTCGCCTTGGGGGATAATGAAGACTTTTTTGAATTGAGGGCCTGCAAGCCCAAAAAGTTCACGAATTATTGCGTCAGCTTCCTTAGCGTTGGAAGAAGTAAGTTTATTGTCTACCCAGAGAGACAGGCTCGATGGTAAGGAGCCAAATTTGTGGCGTCTAACGATACGATACACGCGATTTTGAAGAAGAAATTCGAAAACCACTTCAGGTGGAGTTGAAGAGTTTGGAGGAAGGAGATGGGAAATAAGGTCTGCTGGGGAACGCTCAGGAAAGGAAGTTTCTCCAAAGAGGGCAAAAACGATTGCATCAAAGAGGGTGGTCTTGCCAGCACCAATTTCTCCACTTACTAGAAATAGCCTTTCTTTGTTTATAATCTCAAAGGTCTCTCTCGGTATCTCTGCATTGAGAAAGGGCCCAAAACCACGAATCTTGAGATAGAGAGGTTGCATGAAGGCAATCTACTTGATTCTTCCCTTGTATTTTCTCTTGAGCTCCCGTTCCATCTCTCTACGCTTTATGTCCTCTCTGCGATCAACGACCTTTTTACCCTTGGCAAGAGCAAGTTCAACTTTGGCTATACCTCTTTCATTGAAATATACCTTAAGGGGAATCAAGGTGTAACCCTTCTCTTGAACCTTTCCCGCAAGTCTCTTGATTTCAGATTTTTTTAACAATAATTTTCTAGTTCTGGTGGGGTCAAGGTTTTTGGCTTCATGGCTATGGGGATAGGGACTAATATGAAAATTATAAAGATATACCTCTCCATCCACAATTCTTGCAAAGCTGTCAGAGAGATTAGCTCTTCCCTCTCTGAGAGACTTCACTTCGCATCCAAGAAGCTGAATTCCTGCTTCATAGGTGTCTTCAATCTCATAAAGATGATGGGCCTTTCTATTGGTGCAGACTATTTTTTGATGCATCTTCTTAGACTCCAAAAAGCCGTCTTATGAAGCTTTGCATCCTTCCAGAACTTCTAAACTGCTTCATAAGGGCCTTCATTTCCTCAAAGCTTCTCAGGAGTTTGTTGACATCCTGAACAGTTGTGCCTGAGCCTCGGGCAATCCTGCGTTTTCTACTGGCATTAATTATATGAGGATTTCTTCTCTCTTGAGGTGTCATTGAATTTAAAATTGCCTCCATCTTTATAAGTTCCTTTTCATCAATTGGGAGACTATCAATTTTCTTTCCAATTCCTGGTAAAAATCCCAAGATATCTCTTAGAGATCCAAGTTTTTTCATCTGTTGGATCTGCTCACGCAGATCTTCAAGGTCAAAATCCAATTTTTTAATCTTTTTTTCCAATTCTTTAGCTTTTTTTAGATCAAAGGCCTCTTGCGCCTTTTCAATGAGAGTAAGCATATCTCCCATGCCGAGGATTCTTGAGGCAAGGCGATCAGGATGGAAGACCTCAAGGGCATCAATCTTTTCTCCAACACCGAGAAACTTTATCGGACAGCCAGTGACCTCCTTAATAGAAAGGGCTGCTCCTCCTCTTGCATCTCCTTCGATTTTTGTAAGTATTACTCCTGTGAGATTTACCCTCTCATGAAAGGTCTTGGCAACATTCACTGCATCTTGTCCCATCATAGCATCAGCTACAAGAAGGACCTCACTAGGCTTGAGAAACTCCTTAAGACTTATGAGCTCCTCCATAAGAGCTTCATCAATGTGCAGACGTCCTGCGGTATCAACTATGAGCACATCTCTTCCTGTCTCCTTTGCCTGCTTTAAAGCCCGCTCAGCAATCTGAAGTGGTTTCTCCGAAGGGTCCGCTTCTACAAAGGGCACATCAATTTTACTTGCAAGAATCTTCAGCTGTTCAATAGCAGCAGGACGATAAACATCAGTAGAAACAAGAAGGGGATTGTGTCCCTTCTTTTTCAGGTATCTTGCAAGCTTTCCTGCAGTGGTAGTTTTTCCAGATCCCTGAAGACCAGCAAGAAGAATAACCGAAGGTTTGCCAGTTAGGTTTAGTCCTTGGGCCTTACCTCCAAGGGTAGTAACAAGCTCATCATAAACTATTTTTACCATCTGCTGAAAGGGAGTTAAACTTTCAAGGACCTCTGAAGAGAGAGCACGGGCTTCAACGCGGGAGAGAAAATCTTTAACTACGCGATAATTAACATCTGCCTCAAGAAGGGCAAGCCGAATCTCTCTCAGCCCCTTCTTAACATCATCAGGACTGAGTTTCCCCTTGTCCTTAAACCCTGAAAGGGCCTTCTCTAATCGCTCACTTAAACTCTGAAACATACCTATAAAGTAGCACATCTCAAGACTAAATCAAGGGAATCCTTCCACGCAGGTCTATTGACAAGCTTCAAAGGCCAAATATAATCGTCATAAAAAGAAAATATATTTTCGTCAAATGATTAATAAATTTAAAGATCTACTTGCAGGATCCACATATGGTGCCAAATTCTTTAGATCAATAATCCTCATATTTTCACTATGGCAAATTACAATAATTTTTGCTGTCGGTATATATTTTTATTATAATGACTTAACTTTAAGAAGGGAAATTATCAAAAACTTATCAGCTAATATAAATCTAATGCTTGAAACGAAATATGCCTATTATCTTGAACATCGAGGTCACATTCCTGAAGTACTAGAAGAGGAGTTTTATTTTAGTATCTTAAAAAATACAAAGGATGAAGTTTTTGATTATTTTTATAAGTCAATTTATACGTTTATTGGACCAAAACCTATATTAAGTACAACTCCTGAAAATTTAGAACTATATCAAGAAATAGATTTCCCAGCCTTTAATATGAAATATTATGTTGGATTTTTTAAAGGGGCACTTTTTATATGGCATATTAAGTTGCTTTTTCCCTTAGTGGTATTTACAGTTTTAATTACTACCTGTGGTTTGTTTATTTTATATCGTTTATATAAATCTTTCAAAAAACCAATGGAAGATCTTGTCTTGTCATTAAGTATGGGTAAGGTACCAGAATATACAGGTTATACTGAATTAGATAAGGTAGTTCAAGCTATCAATGAGCATGTAGAAAGAGAAAAGAAATTGACTGAGGATAGGATAAAGCTTCTAAAGGAGTTAGAAAAGAGTCAGAGGCTTTCAGCAATCGGCACCCTGGCAGGTGGTTATGCTCATGAGTTTAATAATCTACTTCAGGCAGTTCTAATTAACACTGAACTTGCAAAGAGAGCCCTGAAAGAGGGAGACTATGCAAAGGCAGAGATGCATCTCGGTCAAGTGGAAGCGGTATCTTCGCGTGGGCAAAACCTTGCAAAGCGAATTCTTCATATGACAAAAATCGTTCCAGGAGAGGAGGCCTCATTACGAGAAGTTCTCATTGAACTTCAGGACGTCCTCAGAGTCTTAATACCAAGAGATATTGAGTTAGAAGTTAGTATTGATGAAGACCCCCTCTATGTTCCTACTTCTCCAGATGCCCTTCATGAAATCATTATTAACTATGTGAAGAATGCAGTTGATGCTATAGAAGCTGTCAGAGACTACAAGAGGGGATTTAAAATTCTAATAAGGGCCTATAAAAAGGGAGCCCTTGCGGTGCTTGAAGTTGAAGACAATGGGTGCGGAATGACAGAAGAGGTAAAGGAGAGGATTTTTGAGCCTTTTTTCACAACAAAGAAAATTCCAGAAGGGACTGGCCTTGGGCTCTACGTAATTTATAACATAGTTACCCAGGCAGGAGGATACATTGAGGTTGAAAGTACACCAGGACTGGGAACGGTCTTTAAAACCTTTTTACCTCTAAGGGAGAGGTCTTTCAGAGCCAAGGAAGATGAACATCCTCGTTCAGATGATAAGGTTTCAGCCCAGGTCCCCTTAAAACGGGTCCTCATAGCAGATGATGAAAAAGAAATTGCAGAAGCCTTAGGGGAAATTTTTGCCACATACAGCATTGAAGTCACTATTATTCACGATGGCAACAGTGCTTACGACCTTATAAGCAAAGAGAAATTTGATCTTATTCTCCTGGATCTATATATGCCGGGACTAAATGGTGTAGATTTGATTAAGAAATTGAGAGAAGCTCAGGTACAACTACCTCCAATTGTGCTTATGACTGGCTTTGTCGGAGATGCTGGGGCCCCTCTCACAGACCTACTTGAAAAAGGCGTAATAAAAAGGATCCTCAGAAAACCCTTTTCCCTTGAGGAGATTGAAAGTATAATAAAAGAATACAAAAAGGTGCCAAGTTGAATTATATACTGTTTTTAATCTTAATAGTTTTAAATATTTTCTTATATAATAATACCTTTGCAGGGATACCAATTTATGGAGAACTTTCTGAGCTTTCTCACTTTAAGAGAGTAACGGATGAGGAATTATGTAGACACCCAAAGGTGGTAATTCATGGTGTTAGAAATTACCTGAGGATGAGACACCTATGTGGAAAAGACCAAATAAAAATTGTTACAGGTGTTCTTTATATTAGTGAGTTTTATTCAGAAGATCATATATATGTATCTCCTCTACCATCAACTTCGACATTAAGAAAACATGGTAATACATTTCATATAATCTATACAAAATTACTTTCTTTTTATGTCAATGACTTGCAAAAAGATTTACGTATAATTCATAGAGAAGTATCTTCCGTTTTTGAACTTGATACTGTTTTGCCAGAAATTCTGAGAGAGGCAGAGATATTAATCTTGCTTCCAGATCCCATTTTCTATAACGTTAGAGGCTTATCAGTGCTTAGATATTGGATAAAAAGATATCCCAAAGTCAAAATTTTAGACCTTGCCAATTTAAATATAGATCATCCCAGATTAACAAGAATTAACCTGGAAAAGAGAAAATATCTTCAAACGGTAGTGGATGTTTTTTATAGAGACAATTTGGTGAGAGGTAGTATTTTCTATGTGGATTATTAGGATTCTATTAATTAATTTGGTGTTGTCCCTGTTACCACCATTTATATCGGGAACAATGAGAGCTCAGGAGCATCTTGACTTAAGGGAGATTGCAAGAGAGGAGCTAGAGTATACGAAAGGGATTTACATGAAAGAGATGCCTCTTCTTGAAAGTCCAGTTCCTATTTCAGTTTACAGCAGGGAATATCTTGAGCGATTTGGCTTTAGAAATCTCAGAGAATTCCTAGATTTTATGCCCTCCTACTATCTCGTTCCAGGAATAGGAGAGCTGGCTATAACATATAGAGGATTCAGATCCATGACCTCTGCAAGTGTCCTTGTTCTTGAAGATGAAGCAAGGATTGTGACCCCTGATTATGAGTCATTCCCTGTCAACAGGGCCTACACTCTTCAGGATATATCTCGCATAGAACTCTTTCATGGAGCAGGTGGAAGTATCTATGGCTCTGGTGCCTTTAGCGGGATTGTGTCCTTAGAGAGAGCCCATTTGCCTGGGGAAAAAAGACTTGACTTTTCTCTTGGCACTAACGATCAAAAGGGCCTTTCATTTAGCTTTCATGGAGAAAATCATTATCTCTTTGTGAGGACCTACAAGGAAGACTCACCCCTCAAAGATTATGGCAGATCTTATGAGACAGATCAAACAAATTCCCTTGTTTTTCGCTATATCTGGGGCGGAGGCGATTTATCTTTACACTACTTTAAAGAAAAGACCTACCATTCTTTAACACTAGATGGTGCAAAGGTGGATAATAATTTGCTTAAATATGTAGATGATTTACTTAATGTAGAATTTTTGAATTTTAATTTACGAAAGTATTATGTTTTTTCAAACTATAAATTAGTATTGAATCCCTATTTTACTAAAGCTAAAGTAGACTCACCTTTCTTCACAAGGATTACACCTTTTCCTGCTTATACTATAGATATTTCTCCACTAAGGTTTGGTTTAAATTTCTATCTATTGTTTCCATTTCTTGGTGGAGATCTTCTAAGTGGTGGAGAAATTCAATATAAGTATTTAAAAGATTATAAATTAACTTTTGTATTACCGATGAGCTCTCAGTTTATTAGATTTTCTCATGTATTCAGAAGTGACGAAGACCTTCTTTATGCCCTATATTTTAGTTATGTCTACAATTTTAAGAATTTTGGACTCCACTTGGGGACTCGTTTCGAGAAACATGAGGATTATATGGGTGCTTTAACAAATCGCCTTGGAATTGCCTATAGAATCCATCCCAATCTTTCGTTTTTAATTAGCTATACTGAGGGTTACAATACGCCCTCTCATTTTCACAATGAAGAGGGCCAGATATTTTGGGGGAAGACTCCTATCTATTCCTTTTCGAGGCTTAAGCCTGAGAAGGAGAGGTCTTTTCAATTAAGCTTACTCTATCAAAGGGGAAGGGAAGCCTATTTCCGCAATACTATTTATCTCCAAGAGCAAAGAGAACGTATATGGCATGATCCATTACGGATAGCAGAGAGAAATCTTCCGCCCTATAAGGTTTGGGGCTTTGAGAGTGAACTCATTAGAAACTTTGGGGAACATCTTCTATTTGTGAATCTCTCCTCTCTTAGAGTTGCTGAGGGGAAAGACATACCTTACATAGTGGAGGGTAAGTATATCGCTGGGATTCCAGAGTTTATGCTCAAAGGTGGAGTAAGCCTTAGACTTCCTTTTGCAAGAGAGGTCTATCTTTCTCCACTTATTAGATTGATTGGATCTGCAAAAGACAAGGATGGGAAGCGTATATCAGGCTATACAGTTACGGATCTAAATCTACTACTTAAACCTGTCAAAAGGCTTGAAATAAATTTTAGAATTGATAATCTCTTTGATAAGACCCACTTCAGGGCAGGAACAATTTCTGCTATTCCCTTTGGAGGTAGAAGAGTGAGTTTAGATCTCAGGTTTTCTTTTTAGAGGAGTTATGCTATGAAAGTTGCGGTCCACATAACCCATGAGGCTCTTTACAAGATAGGCGGAATAGGAGAGGTCCTAAACGGGCTTTGTACCGCAGAGGCCTATCAGGGATTTTTTGAGCGCACTCTCCTCTACGGTCCTCTTTTTGAATATATAGGATCTGCTACAACTAGGCTTGGCAAAGATGGTGTAGTCTACTATTCAAGTAAAGATCACTATGATACAGGAAGATTTCATGAATTATTTCGCTCAATTCTTGAGAAGTATCAAATAGATATTGTCTATGGTAAAAGACGACTTGCTAGTGAACTTAACCCACAAAAGAGTGCAACAGTTGATGTTTTACTTATAGATGTCACTCGTATGAAAAAGGAAATTGTTGATTTACAAAAATATCTCTTTTGGGAGCGTTTTGGTATTCCATCAGATAGATATGAAAATGATTGGGATTATGAGCAATATTTCCGTCTTGCTATACCTTACTTTGAATTGATTTCAACTCTTTTTTCTCGTGCAAGTAAAATTTATCATTTTAGTCATGAATATATGGGTGTGCCAAGTTTACTTTTTCTTGAATTTTCTCCTGATTTTATATCGGGAAAACATATACGAATCTTTTATGCCCATGAGATTGCTCCTGTAAGAAGAATAGTTGAGAATCATCCAGGACATGATATAACTTTTTACAATCTTCTTCTACGGGCGAAGGAAAAGGGAAAGAATCTGGAGGATTTGTTTGGCTCTCAGATGGACTGGTATAGAACCGCTTTAGTTAAAGCAACAGCACGGTTTGACAGGATCTTTGCGGTAGGAGATTGGGTGGCTGAGGAGTACAAATTTCTCCTTGGAAGGGAGGTAGATGAAAGAAAAATAAAGATTGTCTATAATGGCCTGCCTCTTGATCATATTACCCTTGAAGAAAAGGAGGATAGCAGACAGAAGATAGAATACTGTCTTAATAGCAAAGGTTGTAGCAGAGTTGATCTTATCTTTTCGCATACCTGTAGACTGGTAAAGAGCAAAGGGATTTGGCGCGATCTGATACTCCTCTCTATGTTGGATCCTCTTCTCAGGAGGGATAATTTAACAGGCGTTTATATTCTCCTTGCATCCCAACTTCCCCAGGGTAGACCTCCTGAACTAATTGAGGCCATGGTGAGGGAATATGGTTGGCCTTTTAATCACAGGGTTGGTTGGCCAGATCTTGTGGGGTATGAAGTAGAGATATACCGTCTTATTGAGAAATTTAATGCTCGCTCTAAAGCCATTAGAGCTATCTTCATAAATCAATATGGACTCTCAAAGAGAAAGTGTGGGCAAGATTTTCCAGCAGATATCACTACAAGAGATCTAAAAGTTGCATCTGATGTGGAGTTGGGCCTTTCTATCTATGAGCCCTTTGGAATTTCCCACATTGAGGTTCTACCCTATGGAGGCCTTAGTGTGCTTTCAACCTCCTGTGGAGTCTATTTTCTTCTAAAAGAGACCTTTACGGGGGATATAAGGCCCTACTTTGCGGTTGACTTTATCTCCCCTGCAAGTTACCTCCCTGATGACCTACTCATGGGATTAACCTCAGAAAAGAGGGAGATGCTGGAAGAGCTTTCCATCGGGAAGGAAATAGAGCAGATTTATACGCTCATACCCAAAACCCCTCAAGAGAGATTTATTATTTTTGAAAAAGTTCAAAATTATGTAAAAAAACTTGATTGGGAAAGTGTTGTAAGAAATTATTTTCTACCTGCTCTTAAAGAAACTTAGACTATCTCATAGGGAGTGTGATTTTTTTTCCACTCCTGGAAAAATCTATCCTCAAGTGCTTTGAGAGTTTTTTCATATTCTTCAACAGAAATCTTTGCCCCCTTTATTCCACCCTTGAGGTTTATCTCTACAAGATAGGGGCCATTCCCCGCGACGTAGGCAAGGTCAAGATGGGCGTAGGGGAATCCTCCTCTATTCATAACTGCCTGACAAAAAGCGATCTCTTCTGGAGATAATTCATAGGGCTTAGCCTTTCCACCGAAGAAAAGATTTTGTCTGAAGTTTCCTCTGTTTTCCCTTGTATAAGCCTCTAAATAGAGCTCTCCAAGGAAGACTACTCTAATATCCTGCCATTCCTCATAAAAAGGCTGTAGCACAAAGGGAAACTCAAGGGGAGGAGCTCCAGCTTGTCTAAAGATTTCCTCTAAGTCATTCCAGAGAAAGATACCAAGACCACAATTGGCAAAGTCCTTCTTAGTGACAAATTTTTTGAATGGAGGAGGGGCTTCCATCACCTGAAGGAGAGAGGTTCGATTTTTAATCACATAGGTATAAGGCAACATATAGTCGGAGAGAATTTCTGCTTGTGCGGTTTTTGATTTGCTTAGAATTTGAGATATAAAGGAGGGATATGCAAGAACTCCTCTCCAGAGGAGATCAATAACTAGAGGAAAGTCCTCTTTTTTAAGAGGAAGACGAGTTAGTATTAAATCTCCACATTTAAGCTGAGAATAATAATTTTTAAGACCTCTTAAGGTGGTTACAACATAGAAAGGATTCATGTAGACTATTTTTTTAAGAAGGATAGATCTGCATTACAAGACCCACAGAAGAATTTGAGGGGACCAAGGATTTCAACTTCTTCTTCAACCGGTTCCAGGGCTCCTTCTTCTGTCTGGAGATAGTGAATGTAGAAAGTGGCATTTTCAATGATTTCATAAAAGTCCTCGTGATTTCCACAGTAGGGGCAAGTTATTTTCTCTTTGTGGGGAATATAGAGGGGTTTTTTGACTTTTATTTTGTGAGTCTTAGCACTGGTAAATGCTTTGTCCATTGGGTTCTCCTCTTACTATTTTTTTCTCTCCTCTTTCCTTTCAAAGGTCTTTACTTTTTTTTCTGCCTCTGAATACATTTTAGTGTCTTTTGGTAAAAAGGAAAGGGCTCTGCGATAGTGAAATAGGGCAACTCTCAGATCACCTTTGTTTTCATAATGTTTCCCGAAATAGAAGTGAGCCTCCCCCATTAAGTCAAGTCTCGAACAGAGGATCCCAAAAAAGTAAAAAAATGTTGGCTCTTGCTCTAAAAAGTTTTCATCTTCAAGACTTTTAAAAATGCTATAGCTTTCCTTTAGCATGCCGACCTCAAGAAGGGCTCTTGCAAGAAGGAGTTTCCTTTTGAGTTCAAGAGGCCTATTGAGTGGAGACCCTTCAAAGCGCAGAGTTTCAAGTATTCTTAGGGCTTCTTCATATCTACCCTGAAGAAATTTGAGTTCTGCAAAGTCAAGTTTGAAATATAATCTTTGAGGAAGGGCCCTCAGTGCCAGATCAAGTTCTTTCTCTGCATCAGAGAAGAAGCGGGCCTGAAGAAGGGCTATTGCAAGGGTATATCTAAGCCAGGGATCCTCTTTTTCTCGTAGTTGCAGTCGAAGAGAAGGAATAAGGTCTGATGACTCTTCAGATAGAGCTCTCACCCGTGCTCTTATTCTTTTGTAGTAATCTGGATCTTGAGAGACAAGATACCTATCTCTTAGGGGAACTCCTGCGCGCTCAACGAGATTCTGAAGATAATTCAATCTTTCTTGAGGAAGGGGATGGGTGAGAAGATATCGGTAGTTAAGCTCTATGGAGAAGGAACTCTCTCTTGAGAGTTTTTCAAAGACTCGGACCATAGCCTGGGGGTTGTATCCTGCCTTTGTAAGGATTTCAAAACCAATTCTATCTGCCTCCTCTTCATCTTGTCGACTGTAGGCAAGTAGCTTGGTTTGGGCAAGAGCTGTTCCTGTAGCTCCTACAATTTGAGCTGTTTGAGGGCCACCGAGAATAAGGGCAGTGAGGGTTGCAGTCGTTGTTGCAATTTGCATGCGTCTTATGGTTTCAAGTCTTTTGGCTACATGTCTTGCCAGATTGTGGGCCATTTCGTGAGCTAGAACTCCTGCAAGCTCATCCTCACTTTCCAAAAATAGAAAAAGGCCAGTGTTTAAGAAGATGTACCCACCAGGAACTGAAAAGGCATTGAAGGTCCGATCCCTTACTACATAAAAGCGGAAATTAAAGGGTGAAAAAGTGACTCCCCTTTTAACAAGGGTCTCGCCTATGAGATTGACATAGGCAATGACTTCAATATCTTTGATAAACTCGACATTCCGGACAGCCTCTTGTAGAATTTCTCTGCCAAGTTTTTCTTCCTCTTCTAGGGAGAGGAGGGCAAATGCAGAGCTTTTGAGAATGAGGAAGGAAAGAATAAGAACTACTGAGACGAGTTTTTTAAGTGGCATTTAGATCTATATTAGTTAAGGTGGCGGAGGCGTATGGGAATTGAACCCACCCACTCCTTTTGGGGAGTGCACCGGGTTTGAAGCCCGGGAGAGGCACCAGCCTCCTCACGCCTCCACTATTTAGGGGCTGGGGAAAACCTGTAGCACCCGGAGAGCCTGGCTACCGTTGCTCCCTTTCGGGCCTGGCGGGGTTCACCAGGATCCGTCGCACAGGACCCCAGCCTTAACATATATTATAAATCCTCTTTCTTAAAATTCACCCCCCTACCTCTAAGAAACTCTACAACCCTTCTTAGGATAGAGGAGCTAAAGGATACCCAAGAGGCCTTGTCCTAAGGGACTTAATAGCCTAAAATACAGTAAAATCTACCTATTTAGGAGGTCAAGATGAAGGTCCTGCTTTCCCAGGATGATCTGCCAAGAGTGTGGTTCAACATTTCCCCCTATCTACCAGAACCTCTTCCTCCACCGCTAGACCCCGTTACACGTGAGCCTGTTTCGCCAGTAAAACTTCTGGACATCTTTCCTGACCCCATAGTAGAACAGGAAGTATCTCAGGAGGAGTGGATACCAATTCCAGAAGAGGTATTACAGGTCTATGCTCTTTGGAGACCTTCTCCACTTGTTAGAGCTGTAAATCTCGAGAGGGCCTTAGATACACCTGCTCAGATCTACTACAAATATGAAGGGGTCTCCCCTCCAGGTAGCCACAAGCCAAACACTGCTGTTGCCCAGGCCTATTACAACAAGATCTCAGGAGTAAAGCGTCTTACAACTGAAACAGGAGCAGGTCAATGGGGAAGCTCTCTTGCCTTTGCAACACAATTTTTTGGTCTTGAATGTGAAGTGTATATGGTTAGAGCAAGTTATAACCAGAAGCCCTATAGAAGAATCCTTATGGAGCTTTGGGGTGCCAAGGTTTACCCCTCACCATCAGACAACACAAAGGCAGGAAGGACCTTTTTAGAGAGAGATCCTGAGCATCCAGGAAGTCTTGGAATTGCCATTAGTGAGGCAATTGAAAGAGCCCTTGAGGACAAATCCACAAAGTATTCTCTTGGAAGTGTTCTAAACCATGTGCTTCTCCACCAAACAATCATTGGACTTGAGGCAAAACGACAGATGGAAATACTTGGCATCTATCCAGACTATATTGTTGGTTGTGTAGGTGGGGGGAGTAATTTTGCTGGGCTTGCCTTTCCATTTTTGAAAGACAAAATAACCGGTGACAAACCTGATACCGAATTTTGGGCAGTTGAGCCTACCGCTTGTCCCACTCTTACCAAGGGTGAATATCGTTACGACTATGGAGATACTGTAGGGTTGACACCACTTATTAAAATGTATACCCTTGGAGCTGATTTTGTTCCCCCTCCAATTCACGCTGGAGGTCTCCGCTACCATGGAGATGCCCCTCTCCTCTGTGCCTTCTATCACCACCGCTATATTAAGGCCTGTGCTTATGATCAGAAGGAGGTCTTTTCAGCAGGGGTTCTCTTTGCAAGGACTGAGGGAATTGTTCCAGCACCGGAGTCTGCTCACGCAGTTAAAAAGGCAATAGACCTTGCTCTGGAGTGTAAAGAGAAGAAGGAAAAGAAAATCATTCTTTTCAATCTATCTGGTCATGGTTATTTTGACCTTTCTGCCTATGATAGCTATCTGAAAGGAGTGCTTGCATAACTTTTTTTATGACTTTTTAAGTGCAGAGGGGGAAGCGGATGGACCTAAGATTGCCTTTTCTTGAACACTTAGGGGTTGAGGTTGAAAAGCTTGAAGAGCATTATGCGGTTCTAAGATTAGATGTAAAGGACTATCATCTTCAGCACCTCGGTTGTGTCCATGATGGAGTAATCTCAAGTCTTGCGGATAATACCGGCTGGTATGCAGTAATGATGAGTCTTCCTGAAAATCATACGACGGTGACAATTGAGATTAAGGTTAATTACCTAAAACCATCTCTCAGAGGGATTTTAGGGGTGCAAAGTAGAGGACTCCGTCTTGGCAAAAGGGGTCGCTTTTGCAGTAGTTGAGGTGACGCAGGACTCTGAGCTGATCGCCTATGCTACGGGCACCTATGCGGTTTTACCACTTGCCCCTGAAGGAAAGCAGAAGGATAACCTCTAAGGAGACAACTTTAAAGGGAGGAAGTTATGTCTACTCCAAAAAATCTTCAAGAGTTTATTGAAATTTTAGATAAGAAGGGTGAACTTTTGAGAGTAAAAGAGGAAGTTTCTCCAGAACTTGAGATAACGGAGTTTACCGATCAGGTTGTTAAAGCTGGAGGACCTGCTCTCTTATTTGAGAAGGTTAAGGGTCATAAGATGCCAGTTGTCACTAATTTATTTGGCAGTTTCACAAGGATCTGTCTTGCCTTAGGGGTGAGTTCGCTTGATGAACTGACAGAGAGGTTGGAAGATTTTATTGAGATAAAGCAGGCTGAAGGTCTTTTGGGAAAGCTCAAGCTACTTCCGAAGCTCTGGCAGGCAAAGAATGTTTTTCCCAAGATTGTGGACAAGGCTCCCTGTCAAGAAATTGTGTTAAAGGGCGATAAGGTAGATCTTTACAGACTACCAATTTTAAAATGTTGGCCCAAAGATGGAGGTCCTTACATTACTCTTCCCTGCGTAATCACAAAAGATCCTGAGACAGGGGTCAGAAATGTGGGTATGTATCGGATGCAGGTTTTTGATAGGAATACAACAGCAATCCATTGGCAGATTCATAAAGTAGGTGCCAAACACTATCGTAAGTCTGAAGCTCGGGGGGAGAGGCTTCCCGTTGCAGTAGCTCTCGGACCAGAACCGGTTGTAATCTATTCAGCTACAGCCCCTATGCCAGAAGATGTGGATGAGTTTGTTCTTGCAGGATTCCTGAAAGGATCGCCAGTTGAGCTTGTCAGATGCATAACAGTCCCCCTGGAGGTACCTGCTGAGTCTCAGATTGTCCTTGAAGGCTATGTAGAGCCCTATGAGAGAAGAATTGAAGGCCCCTTTGGAGATCACACAGGATTTTATACTCCTCCAGAGCCCTATCCGGTCTTTCACGTGACCTGCATCACTATGAGAAAAGATGCTATTTATCCAGCAACTATTGTTGGTAAACCTCCTCAGGAGGATTGCTATCTTGGCAAGGCGACTGAAAGGCTCTTTCTTCCACTTATAAAAAAGATTCTTCCAGAAATAGTAGATATCAATCTTCCCTGGGAAGGAGTTTTTCATAATCTTGCTTTTATTTCCATAGATAAGAGATATCCTGGGCACGCATTTAAAGTAGCTTCTGCCATCTGGGGCTTAGGACAGCTTATGTTTACTAAAATCGTCGTAATATTTGACAAGGAGGTAAACGTTCAAAATTTGAGTGAGGCACTGTTCTATCTTTGTGCTAACGTGGATCCTGCAAGAGATATCATGATTGTAAAGGGACCTGTTGATGTATTGGATCATGCAAGCCCAGAAGTAGGATTTGGATCAAAGATGTGCATAGATGCTACGAAGAAATGGAGAGAAGAGGGCTACTCCCGTCAATGGCCCGAAGAAGCTGTAATGAATGAGGAGGTAAAGAAGAAAGTAAAGAGCTTGCTCAGAAAAATTTTTAAAGAAAAATAATTCATTTACGTCTCCTCCTTACTTTGTTTTTAATATTTTTTAAAATATTCTATAGCTTGTTGCCCTAGGTATTTGATTTATAATAAGAATAGCTATGAAGAGGAAGCTTCCTTTAGGGATTCAAAGCTTTGTTGAGATTAGAAGTGAGCCCTATTATTATGTGGACAAGATACCTTTATATTAAGGGGTTTACTATGAAGGTTGCTATTGTGAGTGACTCCCACGATAGGATTGATCACCTTGAATGGGCAATTTTTGAGGCTCACAAGAGAGGAGTTCAAAGGCTCTTTCATTGTGGAGATCTTATTTCACCCTTTATGGTGCTTAGCCTTGCTAAGTTTCAGGGACAGGTGGACCTAATCTTTGGCAATAACAGAGGAGATGTCTTTCTTCTATGCAAAATTTTAAAAGATTATTCCCAAATAACCCTTCACGGAGAGGAAGCCTTTCTTGAGATTGATGGACTTAAAATTGCCATGGTTCACTATCCTAAGGTAGCTGAAAAACTTGCCAAATCTGGAGACTTTGACTATGTCTTCTGTGGACACACTCATAAGTTTAAAGTTTGGGAAGTCGGGAAGACACTCATTATAAATCCTGGCGAGCTCATGGGTAAAGAAGGACTACCATGTTTTGTAATTCTTGATTTAAAAAGTAAAGCTTGGGAAAAGATTGAATATAATCCATGAATAGGAAAAAAGAGAGAAGTTTCTACTCTGGTGGACTATATAGAAATAATTAATGGTTAATTTTGTCATTGCGGAGAGCTATCTGAAGAGAGCTAAAATAAAATTTGAATTGTTTTATTATTTTATGAAACAAAAAGAATATACAGATGTAATAAAAGAGTCTCAAAAAATTGTAAAGTTATGTCAAAAAAGAATACCAATTAAAAGCGGGGTTAAAACTCCTAAGTGTCCAGATAGCACTTGTTTAATTTTTGAAAATAGGGGAAAATTGCCTGAGGATCTAATCAATAAGATTGTCTCTTTATGTAGACAATACATTTGGCTTAGAAGTTAAAAATAATTAGTCTTTTATGGAAATATGGACCTTATTTCGTTTGGAGCTTATAGTGAAAAAAAGACGAAAAAGTAATTAGAATTGCAAAACAGTTATTAAAGGTAAGAGATAACTTTTTTGAGAGGGGGATAGCGGGGTTATGAGATTAACCAGATTTCTTATGCCCACCTTGAAGGAGGATCCTTCTGAAGCAGAAACAATTAGTCATAAGCTTCTTCTTCGTGGAGGCTTTATACGTAAGGTAGCTTCAGGAATCTACAATTTTCTACCCCTTGGATTCAGGTCACTTAAAAAGATTGAAAACATCGTGCGGGAGGAGATGAACAGGGCTGGGGCTCTTGAGATTTTGATGCCCCTTGTGCAACCTGCTGAGCTGTGGAAAGAGACAGGCAGATGGGATGCCTATGGGAAGGAGCTTCTTCGTTTTAAAGACAGAAAGGAACATGACTTTTGTCTTGGACCAACTCATGAGGAAGTGGTTACAGATCTGGTAAGAAAAGAGGTAAAATCATATAGACAGCTACCTCTAATTCTTTACCAGATTGCTCAAAAGTTTAGAGATGAAATAAGGCCTCGATTTGGCCTCTTGAGAGGCAGAGAATTTATTATGAAAGATGCCTATTCCTTTGATGCAGATGTAAAAGGCTTAGAGAAAAGTTATGAGCTTATGTATGAGACCTATGAACGTATTTTCAAAAAGTGTGGGTTAAGATTTAGAGCAGTTGAAGCCCACACTGGAGCTATTGGTGGTGATGTATCCCATGAATTTATGGTCCTTGCAGAAACAGGCGAAGATACTATATCTATATGTGAGCACTGTGGCTATGCATCAAACATTGAACTAACGCCTGCTATATCCTCTGAAAGCTATCCAGTTGAAGCTCCTAAGCCTCTTGAAAAAGTCTATACCCCCGGTGTTCGTTCTGCTGAGGATGTTGCCAAATTTCTTGGGTTTCCCTTAGCTAAAATTACCAAAACTTTGATCTACATTGTGGAAGAAAGGGAGCCTATTGCGGTTGTGCTAAGAGGAGATCATGAATTAAATGAGGTCAAACTTGATAAAGCACTTGAGGGGAGACCTTTTAGGATGGCAAAAGAAGAAGAGATACTTGCTCTAATCGGTGCCCATCCAGGTTTTCTTGGCCCAAGAGGACTTAAGATAAAGATCTTTGTAGATAGAGCTCTTGTTAATTTCCCTAATTTTGTTATCGGTGCTAACGAGGACGAATATCATTACCTAAACGCAAATCTCGGAGACACGTTTCAGGCAACTCTAATTGCTGACCTAAGGAAGGCAAAGGAGGGAGACCTCTGTCCCAATTGTGGTAAGCCTCTTAGTTTTACTAAAGGGATTGAAGTTGGACACATTTTTAAGCTTGGGACAAAGTATAGCTCAGCCATGAAGGCGACTTTTCTTGACAGAGATGGGCAAGAGAAGCCATTTGTTATGGGATGCTATGGTATAGGTGTTAGTCGGCTTCTTTCTGCAACTGTTGAGCAAAACCATGACAAAGATGGAATTATTTTCCCCTGGGCACTTGCTCCCTTTCAAGTCGCTCTCCTACCTCTGAACAGAGAGTTTATAGATAAGGCAGAAGTCCTTTATTACAAATTAAATAGCCGATGGGAGGTCCTACTTGATGATCGGGATGAAAGGCCAGGAGTAAAATTCAAAGATATGGATCTCGTTGGGATTCCTCTACAGGTCATTCTCGGAAAAGCTTTCCAAGAAAAGGGAGAATTTGAGATCAAGGTGCGCAGAACTGGTGAGCGTATTCTAGTTACTGAAGAGCGTCTTGAAGAGGTTATAAGTAAAAAGGCTGAAGAACTCCAAAGAGAATTGTGATACAGAGGTGAAAGCGTTGTGAAGAGGAGCTTTCGTCTAACTGAATTAGCCCAGATTATTGGGGCTAATCTTCATGGAGAAGATCTTGAGATAAAAGGCATCAATGCTTTGCCTTTGGCAAAGGAGGATGAACTTACCTTTGTAGACTCTCTGAGGAGAGTTGATGCAGGCAAAAAAAGCAGAGCAGGTGCCCTTCTCGTACCCTTAGGACTTTCAGAATACTTTCCCGAAAAAAGTGTCCTCGAAGTAAAGGATGTCCGTGTCGCCCTTGCAAAAATAAGTAAATTATTCTATGATCCAGGGACCTTTTCACCTGGGATCCATCCTTTTTCTGTGGTGGCAAAATCTGCTAAAATCCATCCCACTGCTACAATTGGCCCCTTTACCTACATTGGAGAGGGTGTAGAAATCGGTGAGAAAGTTATTGTTTATCCCTTTTGTTTCATAGGGGATTTTTGCAGGATTGAAGAAGAGACAATACTTTATCCTCATGTGGTCCTTTATCCTGGGACGATTGTTGGAAAGAAATGTATCTTACATGCAGGAGTTGTTTTAGGAGCTGATGGTTTTGGCTATGCTCAAGAGCCAGTTGATGGAGGTTATCGAAATTTAAAAATCTTCCATTTTGGAAGAACACGTCTTGAGGATGAAGTCGAGGTTGGAGCAAATTCAACAATTGATAGGGCAACCTTTGGTGAAACTTTGGTTGGAGCTGGAACGAAAATAGATAATCTGGTGCAGATTGGCCACAATGTTCGGATTGGAAAGGAAAATATCCTTGTGTCTCATACAGCCATAGGGGGAAGTGCTATACTTGAAGATTATGTAATGCTTGCTGGACAGGTGGGTGTTGCTCCTCAAAGTATCATCAGAAAAGGAGCTCGAGTAGCTGCCAAATCTGGTGTAGTTGGAGAAGTCCCAGAAGGCACAGAAGTTGCTGGAATTCCTGCAATTAAGTCAAGTGTCTGGAAAAGGGCTGTTGTAATCTTCGAGAAACTGCCAGAAATATACAAGGAACTAAAAAAATTATTGGGGCGATCTTGAATCTGTGTATCCTTCTACAATAGTGGTATTTCAAGTTTTCTTAGATGACTTTCTCTTTCACGCCAACCCTCAAGGGTTTTCACCCAAAGTTCTAAATAGATACGTTTATTTAGAAGAAACTCAAGTTCCTCTCTAGCAAGGGTGCCAATCTTCTTGAGCATTCTTCCGCCTTTACCAATTATTATACCCTTCTGAGAATCTCTCTCTACAAAAATTGTTGCCTGAATATGGAGCAGATTTTTTTCAGGGATTTCCTCTATGGAGTCAACCTTTACCGCAACCGCATAGGGAACCTCTTGATAGGTATTCATAAAGACCTTTTCTCTTATTATTTCCGCAATTAGGAGCTTTAATGGTATATCTGTAACATATCCTGGGTCATAATAAAAAGGCCCCTCTGGAAGAATTTTTTCGAGCTCCTGAATAATTCTATCAAGCCCATCTCTCTCTAAAGCTGATACAGGGATTATTGCTGAAAAATCATAGGTTTTAGAAAAGTAATCAATAAGAGGTAACAGTTCATTTTTATTTTTAAGTAAATCTATCTTATTCATCACAAGGATTGTAGGTTTTGAAGTTTGCTTGATAATCTCAAGTATTTTTTCCTCTTCAGGCACTCTATTGGTTACATCCATTACCCAGAGAATTGCGTCTACTTCCTCAAGAGCTTGTAAAGCTTGCCGAACCATGAGTTGATTAAATAGTGATTTAGCTTCATGAATACCAGGAGTATCTACAAAAATAATTTGAAGATTATCCTTTGTATAGATACCTCTTATGTTAAAACGTGTGGTCTGTGGTTTTGGACTAACTATGGAAACCTTGGTTCCAAGAAGATTATTTAACAACGTTGACTTACCCACATTTGGAAGACCAATAATTGCTACAATTCCAGATTTAGTCCCGGAAGTATTACTCATATCAATCTCCTCTTTTTGGATTTACTTTTATTGAACCTTTCAGTTCACTCTTACTCCTTACACTTTAAATCCTTACATTTATAAAATTTATATGTGACAAGTGTTGAGGATTCTAATTGTTTATCATTCAAAAGTTAATTCCCATTTCGTAATTTACAAGGGTTTTGATGTATTGCGGATCTGGTTATTTTGGTCATTTATGTTCCATTTTTATGAGAGAGCCTCTGTGAAAGGTGGGGTGTTAAACTTGAAGGTTTTGGGGTTTGGGGGTAGCTTTTAAGGCTTAGGGGAGGGGGCCTTGAGAGAGATTTGGCTAACTGAGATTGATCCTCTGAATAATCAGGTTCTGTCAAGTTTGGTCGCTTTAGTGCCAGTGGTTTTTCTTTTCTGGGCTATTCTATGGAAGAGGATGAGTTTATTAAAAGGGCTAATCTTTGCAAACCTTCTTGCCCTTCTACTTGCCCTTTTGGTTTTTCGAATGCCCTTTGATAAGGCAATTTTTTCTATTTTATATGGCATTCTCTTTGGGCTTTTTCCTATTTCCTACATTGTTCTTGGGGCTCTCTATTTTTTCAATCTTCTGAGCGTTTCAGGTAACTTCAACAATATTAGGACATCGATTACAGGGGTTTCTGAGGATCTGAGAGTTCAGGTTGTTCTAATTGCATTCTGTTTTGGATCTTTTCTTGAGTCAGCTTCAGGATTTGGAACTCCTGTTGCGGTTACCGTTGCTCTCCTGAAGGGACTTGGGCTTGATTTCAAACTTGCATCCACCGTTGCTCTTTTAGCGAATACCGCCTCAGTTGCCTTTGGAGCTCTTGGTATACCTGTAATTGTCGGTGCTCAGGTATCAGATGTCCATTTAACAGAACTTACAAGACTTGTTGGAATCCAGATCGCACCCCTTAGTTTTCTAATACCTTTTTATCTTGTCTTCCTAATTTCAGGTTTTAGAGGAGTCTTTGAGCTTCTGCCTTTCCTTTTTGTGGTAGGCTCAGCCTATGCCCTTACAAAACTACTTGTTGCCTATTTTTTGGGACCATACTTGCCTGGTCTATTAGCCTCCCTTTCTGCAACAATTTTTGCTCTCCTTTATCTCAAATTAAAGGACAAAACTATAAACAATAGAACAAAGACATTAAAGTCAAAAATTGATTCCATTAAACCATGGAGCACAATTTTTATACTTTGTTTTTTTCTACTCTTTTGGGGGCTACAGAAAACAAGAGAATTTTTGGATGCACTTTTCTACGTTGAAATAGCAATACCAAGGATTCATAAGGAGATCCTCGATCCAGATGGCAATCTCAGAACTGCAATTTTTAAATTTAACTTACTCAGCTCTGCGGGAAGTGCTCTAATCTTGTCCACCTTAATTTCTGCTCCGCTTCAGGGAGTTAATCTGAAAACTGCTTTTAAGACCCTAATTAACACTGTAATTAGTTTAAGTAGACCCGTTTGTGTAATTTGTGCTGTTTTGGCCTTCGCATTTCTACTTAACTATTCAGGACTTGCCTTTTCCCTGGGTTTGCTTTTAGCCTACACAGGGCCTATCTTTCCTATTATTTCTGCCTTTCTTGGCTGGCTTGGAGTATTTCTTACAGGTTCAGATACTTCTTCTAATGCCTTGTTTGGCAAACTTCAGGCCTCTGCAGGAAGACTTTGTGGTATAGATCCAACTTTGGCTGTTGCCACAAACACTGTAGGAGGTGTTATGGGAAAAATGATTTCTCCTCAGTCCCTTGCAATTGCCTGTGCCTCCGCAGGAGCAACTGGCAAAGAACATGAGATTCTTAGATTAACTATAAAACATTCTGTTTTACTTACATTCTTAGTTGGGCTATATGCCCTATTGCTTACAAATTTTTTAAATAGTTTTTCTGGTTAAGTTATCCTTATAATCTGTCTTGGGACCCTTTCAACAGAGGCAACACCTGTTAAAAGCATAGCTTGAGTTAGTTCGTTTTTGAGACGTTGATAGAGAAGTTTGAGCCCTTCTCTACCACCTCCAAAAACTGCCATTATCACAGGTCTTCCTATTAACACTGCATCTGCTCCAAGGGCAAGGTATTTGAGCACATCAACTCCTGATCGCACTCCTCCATCTGCGAAGATTAGGAGTTTCCCTTTGAGTTCATCTGCAATTTCAGGAAGGACCTCTGCAGATCCCGGAGTATGATCCAAGACCCTTCCACCGTGGTTAGACACAACAATGGCTGAGACACCACATTCGTGAGCGATGCGAGCATCTTTTACGGTCATTATTCCTTTTAGTATAAATGGAAGACTTGTTGCCTTGACGAGTTCTTCTATCTGTTTTGGGGTTTTTGGTTCAACAGGCTGACCTTTAATAGCCATGGTGATGAGTCCAGCTCCATCTATATCTACACCCACTGCGAGAGCCCCTGCTTCTTCTGCTATGCGAATTCGCTTGATTATTTCCTCCTGGCTTCGGGGTTTGATGATGGCAATACCCTTACCTTGATGCTTCTTTATAGCTCTAATTCCACTTTCAAACATAGTGGGATCTGCTCCATCTCCAGTCCAGCCTATGGTGCCAGATATAAGAGATCCTGCAATTACTTCTTCAACGTATTCATCCTCTGTAAGAGCCCCTCCCATGTTATAGGTCGTCCCAGTAATCGGAGCAGACATTACAGGTAAGGATAGTTCTAAACCGAAAATCTCTAATGAAAGTTTGGGATTTTTTACTTCATGTAAGGCAGAAAGATTAAACTTTATCTTTTCTAAAGCTAAAATGTTTGCACGGAAAGAGGAACCTGATCCAATACCTCCCATTCCAGGGACTTCACCAGCACAGGCCACTCCATCACATTTCGGACAGACCCTGCAGTAACCTCTAAGTTTTTCACGAGCAGATTTCAACACTTCTTGCCAATCCATTAAAAGCCCTCCTGAGTCTATCATCAAAAAAGTCCTCTCCTTTCAAGATTAACAAAATTTTTAGATCTTTTAGGTCTTGGAGCAAACTTTCACAAGCTCATTACTAAAAGGATCTCTGGTCTTGGCCTGCACATGATATAAGGTATCCACAGCTCTAACCTACTAAGTTTAGAATCCTCCTTGTCCGGTCCAAAGACTTGCCGATTGAGTTTCTCAATGGGATATTCCTTTAAGCTCGTAACTTTGGGTTATTTTAGGTGGATCTGGCTCTTGACAAAGGAGATAACGCAATTAATATTATATTTAGCTTCTAAGGTGGGCCCGTAGCTCAGTTGGTTAGAGCCACCGGCTCATAACCGGAAGGTCCCAGGTTCGAGTCCTGGCGGGCCCATTAACCTCTATGTCTATTAAAGTCGGAGATATTCTCAATTTACTAGAGACCTTAGCTCCAAGTTTTATTGCTGAACCAAATGACTCTAATGGCCTTCAAATTGGCTCAAACACATCAGACATAAGAGGTATTCTTCTTACTATTGATCTTACTTCAAAGGTTCTTAAATACGCAATTGAAAATAACTATAACCTCATAATTTCTCACCATCCCCTCATCTATCAACCTCTAAAAAGAATAGAGAAGGAAACCTATATAGGAAAGATTATTTATCAGGCAATCTCTAATGATCTAAATATAATTTCGTGGCATACTCCATTTGATAAGGTATCCTGGGGTGTAAGTTCAGCCCTTGTAAGAGAATTAGGTTGGAAATATGAGGAGTTTATCCTCACTGAAAGAGGGGAATTTGGGTTAGGTAGAGTGGTAAAATTTGAAAGTTATGTTAAACTCCATAGCCTTGCAAAGGAGATTGCTGAAAAGTTAAAGACCTGGGTAATGATAGTCGGAGACCCGAGTAGTGAAATTGATAAATTAGGTGTCTGTGGAGGCTCTGGTGGCCATCTCAAAAAAACTCTTCACTCTAAGGGCATTACTACGCTTCTCACATCAGATGTTAAGTATCATCTTGCAAGGGAGTCGGAAGAAGAGGGATTTAATTTTCTCATAATTGATCACGGAATAGGAGAATCACTCTTTCTAAAAGAACTCAAGATTAAAATTGAAGAATTTTTAAGAGATAGAGACCCATTAATTCCTGTTGATACATTTTATCACGAAAGTCCCTATAAAATTATATTTAAGGGGGATTGATATGCAGGAAGATATCGCACGTCTTATAGAATTACAAAAATATGATCTTGAGATCTTAAGACTAGAGAGGGCAATGGCAGAAATCCCCCAGAGTCTTCAAAAGGCCAAAAAGGATAGTGAGATATTGGCAGAAAAATTAGGAATCCTTCAAAAAAGTCTTGAAGAAAAAGAGAAACAGAAGCGTCTCTTTGAAGAGGAGCTTCAAGAGGAACAAAAGCGTCTTAAGCAAACTCAAGCTAGACTTACCCAAATCAGAGGCTCCCGTGAATACCAAGTTCTTCTAAAGGAACTTGAAGAGACAAAGAAAACCATCAAACAAAAGGAAGATGAAATTCTCAAAATGATGGAAGAGATTGAGGCTTTGCAAAAAGAAAAGGAGCGTATTGAGAAGGAGCTTGAAGAGACACAAAAAATCTTTGAAGAAGAAAAGCAAAGATTTGAAGAATACTGTAGAGCCCTAGAAGAGGAAAAGAAGCGTTTTGAAGAAAAGAGGATGCAAATAGCTTCAAGGATCTCAACACAAATCCTCAAGAAATACGAGCTCATTGCTAAGAAAAAGGGAGGTATTGGTATTGCAGGAGTAAAGGCAGGAATTTGTGAAGGTTGCTACATGGCAATACCTCCTCAGCTTTACAATGAACTTCAAAAGGACAATCGCTACTATGAATGTCCCCACTGCAAGAGATTAATCTACTTCAAAGACAAATATCAGCCTGAGGAGAAGGAACAAACTCCAGAAAAGGCCTAAAAATTCTCTTCTAATGTATATCAAATTTCCCTCTGATCCACAAGAGCAGGAGAAGATTCTAAGGGAGATTAGTAGGCTCCTTTCGGAGGACAAAGTAGGAGCAATTCCAACAGAGACAATCTATGGACTTGCCTGTAATCCCTTTTCAGAGAGAGCCCTTGAAAGACTATTCCAATTAAAACAGCGAGAACACAACAAACCCATCTTACTTCTTCTTGGCAAGATGGAAGATCTTTCCCTTGTGGTCAAATGTATTCCACCTAAAGCTTACAAACTTATGAAGCGTTTTTGGCCAGGTCCCTTAACTATTGTGCTTCCTGCAAGGAGATCTCTTCCCAAACTCCTCACAGGTGGGCTTGACACCATTGGAGTTAGACTTACATCAAGTGATATCGCTAGGAGTATAGCGAGGACTTTTGGGAAACCGATTACTGGAACAAGTGCCAACATCAGCGGTGAACCTCCTTGTAGAAGTGCACAAGAGGTGCTTAAGGTATTTCCAAATATTGATTTTGTTGTTGATGGAGGTGAAAGTAAAAGTTTAACTCCTTCAACGGTGGTGGAAATTATAGACAATGAGGTTAAACTTATTAGAGAAGGAGTGATAGCTTTTACAGAAATTCTTCGGGTCTTAGAAGAGGAATAGGTGAAGATAGCAGTTAGTGGTAAAGGGGGAGTTGGGAAAAGTTCCCTCGCCTCCCTTCTCATTCTGGCCTATTTAGAGAGGGGATTTAAGGTCCTTGCCATTGATGCGGATCCCAGTCCTCATCTTGCTCGCTTACTTGAAGTCCAGGGAGAAATAACTCCTATCGCGGAGATGACAGATCTGCTTGCAGAGCGAGCTCAAAAGTCAGGTCCTTATTATACACTCAATCCCAGGGTTGAGGATCTTCCAGAGAAATTCATGACAATTAAAGATGGATTAAAGCTTATGGTCCTAGGGGCTATAAAGAGTGCAGGCACTGGTTGTGCCTGTCCTGAACAGACAGTGCTTAGGCGTCTTCTAACATATCTCTTGCTAACTGCCCAAGAAGTTGTCATTGTTGATATGGAGGCAGGAGTGGAACATTTTGGAAGAGGAACTGTTGCACCTATTGATGTCCTTTTTGTGATAACTCAACCATTTAGAGGAAGTATTGAGACCACAAAACAGATTCTAAAACTTGCAGAAGAATTAAATTTAAAGAATGTGTTAGTGATTGGAAACAAGGTTAAAGAATCACAAGAAAATCTATTGAAAGACGAATTTGGGGAGAGATTCATAATTTCTTTTCCGCCCGATGAAGAAATTGAAAGAAGAGAGCTTGAAGGAAGGGGATTGTGGGATTACAGGGGGCAATTATTTCAGAAAGCTCTGGAGTTGGTAGACTTTGTTGAGGATCTCAGAAAGTGAAGTCTCGAAAACAAAAACTTCCTGATATTCAGAGTTCACCTCCTGAACAGGAACTTCCAATCGAGAAAGTCGGAATCAAAAATCTTCGTTATCCCATAAGAGTCTTAGATAGATCAAAGGGATATCAACATACAGTTGGGGAATTCAACTTATATGTGGACCTGCCTGCTCACTTCAAAGGGACTCATATGAGTAGATTCATAGAGGTATTGAATGAGTTTAGAGATGAGGTTCATGTAAAGAATATATCTCAAATTCTAAAAAAACTAAAAAAACGCCTTAATGCCAGGTCAGCCCACTTAGAAGTTTTTTTTCCCTATTTCATTGAGAAAAAAGCTCCTGTTTCAGGTATTTCATCACTAATGGAATATCAGGCTTTTATGTTGGCAAGCCTCTTAGAGAGCGAAGAGGACCTCATCCTTGGAGTAAAGGTTCCTGTCATGACTCTCTGCCCCTGCTCTAAGAGTATTAGTCAATATGGAGCTCATAATCAAAGAGGAATTGTAACAATTGCAGTTAGAAGTAGGAAATTTATCTGGCTTGAAGAGTTGATTGAGATTGCTGAAGAAAGTGCTTCCTCTCCAGTATATCCTCTTCTCAAGAGACCTGATGAAAAATTTGTTACTGAAAGGGCTTACGAAAATCCTAAGTTTGTTGAGGATGTAGTAAGAGATGTATCAAATAGACTACTTAGTAGAGAGGGTATTTATTGGTTTCAAGTAGAAGCTGAAAATATGGAATCTATTCATGGACATAATGCCTATGCTTGTATATGCTACCCCTTTAAGAATTATTCTTCTTCCTCAGAAAGTTCAATTTCTAAATAAGAAAATCCACATTCATAACATTTAACATCTAATGTATTATCAATAAGAGCTACATAAATTGTTTCAGCCCCACACTCTTTGCAGGGAGCTTTTATTTGTTCTTCCTCAAGAGTTTGAAGGATTTCTTCTTTGATATCTTCGGGTATATCCGGATCGAAGACGACTTTCATAGGGCCTCCAGAAGACATTGTTTAGATAAAATTTTAACAAGAAAAGAGGATTTTGTAAAGAGAGAAAGGTAAAAAATTTTTAAAAATTTTTCTTAACGAGGGTATATCTAGCGAAATCTTGAGATTTGTGAGGGTAATCGACAAGAAAATGGGTTCCTCGAGACTCTCTCCTCTGAAGGGCAGAGTCTACTATAAGTGTTGCAACTGTTCCTAAGGTTTTTAGTTCCATTACATCGAGATCAAGGTAAAGACCATTCCAATTTTCTTCAATTTCACTGAGGATGAGATCAAGTCTTTTTTTGGCAAATTGTAACATCTTTAAACTCCTTACAATGCCAACAAAGTCCCACATAATTTTTCGAATGAGGTCCCAATTGTGAGCGATATATATCATTTCTTCGCCTATGTGCTTTATTTCAGGTTCAGTGATTGGTGGAATTTTTTTAGTTGCTACTTCTTTATAGAGGGCAAGGTCTTCACTGATTTTTAAGTAAGCCTGATGGGCAAAGACGATTGCTTCAAGAAGGGAATTGGATGCAAGACGGTTAGCTCCATGGAGACCTGTGCAGGCACATTCCCCGATTGCAAAGAGATTGGGAATATCAGTCTGGCCCCACTTATTAGTGAGGATTCCTCCACAAAGATAATGAGCTGCGGGAACAACTGGTATTGGTTGACTCGTAATATCTATTCCATACTTTAGACAAGTTTCATATATATAGGGAAATCTTTTTTTTACATAATCAGATGGCAAATGAGTTATATCCAGATAGACACATTCGCCACCTGTTTTTTTAAGTTCCATATCTATAGCTCTAGCAACTATGTCTCTTGGGGCAAGTTCTCTTCTAACTGGATCGTATTTGTGCATAAAGGGTTTACCTTCAGGATTAAGCAGAATCCCCCCTTCACCTCGCAGGGCTTCGCTAATAAGGAAATTTTTTGCCTTTGGATGATAGAGACAGGTAGGATGGAATTGAAAAAATTCCATATTAGCGATGGTGCAACCAGCTGAGTAGGCAAGGGCAATTCCATCACCTGTTGCGGTATCCGGATTGCTGGTATATAGATAGACCTTGCCAGCACCACCAGTACACAAAGCAACAACCGGAGCAAGAAAAATCTTTACCTCAGATTTTGTATGATCTACAGCATAGAGACCTTTGACGATAGGCCTGTTTGATTCTCTTTCCACTATTAACTCAAAGGCAAAATGGTTTTCAAGGATTGTTATCTTGGAGGAGTTTAATGCCTGTTTGACTAAAGCGGTTTCAATTGCTCTTCCTGTATAATCACCGACATGAAGGACTCTCTTTTTTGAATGTCCACCCTCAAGAGTCAGATGGAATTTTCTTGGATCTTCAGGATCCCTGTCAAAGGCAACACCCCATCTTATTAAATCCTTTATTCTCTCTTGGGCACTTCTCACAACCAGATCTACGATTTCTGGATCGCAAAGTCCATCTCCAGCTATTTCTGTATCTCTCTTATGGAGCTCCACATGATTGTCCTCGCTTAGCACGCAGGCAATTCCTCCCTGAGCATAGGCAGTTGCAGTGTCAAAGATCCTCTTCTTTGTAAGGACAATTACCTCACCCAGTTCCTGAAGTTTTAGAGCTAAAGATAGACCTGCAATGCCAGTTCCGACAATCAAAAAATCAGTCTTTAAAACTTCCATTTTACGCTAGTTCCTCTTCTTCAATTCTTGGCTTTCTCTCTATAAAATATTCAAAAAGAGCAGGTCCACTTGCAAAGAAAAGATTTGATTGATAAGCAACTCTCTCACAAAATTTCACATCCTTTTTCTTTACCCTATCTCTTTGAGAGTCGAAAATTGCCCAAGGTACTGGTTTAGAAGAGTGCGTTCTGATGGGAATTGGGGTCAAGTGATCACAGCAGACAAGAATTCGGTAATTATTTGTGACTTCAGGTATTCTCTCAAGAAGATATCTAACTACCCGTCTATCAAACTCATTAATTGCGCGTATCTTAAGTGCAAGATCCCCTTCATGACTAGCTTCATCAGGAGCTTCCACATGGATTAGCACAAAGTCGACCTCTTTTAAGGCAGACAGGGAATATTCAACCTTTCCTTCATAGTTAGTATCTATATATCCAGTTGCACCAGGTACCTCTATTACTTCAAGCCCAGAGAGAACCGCAAGCCCCTTTATGAGATCGACAGCAGAAATCACTGCACCTTTAAGCCCCCACTTTTCCTCAAAAGACTCAAGATCTGGAGTTCTACCTTGTCCCCAGGGCCATATGGCATTTGCAGGGCGTTTATTTTCCATTTTTCTCTTTTGATTGATCGGATGTTTTTCAAGTATCTCTATAGCTTTTAGAATAAACTCCTTTAGATATGGTTCTTCATCATAGCTCTGAAAGGCAAACCAGACGTTCTGTCCCAGCAGGTCATGAGGAGGATAGGTGTGAAGTCCCCCTGAGCCACCTCTCCAAAGGAGTATGTGACGATAACTAACTCCAGGTATAATTTCAATCTTATCTGTTGCTGCCTTGAGATTTATACTATTAATGAGCTCAACCGCCTCTTCTGTAGATATATGTCCAGCAGAATAGTCTTCCATGATTAGATCATTTCCATCAAATCGTAGAGTCACCAGATTACAGCGATAGGCTACATCCTCTGGCTTGAGCTCAATGCCTCTTGCTGCAGCTTCAATAGGCCCTCGTCCTGTGTATTTCTTTTCAGGAGGATAGCCAAGAAGCCCCATGATAGCAACATCTGATCCGGGATTCATCCCTGCTGGTATTGTTTGACAGGCCCCAATCTCTCCAAAACTTGCGATAAAATCCATTCCTGGTGTTATTGCCACCTCAAGAGGAGTCTTCCCATCAAGCTCCTTGAGGTAAAAATCACCCATCCCATCACCAATTAGCATGACATATTTTCTTGGGCCAAGAGATTCATCAATGCTCTCTACAGATACCTCTGCCTTGGTTGCCCGCTTCTTTGTACCCTTTTTCTTACTAACCTTTGCTTCAGATTCCTTAGTTTCAGCCATAATCTAACCACCCCCATCAGGGTTTGTAAAACTTAAATTACTTCCTTCCCAAAAACTTGGCTAGAGGAAAGGATATCTTTAAAAATAAGTAAAAAAATAAAGTAAGCAAGACTTGGCTAAAAAAATCTGTAGGCACAAGGAGCAAGGCGAGTAAATACATAGCACCTAAAAAATAGAGGCGTCTTTTTTTGTAAAGCTCCTCAGTGATAATCTCCTCTCTTATAAATAGGGCAAACACAAGCGGTAACTGAAAAACAATGACAGAAAAAAGACAAACCTTCAGAAGAAAAAAGAGAAAGGCATGAATTCTTAAGTTGTTTTCAAAATTTTCACCAAAATACAGAAAGATCTTTAGAAGAAAAGGAGTGAGTATAAAATAGCCCCCAATTATACCAAAAATCCCCAAAAAAAATGAAATAAAAAATATTTTTTTTAGTAAATTTTTTTCGTAGTCATAAAACTCCGAGGAGAGACTTTTCCAGAGTCTGAACACAAGAAGTGGTAAGGTTAGGACAAGAGCAATGTAAAAGGATGCTCTAATCACTACCATCAAAGCCTCTTCAAGGCTAATGAAAACAAGAGATTTCTCAGATAGAAAGTTGAAGTAAGGATAAAGAAGGTAAGGAAAGATTTTGGGGAAGAGGAGAAAGGTTGTAAGCCAGGTAAAAAAGAGAATTCCTGTATAAATTATGAGTTCCCTGCGGATACGAGTTAAGATTCCTATTTCAAGAAAGTTTGGTAGGTTTAGTTTGCTCATTTTCTTTTTTGTCAAAATTTTCAAGAAGTTTCAGGGGATCAGTAGCTTCTTCTTTTAATTTTGAAACCTCGTCTTTTACTTCCTTTATGTCCTTTTCAATTTCTTCAAGCTCGAGTTCTCTCTTTAATTCATCAATTGCCCTTTTCACCTCTATAGAAAGCCTTCCAAGGAATCTTCCAATCTCTGGCAATTTTTCTGGACCAAGAACAATAAGAGCGACAAGAAAGATAATTAGAGCCTCTGAAAAACCAATATTAAACATATTTCAAATGTATTTTCGAGGTATACTTTTTCCTAAGTTACAGAAGAGTTCGTATGAAATGGTATCAGCAAGCTGGGCAAGTTCATCAACAGGGACCTCCTCATTTGGCCCTCCAAGAAGGATTACATCCTCTCCTCTTTGGGGATCTTCAACGTCCGTAAGATCAAGATATAGGGCTTTCATAGAGATAGTGGCCACAATGGAGACCCTTCTTCCCCTTACCGAGGCAAAACCTCTATTACTGAGAATTCTTGGATAGCCATCTCCATATCCAACTGGCACCAAACCAAGGACACTGTCTCTTTTTGCGAAAAATGTGGGACCATAACCTGCACTCTCCCCTGCTTTCAGCTTCTTAAGCTCTACAACTTTTGACCTCAAAGTCATAACCGGTTTTAATTTTATGTAGGCCCTTGCTCTATTGGAAGGATACCCCCCATAAAGGGCAATTCCTGGCCTAACTAAATTACCTTTATCACCCTTGTGAAAAATTATGCCTCCAGAGTTGCAAAAATGTATAAAAGAAATATTAAATCCCTCATTTTTGAGAAACTCTCTTGCTTTTTCGAAGTTGTCAATTTGAGCTTGAAAAAGCGGGTCTTCCGGTCGTTCAGAACAGGCAAGATGCGTCATAAGACCCTTTAATTGTAATTGAGGATTTTCTCGAAGTAGTTTAACGACCTTAGGGAGTTCGTTTAGCTCTATCCCAAAGCGATGCATGCCAGTGTCTATTTTCAGATGAAATTCCATAGAGAGGGCCTTTTTTAAGGTGAAATCAATTAACCATTCGAGACTGACTAAATTTGTTACAGTAGGTATAACTCGCAGTGTTTTTATATCAGAAAGCCAGTCTTTTTCAAAACCTGAAAGAAGGATTAGGGGATGAATTAGTCCTGCTTTTCGAAGGATCTTTGCTTCATACAATTCCGATATACCAAATCCAAAGACCTTTTCCTCTGCAAGGGCCTTTGCGGTCTCGATCAAGCCATGGCCATAGGCATCATTCTTAATTACAGGAAGAATCTGGGTCCTTTCGGGAAGAAGGTTCTTAATGGCTCTAAGATTGTATTTCAAATTTTCAAGATTTATTTCGAGGATCTTAAACCAATAAATGATTATCCTCCCCTGAGATGTTTATCCCTTTCTGCTTTTGAGGTAGTCAGATGCTGAGAGACCTGCAATGCATCCTTCACCGACTGCCTTTGCAAGTTGTAGGGGAGGCCCTGTGAGATCTCCACAGGCAAAAACTCCAGGGACATTTGTTCTCATTTTAATATCCACCTTGACATAATTTAAAGTCTCAGGATCCAACTCAATACCAATAGGCCCAAGAAGCTCTAGAGGCCCTTTCGCACCAAGTTCAATGAAAATACCATCTAATAGGAGCTCTTCACCACTCTCAAGCCGAAGCCCCTTTACCTCTTCCTCACCTATTATCTCCAAAGGTTTGGTTTTTAATATCTCAACCTGAACCCCCTGAAGTTCTCTCTCCAACTCTGGCTCATCTTTTAAAAGTATTAAATAGACTCTTTTGGCAAACTTAGTGAGACTAACTGCCCCATGGACTGCAGCAGAACCATCACCAATAACTGCAACTTCCTTTCCCCTGTAAAACCAAGCATCACAGTCTACACAATATGAAATCCCCTTTCCCACATACTGGTCCTCATTCTTAAGAAGCTTTTTCTTCTTTTTTACACCCATCGCCAGTATCAAAACAGTGGCCTTAATCTTTTCTCCTTTCTCAGTCTCCACTAAAAAATCTCCTCCATCAAGGGTTTCAATCTTAACCACGTCTTCCCTTAGAAGATCTACACCAAACCTTGCAATCTGTGTTAATCCCGCCTCAATAAGGACCTTTCCGTCAACCTTATCTGGAAAACCAAAGTAGTTCTCTATATGAGCGTTATAAAGAGCGCTGTTCTCAGGTTTACCAATGATTAAAACCTTGTGTCTTCTTCTTCCAGCATGTATTCCCGCCTGGAGTCCAGCAGGTCCAGCTCCTATAATTACTATCTCGTAGTCCTTCATAGTTTTTCCTCCTCTCTAATTGAAAATATTGAAGCCCTAATTTTTACCTTATACTCTTCCGAAAGCCAATTATAGAGATCAGCTAACTTACACTCCTTTGAACAAAAAGGTCTAAAAGGATTTTCCTTCCAGAGAGTCTTTTTACCACAAAGGGGGCACTTTATCCACTTTTTTATGGAACTAGCCATAGAGCCTCTTTTTCAAGAGTACTTACAAGCTTTGTAGCCACAGAACCTAGCAAGAGTCCAGTGAATCCGTCTTTACCCCTCTTTCCTGCAATAACTGTGCTAAAGTTATTGCTTCTGACCTCTTTGAGTATGGCAGAACTAGCACCAAAGATGGCACCTCTAACCTTGATTCTTATGTTGTTTATGGGTATTCCAATTGTTTTTACTCTCTCCTTGATTTCACTAAAAAGTTCGTAAATTGGAGAAGATAGTTCCTCTTTTTTGAGATCTGTCAGGGGTCTTTCAATATTTTTTGAAATTAAGGGCCATTCCGCATGGAAAAAAATTGCCTCAAAATTCCCAAGTTTGGAGAGAACATCTAAAGCGTAGGAAGCTACCTTTAGTCCTGCCTCTCCAGTGTCAACTGCTATTAGGAATTTGCGTTCAGCTGTTCCTTTTCGTATAATCCAGAGAGGTTGCTGAGAATAGAGGATCATCTTCTGGGTGAAAGAGCCTGCCCATATGGTTGCCAAAGTTCCAAGTCCCCTTTTTCCCATCACAACGCCAGTAAACTTTCTTTCTTTAAGAAAATTGAGAACATGCTCTGCCTTATTACCTTCAATGACTTCAATTACATAGTGAGCTGTGAGATCAACAAACTGCCCCAAATCTTTGGAAATCTTTTCAAACTTTTCCAAAGTCTTTTCTCTTCGCTCTTCAATAAATTTCTCCAAAAGTTCCTCTCTCTCGATTTCTCTGTAGTAATCACTTCTTGGCATGAGCAAAGAGGGAGGTACTTCAATGAGATGGTAGAAAGTTATCTCAAGTGAACAGTCTCTAAAAATAGACCTAAGATAGTCGACAATTTTTAGACAATTGGGGCATTCGGTATAACAGAAAAGTAAATGCGGTCTCATGGACTTTTCAATCCTGCCTTCCATGTTTCTATTTGTGATTTTAAAGATTGAATATAAGTTTTAACTGTCTGTGGTCCAGTGCCACCTGGAATTTCCCTTCTCAAAAGAGCATGTTCAACTGCCAACCACTCGTAAACATCTTCTTCAATTATAGTTGAGAATTTTTTGAATTCTTCCAAGGTTAATTCTTCAAGTTTTTTACCTTGATCCTCTGCAAAACGCACTATCTTTCCCGTGATGTGATGGGCCTCTCTAAAGGGAATACCTTTCGTCACAAGATAGTCTGCAAGTTCGGTGGCAAGGAGATAGCCTTCCTTCAAGAGTTGAGTCAATCTCTCTTTTTTAATTACTAAACCCTCAATCAGTAAGGTTGCCATGAGAAGAGAAGTTTTGGTAGTTTTGATCGCTTGAAAAAGTGGAGGTTTGTCCTCCTGTAGATCTCGATTGTAGCTAAGAGGTAGATTTTTGAGTAGACTTAGAACTTGAAAGAGATTTCCAAGGACTGAAGAGGCCTTGCCACGAATTAGCTCTGCAGCATCGGGATTTTTTTTTTGAGGCATAAGGGAACTACCTGTGCAGAATCTATCAGGTAGATCAATAAAAGAGAACTCTGGACTAATCCAGAGAATAAGCTCCTCTGCAAGACGCGAGAGATCGAGCATAATCAAAGATAAAATAAAAAGAAACTCGGTAACAAAGTCTCTGGAACTGACTGCATATACGCTATGAAGTAGAGGACCATCAAACCCCAAATCCTTTGCAATAAAGGTCCTATCAAGTGGAAAACCACACCCTGCAAAGGCGGAGCTTCCGAGGGGGCAAAGATTGTTTCTTTTTTCCCAGTCAAGAAGTCTCTCAAAATGCCACCTCAGCCCCTCTGCATAGGTGGTTATCCAATGAGCAAAGAGAACAGGTTGTGCATGCTGTAAATGAGTGAACCCAGGAAAAACTACATCTAAGTTTTGTTCAGCCTTTGTAAGAATGGCCTCGATAAACCTAAGCATAAGCTCTTTTAGATTTAGCCCTTCCTCTCGTAGATAGAGTCTCAAATCAGTGACTACCTGTTCGTTCCTACTTCTTCCAGTATGGATCTTATAGGCTACCTCACCTACGCGTTCATAAAGAGCCCTCTCAATATTCATGTGGACATCTTCTAATTCTTTAGAAAAAGAAAACCTCCCTTCTTTTATATCCCTTGCTATGTCGTTGAGAGCAGTTTCAAGAGAGGACAGTTCTTCTTCTGAGAGGATTCCTATCTTTTTTAAAGCCCTTGCATAGGTCCTACTTGCCTGTATCTCATATAAAGCAAGAACGTAGTCAAAGGAAACAGATTCTGAAAAGTCTTCAAAAAACTTGTCTGTCTCTTCTTGAAACCTGCCACTCCAGGCTTTTCCTTTCAACTGTGCCTCCTAGGAAATTTTTACTCCTAAACGTAATTTAGCATATCTTCCCACTTTGACCAGAGACTCTTTCAACAGAAGTGTTGACAATTATCAAAATAAAGATAAGAATTATAAGAAATTTAAAATTTCACATTTTTGGAGGTAGTTGGGGTATGGAGTTTGGTCTTCTTGAGGACTATGCTGTTCGGATGGTTCTCTATCTTGCAAGGGATCCCCAAAAGGTAGCTTCAAGGTCAGAAATCGGCGAGGCAATGGATATTCCTCTTAGTGTGATTGCAAGGCTTGGTCAAACACTTGAAAAGGCGGGAATTGTTGAGATCCATCGGGGAAAGAAAGGTGGCTACAGACTAAGAAAATCTCCTGATCAAATAACTCTACTTGATGTGCTTGAGGGTTTTGTTGGAAAAATCTCCCTTAACAGATGTGTAGATAATCCTCGCCTATGTTCACGAAACAGGGTCTGTCCTGTACATGCAATCTGGAGGGATATCAATGAAAAGTTTAGAGATCTTCTCAGAGTTAAGTTCTCTGATATAGTTCGAATGGAGAAGGAGTTACAGAAATGAGACATTTTCTTTTTCTCAGACACGGAAAAGTTGCAGAGGAGTATCGAAAGGTCTTTTATGGTCAGCTTGATGTGCCTCTCTCAGAGGAAGGGATTAGAGCATCGCAAGAAGTAGTTGAAAAGCTAAAAAAATATCCCTTTAAGGCTATTTATTCAAGTCCACTTGAGAGAGCCCTTTTTCCAGCAAGACTGCTCTCAGAAAAGACAGGCACTCCTCTTTACATAAGAGAGGAACTCAAGGAAATTCATTATGGAGAATGGACTGGAAAGGCTCGGCATATCGTTATGGCTGATCCTCTCTTTTGGGCAAGACTCAAGGATGATACTCTTTCTCCACCTGGTGGCGAGTCCATACGGGCTCTCAAAGACAGGGCAAAAAAGTTTTGGGAACAAACCCTTATAAATTGTCCTGAAGGCCTCTATGTTATTTTTACTCATGGTGGATTTTTGAGAGCTCTCATAAGTGAGCTCCTTCATCTTCCAAGTATCTTCTTTTTTGTTTTCGAAATCCTCCATCTCAAAGGACCGTTGATCTCTTACTTTGATGATGGAAATTTTGTCATTAGAGGGTTTAATTTTGATGTAGAGATTCTTGGGGATCTATTAACGGAGTCCTATTGGTAATTTAGCAAATAAAAACCCCCTCCCGGGAGGGGGAGCGGGAGGGGGAACTGCAGGGAGGGGGAGGAGGGTGTGTGGTGAAGGTGCCCTATGGGAGCACACCAATTAGTTTAAGAGACAAGTAAGTGCAACCTATCACCGCAACCCTCTTTACCCAAATAGGGCTAAGCCTCTTTGAAATCCTGGGAGCAATGAATCCAGCAGAAACAGCGCCAATTGCCATTATTGCAAAGAGGAGAAGGTCTGTCTGCCCAAAGAAATAGAATCTACTTGAAGCCATAAGAGTGTTAAAGAAAATAGCAAGGAGAGAACTTCCGACAACCACATATATTGGAAGTCCCATAATAACTGTCATCATTGGAACCACAAAGGGACCACCACCAAACCCACCAAGACTTGCAGCAACCGCTATGATAAAACCACCGATACAACCTATGAGCATATTTGCCTGAAAGGTTTCTCCCCAAAACTCTATGGTCATTCTCATGATTTCACCTCCCCTTTAGGATTTTTGTTCCTTTGCAGCCTTAGCTGCAGCTGCTCTTCTCTTAAATTCCTCAAGAATAGCCTTCTCTTTCTTGGACTTTTCAATGTATCCAGGAGTTGTCTGCCAGAACATAAGGGCAGCAAGAATTAGAAGTACAATTCCAAAGACAAATTTGTACTCCTCAAGGGTTACGAATTGGTTTAGAAGGGGTCCGAAGAATCCACCAAGGGCCATGAAAATACCTACAGTAATTCCAAGTTTCCAGCTGATAAAGCCAATCCTTGAGTAGTTGTATATTCCTGAAGCCTGGCTGAAGAGAACCGTAGGCATAACAGAACCAGCAACAACTCCATGTGGAATCTTATAGATTAGGATGAGTAGTGGATTGAGAATAAAACCACCACCTGCTCCCATGAGAACTCCAAAGGTGCATACAGCAAGAGCAAGCGCAAGTGGTCCGAAGACATTTGTAGAAGTTCCTGCTACTGGAAAGTAAACTTTTGGGAAAGAAACGTCTACCGTAAAATTCACGGGATCACTCTTTACATCCTTGTTCACAACGGCAACTATAGTATAAGTCCTTGGTGGAGCATTATCAGGCAGTCTAAATGTGGCTTCAAAGGTTCCATCTTCATTAGTTGTAATCTTGGAAAGACTTGCTATTCTTGGAAGTTCTCTAAATCTTGTTTGGATAAGGCGTGCGGTTTCTCTACGCACCTCCCTTTTATCTGTAAGAGCGGGTTGAGGCTCTCCTCTCATTCCTATAATTGCCCTTGATACTGTAGTTTTCCAGACCTTGATCTCAGAGACAAGTTGGGGAGGAGTGATAAAGGCCATATCCGCATTTGACTCTCTGAGAAATTCACCTATTCTCCATCTCTTAGCAGCAAGGAACTTTGCATATACGTCCTTAACAGGCTTCTCTTCAATAGTTCCATTTTTATCAATCTTAGCTACATAGTCCTCATTAATCACAATGTGATAGAAGGCAGGAATCTCTCTTGAGAGATAGAACATAAAGTCCTTTCTATCTAAACGGGATACTTGCACCTTTGCATCAACCGCAGTAATCTCGATGAAGTTGACTTTCATACCAGGGGGAACTTGTCCAGTAATTCTGATAGTTTCTCCTCCCCGGTATGTCTGCTTATCAACTTTTACCACCACTTTTGGTGCCCCTTCCTCCTTTTTCACCTCCCCAGCAGGAGAGGGAGCTTGCCCTTCCTGTTTCTGCTGAGAAAAGGAAGGGGTAAAGCTGAATAGCACCAAGAGAAAAACACTAAAAAAGACCAACAAACACTGTTTTAACTTTAACTTACCCATACGCCTCACCTCCTCATTCTTTTTACCAATAGTGGCATCAAATTGTATGCCAATATCTTGCATTCGATAAGTCCCATTCTGGGTAGATACTCCCTGGAATTGTTCTGTTCCTTTTGGAACAGATTGTCCCGAAACTGTGCCAAAAGGAACAGAAGGGGCAAACCTCTATCTCGTGTTGGTAATCTCTCTGCCTTCTATTTCACAATGGCCGTGGAGAGCGTTAGTTTGGGCATAAAAATTGTAAAAAACCATATTCAAGACAACCCCATTTTGGGGGCACTACACTAGGGAGGGATCTATGGCAGAAAAGAGAGTTGTTTACAGTCTCTGTTGTATGTGCTCAGGAAGATGTCCCATTATGGTTGAAGTGGAGGATGGGGTTATCAGACATATTTGGGGAAATCCCCATGTATTTGGGGCAAAGAGTCTCTGTCCAAGGGGGGCAGCAGGGGTTGCTTTTGAATATGACAATGAGAGACCACAATATCCAATGATTCGCGATGGAGAGCGAGGATCTGGCAAGTGGAGACGAGTTAGTTGGGATGAAGCTCTTGATTTTATAGCGGAGAAGTTAAAGAGGATTATTGAAACACATGGAGCAAAGGCTATAGCCCTTAGTGACAGGGGTGGCCCCCACACAGAACTTCATAAACTCTTTTTGAGAGCTGTTGGTTCTCCAAACTACTTTACTCATCACGCAACCTGCTCAAATAGTGCCCTTAATGCCCTTATGAGCATTGCAGGGTATGCTGGAGATACAGTAGGTTATGACTATAGAAACTGTAAATATCTCGTTGTCTTTGGAAGGAATCTGCTTGAAAGTTTAATTACAGGTGAAGCACGAAATGTTATTGAGATGATCAACTCTGGTGGGAAACTTGTCTACATAGATGTTCGTTGGACCTATACAGCATCAAAGGCCTATAAATTCTTTCTTATCAATCCAGGCACTGACTATGCATTAGCACTTGCATTGATAAATTATATCATAAATAATCAGCTTTATGATGTAGAGTTTGTAAACAAACATGTGGTAGGACTTGACTATTTGAGATCCTTTGTTCAGCCCTATAATCCGGAGTGGGCAGAGAAGGAGACAGGAATTCCAGCGGAGGAAATAAAAAAGATAGCCATAGAGGCTTCAGAGGCAAAGCCTGCAGTAATCTTTCATCCAGGATGGATGACAGCCTGGAATGAACAGGACTTCTATCTAAGACGTGCAATTTATGCTTTAAACGCTTTAATGGGAAGCTATGAGGCAAAGGGAGGAATCTTTGTTGCCAAAGGAGCAGGAGATGCAGGTTATAAGATAAAGCAACCTACTTCTCTTGCACCCAAGGTCACAGAGGAGAGATGTGATGGAGCAGGGACAAAGTATCCATGGATCAGAGCTCAGTGGGGACTTCTTCAGGTCCTTCCCGAAGTTATTGAGACTGGGAAACCCTATCCGATTAAGGCCTACATTGCTATGAGGCATGATCCTCTTGCCAGCATGCCTGATCCTGATGTTTGGATTAGAGCTTTTGAGAAGCTTGATCTTCTTGTAGCTATTGATGTTAACTGGAGTTGGACATCCTGGTATGCGGATGTAATTTTGCCAGAGGCAACTTATCTTGAAAGAACTGACAACGTCATCGTCAGAAGAGGTCTCAGACCGCAACTTGCCTTAAGACAAAAAGTAATTGAACCTCGTTTTGATGCAAGAAGTAGGTTTCAGATATTCAAGGCCCTTGCGGAAAGACTTGGTAAGGGAGAGTATTTCCCTTGGAAGGATGAAATTGAGATGGTCAATTGGCAATTAGAGGGGACGGGCTTTAAATTTGAAGATTTTAGCAAGAAGGGGATAATAGATCTCACCAATGAGCCCATTTGGTATGATAGAAACAATCTCAAATTTGATACCCCCTCAGGAAAGATAGAATTTTATTCTGAAACCTTAGAAAAAGCGGGGATACCTTCCTTTGCACCCTATCATAGTCCAACAAAACCACCTGAGGGAAGCCTAAGGCTCATCTCAGGCAAGGTTGCTGTTCATACTCAAGGTAGGACCACAAGTAATAATCCGATCTTAAATGAACTTTGTCCGGAAAATCACCTATACATCCATCCCTCTTTTGCTAAGAAAATGGGTATTAAGGATGGTGACCTTGTGGAGATAAGTGCTGATGGGGTGGTGGAGCAAATTCGTGTTAGAGTTTCACCCTACGTTCATCCGGAGATAGCCTTTATGCTTCATGGTTTTGGAGATGCAGTACAGGTTAGAACCCGCTCTTTCGGTAAAGGAGCAAATGATGTGAGATTGATGAAAGGGAAATTAAAGGTTGCTGTAGGTGGGAATTGTCCTCTTTTTGAGACCTTTGTTACTTTGAGAAAAATTTAGTAGGGGAGGCAAAAATGAGTAAATATGTGATTACTCAGGATCAAAGGAGGTGTATAGGTTGTCTTGCTTGCATTGTGCACTGTAAGGTGGAGAATAATGTAGGTAAAGGCGCAAAATTCTGTGACATCCTTCCAGTAGGACCAAAGGACATTAATGGGGTCCCAAGAATTCTTTTCGTATATATCAATTGTTTCCATTGCGAAGAGGCTTTTTGTATGAAGGCCTGCCCCACTGGGGCTATGACAAGAAGAAGTCAAGATGGGATTGTTTTCGTGAAAGATGAGTTGTGTATTGGTTGCAAATCCTGTATGAAAGCCTGTCCCTGGGGCATTCCTCAGTGGAATGAAGAAACAGGTAAAGTTTTTAAATGTCATCTCTGCAAGCATAGAATTGATAAAGGTGAAAAGCCTGCCTGCGTAGAGGGATGTACAACGTCCTGTTTAACATTTACAGTTCCAGAGGATGCAACTCATAAAGTCAGAAAGGACTATGCGGAAAGGATTGCAGAAAATCTAAGAGCAATGCTCTGGTAGTTAAACTTTAACGGGGCCTCCTCTGTTTGAGGAGCCCTTTTCGTTGTTTAAAAGAAAAAGTTCAAAGTTATATAAAATTATATTAAATGGAGAAAGGGTAATGGAAATCCTCCTTGGGAAACTTGATGATCTAATAAACTGGGCGAGGGCCGGCTCTATCTGGCCTGTAACCTTTGGGCTTGCCTGATGTGCTATTGAAATGATGGCTGCAGGTGCAGCCAGAAATGATTTAGACAGATTTGGCATAATCTTCAGGGCTTCACCGCGTCAGGCTGACTGTCTGATTGTTGCAGGAACTCTTACTTATAAGATGGCTCCTGTTCTCCGAAGAGTCTATGATCAAATGAGTCATCCTCGTTGGGTTATTGCTATGGGTAGCTGTGCCTGCACTGGAGGAGTTTTTAGGACCTATGCAACTGTTCAGGGGGTGGATCAGATTGTGCCTGTTGATGTATATGTCCCTGGATGTCCGCCAAGGCCTGAGGCTCTTATTGAGGGATTGTTAAATCTGCAGAAAAAAATCAGAGAAGAGAAAAAGAACTGGGGTCCCTATGTCAGAAAAGAGCTTAACTACTAAGGAATATATCTATACGACTGAGGATCCCTTTTTCTCGCCTCTGACAATTCAAATGGGTCCTCAGCATCCCTCAACTCACGGTGTTCTAAAGTTAAATCTGGTCCTCGAAGGAGAGAAGATTATTGATCTCGAGCCAGAAATAGGATTTCTCCATCGAGGACTTGAAAAGCTTGCAGAAAGTATGAATTATGCTCAGGTCCTACCGCTTACCGATAGATTAGACTACATAAGCGCTATGAATAACAATACTGGCTATGCTTTAGTCGTGGAGAGACTCCTTGGAATTGAACCCCCTCCCAGAGGTAAATACTTAAGGACGATGGTCTGTGAACTTGCAAGAATTGCTAGTCACCTACTTTGGCTTGCAACTCATGCCCTGGATATCGGTGCTATGACAGTATTTCTCTATTGCTTTAGAGAGCGAGAGAAGATACTAGACTTCTTTGAAATGATTTGTGGTGCAAGGCTTACAGTCAGTTATCCAAGAATAGGTGGAGTTAGGGTTGATGTAGAAGAGAAAGTCTTAGAAGAGATATATAACTTTATTCCCTATATGTATGAAAAAATAGAGGAATATGAAGGGCTTCTTTCGCAGAACAGAATCTGGCTTGATAGAACTGTTGGGGTTGGAGTTATTTCAGCAGAGGAGGCAATAGCATATGGTCTTACCGGTCCTTCTCTTAGGGGTTCTGGCGTTGCCTATGATATAAGAAAACACTTTCCCTATGATGCTTATCCCGAATTAGACTTTGAAGTTCCTGTTGGGAAAAATGGCGATACCTATGATCGTTATTGGTGTAGGCTTCAGGAAATGCGTCAGTCTCTAAGGATAATAAAACAGTGCATAGAGAAAATGCCTGATGGGCCAGTCTGTGCCGAAGTTTCCCCAGATCTCGATATGCAGGTCTTTAAGAGAGCCTTTAGAGCAGAAGCTTGGGGAGAAAAAACCTTTATTGCCTTTTTGAATGAAGGAGTTGAACTTGTCCCCAAAGGTGAGCTATATTCAGCAGTTGAGGGAGCCAAAGGAGAGCTAGGATTTTATCTGGTAAGTGACGGCTCTGGAAGACCCTATCGCCTCCACATAAGAGCACCCTCCTATGTACACATTTCTGCCTTGCCCAAACTTTCAAGGGGGCACATGGTTGCAGACCTAGTCGCCATAATAGGAACACTTGACATTGTAATGGGAGAGTGTGATAGATGAGAAGAAACCCTTATTATCTTCTCTTTAGAGATCTCCTCGGTGGACTGCTTATCACTCTGAAAACTCTCTTTAGGAAGCCTGTCACAGTCGAATATCCCAGGGAGAGAGTAAAGGTATATCCATCCTTCAGAGGTAGACATGCTCTTGTTCGAGATCCCGAGACTGGTGATGCAAGATGTGTAGCTTGTTTAAAATGTGTGCAGGTTTGTCCATCAAGATGTATAGATGTAAAATACGAAATAGATGAGAAAACGGGTGCTAGGATAATGACACAATATAATATTGAGGCTTTAAGGTGTATATATTGTGGATATTGTGAAGAGGTTTGTCCAGTTGGTGCTATAGTATTAACTGAGTATTTTGAATATTCAGTAAGAACAAGAGAGGAGGCATTTTTTGATAAAGAAAAACTTTTGAAAAATTGGGATGAATTTATTGCAAAGTATACAGAGAAAGTATATACAAATAAATTTTGGAATCTTAAAGGTATACCTGATGTACTAAAGCCTGCACCAAAAAGAAAACAACTTGAGGTTCCAGTTAAGAGGGGTTAGTGATGGTGGGACCAGATAGTTATGTTCCCTCTGCCTATCTACCAGTTTTGATAATGTTAATTGTTGCTCTACTTTTTGGACTCGGAGGTTTAATATTCGGTGCTCTTGTTAGACCGAAGGCATATTATTCTCTAAAGTTACTTCCTTATGAATGTGGAAATGAACCTAGTGGGTTGCCTTGGCAGAGGATAACGATTCGTTATTTTCCAATTGCTATTCTCTTTGCGGTTTTTGATGTTGAGATCGGATTGTTATATATCTGGTGTGTAGGATTTTCACAGCTATCAGTTATTGGTTTTTGGATAATGATAGTTTTTCTACTTATAATCCTTATTGGCTTTGTTTATGATATGAAGAGAGGATTACTTGATTGGCAGAGGGTTCTATGAAAGAAAGATTGAGAGAAGTTCTTGAAAGGTTTAAAGTTAACTTTAGTGCCTACATAATAGATATCAATGAGTTTCGTGGGCAGACTTTTGTAATCCTTGGAGATGGATCTCCCATTAGAGATATTGTAGGATTTCTAAAAACAGAAGGGTTTAATCATCTCCAAACACTTACAGCTGTAGATTATCTGCAAAAGAGTGGTGTTCCTAGATTTGAAGTAGTCTATCAATTTTATAGCATAGATCAAGGGATATCTTTAAGGCTTAGACTCCAGGTCTCAGAGGACAAGCCTGAGGTTGAGAGTATTGTAGATCTGTTCCCCTCTGCCAACTTTTTTGAAAGAGAGGTCTACGACCTTTTTGGAATACGATTTATGGGGCATCCTAATCTCAAGAGGATTCTCTTGCCTCAGAACTGGGAGGGGCACCCTTTAAGAAAGGACTATCCTCTTATGCCTGAGGATAAACCGAGGGACTTCCTTGAACTTGTTGAATTAAAGGAGAGGTTAGGAGGATATGGCATTAGGTGAGAGTTTACCCTTACATCTTGAGATTCTTATTGTTTTGATCAAGATTGCCATAGTATTAGGAGTGTTTTTATTTCACGCAGCCTATACGGTCTATGCGGAGAGAAAGATTCTTGGAAGAATGCAGGCGCGACTTGGGCCAAGAGAAGTTGGTCCCTACGGACTTCTTCAACCAATTGCAGACCTTGTAAAACTTCTCTTTAAGGAGGATATAGTTCCCGCAGAAGCCCACAAGACGCTATTTAAAATTGCTCCCCTTCTTGTTCTGACTTTTGCAATTGTTAACCTGAGTGTCATCCCCTTTCATCCTTCATTTATTATAGCGGATGTAAATCTGGGGGTTCTTCTAATTCTAGCCTTTGCAGGTCTTGGAACTTATGGCATCATCCTTGCAGGTTATTCATCTGGCTCTAAATACTCCCTTCTTGGAGGTCTCCGCTCTGCATCTCAAATTCTTAGTTATGAGATTCCCTTAAGCCTTAGCTTAGCAGGGGTCATACTATATGCAGAATCGTTCCATTTGAGAGACATAGTTGAAGTCCAAGTAAATTCCCTTTTTGGGATAAATGTCTTTCCCCAGATCTTGGGATTTATTGTCTTCTTAATTTGTGCTTTTGCAGAGACGAATAGAGCACCTTTTGATCTTCCTGAGGCTGAAAGTGAGCTTGTAGCTGGGTACATTACAGAATATTCAGGATTTCGTATGGGACTATTCTTTTTAGGTGAATACATTTCTATGTATGTTATGGCTCTTTTAATTTCTATTTGTTATTTTGGTGGCTGGGCTTTCCCTTGGTGGTTAGCAAATGCGCTACCCTTTTTGAAAGCAATTCCCCCCACACTTGTCTTAGCATTAAAGGTTTATTTCTTTATCTTCCTATTTATATGGGTTAGAGCAACATTTCCTAGATATAGGTTTGATCAACTTATGAGTATGAGTTGGAAGATTCTTATTCCTCTTTCTCTTATTAATTTTTTGATTGTTGCCCTTATTAAGTGGTTGGGGGTTTAAATAATGATTGAACGTGCTATAAGTCTTTTGATAATATCTAGCCTTTTCTTTTTCTTTCTACTATTGACTTATTATTTCAGGCATTTTATCTATCAATTTTTATCTATACTTGTTTTAATGGTCCTACAAGGTGTTCTATTTCTTTATTTAAATGCAGAATTTCTTGCTGCTGTTCAGATTATTGTATATGTAGGAGCTATCTTAATTATGTTTCTGTTTTCCCTTTTTCTATTTCCTGAAGAAGAGTTGAAGGGAATAAAAACTGACGTTTCAAGGATTAGCTATAAGACCTTTATTCCAATTGGTTTATTAGTTCTTTTATTGGTTATTTCATTATATAGAGCAGTTCCTGAAAATTATTCTAAACAAGAATTTCTTTCCGATATCAAAGTTATCGGAAATTTTTTGTTTAATGAATACTGGTTTTTGATTTATCTTCTTGCCTTTATATTAAGCTTGCCAATGGTTGCTTTATATATTTTCTTTAGGAGGGAGGATGCTTCAAGAAATAATTAATTTCTTTGCCAAAGAGTATATCTTTTATCTTATATCAGGTATGCTTATTTTTCTTGGAATATCACTTTTTCTTCTTCGTAAGAATCTTTTAATTGCAATTCTTGCTTTAGAGGTTGCTTTTAATGGAGTTAATTTAGCCTTTGCAACAGCTAGTCATTATCTTGGTGATCCCAAGGGAAAGATGGTTGTCCTTGTAACTCTTGCTATAGCTGCAGGTTCCTTTTCAATTGGACTAATATTAGTTGTAAACTATTATAGGCTAAAGAGAAGTCTTTCTTTTGATGAACTAAAGCTCCTAGGGGAGAGAGATGAAGAGTGAGGCTTTATTTCCACTTCTTGCAATTTTAGTATCTGCTATAGCTGTTCCATTTATTATATACTTTGGAGATAAAAAGCCCAATCATCGCGAAGCAGTATCTGTGATTGCTGGTATACTTAAATTTTTATTCGTTTGCTTATTAATTCCTATAGTGCTTGAAAAAGGTTCATACACTGTTGAACTTATAAAGCTTTATGAAGGCATATCAATAAAGCTTCTTGTGGATCCCCTTGGGCTACTTTTTGCATTAGGTGCTTCCTTCCTTTGGATTTTGACTACTTTTTATTCCATAGGATATATGAGAGGCACTCACGCTATAAGGCAGACGAGATATTATGTCTCCTTTGCACTTTCGCTTACCGCAACTATGGGAGTTGCCTTTGCTGGAAATCTCCTGACTCTCTTTTTGTTTTATGAACTCATGTCAATTGTCACTTATCCTTTAGTTGCCCACAAGGAGGATGAGGAGGCCCTTGAGGGAGCTAGGAAATATGTAATATACCTACTTGGCACCGCAAAGCTCTTCCTAATTCCTGCAATGGCCATTACATATTTTGTTGCTGGAACGCTTGATTATACCCCAAGGGGAATTTTTACTCAGGACATGCTTGAGCAACATCGCCTATTGCTACAGATAGCACTTATCCTCTATCTTTATGGTTATAATAAGTGTGCCATAATGCCACTTCATAGCTGGCTACCTTCAGCGATGGTAGCTCCAACACCTGTTTCTGCTCTCCTTCACGCAGTTGCAGTAGTAAAGACAGGTGCCTTTGCAAATGTTAGGGTATTACTTAACATCTACGGAAAGGATGGAGTAATTGGACTTGGTCTCCAAGAGTTTATACTTTTTATTACTGCCCTCACGATAATTGTTGGATCCGCAATAGCACTCACCCGTCAGAACTTCAAGGCAAGACTTGCCTTTTCAACAGTTAGTCAGCTTTCTTATATAGTCTTTGGAACTGCCCTCTTTACACCTCTTTCAGTCATTGGTGGAATTCTTCACATTACTGCACACGCCTTTTCAAAAATTACACTCTTTTTTTCAGCAGGCTCAGTATATGTCTCCACTCATTACACCGAAATACCTCAATTTGATGGCTTAGCAAGAAAGATGCCTTTAACTTTTACTGCTTTCTTTCTTGCTAGTTTAAGTATGATAGGAATTCCCGGATTTATCGGTTTCTGGAGTAAATTTAATTTAGTTAAGGGCTGTCTTACCGCAGGATTAATTAGTGGAGCCCTTGTCTTCTTAATAAGTTCCTTTTTAAATACTGCCTATTTTCTGCCAATTGTCTTTAGAGCACTTCTAAAGGATCCTTATCAACCAAGTAAGGAAGAACAACATCATCATCACTACACACCTTATGAAAAGATAAAAGAAAATTATTTTTGTGCTATACCTTTATTTATAACAGCTATTCTTACAATAGTTCTTGCAAGTCAAATAGAGCATCTTTACAAGCTATTGAAGTTAATAGAGGTGCTATATGTGGACTAAAGAAGATAAGAAAAACATAAGCTTATCATTAGTGCTATTTATAATTTTCTTAGTGCTTTCTATTGTTGGGTATTTCTTTTTTCCAAAGGAAAAGCACTTTAGTTTTGAAAAAATACCTTTTTTTGAGGGATTGTTTGGATTAGTAGGAGCTCTATTCTTAACACTTGTTGTTAAGATAACGGGAAAGCTTGTTTCTCGTAAGGAGGAAGATTATGATAGATATTATACCTCCTAATCTTCCTGCTCTTCTACTTGGGCCGATAATATATTTCTTTTACAGAAAAAGTCTGAATTATTTAGCTCTTGCTACAGCTTTGCTTACTTTTATTTTGACAATAAAACTAGAACCTGGTATTTATGGTGGTTTCAAAATTTTAGGATACGAATTTCTCCTTAAGGTTGATGCCTTGTCCCTATTTTTTGCTTATGTCTTTTCAATGTTTGGTTTTATAGGACTACTTTATGCATTACATGTAGATGACCGTATACAGATAACTGCAGGTTTAATGTATATGGCCTGTGCAGTTGGAGTAGCTTTTGCTTATGACATTCTTAGTTTTTATCTCTTTTGGGAAGGGCTCGCAATATTTGCAGTGTTGCTTATTATATCAGCAAGGACAAAGGTTGCCTATTTTTCCTCAATTAGATATATCTTGGTTCATGTTATTAGTGGACTTTCTCTATTTCTCGGTATACTTATGCTTTGGATTGACTATTCTATAATTACCTTAGAGAATTATCGTGAACTTTTTGGAACAATACCTTACTTTTTAATACTGCTTGCCTTTGTGATAAATGCAGCTGTTCCACCGCTAAACGCATGGCTTCCTGATGCCTATCCGAATTCTACGATTTATGGATCTGTTTTTCTCTGTGCCTTTACAACTAAAAGTGCAGTTTATGCACTAATTAGAGTCTTTCCTGGAGACATGCTCTTAGCTATTGCAGGTGCTCTAATGGCTTTTTATGGTGTTATCTATGCAATCCTGGAGAATAATCCTCGCAGGCTTTTATCTTATCACACAATAAGTCAGGTTGGTTTTATGGTATGTGGGGCTGGATTAGGAAGTTATGAGGCATTAAATGGGGCTTCAGCTCACGCTTTTGCCCATATCATCTACGAGGGACTTCTTTTTATGTCAGTAGGAGCTATAATTTACGCAACTGGAATTGAGAGAATTCATCAGCTTGGTGGTTTCGTAAGAAAAAATCCTTGGATAACACTCTATTTCTTTGTAGGAGCTCTCTCGATCTCAGGTGTGCCTCTGACATGTGGTTTTGTCTCAAAGAGTATAACAATACACTCTGCTTCAGCTCTTCACCGGCCTTTTGAATTTCTACTGATGGAACTTGCCTCCATTGGAACCTTTTTCAACATTGTATTGAGGATGGGCTATCATATCTTCTTCGGTGAGGAGAAACCCTATACAGCAAGACCTGTTCCATGGAATATGCATGTTGCCATGATTATTGCTTCAGCTCTTTGTATTCTTATTGGGCTTTTTCCTGGTATTTACTATAAATTTTTACCCTATCCCATCCATTATGAACCTTATACTTATGGTCACATAGTAGGTATGCTTGCACTCTTTTCTGGTGTTACAGTAATTTTCTTTTTTGTCCGACCTTTAATAGCACCAAAGCCTAAAATTAATCTTGATACAGATTGGTTTTATATATCAATATCAAGAGTTATATATCGATTTGTGGTAAAGGTGCTTGAACCTTTTGAATATAAATATGTTGGAGAATTCTATAAATCTCTTGTTGACAAGTTACTTGCCAATTTGAGGAATACTTTATTTTTATTTAATGATGGACTATTAATCTCTCTAAACAAGGAATTTCCCTTGCGTATTAATTCGATTCCTAAAAAAATAGCAAACATATTTGATGGTAGTTTGCTAAAATATCTACAAATTTTTATTATTGCTATTATAATTTTTTATCTTATGTCATTAATAAGTTTTTAAAGAGAGGGGATTGAAATATGTTGCTAAAGGAATATGCAGTTATTTCACTCTTAGGGTTTATTTTAGGACTAATGTTTCTCGGAAAACGCCAAACTACCTCATTTCCCAATATTTTCTTTAAAATTTTTATACTTCTAAATCTTCCTTTTCTCTTGATGTTAACTGAAAAATATCTTCAAGATGGTGTTTTTGAAGTAACTTATTTTGAAGGATTGGGTATAAGGCTAAAGCTTTATTTAGATCTTGCAGGATTATCTTTTCTTTGGTTAAACTATCTACTTTTTGCCTTTCTTGTAATTTTTATCAATAAAATTAATCAGTCAAGTTTAATGAATACACTTTTATTAATGCTTTTCTCAGTAAATAATTTGTTTTTCATTGCAGGAGATTCCCTGACCTTTTTGATTTTTTGGGAGGCAATGCTAATTCCAGCCACTCTTTTATTGTGGTATTTTTCAGCAGGTGATAGAATGAGAAATGCCTTAGAATTTATTATTTATAATTTTGGTTTTAGTATCTTTCTTATTTTGGGAGTACTTTTAATTTTCAAATTTAAGGGTGCTTTTGAGTATAATTTTAGTGGCATCTCTCATGATTATATAATTGCTCTTTTATTGTTTATTGGAATTATGGTCAAAACACCAGTATTCCCTTTACATGGATGGCTTATCAATACTTATTACAACTTGCCTTCACCTATCACTGCAATATTTTCAGGAATTCTTAGTAAATACGCCATTTATGCATTCTATAGGCTTTTTGCTGATGTTTCTATGATATATGGTTTTTTACTTTTAGTAGTTATTTTGTCCTCCATCATATCGTCATTTCTTGCATGGTCTCAGAGGGATTTAAAAAAGATTTTTACCTACATGAGTATGAGTCATTTGAACATTATGTTAGCAGGTGGATTAGCATTAGCTCCCTATGGTGGTATAACTATTTTAGTTCCCTTTTCTCTCTTTCACGGACTATTAGCTTTTATTCTATTTCTTTACTGCTACCATCTTGAACTCTATGGTAAATCTCTTATCATTAATGACTATGGTGCCCTAACTTTAACTCATCCTTTTTTTACCTTTTTCTTCACGTCATATCTATTAATCCTTGCTGGTTTTCCATTATTTGGTTACTTTTATCTTGAATTTATTGTTGTTTCTTCAGTTTTTAAGTATTCCCTACTTTTTGGGTTTTTATTAATCATTGCTATGTCAATTAATCTTATTTACAAATCTGTAGTGTTTTACAAATTGGTCTTCTCAAAGCAAAGTGGAAGTGGGTCTAAAACCTTAATAGATCTTTCTTTTTCTCAAATTTTGTTAAGTTTTATAATTCTTCTAATTGTTTTAATATTAACGTTTTATCTATATGAATTTCTTAAGCTCTTCACTTCAGGGGGTGTTTAGATGGGAGTTTTTTCAGCATTCTTTCCAGAATTCTTTCTTTCATTATCATCAATTGTTTTACTCGTCTTTAATATATTTTTTATAAATAATTTTAAAAATAGATATTTAATATGGCTGTCCTTTTTTTTGATTTCTACCTTTTTATTTTTAGTCACTCCGTCAACTTTACAGTTACATAACATAGATGGAAATTTTATAAACAGTTCAGGACTATTCTATCTTAGGATATTTATTTTCTTTTCACTCTGTTTGATATATCTAAGTTCTTATAATATTCTTATTAAATCTCCATATTTAAATGAATTTTCTTTCTTTTTAGGAATTACTGTATCCTTCTTGTCTTTTTTACTCTCATCTACTAATTTTCTTATAGCTTTTGTTCTTATTGAATCTATATCTTTTGCATTTTATCTACTTGTAAGCTTCTATAGAAATAATCTTTTATCTGTTGAAGCAGGTTTAAAATATTTTTATTTAGGAACTTTTTCATCTTTAATTTTCCTTACCGGACTTTTTTTAATTTATTACTCGACTCTTTCCTTCTCATTCGGGTCAATTTCAGAAATTCTCTCTTCCACTTCGAATAGTAATATTTATACGATAGGACTATTGCTTATTTTTCTTTCTTTGGTTTTTAAATTAGGAGGAGCACCGCTACAATTCTGGTTGCCTGAGGTTTATCAGGGATCTCCATTTATTGTTTTCCCACTTCTCATTTCTATTTCTAAATTAGCTTTTGGCGTTTTTCTCGCAAACGTTTATTATCTCTTTCTCGTTCCTAATGCTTTTTATATTAACATGTCAAATATAAAAATTCTCTTTTTTATAGTAAGCTTATTATCAATGCTTATAGGTAATCTTTTAGCACTTAAACAAAATGAAGTCAAGCGACTCCTTGCCTATTCCTCAATAGCACATGTTGGATATTTTATGTCTCTCTTAAGCTTAGATCCGAATCCAATGAATTATCATCTGCTCTGTGGATATCTTTTTATTTATGCTTTAACAAATTTAGCTCTATTAGTTACATTACAACTTAATAATATTAATCAATTAGTCAAAATTTCTTTTAACCAATATGAACAAATGCTGCCAGAGTGTCCAATACTTCTTTTTTCTCTATTAGTGTTTATTTTTTCTCTAGCTGGTCTTCCTCCTACCGCTGGATTCATTACTAAGCTTTTTATCCTTCTTGAACTGATAAAAAATGGTGCTTATTTATTATCATTCGTCTTTCTTCTAACTTCAATCCTAGCAATTTATTATTATTTTAGATTAACTAGACCTATTCTAAAAATAATTGCTAATAGACAAGATATATTATCATCAGAAAGAAAAATAGAACTTCGTGATGTAATATTAAAAATTATACTATTGATTTGTAGTCTTTATCTTATCCTCTCTGTATTTAAGCCAAGTTATATTTTCTTTATGTAAACCGTACTTCTTTATCTTGTTTATAAGTTGTTTTCTTGATATTCCTAAATATTGAGCTGTTTTTGTTTGATTCCAATTATTTTTAATTAAGGCATGTAAAATGACTTCTTTTTCAATATCATTAAGAGATTTATGGCTATTACTCAATAGTGTTAAATCATGATTAATTAACTCCTTTTGATTGATTAATTTATGTTCTTCAGACTTTTTAATGTAACCTGGTAATAGATCTTCTGTAAGGTAACCGTCCTTTGCTAAGATTAGGGCTCTTTCAATCAGGTTTTGTAACTCTCTTACATTTCCAGGCCAGCTGTAGTTCATTATAGCCTCAAGGAATCCCTTTGAGAATCCTTTAAAGTCCCTGCCAATTTCTTTGGTTTTTACTTTTATAAAGTGTTCGAGTAACAGGGGAATATCCTCTTTACGCTCTCTGAGGGGAGGAATTTCGATTATCAAAGTATTTAGTCTGAAATAGAGATCTGATCTGAAGTTTCCCTTTTTGACTTCTTCTTCTAAGTTACGGTTAGTGGCAGCAATAAGGCGGACATCTGCCTTTAATAGTCTAGTTCCGCCAACTCTCATAAAGGTTTTTTCTTGAATAAATCTTAGAAACTTCTTTTGGAGAGGAAGGGGGAGCTCACCAATTTCATCAATAAATAGGGTTCCTCCATCAGCAAGTTCAACAAGTCCTTTTTTGCTGGCTATTGCTCCAGTAAAGGCACCTTTTTCATATCCAAAGACCTCACTTTCAAAGATTGTTTCTTGAAGAGTCGTGCAATCCAGTGTGATAAAGGGTCCGTATCTACGTGGTGAAAGCTGATGAATAACTCTGGCTAAAAGTTCTTTTCCAGTTCCAGTTTCACCAGTGATTAGGATGTTACAGTTAGTTTCAGCAATAGTTGGTAAAAGGGCTTTTATTTTTTGTATTGGTTTACTTTTACCAACGAAGAGATTTGTTGGATCATTGGACATGTTCTGTGAACTGACGTAGGACTCAGCTAATTCATTGATAAACTTACAAAGACAAAATTTATCAATTTCAGTTGTTAGATAGTAAGTTACACCTGAAGCAAAAAATTGCATAGCTTTATCAACATCTTGAGGAGCATTTGTAATTAATATTTTTGCTTGCGGATTAATATTCTTTATGATTCTAGTAAAGCTTAAAACTTCATCTCCAAAACTTTCATAGTCAATTACTGCAACTATATTATCTTTATTGCTAAATGTAGAACTAATAAAAGATAGATCTAATTTATCAAAAATATAAAATTCAATATTTAATTTAACAAATAATTCTTCAAAACAAATGTAGATACTACAATCTTCTTTTTTTGTAAAAACAACAAGTTTCATCTTTCTGAAAACCTAAGTTTTAAACTATTAAAAGTTTCAGAAAACATCTGCAAATAAGGCAGAGAAAGGGGTTGTTTTATCCCGTTTATTTCAAAATAGACTCTTGTATCAGGATACTGCAAAATTAGCATAACTGGAAGACCCTCATCATCCTTTAGGGAAAACCAGAAACTCTTGAGATTATTTATAAACTCTGGAGTTGCTTCATTCCAAGGGACATAGACTCTAAAGATCCCTTCTTTGAAAAACTTGAAATCATCAAAACGGGTTATTTCTTCAACGAGGAGAGTTATATTTTCCTCCTCTATCTCTAACTCTCCTTTGAACCAAAGGAGTAGAGAGTCCTTGAGAAGGTTACCGTGTTCCTTAAAAAGGTCAGGAAAGAGAAGAGCCCTTATAGCAGTATGTTCATCCTCTATTTTTAGAATAGCAATCTTATTTCCGCTTTTTGTGGTTTTGGTTTTTATTTCGGAGACGATTCCTGCAACGATAATCTTATCGCCACTGGATAGATTTTTTAGATTATCTAAATTATAGGGGGTGAATATATCTATTATTGGTCTAAATCTGCGAACTGGATGATCTGAGAGATAAAATCCAAGGGCTTCCTTTTCAAATTTTAATTGTTCTTCCAGGCTCCAAGGAGGAACTTCATCCATTTTTATGGCTTGTGCAATATTGATATTTAGGAGATTATTTTGACCAAATAGCATTGATGATCTTGATTCATGAGTGATTGCAAGAACCTTTTGGAGATTTGACAGAAGTTTTGCTCTGTTTGGCTCAAGGCTGTCAAAGGCACCAGCCTTTATTAAGGCTTCAATTGTTTTTCTATTTACCTTTTGGGTATCTACTTTCTGACAAAAATCTAAGAAACTTTTATATGGTCGTTTTCTTATTATTTCTTGTACCGCCTCTTCACCAACATTTTTGATCGCCTGAAGTCCAATTCTAATGGAGCTATTTTCAACAGTAAAACCTCCTGAACTAAGATTTATATCTGGCGGAAGAATCTTAATTCCCATTCTATCTGCAAGAGATAAGTACTTAGAGACTTCATCACTCTTATTGACTTCGTAAGTAAGTATTGATGCGAGATAGTAAAGAGGATAATGGGCTTTTAAATAGGCAGTTTGATAGGAAATTAGGGCATAGGCTGCTGAGTGACTTTTATTGAAACCATATTCTGCGAATTTTTCCATTAGATCAAAAACTTTTTCTGCAATATCTCTCGGGATGTTTCGGGCAACGGATCTTTCAACGAAGTCATCTTTGAGCCTTTGCATTAGTTCTTTATCTTTTTTACCCATAGCTCTACGGAGGAGATCTGCTTCTCCAAGGGTATATCCTGCAAAGGCTCTAGCAATTTCCATAACCTGTTCCTGATATACAAGAACACCGTAGGTTTCCTTGAGAATGGGTTCAAGAAGGGGATGAAGATATTCAGGTTTTCTTTTGCCGTGTTTAGTTTCAATGTATTGATCAACTAATCCGCCACCAAGGGGACCAGGTCTATAGAGAGCAAGGACCGCAATTAGGTCATTAAAATCTGTAGGCTTGAGCCTTCTCAGTAGCTCTTTCATGCCTTCAGATTCAAGTTGGAATACTCCGTCAGTATTTCCTTCCTGAAGGAGTTGATAGGTCTTTGGATCGTCAAGGGGTATTTTTTGTAAGTCGATTTCGATGCTCTCGTACTCTTTAATGGTTTTAAGAGTTTTGTCTATAATAGTTAAGGTCTTTAAACCAAGAAAATCAAATTTGATGAGTCCTAGGGCTTCGCAAGCCTTCATGTCAAATTGAACAACTGCTTCTCCTTCATCTCCTTTCATCAAAGGGGCAATTTCATCAAGAGGTATGGGACTAATAATTACTCCTGCAGCATGTTGACTTGCATGTCTTGGTAGCCCTTCAAGTTTGAGAGCGAGCTCGAAAAGTTCCCTAACTTTTGGATTCTTTTCAAGAAGTTCTGCGATTTCTCTTCTCTTGATTTCCTCTTTGAGAGATACGTCTACTCCTGGGGTAATCATTTTGGTGATTGTGTCGATTTCTTTAGCCTTAAAACCAAGAGCGCGTCCAACATCCCTTAAGACTTGTCGTGCTTTCATCTGTCCGAAGGTCGCTATTTTTGCAATATGGGTTTCACCATAAGTCTTAGCTACGTATTCAATAATCTTATCTCTACCCTCCATGCAAAAATCTACATCGATGTCAGGAAGGCTTGGCCTCTCTTTATTCAGGAATCTCTCAAAGAGGAGACCATATCTTAGGGGGTCTAAGGCAGTTATTCCGAGAGCATAACTTGTCAAGGCTCCGGCTGCAGATCCTCTTCCTGGCCCCACAGGGATTCCCTGTTTTTTGGCCCACTCACAAAAGTCAGAAACAATTAGAAAATATCCTGCATAACCTTTTTCAGTTATGACTTCAAGTTCCATCTCAAGTCGTTTCCAATATTCCTCTTCACTGGTATAGAGTTCTCCAGTTTCTTTGAGAGTTTTTAAAATCTTTGCTAGCCCCTCTCTAGCCCTTCTAATAAAGTAGTCTTTTTCGTCTTCACCCTCTGGAATCTTTGCATGAGGGAAGAGAGGATTGCCTAGAGGAAGTTCAAGTTCCACTTTTTCAAAAACTTCAAGGGTATTTGTCAGGACTTCTTTGGGGAAATCGGAAAACCGTTCATACATCTCCTCAGAACTTGCTAAATAGAGTTCTTGTGTATCAAACTTAAATCTGTCTGGATCTGTAATCTTATGTCCAGTCTGTATGCAGAGAAGAATCTCATGAGCAAAGGCATCATCTCTATTCAAATAGTGACAGTCAGCAGTAGCAACTACCTTTATGTCAAGATCTTCAGCTATCTCCAAAATAGCGGTATTGACTTTTTCTTGATGGGGTAGACCATTTTTTTGAACTTCAAGATAAAAGTCCTCTCCAAAGAGTTCTTTATACCATTTTGCAGTTTCCTTGGCTTTATTAATTTGTCCCTGTAAGATCAATTGGGGAATTTCTCCTTCAAGACAGGCACTCAAGCAAATAAGACCACTTCTATGTTCTTTTAGGAGTTCTTTGTCAATCCTTGGTCGGTAATAAAAGCCTTCCAAGAAGGCCTTAGTCCCAAGTTTCACTAGATTTTTATATCCCTCGAGATTTTTAGCAATTAGTATGAGGTGAAAGGCACCTGCCTCACCGCGTTTGGAGGCTTTTTTGAGAAAGCGCGACTCCTCAGCAACATAAAATTCACAGCCAAGGAGTGGTTTTAGACCAGCATCTCTGAGTTTTTGGTAAAAGTGAATTATTCCATGGAGAGTGCCATGATCAGTGATAGCACATCCCTTCATTCCATACTCTTGAAGTTTACGCACAAGATCCTCAATTCTTATGGCACCATCAAGGAGACTCCACTCGGTGTGAAGATGAAGATGAACAAAATCAGACATTTTTATAATCCCCCTCCTTTGCTTTTATTATTTTTCCAACAACTCAAGGAGTTGTTGAATTGTAAAAGGTTTAATTAAGGCTCCATGTAGTCCAGAGTGGTTAAGATCTTTAACAATAGACTTATCAAAGTAACCTGAGATAAGGATAACTTTAAGTGTTGGATCGTATTCTTTTAGTTTTTGAAAGGTTTCTATGCCATTAAGTCTACCAGGTACAAGTAAATCAACAATGGCAAAATCAAAGGGTTTGCCGGAGCGCCTTGCTCGAAGATAAACCTCAACCGCAGAATCTCCGTTAGGTGCAGTTTCGACTTCGTAATTGAATTGTTCAAGAAGTTCCTTCAAGGTATCTCGCACAAGATCATCATCATCAACAAGAAGGATTCTTGGCTTTTTCTGAACGGAACTGTTTATTTTTTCAAGGATTTGCTTTTCGTCTAATGCAGGAAGTTCTATGGTAAAGGTAGTTCCCTTTTCAGGTTTAGATTCAACTGATATATTTCCTGAGTGGGCTTTTACAACCTCTTTAACTACATATAGTCCAAGTCCTGTTCCTCCAGGTTTTGTTGTGAAAAAGGGTTCAAAGATTCTATCTTTATATTTTTCTGGAAGCCCTATGCCCTGATCACTTATGGAAAGTTTGATATAATTTTTCATAGACCTTGTCACAGGTTCAAGAGTTATCTCAATAACTCCTCCACGAGGCATGGCTTCAATAGCATTTAAGACTAGATTCATCCACATAATGGAGATTAACTCCTTATCGACTTCAACAAGGGGAAGAGGCCTCTTTATTTTGTAGTGCACCTCATAATTCCATTTCCCTGCAAGCACAATAGATGTATAGTGCCTTATTAATTCCTCGAGATCCACTTTTTCCTTAACAGGTTCTTCACCTCTAACGAGAGTCAGTAACTCCCTACCCAGGAGTCTTACCCCCATAAGCGAGTCCTGCAAAGAGAGAAAAAGGGCTCTTACCTCGGGTGTAAGCTTTCTTCTCGGAAGTTTTGCCTTAAGTAATTCTAATTGATTCATCACCGCAAATAACTTATTGTTGAAATCATGAGCAAGGCCACCTGCAATGTTTCTAAGGAGATTAAGTTTTTCTAAGAAAAGCTTCTGACGCTCAAGAATTACCTTTTCTGTTACATCTCTTAAGAAGAAAAGAACTCCCTTTAGTTGATTGTCCTTTCTTATTGGTATCAATTCTCCCTCAAAAGTTCTCTCTCTGTCGCCCTCTTGGATAGTCTCGATAAAACCAAGTGGATCTCTGTTATGCTTTATCATTTCAAAATAGCTCTTTAGATTTTTAATTGCACTGATTGAGGGGCACATTTCCCAGAGGGCCAAATTAGAGTTGCTATTTCCTTCAAAACAGACCTTCTCGCCTTTTTGATTTACCCATATGACCTGTCCCTCAGGATTTAGATAGTAGACCATAAAATCACTGTATCTTAAAACAGTATCGAGAAAGGTCTTTTCTCTCTCTAAGGATTCCTTTGTCTCTTTCAGTTGTCGGTTTTTAATAAAAAGGGAGTAAGACATAACCACGAGGATGAGTAGAAAAATGAAGAGCACGATTGAAATGAGGGGTAGGTATTTTTCTTTAAATCTTTTAAAATAAAGTTCACCAAGCTCAGCGTAAGGGCCCTTCATGAGATCAAGTAAAAGTTTTTCCACTGGTGTATAGTCAAGAGGCAGATAAAAGACTGCTTCCATTTGCCTTGCAAGGTCAGAGTTAGGAGGAATCTCGAGGAGAGTCTGGGCAAGAGCCTTTATTTTTTCATGAGGAGTTCCCTCAAGGGCAAGAACAGGCCATTCAGGATAGAGTTCTGAGCTTACAAGAAGAGGAAAGCCTTCATAGGTCCTTCTATTGAGAATCTTTATATCATTCAGGGATATCTGTCCTTCAGAACTTAGACGTTCTAAAATTCCTGTCCTTATAGTTCCAGCACTGACTTCTCCCCTCAATACTGCCCATACTACTTCGTCATGAGTACCATAGAATCTGGGTTTTATGTGATCCTCTCTGATACCTACTTTATACAACTCGTAGAGGGCAATCAGATATCCACCAAAGGATTCTGGATCTACCGCTCCAAACTCTTCACCTCGAAGATCCCGAAGTTCTTCAATAGGGCTGTCCTTTCTTGCAAAAATTACCCCTCCAAAAAAGGGATAGTAATCAGTAAGTTCATATTGACTTAAACTCAGGATGATACGGTAATTTAGATTGTCTCTTTTCCCTATTTCTCGGATGAGCATGGCTTGGTAAGGGTTAGTAAGAATAAAGTTCAGTTTGCCCTCAAGAGCCTGTTTTTTTAGTTCTTCAAAAGGTAAAAAGCGAAAATCAATTGAAAAGGAAAGTCTTTTTTCCAAGTAATTTTTTAGGGGATAAAACCTATTCTTTTCAATCCTTTCCCCTCTTTTTGCAAGGATACCAAATACTAAAGGCTTCTCAAGGCTGTCCTTACAGTTCCCCTTTAGTGACAAAATAGAGAGTAGTAAGATAATTAAAAGGAGGATTAAGATTGACCTTGTCACAGCTAATAATATTTTAGAAATTCTCAGAACTTAGTCAAGAAGGACGAGGTTGTCTCTATGAATAACCTCTTTGTCAGGACGTCCTTTATCTGAGAGAAATTTTAGAAGGTCTTCAGAGGAGTAATTGGTTAGCCCTTTACCTAAGAGTTTATTGGCTTCTCCATATATCTCTACGCAGGCACCTTTTGGAAAGGTTCCCTCAATACTGATTATTCCATTTAAAAGAAGGCTTTTTCCAGTCTGCAGAATAGCATTTTCAGCACCATGGTCTATGTAGATCTTACCTTCAGGTTTTAAGTAATATTTTATCCAGATTTTTCGCATTGAAAGTTTTCGTTCCTGAGGAAGGAAAACAGTACCGATGTCTTCTCCTGAGAAAAGTCTCTCCAGTACAAGAGGGGTGCGACCAGGAAGAATTGCCATGGGTATACCAGATGAGGTCACCATTTTTCCTGCAAGGAGCTTAGAATACATACCACCTCTACCGAGTTTACCAGGTTTTTTGCCTGCCATCGAAAAGATAGTTTCGTCCACTTTTTCAACAGCCGAAATCCTCTCAGCTTGAGGATTATCTCTTGGATCTTCCGTGTAAAGGCCATCAATATCAGAGAGAATTAAGAGACCATCTGCAGGTAAAGCAAGAGTGACAAGGGCAGAGAGAATATCATTATCACTGAATCGGATTTCTTCAGTAGCTACCGTATCATTTTCATTAATCACAGGTATTATGCCCCATGTCAAAAGAGTGTGAAGAGTTTTTCTGGCATTTAGATAGCGATTTCTTTGAGAGAGATCTTCAGAGGTCAGTAATATTTGGGCAACTTTCAACGCATATTGCTCAAAAACCTCTTCGTAGGCCCGAATAAGATCTGCTTGTCCACAGGCAGCAAGGGCCTGTTTCTCTGAAAGAGAAAGCGGACGCTTGTAGAATTTTAGCTTTGCTCGCCCACAAGCGATGGCACCTGAAGAGACTATCACGACTCTTTTGTCGCTCTTAAATAACCTCTGAACCTCATAAGCAATATTTGAAAGAACACCATAATTAAGGCCCTCATCGTCTTTGGTTATAACAGCACTACCAATCTTAAGAACAATAACTTTTGCCCGACTTAAATATTGAAGAAAGGATTCTCTTGCGTCCATAGAGTAAAAATATACTCCCTGTGAATTAAAATACAATCTATCAATGAAAGTTTTTAAGAATGAAATCTCTTGAAATTTTACAAAGTTTAGCATAATATCCCTCTAGAGTAAGAACAGTTTCCCACTGCTTAGTCTTTTAAAATGTTGAGATTTCTATACTTACCAAAGGAGAATCTAAAGGCACCTGAAGTCTTTCTAAAGATAGTTGAAGACTTTAGGATTGAGCTTATCCCTCTTAAAGAGTGTGTTAAGGAGTTAGAAAGTGAGCTAGCCCGAAACACTGCATCTTTTAATGGAATACTTGTTCTCGGAGGGGATGGTACACTTTTAAAAGCAGTGCCCTATGCCTATGATTTAAATCTTCCAATCCTCGGTGTCAATATGGGCAAGTTTGGTTTCCTCACAGAGGTTACTCTTGAAGAGCTTTCTTTGGTTTTTGAAAAGTGGATAAAAGGTGAAGTTCACCTTGATGAAAGAGCTGTCTTAAAGGTGAGTTATGGAGCTAATGAAGAGATTGTCCTCAATGAGGGTGCAATTCTTAAGGGACCCCTCGGCAGAATTATAACCTTAGAGGTCACAGTAGTTGAGGAGCAAGATACCTTTCAATTTAGCGGTGATGGCTTAATAATAAGTACTCCTACTGGCTCAACTGCCTATAATCTCAGTGCTGGTGGTCCTGTCGTTCATCCCCGCACTTCAGCTACTGTCCTCACACCCATTTGCGCCTTTCGGCCCCAGATAAAACCACTTATCCTACCTGATAGCTTTTCCCTTGAAGTAAAATTAGTCGAGGGAGAGGAGGAAGTCCACCTCCTCCTTGATGGAAGGACTAATTGGTTCCTCTCAAAGGATCATCCTGTCCGCTTTAAAAAAGCAGAAAAAAAGATAAAGCTTGTTGCCTCACCCTCAAAGAGCTATCTAAAGATATTGCGAGAAAAATTTAAATGGTAGGGATTGTTAAGCTTTTTCCTCCTCCTCTTTTTTGAAAAATTTTTCCGTAAGTTCTTCCTTAGTTTCTTTGACCACTTCTTTTGCTTTCTCGAGAGTTTCTGCTAAAACTCCTTTTTTCTCTTCAATAAGCTCTTTGGCCTTGTGGGTAACTTCTTCAAGTTTTTCACCTGCTTTTTGTTTTAAGGTAGAGACCTTTCCTTTGATCTGTTGGGTTTCCTCCTTTAATTTTTCAGCCTTTTCCTCAGCTTCTGCCCTAAGACGTCTTCTAAGTTCAGCACCACTTGTTGGTGCATAGAGAAGGGCAACCAGAGCCCCAACCGCTGCTCCTGCAACAAAAGCAAGCAAAAGAGAAGTTTTGTTTTCTGCCATAACATTACCTCCTATAGTTTAGTGTATTTCAAACTCGTAATCTTTTTTTAATCTTTCAAGAAGTTCTCTAATTATATGCCTGAATCTAATTTTAAACTCTCATTGTATAAATCTGCTATAAACAGTTTTCCTTTATCAGTAATTTTTATACGATAAATCCTATTGAATTCATCGGCTTCTATTATGATTAAACCGTAAGTAAACAATCTTTCTAATGCTTCTAAAATCATTTTGTATTTTTACGACAGATACATATACTGGAGAGGCCATTCGTGGATTAGCATAACCCAAAGATGGGTCACCATGCTTATGAGATGCCTTTCCGATTGCTTTTAAAATTGCATCAGCACTGTTGAACTTTTTATTCCCTATGATAATTTCTTTTATCCAAGGATATTTTACTCTATCATTTTTCGAGGGCACTTGCATAACTTTGCAGAAAGCTAAGCTTTTTCTAGAATTTTTATTTTATGAAATTTTTGCCCAAAGTCAAGTAGAATTTTCGTAATTTCTCTTGAGCAGGTCAGATTCTAGAATCATCTTAATATTAAACCAAGATTTACTGAGAAGAGGCGAAAGGGTGTATGAGGTTGGAAGGTAGGTTTGTTTTTTAAACCATTAAGATGAAAGTTTTTTTTGATTCTTTTTGAATTTCTTCAAGCGAATTTATGCGAATCGTTAGCTTGAGTATTTTCTTTAAAATCTCTATTGTTAATAGTTCTCACCTTTTCCATAATATCCTCCTCCACCCTCCCGACCCTTTCCTCCAGAGCCTCAAGCACCATCTCCTGAGCACTAAGTAATAAACCCTGCTGTAGCCCCTGTTGAAGCCCTTCTCTCAAAGCCTCTTCTCTTATGTCGTCCCAAAAGGTTCTTATCTCCCTCTCCCCCTTCTCACCTCCCCCCTCCCCCCTCAATAATTTTATTTATCACTATTCTATCGTCAACACCACAAACCACCGCCACATACCTTACCCTAAACCCAAAACAAATTCTTCCCCCTCTCACTGAGCATTATCCCAAGCTCTATCGTCCTCCTAAGCACCTCTATCACCTCATCAAAACAAACCCGCTCCACATTCTTCTGCAACCAAAGAAATCTATAC
>JAUQPD010000021.1 GCA_030550555.1 Thermodesulfobacteriota bacterium
ATTTCTGGTGTAGAATTACCTGCGTAGCTAACGAACCAGGCATGATGCTCCAAATGTTTTGTCTTTCTGTGGAGACTTACAACCTGAGCTGTTCCAGTTTTTCCCCAAACTACAATTCCAGGAACTCGTGCGGACTTCCCAGTTCCTGTCTCAACGGCTTCCTTAAGTCCCCATTGGAGCCAATCTAATTCCTCTCCTCTGAATTCAACAGTTCTCTCAAGTTGAGGCATTCCTTTATAGAGGATGGCACCATTTTTTTGTTTGATTTCTGACACCGCATAGACCCTGTAGAGTTTACCACCATTTGCAAAGACCATATATGCCCTTGCCATTTGAATAGGTGACGTAAGAATATACCCTTGTCCTATGGATACAACCACAGTCTCCCCCTGATTCCAAGACGTTCCGAAGCGTTTCTTTTTCCAAGACCTATCAGGCACTAACCCTGGACTTTCTTCAGAAAAACCCAGGCCGGAAGGCTTGCCAAGCCCAAATTCTCTTGAAACCTCTGCTAGAAAGTCTATGTCTATCCTGGCACCGATGGTGTAGAAATAAACGTCACAGGAAACCGCAATGGCCCTGATCAGATTCACAGGTCCATGTCCTTTGCGCTCCCAACATCTAAATAGGTGATTCCCATAGGGAAAATATCCGGGACATGATACGGACCAATTAATCCCCTTTATAATACCCGCACGTAGTCCTGCCAAAGCGGTAATGAGTTTATAGGTTGATCCTGGTGGATAGGACTGTATAGCCCTATTTAGCAGAGGTTTCTTTGGATCATTGACTATTTTCTCCCATTCACCTTTCTCAAATCCGGTGATAAATTTATTGGGATCAACTGAAGGTGCACTGACAAGGGCAAGGAGGGCTCCAGAGTCTGGAGCAATGGCAACGATTGCCCCTCTCTTACCTTTTAGTAGTTCATAAGCCCTCATCTGAAGATCATGTCTTACAGTAAGTATAAGGTCATTTCCAGCAACTGGCTCAGTTCTGCCAACTACTCTACCTAGTCTGCCGTAGGCATCTCTTTCAATTTCAATTCGTCCATTAATACCTTTTAGATAGTTCTCATAATATTTTTCTATACCCTTTTTGCCAATTAAATCCTCCATTGAGTATCCTTGTTTACTAAGCTTTAAATATTCCTCTCTACTAATCTTTGCTACATATCCTATTAGATGGAAATAGGCTTCTCCATAGGGATAAAACCTTTCTGCTTCAACTTCAACAGTTACACCTGGCAGGAAGTATTGTCTGACTAAAATTCTTGCAACTTCATCCCAACTTAAGTTTCTTTTTAAGAGAATTCTTCCAAATGAAGTCTTTTTGGCATAATAAAATCTTTCTTTTAAAATACCATAATCTTCTTGAAGAATTTGGCTCAATTTTTTTAGAATTTCTTCTTCATTTCGCAAATTTTCAAGATCAATATAGAGCTGAAACTTTACTCTATTTGTCGCTACAACTACACCATCTGCTGTAATAATTTCACCTCTCGGTGCTTTTATTGTATAACTTGCAATAGATCTTTGTTTTGCTTTATTTACGTAATAATTATGCTTAATTATCTGAATATAAAATAATTTTAACCAAAATATACTTAGAATAAAAAAAAGGACAATTTTTGCTATAATTATTTTACGTTCCCAGATCTTTTGAATATCAACTCTTTCCTGCCATTTTTCCTTAAACCAAGTATTATTTATCCTTATGGTCATCTATAATAAATCTTAGGGTTTTTAAAAATAAACAAGTAAACAAAAAAGTCATTGCAAGCCAAAATAAGGACTTCATAAAAACCCAAAATAAAAAATTATATGTAATAGAATATAAATTCAATCTAAAAAAATAGATAAAAAGTTGAAAAAAAAGAACGATAAAAATAGATATCAAACAAAATAAATATGGAAAATAAATATTCTCTTGTTTTAAAAATTTTTTTCCTACTTCTTTTAACCAAAATAAAAAGATATACAATAATGAAAAAAACAATAGGGGATAGTATCCATCAAATGATCTCATAATTCCAATAAAAAATAAAGCAATGATTGAAAAAAAATTAAATTTAAATTGAATGATAGATGCAAGGGCAAGGGCAAGATAAATATCAATAAACCAGATTGGAAGAATAAAATTTATTACACCTTTTACAAAAGTAATTGTTAAGAAAAAGGGAAGAAATCTAAATAAAAATTCTGAAAATGACATGTCTAATTACATTGCTAAATCTGGTGTCTTCATAAGAACGACTACATAACTTAAATTGTAAATATCAACATAGGGCTGAATCTCTCCTCTTTGAAAGAGTCCTTGAGGGTCCTTAAGTATTTTCTTGATTTCTCCTACGAGAAGTCCTGAAGGGAAGAGAAGGTCTTGTCCTGAGGTAACCACTAAATCTCCCTCTTTTGCTTGAGAGTAGAGCGGAAGAAATTCCAAACTAACTAAGGGTTCTGCTTTACCTCTCACAATGCCTCGATCTTGGGTACGTAAGACCTTTACGTCCACCGCAAAGGAAGGGTCAGTGAGTAGAATAACCTTACTCCAATTCCTGTGAACTTCTACAACCTGTCCAACTAACCCAACCCCTTTTCCCTCTGCAAGAGCAAGTATTGGCATTTGAGGCATGATCCCGTCTCGAGATCCCTTGTCTATGATCATTACCTCACTATAGGGGTCTATCCCTTTATAAATAATTTTAGCAACTACTTGGGGATATTTAGTCCTTTCAGAGATTTTATAAATCTTTTCGAGCCTTTCATAGAGGGCCTCTCTTTCTTTAAAATAGGCAAGTTCCTGTTGAAGAGAGAGTATACGTTCCTTGAGCAGTCTATTTTCCTCCTTGACACTTGTGAGGAAGAGATATTTTTGCAAAAAATCTCTTAACCCCTCACCAAGGACACTTTCAGCCCTCCAGAGTGGCGACATAAGATATCCCAGAAAACCTTTTCCCGGATCCTTTTTAGCTAAAATTGAGCCAGCAAGCAAAACAATAAGGAGTATAACTACTATTGCCTTCTTTTTTGACATGATCTAAAATTTTAACACATTAGCCCTACTTTCAAGTTGAACAAGAGTCACATCACTTCATTACGCCCTTGACAGCAAGAGAAAAAATTTTATATTATGTCCACAAATTCTTAGGAGGAGGGTTAATGGCAAGGCACAAGAAAATCGAAAGAGTTAGAGAAATTGAGAGGCGGCGTAGAAGAAGGGCTAAGCTTGCCAAGCTTCGTGCGAAAGGTCTCTTTCCAAGACCAGAGGGATATGACCCCAGAGTATACTCCTATGTAGCATATGCTGTAGCTAAAGGTATCATGAGCCTTGAAGAAGCCCTTGCTCGCTTAGAGAAAGCAAAAATTTCCTAATCCCTTTCAGGTTTTCCTCCTCATATAGCCCTGTAGAGTTCATTCTGCAGGGTTTTATTCTTTCAACTATATGCCCATCTTAACTGTAAAAGCTTTATACAAAAGTTTTCGTTCAAAAGAAGTCTTAAAAGGCATATCCTTTAGTCTAAATCCTGGTGAGATCCTTGGCATAATTGGACCAAATGGTGCTGGTAAATCAACTCTTCTATACATCCTTATGGGAATTATAACTCCAGACAGTGGTGAAATTTTCTATTTTGGAAAAAACTTCTTTTCCAATAGAGCCAAAATACTCCAAAGGATTGGTTTTGCATCTCACTATGTAAGTTTACCATATTCACTTACGGTTATGGAAAACCTAAAGGTCTTTGCTCATCTATACGGAGTGAAGGGTGCAGAAAGGAGGATTGAAGAGCTTCTAGAGCTCTTTCTTTTGAAAGAGAAAAAAAATAGTATTACCAGAGCGCTATCTTCCGGAGAAATGATGAGATTAAACTTGGTGAGAGCACTCCTTGCAAATCCTAACATACTCTTACTTGATGAGCCTACCGCAGGCTTAGACCCTGATTATGTAAGATATGTGGGGAAAATCCTCAAAGAAAAATCAGAAAGGGAAAACCTTACAATTATCCTTACATCACATCAACTGGGGGAACTGGAAAGACTTGCTACAAATCTCCTCCTCTTACGAGATGGAATGATTCTTGATTTTGGAGCCCTTGAAGACCTTTATGTTCGTTATCAAGTAAATAACTTGGAAGATCTCTACTTCAAAATTTTTGGTCATGTTCTCCTTTAAGAGAATATACGCAATACTTTTAAGACATTTATATCTTCTAAAACACTCCTTTAGTCGTTGGGTTGATCTTGTATACTGGCCTACAGTAGATTTGCTACTCTGGGGCTTCATAACCATTTACCTTCATAGATCAGGACACACTGACCTAAACCTACCTTCACTTTTCTTAGGAGCTCTTATCTTCTGGAATATTTTAAGTAGAGCTCAACAGGGCCTTGCAGTTGGATTTCTAGAAGATATTTGGGCAAGAAATCTTTTACATCTTTTTGTTTCACCCCTTTCCATAGTTGAGTATATTTTGGGATTAATTATGTATAGTTTGCTCAAAGCTCTTATATCAGCAGTTGTAATGGGTATTCTCTCCGTCTATTTATTCAACTTTAATTTTTTTGAACAAGGAATGGGGATCATCTATTTGACCCTTGGGCTTTTAATCTTTGCCTGGTCCGTAGGTCTTCTGACCATGGCATTTGTGCTTTATTTTGGTCAAGAGGCAGAGATTCTTGCCTGGGCACTTGGTCTTCTCTTTTTACCTTTTTCGGCAGTTTTTTATCCTGTATCTTCTCTTCCAGAAAGCTTTCAGATGATTGCCAAGGTAGTCCCTCCATCCTATTTCTTTGAAGCCTTTAGGGCCCTAATACTTGGAAGAGAGCTCAAGACAGATTTGCTGTATTCTGGATACTTGCTAAATCTTGTCTACATATTTTTTAGCTGTCTTGCCTTTATTTTGGCTTTTCAGAGAGCTAAAAAGGAGGGCAAGATAGTAAAGATTGGTGAGTGAACTTCCCTTGTTTTTTCTATCAGATTGGTTATTTTAATGACAAACTAGAGATTAGGGCAGTGATTGCCTAAAAGTTAGTACCTATGAGTAAGCAAAAGACAATCCCCCAGGAACGGATTAGAAATTTCAGTATCATTGCCCATATTGATCACGGAAAATCTACACTTGCTGACCGTCTTTTGGAAATAACGGGAGCGGTTTCTGCAAGAGAGATGAGGGACCAGTATTTGGACAGACTTGATCTTGAAAGAGAGCGGGGAATAACTATCAAGGCTCAAGCGGTAAGGCTCTATTATGAGAGGGAGAATGGAGAGGTATATCAATTTAATTTGATTGATACCCCTGGACATGTTGATTTTACTTATGAGGTCTCAAGGGCTCTTTCTGCCTGCGAAGGGACCTTACTTGTTGTTGATGCTTCGCAGGGTGTTGAAGCTCAAACCCTTGCAAATTTGTATCTTGCCCTTGAGAATAACCTAGAAATAATCCCTGTAATCAATAAAATAGATCTACCGCAAGCTGATATAGAGAGGACAAAGCGAGAGATAGAGGAAATTATTGGACTTCCTGCAGATGAGGCCCTTTTGGTGAGTGCAAAGCTTGGGATTGGCATTAAGGATGTACTTGAGGCAATAGTTAAAAAAATTCCTCCACCCAAGGGTAAACCCGAAGGACCTCTTAGAGCCCTTGTTTTTGACTCCTGGTATGACCCCTATTTAGGAGTTGTTGTTCTTGTGAGGGTTGTCGATGGAACGCTCTATCCTGGACAGAAGATCAAATTTCTATCAACCGGAAAAACCTTTGAAATAACAAAGGTTGGTGTTTTTGCTCCTGAGGCTACATCAATAGACAAGTTATCAGCTGGTGAAGTAGGCTTCATAGCTGCAGGAATTAAGGAAGTGCGGGATGCAAGAATTGGAGACACCATAACTGAAGCAAATGCGGATGTAGAACCCCTTCCCGGTTTTAAAGAGGTAAAACCTGTCGTTTTTGCCGGAATTTTTCCTGTAGATAGTGACGATTTTCTTGCCCTTAAAGAGGCAATTGAAAAGCTCTGGCTCAATGATCCAGCTTTTTCTTATGAAGTAGAAACATCTTCTGCCCTTGGTTTTGGCTTTAGATGTGGATTTCAAGGGCTTCTTCACATGGAAATTGTTCAAGAGAGGCTTGAACGGGAATTTAAGCTTAATCTCATTACTACCGCACCCTCTGTTAAATACAAAATAAAGCTCAAAAATGGTAAAGAACTGGAGATAGAAAATCCTGCTCATTGGCCAGATCCTGGCACTATTGAAGAAGTCTATGAACCCTATATAAGGGCAGAGATTTATACACCTAAGGAGTATCTCGGAGCGCTCATTACCCTTTGCGAAGAGAAGAGAGGAATTCAAAAGGAAATTAAATTCCTAACTCCCGAAAGAGTCATCCTTGTCTATGAGCTTCCCTTTAGTGAGGTAGTCATGGACTTTTATGACAAACTAAAGAGCTATTCAAGGGGATATGCCTCTCTTGACTATCAATTCATAGGTTATCGTGAATCAGATTTAGTGAAGATGGATATCTTAATAAATAAACAGCCAGTAGATGCTCTTTCACTCATTGTGCATCGAGAAAAGGCATATTACCGGGGTCGCGACTTGGTTACCAAGCTCAAAGAAGTCATTCCTCGCCAACTCTTTGAAGTAGTTATCCAAGCAGCGATTGGCAGTAAAGTTATCGCAAGAGAGAGGATTCCTCCTCTCAGAAAAGATGTTCTTGCAAAATGCTATGGTGGAGATGTAACAAGAAAGAAGAAGTTACTTGAGAAACAGAAAGAAGGTAAAAAAAGGCTAAAGGCCATTGGTCAAGTTGAGATCCCACAAGAGGCCTTCCTAGCAGTCCTTAAGATATAAAAACACAGGAGCAGATCAATGGATAGTTCAAAGGTCAAAGAGTGGTTAAAGAGCATAGTTATCGCCCTTGTTCTTGCCCTTTTTATCCGAACCTTTCTTGTCCAGGCTTATAAAATTCCTTCGGGATCGATGATACCTACGCTCTTAATAGGAGATTATCTCTTGGTTAGCAAGGTGAGCTATGGAATCCGCAATCCCTTCAAAGATGATTTTCTCTACAAGTGGGATATTCCCAAAAGGCAGGAAATAGTTGTCTTTACCTATCCTGTTGATCCCAAATTGGATTTTATAAAAAGAGTCATCGGACTGCCTGGTGACACTGTTGAAATTCGAAACAAGAAGGTATTCGTTAATGGTGAACCTTTAGATGAGCCCTATGTGCAATTTACAGACAAGGACATATATCCCATGGAATTAAGCCCAAGAGATAACTATGGACCAGTAAAGGTTCCCCCTGGGCATCTTTTTGTTCTCGGAGATAACAGGGATCAGAGCTATGACAGTAGATTCTGGGGCTTTGTGCCTATTCATTCACTAAAAGGCAAAGCTCTTATAATTTACTTCTCGTGGGATGGTGAAAAAACAAGACCAAGATTGAGTAGAATAGGCAAACTAATAAAATAAAGGTCCTATTCCAGCTTTCTTATTTCGCAATCATTGCTCTCATGAGATCTCCTGCATTTTCAGCATGATGAGAGATCTCTGAAATAAGATCTACCAGTTCAACCAAAAAATAGACTATCAGGGGGTCCTCTGTAGTTGCAAAAATATACTTTTTGAGCTCTGTTGCCATTGTCTCTGTAACGAATTCGTCATAACGCACTTTTCTTATTAATTCCTTGGCTCTATTTCGAGATTCTTCATTCCAGTTAATAAGAAAATCTCCGGAATAACTGATAATATCCTCAAAGTATTTGAGAGGTTCAAGGCTTTGATTAAGTAAAGCTTCAATCTTAAGATATAATTCATCTGTTATTGGGACCTTTTTGTAGGAGAGCCAATTCAATATAGCCTCTGCACTATCCGCAACAGCATCCTGTTCTTTTAGATATAAGAATAGCTCAAACTTTTCAACAGGAAGTATAATCCCTCTTGGCAAATGACCCCTAATATTGGTCTTAAGTTTATCAGCCTCTTTCTCTATCTCAATGATATGTCTTGCTATTTCTTCAAAACGGGCATTATCACCCTTTTGATAGGCTTCAAGTGCGAGGGGAAGACGATGGCAACATTCAATAACAAGACGGGCATGTTTGTGTAAGAGTTCAAATACGGGAAGCTCCCTTGAGAGGAGCTCCCTCACAAGTGGAGCTTTCTCCATTTTGGGAAGTCTACTCTCTACGGTAAAGATGACACTTTCTGCAATATTACAGGCAAGATCTGCTACTCGTTCAAGATTTTGCACAACTATGATATATTCCACTCCTGCATCTATCAGCTTTTGATTTCCTTTCATACATTCTTTTATTTGCGCTATATAGTCTCTTTTAAACTGATCAACTATATCGTCATGAAAAATTACCTTTTGAGCTTTCCGAGAATCCTCACTTACAAAGGCATTAATCGCTTCTTCGAGCATCAATAAAGCCTCCCTTGCCATCTGCATAATATTAATAGTAAAGGTGCAAGCCATAGTAATATTATCTTCATATTTAAGTAAATTAGGAACTCTCTGAGCAATATTTACTGCTTGGTCTGCAAGACGTTCCAAATTGCGAGCTATTTCAACTGTACTAATAATAAATCTTAAATCTTTCGCAACAGGTTGTTGAAGAGCTATAACCTCAAGAGCGGTTATAGTTACCATATGTTCATAATAATCCACTTGTTCATCAAATTTAATGATACGTTCAGCAAGTTTAGGATCTAATTTTTCAAAGGCAGTCATGGCACCACTTATCATTTCGTTAACTGATTTTGCCATATCAATTAGTAAATTCTTTAAAATCTGAAGATCCCTCTCAAGAGCTATCCTGACCATTTCAATCCTCCGTTGTTTTGTTTCATTTTAATAAACTTCACTAAACAAGTCAATTAGAAAGAACTTTTTCTGGATTTCTCAGATTAAATGCTCTAAATCCGTGTTTGCAAAGGAAAAGTGTCATCCTATAACTCAGCCTTCCTGTGTAACAATAGAGTAAAATATTTTTGTTCCTGTAGGATTTAAATACTTTTAAATACCTTTCAAAGTTATCCAAACTTTCTATGGGTAAATTTCTAGCTCCAGTAAGAGCTCCCTTTTCAAAGGAGTCCTTGTCTCGAAGATCAAAGATAACCCAGTTATTGGCCTTTTCCTCAGCTGGGATAGTGTCCCATTCCTCAGGAGTGAGTTCAAGTTTTCTTTCTTCAATTCTCTCAACTAATTCCTTTCTTCTACAGAATCCACAAATTCTATTGGGTGATACAGTTGGCTCTCCACACTTAAGGCAGGGTAAAAATCCACTATCTTCTTTCTGATTTTCCCTGAGAAGAGGTATAAATTTATTCAAGAACACTGAGAGAAGTTGAAACTTTATATTTCTATTCTCCTTTGAGAGTTCTTCAAGTAAATTTTTAGTCCTCTTAATCGGTGTTATTTCCCCATGAGGGCATCCACAGGACTCAAGTGGAAGGTCGTTGAGGACTGCATAATAATAGAGCTCAATTTCTGGGATTTGATATAGGGGTTTTACTTTCACAGCCTGGCCTTCGAATAATGGAGGAGAATAGGGAGCAAGTCTTTTTATAGACTCGAAGTCTCCAGCGAGGAATAACTGGAGATATGTAGAAACAAGATCGTCTAAATGATGGCCTGTTGCAAGGACATTGAGCCCCAACTCTCTTGCCACTTTGGAAAAGAGATGCCTTTTTATTGTTCCGCAGACTGAACAGATCTTATCTCTAAAATTAGTAAAAAGAAAATCATCAACAGAGATGCCATCTTTCTCTCTTAAGTCATAGACATAGAGTGGAATTGAAAGTCTCTCACAGATAGCTTCAACTGCCCTACGTGCTTGATCAGAATAATACCCTATTCCCAGATCAATATAGATTCCAAGGAATTGGGTATCTGGAAAGATCTTTTTCAGGAGGTGTGCAAGTGATGCACTATCCTTTCCTCCTGAGAGGCATAGACCAATTCGATGATGTTTTTTGAACATCTTGAAAGTTTTAACTCCCTCAAGGACTCGTTTCTCAAGGATTCTCTCAAAGCAAGATTGACAAAGTTTTAGCTTTTGAGTGCTAAGAGAGACTATCGCAGGTGGCCCCTTGCAAAGCTGACAGTGCTTTGCAAGCACTTTTCTCTCAAATTCAAAGCTCTGTCCTCCACATTTTACGTAAAGCATAATTGAAAATATAAAAATTCTTTGATTACTTGCAACTATTACGGGTGGAATTATCTTTTTTCTTATGAAGCGATTTATTGTAAAAACTCTTGGCTGTAAAGTCAATCAGGTAGAGAGTTCCTATATCAGGGAAAGGCTGGAATCTGCAGGTCTGTTACCAGCAGAAAGTGAAACCACTGCTGACATTCTTATTCTTAACAGCTGTGCGGTAACAGAAAATGCCTATAAAGAGACAAAGAAGATTCTAAAAAATTGGGCAAAACTTGAACAAAAAAAGATTATACTAACAGGTTGTGCAGGCCAGGTCTTTCATAGAGAATTTGAAAAATTTGCAAGAGATCTAAATCTAAAAGACTTTATCATCCTTGGGCAAAGGGAAAAGTTCGAAATTGAAAAGTTCCTTTACGATATAGAAAAAAACCCAAAGACTATCGTTAGCAATGACCTCGATTCTTGTTATCCTCTAATTTTAAGAAAATTTTTTGGACACTCACGAGCCTTTGTCAAGATCCAGGATGGATGTTCCAGTTTCTGTAGTTACTGTATAGTCCCTATTGCAAGAGGTAGATCGAGAAGCTTACCAGAAGAGCATATTCTTAAACAAATTAGCATTTTTGTAGAACAAGGCTATGAAGAGTTCGTAATCACAGGAATCCACATAGGTATGTGGGGAGAAGATTTAGAAAAAAGAAAAAAATTAGTAGATCTTCTCATAAAAATAGAAGAATTTTTGTCTAATTATGGTAAATTATTTAACATACGACTTTCCTCAATTGAGGTTAACGAAATTGATGAAGATTTTATTACCTTTGCAAAAAATAGTAAATTTCTCTGTCACCATTTTCACATACCACTTCAAAGTGGGTCAAACATTATTTTACGAAAAATGAATAGAAAGTATAGTGCAGAAGAATATATTGAAAAAATTTGTAAACTTTATGAACTTTTTCCGAATGCTACTCTTGGAGCAGATGTTATTGTTGGTTTTCCAACTGAAGGGGAGCAACAATTTAGGGAGACCTATGAGTTAATTGAAAAATCTCCTCTAAATTGGCTTCACGTCTTTCCCTACTCAGATAGACCGGGGACTCCCGCAGAGAAGTTATACCCAAAAGTAAATCCCCAGCAAATAAAAGAACGAGTTCATCTACTAAGAGAACTCTATCAGAAAAAAAGAAGTGAATTTTTAAGAAGTCAAATTGGTTCAATAAGAAGGGCAGTAATTGAAGAAAGAAAAAACAACAATTGGATTAAAGCTCTAACAGATAACTACATACAAGTATTAATCAATTCTCAACAAATTGAATTCAAAAATGGAAAAATAATATACATTAAATTAAAGGAATTAAATGAACAATATGTAATATCAGATAATATCAAAATCTAAAAAAATCATCTTAATATACTTGATAAATAACGATATCTTAAAAAAAGCAAAAAATACTGGAATCCTGATGCAGAGGTAAAAAAGACAGTTAGATACTGAAATCCGATGGTAATATCACTTGGGAGATCCTTAAAATAAAAATCAACAAAAAGAATTACAAGGGTTATTAGTTGAACTACAGTTGAGGTCTTACCAAGTGGAGTAGGACTTAAATGTTTAATATTGAATCCCTTTTTCAGCAAGTACAAAGAACCTAATAGTATAAAAAAATCGCGAGAAAGAACTACAATTAACAAGGTAAGCCCGATAGCCCCCTCCCAAAAAAGAAGAAAAAAAAGCATATTAATAAAGGCTTTATCAGCAAGTGGATCAAGTATTTTTCCTAAATCTGTCTTCTGTTTCAATATTCTTGCAAGATTACCATCCAAGGTATCACTAATAACCCCACTAAAAATCAGAAGAGAGAGCCACTTGGGGGAAAAACCCCTTATCCAGAGGATAGGAATAATTAGAGAAAGTAAAAGCCTATAGAGACTAAGTAAGTTGGGAATTTTAAAGATTTCTTTTTCAAGTTTCATTAAGTTTAAGATAACCCACTTTACCCCTCATGACAAGGTCATGTATGGCACCTAAGTTTAGCTACATCCTAAGAATTAAAAAGCCCCTCCCCTAAGGAGGGGCTAAGCTCTTTAAGAAGAGGGGAAGAAGGTATAGCTGATCTAGATTAGTATTATGAGAAGAATTATTCCAAGGCCTATACAGCCCCAAACTAATTTTCTTTCAAAGGGAAGCCAAGGGTCATATTGCATCTTCTCTAATTCTTGAGCTATATCTTTTTCTCTAATCTCTTCAGCCATAGCTCGCCTCCTCACTTATTGTCCTGTTCCAACAATAGGAGGCTTAACTCCGTGGAAGAAAATCCAGGAAATAAGAAGGACAATCCAGATAATAAAACCAAAGAGACAGACAACATAAACCACAGCAAGCTTCCCGATCCCTTCAGCTCAGAGTTTTCTAAAATCTGAAATAACCCCAACAGTAAAGAAGGTAATGAGGAAAAAGAGGACCCTTAGGGCATTAGTGCCACTGGTTGCCGTTTTAGTTTGGCCTACTACTTTCTTGGACTCTTTAATAGCCTCTTGTTTGGCTTTGATTTGGTTCTTGAGGTCTGTAATCTTGGGAATCTTCTCCAGATTTACTTGATGCTTACTTTCTCCCCAGGTGCACACTCTACATAGGCACACCACACATAGGCAAGTAGAAAGGCCCAAATACTAATGAAGATATCAATAAAGAGCTTGGTAGTTGCTGCAGCCATGAGGATCCAACCTTCCTCATATTTTATTCCAGCCACTGCCTCGGCTTTGGCCCTAATAAGGGCATCTGTGATAGCTCCAGAGGCAAAGGCAGCTCCATCAGTTTTTACCGCAAGTCCTATCCAGGCACCAGCAACCATGGGCTCTTTCCAGAGAAAAATCTGTGCAAGAAAAGGTAAATTGTTAACTCTATTACGGCAAAGATCACCACTAAGGAGGCAACCATTATGGGAACAACAGGCCTTGCTCGGATTGCTCCACCAGCAGCAATGGCGGCAGAAACGCCACAGATGGAAATCCCTGCAGCTAAGGGAGCTGACCATTCCTTACTGAACTTAAAATACCTTCTGGCTATGAAATAAACAAGAGCCCAGTAAATCAAATAGGCCTCTACTATAGCACAAAGACCCCGGAAAAAGATAGCCGAGGCAAGCCCAAAGGCTTCAGCAGATTTTAAGCCCAAAAGAGCTCCCACTAAACCAATGGCTGTTTTAAAATAAGACTCTGGCCTATAGGCCTCAGAGAGAAATTGGGCAAAGGCCCTAAAAAAGTTTCCTATAATTAGCCCCAAGGCCAAGGCAAAGATAAAACCACCTTCACCTGTAAGCTTCAAAGACCATGGTATATTATACTTTTTGGGATCAGTTGCCGCAAAATAGGCATAATGCCCAAGCAACCAACAAAGATAACTAAGCCAGAAAATAGAGAAAAAACCTATCACAAATCTCCCCACATTAGCCCCAAGTAAATAGGCCCCAATGGCAAGAACAACCGTAAGAAAGACATATGTTAAAACTAAGGAGGCAAAACCTGAAAGACCTTTTTCTCATACATCATTTAAGTAAGCCTTCCTTTCTTCTGCCATAACCTCACCTCCTTAGGGGATTTAAAAGGGAATTTTCCCCTACCTTTTACTTCAACCCTTGCCTAACATAAGCATCACCTCCCCTGTATAACTTTTCTCAAAGAGGCAATAGCAAAGCCTATACACGATGAAAACCTCAGTCAAAAAGGGAATTTATCACCTAAAGGCAACAAAAAAGCTTGGGAAAGGTTACTTTTGGGTTACATAAAGACCTTTTGTTTTGATAATTTTGATAAGACCCTCTGATTTTAACTGATCCAGTTCATAATAACTTGCTGCAAGCCAAGTAGCAAGTTCTCGTGAGAGATCAAATTTCAGATAGTCATTCTTGTTTTCAGAGTCAATAACCAGGGAATCTACATAGGGTATCTCCCTGATCTTTGAGGCAATTCTTTGAACCTCTTCAAGGGGATCATTCCCCTTTTGAAGGGGTATATTGGCTCGCCCATCAGTAACTACCACAAGTAAAACCCTCTCTGTGGGATGTTTGGAGCGATACTTTTTAATTAGCTTGTAAGCCTCAAAAAGGCCTGCAGAAAGAGGGGTGTGTCCACCAGTGATAATCTCTTTTAAGACCTTGTGAGCTAAGTCTGCTGACTTTGTTGGACCAAGGAGAAGCTCTGCCCCAAATTTCCGAAAGACTATTAAAGCTACTCTGTCTCTATTCTTGTAAGAATTGGAAAGAAGAGAAAATAGGGCCCCTTTAACAAGCTCCATCCTTCGGTTTGCTCCTAAGGAGCCTGAGGCATCAACCAAGAAAATTACCAGAAGGCCTGACCTTCTCTCCCTCTCTCTATAGACAAGATCCTCAGGCCTTAAAACTAATTTATCCTCTCTACCCCGAAGCTTCTGATATGGTGCTGCCCTAAGGATGGTGCCATAAAGGTCTAAATCCCTATTCTTGAGGTCAGGACTTCTCCTGATAACACTTCCCTGCTTCTTTGCCCACTTTGAGCTTACCCTTTTTCCACTACAGGCTCTAAAAACCCTATCCCTCCTAAATAGTATGTCCCTAATCTCAAAATATTTTTTAATTGAAAAGACTTCCTCCCTTCCCCTGGGCATGAAAAATTCACTACTTAAGGCTTCTTTAGGGGCTTCTCCCAAAGAACCTTGAAAGCTTCCCTCCCTTTCAACTGATGGCCTTGCCTCCTTAGGTTGAGAGGCCCTGTCTTCATGCCTTTTTTCAAGCTCTTCTGAAGGATGCTCTCTTTGAGCCTCCTTTTGCTCCTTACCCTCTTCCTTTCCTCTCTCCTCCTCCCTTTGCTCAGAGATTTTCTCTTCAAGAAGTCTTCCTCTATGCCCAAAGACGAGAGGTTCCACTAAGAAAAAGTGTTCAGGGCTTGGTCTTTCGGAAAAAGTAAGGCCTGCAAGTGCCCTTACCGCATAGAAGTAAAAAATTTCACCCCTATGAGAGGAGATTCCAAATCTTGATGCCCTCTCAACAAGGAACTCCCATTCACTCTCACTAAATCTTACCTTTTCTCTTAAACTCCTTGAAAGCTTTAGAAGTGTTAGCTTCTCCTCTGAAATCCCTTCATACCCCTCAAAATTAATTAAGCCCTTTAGAAACCACCTTTTACTGTCTACATCTCTAAACTCTTCTGTCACCGCAAAGAGGCCAAATTTATCAAAGTAGTGAGGGGAAAGTGCTCCCTCTTCCTCACTCATAGTTGCTATCAAGGTGTAATTTGAGGAGTAATTGAAGATTAGGCTAAGGATTTCTTGCTTCATTAGGTGTAGGTCATCAATGAGGAGATAGGCTCCTTTGGCTCTATCTAAAAGCCCAGGCAGATAGACAGGGATCCCCCTCTCTAAGGTTGCTTCAATATCAAGGGAGCCAAAGAGATTCTCCTCCCCTACATCACTTGGAATCTCTACAAAGGGCTCTTTAGCCCTCAAAAGCAGGTTTTTGAAGGCGTTAAGTAGTAGAGACTTCCCCGTGCCCCTCTTCCCAACAAGAATAAGCCCACCACACTTGGGATCCACAAAATTAAGAACAAGACCAAGCTTTGCCGAAAAATTACCCAAAATCCCAGGGAAAAGGCCTCTAAAACGCCCTTCAAGCTCCTCCATTAGAGAAAAACTTTCTCCACTCAAAGGGAACCCTCTTATTGAATTACTTCTTAGGTGTTATTTTATAGAACTAAATAACACTAACAACCCTCAAAATCATAGAATCTACTAAAAATTTCACAAATTACTTTCATCTATTGCTTTGTAAAAATAACTTAGATAAAATCCCATAATTCCATAAACTGTGGAGGTGGAATTGAAATGATCTATCCCTTTGCAGCTATTGTGGATCAGGAGGAGATGAAGCTTGCCCTTGTTCTCAATGTGATTGATCCCAGCATAGGTGGTGTGCTCATTATGGGAGAAAAGGGGACAGGGAAATCTACTGCTGTGCGGGCCCTTGCAGAGCTCTTACCTGAAATTGAAGTAGTCCAGGGCTGCCCCTTTAACTGTGATCCCAAGGGGCCACTTTGCACTTTCTGTGAAGAAAGAAAGGAAAGGGAATCCTCTCTTCCGACTGAAAAGAAAAAAATGTTGGTTGGATCTATGAATCCAGAGGAAGGTGAACTTAGGCCCCAGTTCCTGGATCGCTTTGGTCTCTGTGTAGAGGTAAGGGCTATTGTAGATAAGAAGCTACGTTATGAAGTTTTGAGGCGAAGGA
>JAUQPD010000051.1 GCA_030550555.1 Thermodesulfobacteriota bacterium
CCTCTACAACCCCTTTGACATCCTCCTCTACCTCCAAAAAGGTGAATTCCGCCCCTTCTGGTTTGAAACTGGAACCCCTGAATTCCTTATTAAATTGCTCATAAGTAGGAATTTCTTCGTTCCCCAAATGGAAAACTTTCTAGTCACTGAAGATCTTATTGGCTCCTTTGACATAGACTTCATTGAACCTGAAAACCTTCTCTTCCAAACAGGCTACCTCACTATTAAGGAATGCGAAAGCACTCCCTATGGAATGCTCTACCATCTCACTTACCCCAATAGAGAGGTGAAAACCGCATTAAACAGACACATTCTTAAACACTTCACGGAATCTACCAAAAGTCTCCACATGACTCCTTACCTTTACAACTGTCTCCATCAGGCAAACCTGAAAGAATTTGAAGCCCTTTTGAGAGGTCTCTTTGCAAGTATTCCCTATGAATGGCATAAAAGGGTGGAACTTTCCCGCTATGAAGGATATTATGCAAGTGTAATTTATAGTTTTTTTGCTGGTGCAGGTCTCACCCTTATCCCGGAGGATATTACTAATGAAGGTCGGATTGATCTCACGATTCTTTTTACAGAAAAAGCTTATATTTTAGAATTCAAAGTTATTGAGGATGAAAATGAAATAGGAAAGGCTTTAGAGCAGATTGAAAATAAACGGTATTATGAAAAATATATAAAAAAAGTAAAAGAAATATATCTGATAGGTATTGAATTTGGGAAAAAAGAAAGACAGATTGTGAATTTGCAATGGAAGATATTTACATAATAAAGATATATTAATTTACTTTAAAATTTTCTATAAAGCGGACACTGTAGTGATTTACGAGGATCTTCTTTCCTTCTGGATAGCCTATCTTTTGTGGGAATTTCTCCCCACATTATCCAATAATCCATTTACTAAACTTTCTCCCATTCAAGTTATCTTATTCTATCTTATCAAAGAATTCCTGTTTATTTTTGTTCTTATGGTTATAAGAAAGAAATATATTTTAAAATTCCAAGGATCACACAATATAATAGAAAAATTTTCCTTATTTCTGGTTTTTATTTTCTACATTACTGATCTCTCCGTCTTTGGACTTAAAGATTGGTTTTATCAATATTACTATGCTTCTTTATTTATTTTATTTTGGTTTCTCCATTATTACCTATTATTTAGATTTCTCACACTACATTTATCCTATCATTATCTTCGTTTTTTCTTAGGTTTAATTATTCCTTTTTCAATTCTAATATTCATAGACGAAACTCTTGCTTATTTTAGGCTCTCATTTACTGGACAATTTTTATTATCATTATTGCTTATTCTTATTATAGCTCCATATATCATAATAAAAATATGGCCAGTGAAAAAACTAAATGACAGTTTTTTAAAGACACATTTAAATACCTTCTTAGAAATCTGTAAAATCTCCTTTAAAGACTACTTAATCATTCCATCTTTTGGTGGAAAAGTTTTTACTGCAGGTGTTCTTGGATTTCTTCCACCTTTTAAATATCTCTTCTTCTCATCAAGTCTTCTCAATCTTTTGACTATTGAAGAAATCTTAGCTGTAGTAGCCCATGAAATAGGACACATAAAGAAAAATCATGGATTCTTATTACTAATTTTACTTATCTCATTTCCGATACTTCTCTTAAATTCAGTATATATTTTCACTTTAATTTTTTCACAGTTCTTTTCAACTATAGAAGACATAATTGAATTTTTAAAAAGTGAAAGTGTTATTTACTTTGAAATTGGTTTGAGTCTTTTCCTTATTTTTTTATCTATTCTCTTCTTTCGTTATATTTTCGCATACTTTCTTAGAAATTTAGAGAGAGAAGCTGATCTATATAGCTTAAATTTACTTGGAGAAGCAAGACCTATTACAAGTGCGCTCTACAAAATTGGGCAAGCTACAGGTCAGCTCTTTCACAAATCCTGGCATCACTATGGACTTTGGGAGAGAATTGAGTTCCTCCGTTTTGCAGAGTTAAACCCCTCTATCATTAAGCAACATTCAAGAAGAATTCGTATCTTTCTCCTCCTCTGGCTTATGAGCAATTTTATTCTAATGTTCTCTTTCTTCTACTTAGAAGGAATTTCTCTAAGGGAATTCTTGCAAATTTTATTTTGACGAGTAATTTTTGAGGTATGCTGAGGCCACCTTACAACAAGTATGAGGTTTTCTACATATATGCCTTCAGAGAGGGGCATCCTGTTTTGCGTACTCTTGATGACCCTGATCTTATTGGCTACTGGGAAGAAGATGGTCTTGGTGTCCTCTTTTTTCATAGGCCCAAAGATGCTCTCATTGATGAACTCTCAAAACTATATAATCTTCATTTAGAGATCAAAGAGGCTATTCCTTACGAACAGTGGAATGAGAAAAGGCTTCCTCAACCCTTCAAAGTTGGGAATATAACTCTTGCTCCTCTTTGGTTTGAAGGTGAATTTGATCTTCGATTTGACCCAAGTGTCGTCTTTGGTGAGGGAAGGCACCCAACAACTCAGATAGTTCTTGAGCTAAGTTGGGAATTTTTTAAAGAAGTAGGAATTCCAGAAAGGGTCCTTGATATTGGCTGTGGCTCAGGGATACTTACCCTCTTTTGGGCAAAGCTTGGTGCAAAAGTATATGCAATTGATATAAATCCTCTCTGCGTTGCTGTCACCAAAAAAAACTTACTAATAAACAATCTTGAAGCAGATGTTAGAGAAGCTGATCTTAGAAACTACGAGATTCCTCAGGTAAACTTAGTTCTTGCAAATCTCTACAAAGCTCTATTAATTGAACTTTTAAATAGAAAGGATTTCCAGCAGATCCCTCATGCCTTGATCTCAGGAATAACAGTTGGGATGGAACCAGAGGTCAAAAAGAGTTTAGAAAAAACTCCTTTTAAAGTTTACAAAAGGCTTGAAAAAGAAAATTGGGTTGGATATCACCTATGTCAGAGTTAATCTTAACTGTGGATGTAGGTAATACTTCTACTACTTGTGGAGTTTGGGAGGTTGAAGGAACCCTTACCGCCCTATTTAGTTTTAAGACCACACAGGTAGTATCCTGTGAAGAGCTTCTTATAAAACTTAAAGACCTACTCTCTTTATACAATCTTTCGTTTTACTCCATTAAAGGGCTTTCTATTGCTTGTGTTGTTCCTCCTCTTGAGGATTTTTGGATAGAACTTGGTAGAAGATGGCTTACTCGAGAGGTGATTATTGCAAATCATGAGACAGTTCCTATAGAAATTGATTTACTATATCCGGGAGAGGTTGGTGCGGACAGACTTGTCAATGCCTTTGCAGGTTGGAAAAAATACAGAAAACCTCTTATCATTGTTGATTTCGGAACCGCAATAACCTTTGACTGTGTATCTGAGAGAGGTGTCTATTTAGGTGGTGCTATTGCTCCAGGCCTTTTTCTCTCCATGGAAGCCCTCTATAGGGGAACTGCCAAACTCCCTAAAGTAGATCTATCAAATCCTCCTAAGCTGGCACTTGGTAAAGATACTATTTCAGCTCTCAAAAGTGGTTTAATTTATGGTTTTGCAGGTCTTACAGATGCCTTAGTTGAGCGTCTTTCAAAGGAAATAGCTTCAGAGCCTCTTGTCTTAGCAACAGGAGGCTTAGCAACATATATTGCTCCTCACTCCCGCACTATATCAAAAATTGATCCAACTATTACTTTAGAAGGCCTTCTTTATCTATGGAACCACCACCATCAGTTGCTATAGTGCAACCAGCAAGTCCTCCAGATCAAGAGTCCTTTGAAAGAGGATTAGAGGTCTTAAAAAAACTCGGGATTTCTTTTAGAAGTTTCGTAGAATTCAACGAAAGCAGTCCTCCACAGAAGGCATTTCTTCTTTGTGAAATTATAACCTCTGGTAAATATTCCTATGTATGGGCGGTAAGGGGAGGTGCTGGTTGTATAAAACTACTTCCTTTCTTAGATGAGCTCTTCAATACTCCTTCCAGATCAAGACTTCAACTTCCAACTTTCATAGGCTTTTCTGATATAACCACGCTTTTCATCTATCTTTGGAAGAAATTTCGCAAAAAATCAATCCATGCACCTATGATTGTCAATCTTCCTGAAACTGATAAGGAAGTCAAAGACCTGCTAAGGGCGATTTTAATTGGAGAAATTAGAGAAATTCACCATATAGGAGAAACCTATAGAGCAGGACTTTGCAGAGGTCTTCTTCTTGGGGGAAACCTTACAACCTTTGCTTCCCTATGTGGCACACCCTACTTTCCTTTAGAGGAAGCTCCCATAATACTCTTTTTTGAAGATAGAGGTGAAAAACAATATAAACTTGAAAGGAGCCTTCTACAGGTTCTCTACTCTTTTCCTAAAAATTCAGTTAAAGGCCTCCTCTTCGGTGATCTTGGAGGGGTTGATCCCAAGAATCTGATAAGATCAATTGAAGACTTTCTATCTCAAGAATTGGTAGTTGCCTTCAACTTTTCCTTCGGACATATTCCAAAAAATTATCCTCTAATTTTTGGAGCAGAAGTTGAGCTCAAAGCAAAAGTAGAGTCTGCAGAGTTAATAGTTAAGATATAAACAATTTTTAGTAATATTTCAAAAATTCCTGCACAAATAGTGACATTAGGGCATCTTCATTTAGACACATTCTTTCTGAACAAGTTTTTGGAAAACAAGGTCTACAGGTAAGATTTAGCGAAATTATATGAACATTCATACCAATTGGTCTAAAGACTATTTCATCACTCGGTCCAAAAAACACAAATGTCTTTAGTCCCATATAACTTGCAAGATGGGACACTCCACTATCGTTGCCAACATAGAGGCTTGCCTCAGAGAGTATATCTCTAAGTTCTGAAATATCTCTTGTAAATAAAGTATTAACTGCGTGTCCCTTTAGCCATGCCTCTGCCTCACCCCCTACATATAAGACCTCATAACCCTTTCGCTTCAAAAAGTGCTCAATTTTTAGAAAAAGAGAAAAGGGAGGATTTTTCTTAGGAGAGCCAGAGCCAGGATGAATCACTGCGAGTCCCTTAGTTCTCCCTCCCCAAAAGGTTTTTTGTTGAGAGGGTAATCTTTGGGAGAAGTTTAGTGGAAGCCCCAAATGAGCCAAATAGTAGTGAGGCAACCAGATTCTCTCTTTTGGAAAGGGATCAAGAGTTCCTCCCTTGCTTATAACAATCTTCTGATCAAAAGGTCTGTCTATGAAATAGGATAGATATTCGGCGCTATAGGCCTCATCTACCCATTCTGTCTCTGTTATAAGCGGAATATAGTCGCTATTTGCTATGAAACATACTTTATATCCTTCTCTACTTAAAACCTCTGCAACTGGTAAAGTTAGCAGAGTATCCCCGAGTCCTCCTCTTCTATAGAGGAGAGCCCTCTTCACGTTAGAGTTTGGGCCCGAATGAGCTGGAGAATACTATCCCACACCCAATCTATAACCTGGATTACAAGATAGAGTAATAGCCCAAGAAAACCTATGAAAAGCAAAATTATAAATATTAATATTAAAAATATAAATGCAAAAATTTTCTTTCCCATTTTTATCCCTTTAAAAATAAGTTTAGCAAGGATCTTTACGAGGATATCTTCTAACTCTTTTTTAACCATAGAGGGCTACCATCTCATCAGAAGGCCTGCAAAGGTGAATCCTCCACCAAAGGCCACAAGGAGTAGGAGGTCTCCATCTTTGATTCTACCTTGTTTTCTTGCTTCATAAAGGGCGATTGGGATACTTGCTGCAGAGGTATTCCCGTATCTATCGATATTGACAAAGACCTTCTCTTTCGGAAGGTCAAGCCGTTCTCTAAGATATTCTATTATCCTCAAATTTGCCTGATGGGGTATAACGAGTGAGAGATCGTTTGCCTTTAGTCCGTTTCTCTCAAGGAGCTCAAGAGCAATTTTTTCCATCATTCTTGTGGCTATCTTGAAGACCTCTCTTCCCTGCATTTTGATATAATGCTCGTCCTTAGGCAATCTTTCGTCAAAAGGGAAATAAGCTGACCCTCCTCCCTTTAGGGTGAGTAATTGCCAATTTGAACCATCTGCCCCCAAGATAAAGTCTATAACTCCCTTTTCACCAGAGGGATCTCCTCCAACTACTACTGCCCCTGCTCCATCTCCGAAAAGGACACAGGTTGTCCTATCTTCCCAATTAGTTTTCCTTGAAAGGGCCTCAGCACCGACAACCAGTATATGCCAGTCTGGGTTATTCTTAACAATTTGATCTGCGAGGATTAGAGCATAGAGAAAACCAGAACAAGTAGCAGAAAGATCAAAGGCTCCTGCTCTGCCCGCACCAATACCATTTTGAATTAGAATTGCCAAAGAGGGCATAAGGAAATCAGGAGTAAGTGTTGCGGTGATTATTAAATTGATATCTTCAGGTTGGAGGTTAGCTTCATTTAGAGCCTCTTTTGAAGCTTCAATTGCAAAGGTGCTAATAACCTCATCGTCCCTTAAGATGTGTCTTTCCTTGATGCCTGTCCTTTCAGTTATCCATTCATCGCTTGTCTCCACAATCTTCTCTAGATCAAAATTGGTCAATACTTTCTCAGGAACGCTCATTCCACAGCCTATAATCCTTCCAGAAAACTTAGCTCTCAAGGTCATCCTCCTCAATCTTATGCTCCTCTATTGCCCTTCCAAGCTGTGAAGCAAGATCTATCTTAGCAAAATAGAGAGCCTGTCTTATGGCATTCTTAATAGCATGGGCATCGGACTTTCCATGAGAAATGATAACATTTCCCTTGACCCCTAAGAGGGGAGCACCTCCATATTCTCGCCAGTCAGTTCTCTTCTTAAAAGCCTTTATAGCACCTTTTGAAAGATACATCCCAAGAATGTAGAGATAGGACTTTTTGACTTCATTTTTGAGCATTTCTAAAATATTTTCCGCAAGTCCCTCAGATAATTTGAGACAGATATTACCAATAAAACCATCACAAACAACAATATCTACATCTCCACGATACATATCTCTTCCTTCAATGTTACCACAGAAATTGAGATTAGAGCTTGATAGTAGTTTATAGGCCTCTCGAACAAGTTGATTACCCTTCCCAGTTTCTTCTCCAATAGAGAGAAGGGCAACCTTAGGATTTGGTCTTCCCCAAATGGTTTCAAGAAATAAGGAGGCCATGACCGCAAATTGATAGAGGTCGTAGGGTTTGGAATCCACATTTGCCCCTGCATCAATTAATACCATAGGTTCCTTAAGTGTCGGTAGAAGTGTGGCAATTGCAGGTCTTCGCACACCTGAAATTCTGCCAAGAATAAAGATGCTTCCTGCAACTACAGCTCCTGAGTTTCCTGCAGAGACAAAGGCTTTGGCCTTATTCTCTTTAAGTAGATCAAGGCCAAGAAAAATGCTAGCCCCTCTCTTTTTCTTTATAGCCTCACCAGGGGCTTCATCCATTCTTACGTATTCATCAGTAAAAACAAATTTAACCCTTTCCTTTATTGGAAATCCTTTTAGGACCTCCTGAGGACCAATTAGATAGAGAAAGAGCTCGGAAAATTGTCGTAAAGCAGACCTTGCCCCTTCTAATACCGCAGTAGGGGCATAATCGCCCCCCATCACATCCAAAGCTATGGAATACATCTAAGGAACTATGTTTCGGCTTTCTCTATGAATACCTTCCCCTTATAAAAACCACAACTAAGACAAACTCTGTGGGGAAGTTTGAAGGCCTTGCACTTAGGACATATTGATCCCGAAGGTGCAGTTAAGGCCTGATGAGCCCTCCTCATCCCCCTTCTTGACCTTGAAGTCTTCCGCTTTGGAACTGCCATTTCCTACCCCTCCTTTGCAATTTTACTTTCCGCTTGTTTAAAAAGATCTTTCAGGACTGCAAAAGGCGACGGCTTCTTTATCACTTTACAACCACAACTCTCTCTATTTAAATTGGTTCCACAGACAGGACAAAGCCCCTTACAAGAAGACGAACACAGTTTACGAAACGGTATAACAAGCTCAATCTCCTCAATTATAATGTTATAAAAAGAGATAAAAGATTCGTCATAGAAACTTACCTCAAGCTCTTGTGAGTCTAACTCCCTCTCACCTTCTATATTCAAACTCTTCCTTGGAAGTAAAGTAACTTGAAACTCTTCATCTATGGAAAATTCAAAACTATCAAGACACCTATCACAAGTTAATTCAAGCTTACCCTTGATGAATCCTTTTGCTTCGACCTCATATCCCAATTTTTTCAATCTAATTTTGCCTCTCAGAGGCTCAACAAGCCTTACACCCTCAATGTCCGCAAAGAAATTCTCGAAATCTACAGTAAGACCTTCAGGAGGGATTTCGTCTATATGGACTCCCCAAGAGGAAAGATCTTGCTGGTTAAATTGTGAAATACTCATAGACTTTTCACCCAAACTTTTCTCCTAAAGATAATACAAAAATATCCCTTGTCAAACTTTCTGAGGGGAGCACATCGTGATGGAAACATTATAGAGGCTGACCGTTCTTCAAACATATCAAATTTAATCTTGTTTTTTTTGAAGTTTTTTATATTTAAAAACATTAAAGGAATTTTAAAATTAGGAGGTCGATCATGTCCGCAAAGGTCATTGCTATTCTTGGCCCTACAGAGAGTGGTAAGACCTTTTTGATAGAAAAACTACTTAGTCTGACCCAACAAAAGATAAAAAATATCCAAAGAGGACCCACCCTTCATCTAACTACTTATGGGACTGTTTTTAACAGCCAGAAGCTTTACTTACTCGATACCCCAGGAGAAGAAAATTTTTTTGGCGAGGTCATCTGGGCTATTAATGTTGCCGATTTGGGAATACTCGTTGTTGATTCGACCTCCCCAGTTAAGTATCATCTCTATAGATTGTATCAAACTGCAAGAGACTGTGGTCTCCCCCTTATAGTTTTTATAAATAAGATAGATTCTGAAAAGTCCTCTTGGGGACAAACCATATGTGATCTGCAGGATCTCCTGGAGATACCCCACGTACCTCTTGTCTATGGATTTAATACCGCAACACCATTAATCCTTGTAGACCTCCTGGAAGAGGCAAGCTTCACGGAAGAAAATTTAAATATTTCCTATGAACCATATCCAGAAATACATCAAGATAGAGTTAAAAAACTCAGAGAAAATCTGCTTGAGGTCTCTGCAGAGGCAAAAGATGACTTTATTGAGAAGTATCTGGAAACAGGCACTCTTACAAAGGAAGAGATTTTGGAAGGAATAAGAATCAATCTTGAAGAAGGAAGGATTATACCAATTTTCCTTGGTTCTGCTCTAACTGGTAGAGGGTTAAGTCTTCTTTTAAGGAGGCTGTTAGAAATATTTCCCAAACGCACATTTTACACACTTTCATCAACAAACTATGGCCTCATCTATAAGACCATTTATGATCCCTACGCTGGGAAACTCTCCTACGGAAGAATATTCAGTGGCTCATTCAAAGCTGAGGGCTCCCTTTTTACATCGAGAGGATCTGAAGAAAAATATACTCAAATCTTCACACCAAAAGGAGATAGCCTCGAAGCTACTAAAGAGCTCAAGGAGAGGGAAATTATAATCTTCTCAAAGATAGAATCTCTGAAGACTGGTGACACCTTCTCAACAGATCTCCTCCCTGAGGCCATTCCAACTCCTCCTCTTCCAGAGCAAATGTATACCCTCGCACTCCATCCTATCTCTAAGGCTGATGAAGACAAAATTAGTTCTGCCATTCACAAACTTGAAGAGGAAGATCCTACCATACGCTTCTTTCGCGATGACGAGACAAGAGAGCTTCTTGTCTCTGGAGTTGGGAAACTTCACTTAGAGAGAACGATAGAGAAATTGCAAGAAAAATTTGGTGTCAAGGTTAAGGCGAGCCTCCCCAGAGTTCCCTATAGAGAAACTATTAAAAAACCAGTTAATGGGGTTATCTATAGGCACAAGAAGCAGAGTGGAGGGAGAGGTCAATTTGCAGAGGTCCATTTTAACGTTTACCCCTTGGATAGAGGAAAGGGCTTTGAATTTGAAGAAACTCTAACTGGAATGAATGTCCCCAGAAATTATGTACCTGCAGTGGAGAAAGGCGTGAGAGAGGCGATGGAGAAGGGTATTCTTGCTGGATTCCCAGTAGTTGATGTTAAGGTGCAATTTTATGATGGAAAATCCCATGAGGTTGACTCCTCTGATCTTGCCTTTAAGATCGCAAGTTTCCACTGCTTTAAAAAGGCCCTTGAACAGGGAAATCCGGTGCTTCTTGAACCTTATCTTGAACTTGAAATCTATGTGCCTGATGATACAGTAGGAGATGTAATTGGAGACCTAAATTCAAGAAGGGGAAGAATCTTAGGTATTGAAAAAAGTGGTAAACAAACTAAAATTAAAGCCTACGCTCCGATGGCAGAAACCCTTGAGTATGTGGTAACTCTTCACGGTATCACAGGAGGTAGAGGATACTTTCGTAGTTCCCTTTCTCACTATGAAGAGGTGCCAGCTTTAATTGCAGAAAAAATAATATCTCAGTACAAGAATGAGGCCAATCGGTGATAAAGGTCTGCATCCTCACTCTTAGTGATAAAGGAAGCAAAGGACTTAGAGAAGATCTATCTGGGGCTTTTCTCAAGGAATTTGTTGAATCCCTTGGATGGCAGGTAGTCTCCTACGAAATTTTGCCCGATGAAGAGAAAATGATAAAAGACAAACTTGAAAGTTGGATTGAAAGCCTTAGTCCAGAGCTTATCCTAACAACTGGTGGAACTGGTGTTCATCCAAGAGATGTAACCCCTGAGGCAACACTACAAGTAATTGATAGAGTTGTTCCAGGAATTGCAGAATATATTAGATACATAAGTTTCTCTAAAACACCGCTTTCTGCCTTAAGTAGAGGTGTTGCAGGCATCAAGAAAGAAACCCTAATAATAAACTTACCAGGAAGTCCTAAGGCATTGAGTGAGATCATGCCAGCCCTTGTTAGAATTATAGAACATGCGGTATCTAAGATAAAAGGTGATACCAGTGAGTGCGCAAGAAATTAATACGAGCTCTTCTCAGGAACTCATCACAGAAATAAAACTGACCCAAATGGTCACTGCCTCTGGCTGAGCAAGTAAACTACCACAAGAGTTCCTTGTGGAGATTTTAAAAGAGCTACCATTACCTCAGCATCCTGACCTTTTGCAGAGCTTTGAATATGGGGCAGATTCAGCCATTTTTCGACTAACTCCAGACATAGCCCTTGTTTTTAGTGCAGACTTTCTTACACCTGTTGTCGATGATCCCTTTGTCTTTGGACAGATTGCAGTTGCTAACTCTCTATCAGATATTTATGCCACAGGTGCTAGTCCCCTTCTTGCCCTAAATTTGATATCCTTTCCCAAAAAAGGAATTTCAAAGGAAGTCTTAAAAAAGATTCTTGAAGGGGGGCTAAGCAAGCTAAAAGAGGCTGAAACCCTCCTTGTTGGAGGGCACAGTGTTGATGATCCACAGCCAAAGTATGGACTTGCTGTTGTCGGAATAGTCCCTCCTGAAAAAATTATAACAAACAAAGAAGCCCAAACAGGCGACCTCCTATACCTTTCAAAGCCTCTTGGAATTGGAATACTAACAACTGCCTTTAAGGCAAAGCTCTTTGATGAAAAGAGTCCCATATATCATAAGATGGTTCAAATAATGACCCAACTAAATAGAACCACCTCTGAACTCTTGGTAGAGTTAGGTCTAAAGTGTGCTACCGATATAACTGGTTTTGGACTAATAGGACATGCCTTGGAAATGGCTCAGGCAAGCCAAAAAAAATTGGTTCTCTACACCCATAAAGTTCCCTTCCTAAAGGAAGCCTATCAATTTGCAGAAATGGGTATAATTCCTGAGGGTGACTATGAAAATCTCAACTTTTGTAAGTCTGTTGTTCAATTTCACCCAAAAGTTGGTGAGACCGAACGCCTCCTTCTTGTGGATGCCCAGACCTCAGGAGGATTGCTCTTTACTTGTCCTAAAGAAAAGAAAAAACTTCTTGAGGAAAAAGCCTTTGAAAAGGGGCTCTATAGTCTTTATCAGATTGGAGAAGTACTTGAGGGAGAGCCAGTTGTGGAAATCCTACCTTAATTGCATTTTACAAATCTTGTAAGTGTCCTAATAAATTCATCATAACTTTTATATCCCACAAATTTCTCTATCCTGTTTCCATTTGGATCGAGAAGATAGGTGGTAGGTGTAATGCTAAAATCTGAAAAGTTCCTGAGAACTTCTTGAGTTGCAAGACCAACAGGATAGGTGAGTCCTCTTGATCTGACTATTCTTGGAAGAAGAACCGCCCCCTCTCTATCTATCATTAGCGAGATTATTTGGAGCCCTCTGTCAGAGCAGGTCTTGTTTAAACGTTCTAAGACCTTCAATTCCACCATACAGGGAGGACAATAGCTAGAAAAGAGATTGACCAAAACATATCTTCCCCTGAAGTCAGAAAGGTTATATCGTTTTCCATCATAGGTCTGAAAGGAAAAATTTATAGGAGATGCCCAAAGAACTGATAGCCAGAGCATAAGAGCAATTGTTGCAACAAGTAACAAAGAAACTACCCTCATCTCTACCTCCAAGGGAGATCTATAATTCTATACTAATTTAATCACAAAAAGGAATTTTAACAAGTCATGATGAAAACAAGGTTAAGAAACAAGAAAGATTGTCTAGAACAAGCGAAGAAAGATCATTTCAATAATTGGATCAAATATACCAAGTAACAAGATCAAGATCAATCCATACATAAATAGAGAAAAACTTACAAGGAAATCTTTGAGGACGTCATTTGACAAGACATATCACCTCCAAATTTTTTAAACTACTTCGTTGATTATTAATATTGTTATTCTTTTAATATTTTAACTAATAATTGTAGTTAACAAATACCTACAGAAAGTCAAATAGAATTAAGCTAAATTAATTTAAAAGATAAAAAAAGTTGAAATTTTATTTTTAAAATAAATCTAAAAATTCATAATTAGAAAGAAGAGGGCTGAAGTATCAGCCCTCTTGGAGGATTGTCACTGATTTTAAAGTTTATACTTTGAACTGGTCGGTTATACCTTTAATTTCGAGAGCTACTTTTTTGATCTCCTCACCAATTTCTCTCAATTTCTGAGAGAGATTTCCTAATTCATCAGAGGTCCTTTTGATTGCATTTGCCTGCTCTTCATTTATCATAACTTTGTCCTTTACTCCAAGGACGTGCTCAGAGACACTATTAACTACTATTGTCTGTTCTTCAACTGCACTTGCTATACTTGCAGAGGCATCCTCAACTGTCTTTATCAACTGCACTACTTCATCTACACCAGAAGCAACCTCTTGGCTACTTGTCTGAAGAAGCCTAATCTTCTCTGCAATATTTCTCGTTGCCTCCTGGGTTTGTCTTGCAAGTTCTTTAACCTCATTTGCTACCACCGCAAAGCCTTTTCCTGCTTCACCTGCCCTTGCTGCTTCAATAGAGGCATTTAGAGCAAGGAGATTTGTCTGCTCAGCTATACTGTTAATAAGGTTAACTACTTCATCAATCTCTGCTGATGCCTTATTTAGAAATCCAACCTTCTCCTTAGTTGAATCAACTGTAACAACTGTCTTCTTCACTACATTGGCACTTTCCTGAGCTCTCTCAGCAATCTCTGCAATAGCATTTGAAAGTTCTTGCAGGGACCTCGATACCTCCTCCATACTAGAAAGTATCTCAGTAGAAGAAAGAGCAATAAAGTCTGCCTTTTCTTTGAAGTCATAGGTCATCTGTTCTAAGATTTCCGTCTCCTTTGCCAGGGTGTCTGAGCTCCTAAATAGGTCTGAAACCCTTGAAATGAGGCTTCTTACTATGTCTCCAAGGGATTCCATGAACATATTAAATGAATTTGCAAGTTTTCCAATCTCATCTTGAGATTTTACAGGCAGTCTAAATGTCAGATCCCCTCCACCTTGAGCAAGCTTTTCCATAGCTGAGGTGGTAGTAACCAATTCTGCTACACAGCCTTTCATCCTCCGTGTAAGTGCAAAAGTAAAAGCGCTCATAAAAAGAACTAGAGTGAGAATTAAGAATCCAAAGGCAGTTCTAAATATAAGGACCTGAGATTTAATATCAAAACCAACTACTATGTACCCTAAATTGTCACCATTGTAAGCCTTAATCGGAACTTTTACATATCCTATAGAGGATCGAATAAACATATCTTTCTTTTCAGCTATGTTGCTTATTTTTAAAATCTCATCGTCTGTTAATTTTTCAGACTTTGCATAGAGAATTCCTTTTTCCGTTACCTTTGCCTTACCCTCCTTAATATAAAACTCTACAACTTTTTCTAAATTCCTATCAAGCATAATAAAAAACTGATCTGCCTCAGGCTGGCTTTTTATAAAATGCTCAACGAAAGTAGATAAATGGTCTCCTGATTCCACGCTTCCAAGGAGCTCATTTTCCACAATAATAGGCACAATAGCTCTGAAAAGTACTCCTTCTCTTCCTGGTTCAAGTCCAAGAACAATTTTTCTCTCTCTTTGAGCAGTAACAACTGTTGCTCTAAAACCTGACAAATCATCGAGTCTTACATCTTCCCCTGGAGCAGGTTTTCTCCAAGTGCGCACAAAGGAGCGAGCATTTGGCAAATGAAAATGAAGCCTTGGTCTGATTCCAGTATCCTTTTCGATCCTTTTTAGCCATGGTTCTACATGATTCCTCAATTCCCTTCCATATTTCTCAAAAATTGGCCTTGTCTTCTCATTTAAATTGGTAAGATCTCCAACCTCCCTCTTTAATCCTAAATAGATTGCCTTAACTTGAGGATCTTCTGCAGTTGCTAAGGCCTCACTAAGATGAATTTTCCCATAAAGATTGATAGCCTCATAGAGAGAGGCTTTTATGCTATCAGCAGTCAATGAGAGATTTTTATGAAAAACATACTTAGGAATAACATAAAGGGCCACCGCAAGAAGAGTTATGAGGATTGCTGAACCAATAATTAGACTCCTCTGTAATTTCCCAGCAATTGACTGCTGTGCCTTCATAAGAGCCTCCCCAATTTGATCTTTATCGGTCCCAAAGATTATATTCAATTACCTGCCAAAGTCAATGCCAAATTCGAGGGTTGTTCCAAATAACAATCATTATGATAAAACGTTAAGGAAAATCTGGATACAAAATGGAGGTAGGAATAGAAATGCGAAGAATAGATATCTTGTAGAGAGCCTCTTTGGGACGGTTAAGCAAGCGATAGGGAGCCATTTTTGGTCTTTCTTCCATAATTTGGACCCAAAAAAATGGAAATATTAAAAACAATTATAGAACACCCTCATTACTCTCTTGACTTTTTATGGATATTAATTATTAATATTTTAAATTTAGTTTCATAAGGAGTTATTTTGGAGCCCTATTTAGTTTGGCTACAAAAGCGAAGGAGTAAATTATTGCCAAAACTCAAAAAGAGTCCCCTTAAAGAGGGTAAGGGTGGTTTTACTCTTATTGAGGTAGCAATTATTCTTGTTCTTATTGGGTTTCTTATAGGGCTTGGAGCCTCTCTTATAGGTCCTTTAACTAAGAGGATTAAGGTGCAAGATACTCGGGAAAGAATAGATGCTGCCGTGGAAAGTGTTTTAGGTTTTGCGGTAGCCAGAAAAAAGCTTCCTAATGAGGACGAGTTTAACAGCATCGTGCGTAACCCAGTTGATGCCTGGGGAAAGCCTTTACGCTATGTAGTTTGGGAGAATTTTACTCACGGGACTAATGTGATCTGTCCATCAGATGCCACTTCTCATGGATTTAATATAACTGTAGAAACTGCTAATGGAAATCGCACCATCTCAAATGTTGCCTTTTTAATCATAAGCAGTGGCCCTAATTATAATTTGCAGACCAAGTTTAAAGGTTCTAACAATGTTTGGTATGTAAATGCTACTAACGAAACTATAACTGTCTACCTTCCTGGAGCTAAAGCGGATGATTTTCCAGATGATGTAAACTTAAAAGACGACTATGATGACATAGTGAAGTGGGTGACCGTTTATGAGCTTATGCAGAGGGTTTGTTATGGTGAACAAAGGGGAGATGAGGGTCCTTTAAGGATTATTACCTATTCCTTACCCATAGGCAAACAAAATGAACCCTATTCAGCGGAAATTATTGCGGTAGGGGGAGTGCCCTTTAATCAAAATAATGGTTACCAGTGGAACTATAGTATTACGCCATCCAATCCTAACTTAACCTTTACCCCACAA
>JAUQPD010000026.1 GCA_030550555.1 Thermodesulfobacteriota bacterium
TTTGCACCCTTAACGGGCTTACAATATACCTATATTCAATTTTCAAAGAGCAAAAGATTAAATTAGCTCACTTTATAGTTTATAGTCTATTTTTAATACATTTTTTAAAAAAGTCAAGAGGTATTAATTTTCGCAGGCTGAAGCCCTGCAGCTACAAAATTTATCTCTAAAAAACAAATTTAAAAGTCTCCCAGGGCTTGCCAAGGCGTAAGATGTCACCATCCTGGCGAACCCTAAAAACAGCTACCCTGTAATTTTCTCCCTCCTCAAGTAAGGCATTAACTATTTTTTGATATTTCTCTTCACTTTCAAAAACACTCCACTGGGCATGAAGCCCCAATTTTTTCAAATTTTTTCTTACCTTGCCTCTTACTCTTTCAGTTTCATAGTCATAAAGAACAACTCTTAAAGCCATAGTGGTAGCCTCATGGGAAGTTTTCTATTTCAAGTAAGAGTTCCTTTAAGAGAGCTATTAAATTGTCTCTCTCAGAGGCTATCCGTTCTAAAATAGTATTCAAAGCCGTTTTCTTAAGATAAAAGGTCTCCTTTTCTTTGTCAAAATGAGTCTTTAAGAGTTTCTTCTCCTTTATTAACTCTCCCACAAGATATGTTAAATGAGGCCTTATGACTTCCACAAGGTCTGAAGCAAAGGAAGCATGTTCGCCGCGTTTGGCATGTAAGAAAGATATATAGGGATCAAATCCCTGAAGAGTTATTAAGCCAAGAGCCAAATTATACCCCAGGGTATAAACATAGCTCAAGACAGCATTGACCTCATCTTTAGGAGGGTTATAACTTCTCTCAATAAAAACAAAATCAGAGCCAGCTATAAGCTCATTCAAGGCAGTATACATTTGACGAGAGGCTACCCCCTCAATACCAAGTAAGCGAGAAAAATCTGAAACTGCATCTGTAGCCCGTTTCAAATTTTCAAGTTCGAGGTCAAATACATACTCAATTTCCAAAATCTTCTTTTTAACAATGTATTTAGCAACTTCAAGCCTCTTCTTAAAATAGAGGGCGGCCTGTTTAAGCCTTCTGTTGCGTCCAGAGCTCAAATCTGGTCCAACAACAAGGGCCTTAATGTTACCCATTTTGCTCAAAAAGATAAGGGGAACACAATTTTTCGCACATAAAGATATGGCATCAGAGGATATGGTTGCCTTACCATAAATTAAGATGCCATCAACATTAGTTAGAGGAAGTGTTGATTTTTTGTCCTTTAAGAGTATTTTCAATCTGTCTGCCTCTTTACCTATATCTACATAGTCACTCATAATTACCACAGTTCTTTTCATTTCACTAAGAGCTAAAAAATAAAAATTTTCCAAGGTTCAAGGGGATACCCTTTAAATACCTCTGGAGGATCAACGGGATAGAAAAAGACTCTATCGCTTGATTTATCTATTAGATTTTCTATTTCATCATATAAAGATTTAATAACTTTGTAATCGATATCTATGAGATAAAAAGCACTATATAAAATTCTGTATCCATATTTCTGTAACATTCTTGATATTTTTAAACGAGTTTTATAGTTAGATATATCATATACTACAAGATAATCCATAGAGGGAACTCCTAAAGTCTGTAGGGAAAAATCTTTCAATTAGTCTTCGCAATTGCCACTTTGCACCTCTCCAGAGAAGATAGGAAATAAAGGCTTTACATATGGAAAGATGGTCTTTCATCTTATCACTAAGAAGGAGATCGGAGGTAAATTCAAAGGTTGTAAAGATGAATGCTATGGGAAAAAATATATCATCAAAAAGGTCAGTTCCATAGATGAATTCTAAAATTTGGGGATATTCAGAGGGAAGGCCAACTTTGCTAAAAAAGAGGCTTATAAGTATTGATGTAGCAATGCTATAATAGGCGTAATTTGTCTTCATTATAGCCTTTACCTCACGTATAAGTGACGATAGGTTTGATATTTTGGGAGATGAAAAGTGAAATAATTTGTGGTGATAAAAATTTAGAGCAAAGGAAGCAGGTCTATAGAAGTGATCACTTAAAGTTGAAGGATTCATTAGGGTTTGATAGATCTGTTTACTCATCTCTCTTTCCATTATTGGAAAATTATGATAGATTCGTCTATAACCATTTTTGCTATCTATAAAAATAGCAGGTCTGTAGGAAGCAAGTTCTGAGGCTAAATGTTCCTTTTTAAAGGTAATAATACAGGCAATTTCTGGATTTAGGGGAGGGACTTTGTCTTCTGTTAGGAAAATTTTATGCCCCAGATTTTTCATAAGTTAGGCAATTTCATGAGGTAAGCAAATATTGTTCAATTATTTTGGAGACCCTTATGTTTGCAAAGGATTCTGCATAGCGTAAGAGTATTTGCTCGCCCTCTCCTTTAACCTCGGTTATATTTCTCTCAAAGCCACAGTGGGCAAAAAAGTTCCTTTTTTCAAGATTTTCCTCCACCTTTCCCCTTTCAGACAAAGCTGACTCCCCTGATGCCTCTTGAAGGTTAGCCAAATAGATTTTTAGAGGTAAAAACTCTGAGGTAAATCCTCTGGAAGATTGGCTACGAGGATTATAATAAAAATTGCGATTAAGTTCATGCCTGAGATAGGGAATGTTGGCAGATAGGTCTAAAAAATGATAGAGGCTATTCTTCTCATCAGCAAAGGTATCGCTTAACTCACTTAGGCTTACAGCTTCTCTCTTGGTTATGCCATATTTTCTGAATAAATTTATCATTCCAATATAAAGAGCAAGCATGGGGAAAAATTTGCGAAGAAGTGATAGATCAAAATCTATGGGCTTAACATAATCCTCTCTCAATTTTTTCTTAATAGCCTCAACAAATTTATTAATGGTTTCATAGATAGTGGAAAGGTCATCATATTCCCATTGATAAAGAACAAGGGGAACATTGTTTTTCAGGGCTGAGTAAAAGAAATATGCTCGAGAGAGTAGTTCATTAATTCTCGCTTTTAGCTCAGAATCCTCTATGCCAAAGGCCTGAAAAAGGGGTTTCACTATGTTTGTGGAGAAGGCATTCTTGAGAGTGTATTGAGTAGGTCTCTCAGGCATGGAAAAGAAGACCAGGGCTTTTAGTTCATAATCTTTATAGATATGATAAGGGCCCACGCGATTTGTTATGGGTTCTGAAAAGGCAATAAAGACCTTGGGAAGATGCTCTCTTTCATGAAGGAGCATAAGTTTTAGGATGGTGAGAAAAAGTCTTCCAGCTTCAAGGAGGGCTGAGTTGTAGATATTGTGTCCACCTGAAATGTCAAGGTAAATCTCTAAGTCTTGGAGAGGAAGTTGGGATGAGGAGAGGTCTTTCCCTGCAAAGATATCTTCCCACATTTTAATAAAGATCTCAAGGACTAAATGGTCTAAAGTGGCAAGAAAGGAGAGGCCTTCATATGTGCCCACACTATGAATAACTTCAAAGTCTTCAGCAAGTGGGAGATGGGGATGCTCTTTGAAATACGCATGGGGATTAGAGAGATATCCCTGAGGGTCCTTCAATATCTCTTCAATAGTGCGAGCGATAGTTAGGTCTTTCCTTTTTTCTGAGACATTCTTTTGGAAAAGAAGGCTTACAGGAAAAATAAGCTTGAGAGCACTGGCCCTCTGTAGGGAGTGAAAATAACTCTTTAGGGCATAACCTGAAAGGGAAGTCTCACAAGAAAAGCTATCACCAATAATAAATTGGAGGAGTCTATCAAAGTTGGGATCAAGCCTGCCTATTTGATAAATGAGCTTCATGGCAAGCTCACCTCGGTGAGGATTCTATATTTTCCTAAGCCAAAAGAGGTATTTTTGCCAAGGTGAAGGAGCTCACCTGCTTTGAGTATACTATAGAAAGGGGCTAAGGGACCTACGAAAGTTACCTTTCCCACAAGGCCTCCAAGAAGCATGCGCCTTCCCTGACGATATGAATACCTCTCCCAATCCATCCAGTAGAGATTTTCCTCCTTAATTTCTACCTTTTCGGCAAGACTTAGGAGTAAGTCAACAGGTATTTGCGGCAAATGGGGGTTACAATGAAAATAATAAATGGAAGTAACACGGCGTAAGAGGTTTCTAATTAAATAATGAAACTCAAGCCTTTTAACAAGTTTTCCCTGATAGACAAGACGAAGGGGAGTAGCAAAATCTAAGGTTAATTCTTGATCAGGAGGTGAATCCTCTTTAACTGGTTCCTCAACAGTGATGCTTATTTCTCCTGTAGATACATCATAGTTACTTATTTTAAATTTTTTATTCCCCTTACCCACTCCATGTTCACCAGCAAGTTGGAGAGCTAAGACAAAATGGGGCACATATTCAGTTGCTTTACCAAAGAGAAGTATTTGTAAAGTAAATGATTCTCCCTTTTGATAAAGGGTTTTTTGCTCTTCAGGGGGTTCAAGCACATAGGGGTGAGGAATAGAGGGATATTTATGGAAATTAAAGGGGAGAGGTTTTGAGGGATCTGGTATAGTCTCAAAGATATAGGCATAATAACAACTCTTGTAAAGAGGACATTCACGACAATTTTTAAAGGTTTTCAGGGCACATAGGGCCTGACGAAGGGTTCTCCCAAGAACTCCACGAAAGGTAGAGCCTTTAAAGGCTGGGAGATAAAGCTCATCCTCTGGCTCACCCTGAAAGGAGAGTATTCTATAAGGAATAGTTAGTTTTACTTCCTTTTTCATAGATCCAAAAATTCTAAAACTACCCAACCAAAGGGTTCAGCCTGGGAAATGTCCCTTTTATTCAATGAGGCTACCCAAAAAGTAGTTGCAGAGTCCTTAATAATTTTTCTTCCCCCAGTGGTTTTAACAAGGATTTTCCTTAAACCCTCAATAGTTACAGCAGAGGCTCCTGAGTGATGCCCTAATTTGAGTAAAAGGGCCTTTTTTTGGTCAAGGGCTTCTTTGTGAGGCCTTAATCGTTCTCCAAAGAGTTTCTTAAAGTGGGTGAGCAAGGCTACTTCTTCCCTAAGTATGGCTTTGTAATGGGAGGAATTAAAGCTAATTAGTTCTTCCAGTTTGATTGGGCTAACTATATCGTGGGGAGTAACCAGTTTAATCTTGCCCTCAAAGACACTTCCTGGAGGCAAAATCTCTATAGGGACACTAAGTCTCCCTGTGGAGCTGGGATTTTGTTTCCTTAGATTCAGGGCAAAGACAATCTCCTTAGCAACCTTGGCCTTAGGTGAAAGGTCTGATACCTTGAGATTTTTAAAGGGGTCAAGTTTAATATCCTCTTCGCCATTTTTTAGTAAGGTATTTTCAAGTTCCTTAAAGGCTCTTTCTTTCAGGCTCTTATAGCTCCCCTCGTTTGAAATTTGATCCACTAAACCCTTGATGTGTTTTACTTTCTCTGGAGAGATTTTAGAGGTTTCTTTGTATAATCCTTCAAGGTAGCCTGTTCTTAAGGCTCCCTTAAGGGAGCTTCCTGGAATGAGGGGATCACCTGTAAAAGTATCTTTGAGGTGGCTTCTTATGGCTATGGAGTTGAATTGCTGGTATATGTCTCTCTCTCTCGTTAGCTTAAGGGTCCGCTCAAAGGCTTGGGTTAATTCTGAGGGGATTTTATAGCAGTTACGGGAGATCTTGATAATTTTAGGCAAAATTCTGTAGCAATAGAATTTTTGGAGTTTCACCAAGGCCTCAGCACTTGAGGTATCGGCAATCCTCTCAAGCTCCTCTCTTTCTGTAGGACTTAGATTATTCACAAGGTCTATGAGGTTAAAGGTATATAGGAGATTATTTTGGATGTCTATGGTGACCTGAGTGAAATCAAAGGTCTCGCCAGTGCCAATATGAAGTGGAGTGAGGGTGGTTAATCTTACATGATAGGTTTTAAAGGGGCTATTCATACTGCGGCCTCCTCAGGCACTATAACTGGGATTACTAAGGAATAGCCTTGATGCACAGTATTTGGCTCTATACTTGAGTGTCCCTTGATGGCTCTCCCCAAGAATAGTCTTCTATCTGCATCTTGAGGCACATAAATAGCACCTTCCTCTGCCAGAAGAAGCGGAGCCTTAAAGGGATTTGGTGAGCAACTCAGTTGGTCCCCATGTCTTCCAAACCTAACAAAGGGTTCATAGTAGATTTTTTTGTATTTCCCTTTAGGTAAGTCAGGAAGAGAGGGGGAAAGGGTATAATAGGCATTAAAGGACTTAACCTTATCATAAAAATCAATTTCTCTCCAAGATAAGACCTCAAATTTACCCAGGCCTACAGAGGCATCTTTACCAAAGCCTGTGAGCCCAACTCTTCTTAAAGCCTCAATTAAGCCCTCAAGAGGAAGCCCATCTCTTAGACCACAAAAAAGGGCAAGTTCAGTGAGATACCAGATTTTTTTTACCGGGTAGGGGGTAAAAGGAGCCTCTCCAGTTGTGTTCGTTAGGCGATGAATAGAGGCTCTAACCTGTTCGTCAACTCTTATTATGTCTTCAAGCTTCTCAAAGGGGGAGTTGTCCACAAAGTTTAGAGGTAAATCCAGGGGAAAATATTTCTTTTCTTTAAGTTCCTTTCTTTTTTCTATCAACTTATCTTTGTCTTCATTGAATAAGAAATGCAGAGGGAGAGAGGGGGTCTTTAAATATATCTTCCCCTTAATTACAGGAAAGGCTGAAGAGACTATGAGAAAGGGAGAAAGTGAGTAGTCTGAAAGGAGCACTTCAAGAGATTTCCCCAAGAGACCTGGGTCGTAATAAATCTGCCAACAGAGGTGACCAAAAAGGGTGTCCCCTTTGATAGGTGAGCCAAAGCCAGTTAAAGGCCTTATGTTAATTTGATATATCTTCAAGGCAAGACCTCCTAAGGGTTCCTCCCTAAGCTAAGAGTTAGAAAACCTTGATGTTTTCAAATTTCTCTCTCAAGGCAGGATCAGCAAGGTGGATCTTAATTCTTCCATAGCCCCTTGATCCAGAGCCTCCAAGATAGTCAAGTTCTAACAGTTTTAGCCCTTTGAGGAGCTCCTCAAAGAGGGCTTCATCACCCTCTGCAAGGACCTTAAAGGTCACCTTAAACTCAAATTTTGCCCCTCTTGGGACCCTTTCAGTGAAACGAGGATGCTCCGCCGTGCCAGTTATGCGGTTAATTCTATTTTCTGCCTTAATCTCTGTGTAGGGAAGATTTCTCTCTCGTAGTTCTTTTCTAAAGGCCTCGGTGAAAAAGCAATCATAAAAAGCTGACCTACAGGGACCTATTTCCTCCAATACCTCTGAACCAGCACCAGAGAGCCCAAAAAGCTTTAAAATCGTCTTTGCCTTGTCAACAATTTCCTTGTTTTGGCTATAGTGCTGAAGGAGTTTGTGGGTAGTTAGCCCACCATCTCTCTTATCAATTTGATAGGAATAAGAGGCAAGTCCATAATAAAGCTCAAGAAGAGCACGAGTTTTTCCTTTGATAGAGGAACCAGGTATGTAGGGCTCGTTAGTATAAGGATGCTTAATTACCAAATTGTCTACTCCACCTATGTGCATTTCCGTGTTACCTGAGCCAATGTGTAAACCAGTTAAAAGCTCAATTTCACCACTTATGACCTTTATTTCTTTTAGTTTTAAAGGACTAACAGCCATAACTCTACCTCCAAATTAGTTTGTTATCTATATGATCTTGAATAATAGCGGTAATAGCCCATAAAGGCCTCAAAAAAGGTCTTTAAGACCTTAAAGTCCTTGTAATCATGCACATTATTGAGGCAAGTTTCAATAAAATCTTTAAAGTGCTCGGTTATATGCTGTCTACCGAGAGAGTAGTAGGCAAGAGGCTTAAGCATTTTCAAATAAGGCAAAAGTTTTTTAAAATTCTCATTTATATCACCTTCCAAGCTCTGAAGGGTATTGTCCAAGTTGAGGATAGCATCATAGAAGCGTCTAATCTGTGAAATATTGTTTTTTCCACTATTTCTTCTACCCTCTTGATATATCATTTCCGCATATTTGTGAGCTACCTCTGAAAAAAGTAAGGGATTTACCAATTCTTTTGCCTTATCTTCCCAAAATTTGATTCCCCTTTCTTCCTTACTCATCGCTAACCCTCCTTGTTTCATAAAGTATGTGCCATAAGGGGACCCTAAAGGCTCCCCCATATTTATTCAAAGCATCTGTTAAGGTAACTAAAATTTCCTGAAGTTTCCTTTCCTGCTCCTCCTTAGGCAATTTCAGACGAATATTTCTCACCCCAAAATAATAGAGTTTACTTCTCCAAAGTAGTGCCCTAAGACCATCAAGCTTTATCCTTCCCTCTTTCATCATTTCCCTTTCAAGTCTTCTCATCTCTGTAAGCTCATTTAATTTGAAAAGGAAAACCTTGGTAAAAAGCTCCTCGCTAAGCCAAGACTTGAGTTTCTCGTAAAGCTCTCCAAGTAAGGTATCAAGCTCCTCCCAGAAAACAGCTTCACCAAAGATATGAAGACTATCCTTTGTTCTACCTGAGGCCTCATCTTTGTTGTTCTTAGCCTTATGGAGCTTGCCTTCCACCCTTTCGGCAATTTCTGATACAGGAATAATAGGCTTAGTTAAGAGATATCCTGCAGAAATAGTAAAACTTGGGTTAAAGGCCGTATACTCTCTAAAGAGCTTTCTAACCTCACGGATGAAGGTAATAGTTTGTCTCCAAGGTCCAACTACAAAGAGATCATCGCCCCCTGCAAAGACATTGTAGATATATTTGTGCTTTTTAGCACAGTAATAGGGTAAAAAGTAGGCAAAAAAGAGATTAAGGAAGCGCGAAAGGGTGAGATACCTGGAAAAGGTTCTCTTACTCTCTCTAAAACCTTTAGCAAAGATGTATCCCAGGTTATCTAAATCGGCTTTGACTACTCCCAGGGCAACTGCTCCAACCTTTCCATTAGGGGTATCTTCAAGGGATTTTCTCGCCAGATCCTCAAAGGATAATACCCCTTTTTCCTCTCTTGGCACAAAAGCATTTAAAAACTTCTTGGCAAGATAAAAATTTTCATCCTGTTTACCAGCATCTAAAGGGAGACGAATGTCCCATAAATAAAGGAGCCCGTCTGTCTTCAATTGGGATAGCTCTTTTTCATCAAGAAAGGAGATTTTATAGCTATAAAAATAGCGCTCTTTAAGAGTAGTCTGTTTCACTTGGGAATTATAGATAGCTAAAAAGGGCTTTTTAACTAAGCTCTCTCCTAATCTCTTCTGATCCGCACAAATAGAGCATATCCTGATCTTTGACTCTTCCTCAAAGAAAACCTCTTCACTTGCAGGTCTTCGCATACATAAGTCGCAAATACTATATCCTGAAAAGTGTTCAAAATAATCCTCAGGGAAGCCTCCAAACTCATATAAATCAAACTTTTGAAATTTCTTTTCCTCTGCCTTTTGGCCAAGGGAGGATATCAAGCTTTCATAACCTTGGGGAGAGAGTAAAGCCCTTGGAGCAAAGGGAATCCAAGTTATACCAATAGAGGTCTCTCCATAAAATCTCTCATAAAGCCATTTGTTGATTTCTGTTTCCAGTGCTGGTAATTTATCTCTAATTTCTGGGAGATTAGGTAGTAGTAGGAGAAACTTTCCAGCAGTGTTGAAGAGGGTAGAGACCTGATTGAGACCTAAACTCCTCAAAATATAGTCTGCACAAAGCTCACTCATAAGAGAGACCATGAAAGAGCGCCCACGCAGGATCTTTGCTGCATATCGCCGAGTGGAACCACCCTCGGAAAAAATAAATTTTTGAATCCCATAAAAATTGCCTTCCAAGAGGAGAAACTTCTCTTGTTCTTTGTTTTTTATCTCATTTTCATTAAGGGTATTAGTTTTTGTGTGATACATATAAAGAGCCGAGGCAAGACTTGCGGTAAAATAAAGGTGATCAAAGAGGGAAATATCACTCCAAAGATCAGTAAAATCTCCTTTTGAGGTTCTTGCCTTGGTGGCAGAAGGAATAAGGGAGAAATATTCCATTAGCAAGGAGACAAGATGACTCAACCAAAGCTCAGGGCTTTTTTTATGATATAGTTTTGAAAAGGCCTCTAAAAAATCACTAATAAGGATTAAATACTTTCTCTTTGCAACTTCCTCTATCTTCTGGTTTTTTTCTACGATTTCTGGAAGTCCTCTTGGAAAGATGGCCTCTGGAGAGAGTTTGCAGAGATCATAATAAATTTTTGCCTCGAGATCGGATTTCTTTTCCCATGTTCCAGTGAGGCTTATGTCTTCAAAAATAGTAGAAGCAAAAAAATTTCTTGGGCTTTCAGAGCTTGGCTTTTCTTCCTGTTCTTCAAGCTCTCTTCTTTCAAAACCACTACTTAATTGATCGGCCTCACTTATAATTAACTGTTCAGGTGAGCGAGGGTTGTGGTGCATGCAAGCAAGATTGACTAAAGAATCAGCATCAGAGCAAGAGGCCTGAAATTCTTGCGGTATATAGTTTAAAAGATGTTTTTCCAATATATAAGCAGTAAAAAGGGCATGTTTATGGGTGTAGCCAAATCCTTCTTTGCGTTGAGGTAAATAGAGATGGGCGTTATTTTTTTCATATTCTCTGAAATCTGAAAAAAGCTTGCTTTCCACATTTTTTGCATAACCAGCATAGGCCCTTTGAAAGGCCTTTCCGAGGTCGTGAAGTAGGGCGGCAAGGATTATCTTTAAGTGCAGGCTATCTAAGTTGCTCATTTTGCTCCCTCTTTAAACGGTTTGATCCTGTATGTAAAGGGCCTTTCCCTCGCTTAAAGCAAGCCATCCTTTAATAATCCTATAAATAAACCATATGAGCCCAATTAGGCCAATTATAACTCCCAAAGAGGCAAAGAAGGCAAGAAAGGCAAAATCGAAAGAGAGTAAACCCATAAGCCCCATCAAGAGAGGTAATCCAATGAAAGCAAGATATCCCCAAAAACTATTAATTTGCCAGGTAAAATTATCCTCAAGCAGGGGGTCTCCTATCTCCCTTGCCTTGTCCCTTGAGAGGTAAGCCAATATAATCCCCACAAGAAGGGGTATCCAAAAAATAAGGCCAACAAGATAACAGATATAAACTATATGCGCCCTGGTTTTAAGATTGGAAAGAGAAAACTTTTCCTCTGACATTTAACTCCCCTCCCCAAGATGTTTTTATATCTTTTAAATTATTCTTTTCATTGAGACCTGACATTTTCCTCTCTAATATTTCTTAAGGTTCTAAAATCGAGCACAGCCTCGTAGGTGCTTCCTTCTCGCTGATAATTATAGATTTTCCCATCCACGTAGTGGCCAAAGGCAAGACCAACCATAAAGGCAAGGGCTACAGGGCAAGAAAAGAAGAAGTGATAACTTCTAAAGGAAAACTCCGCCCTTAGGTTTTGAAGAAGGCTTGCCGTTTCCTGGGCTACAGGTATAAATTTATCTAAAGGTAAATTACCTTTCCACTCGGTCTCAACAATAAGCATAGAGGGGATCTCCCCAAGTTCTCTTGACAAATGATTATCAACAAACCTTCTTACATCACTTGTGGGCTCATGATGGGAAAAATTCAAAATAGCTACCAAGTTATCACCCTTTTTCTCAAGGGTATGCTTTATAATTTTCAAGTGCTGAATCCTCTCTTTAAGAATTCGAGGAGTTAACACTTTTAGGGGATAATAATGTGTTTTTCCTTCTATGGCTTGATAGTGATAGAATATAAAGGGATTAAAGTGAGAAAAGAGCACACCCAAGGCAAAACTCAAAGCCACAGGCCCTCGCATAGCTAAGTGATAAAGTTTTGTTCCAGAGAGCGTATTGTTGATATGATAAAGCCTCTGATGAAAGGCCTGACAAGTTGATACCCAATGGGTTGGCTCTTTGAGCTGTCCAGTTGAGATAAAGAAGTCTTCTTCTGTCAAACCATAAAAGAGCTCTAAATTTTGCAGGTATTCTCTCAAGTCCTCAGAGACTTCAGGGGTTATAGCCTCTAAGAAACTTTTATATTCCTCTTTACCTGCTGAGGTTATGTATAGTGGGATAGCCCAATCTCTCCTCTTGAGGAAAGCCTCAATCTGAGAGATATTTTTCACCCTTGGGGGAGCAATTAATCTTAGGTTATGCTCCTTACAAAAGGATATTTTAGCCTGCAAATGCCCAACTTCTAATATATCCCCTCTCTGATTAATTTTCCCCGAAAATCTTAGGTCCTTTGGGACTTCCTCTAACCTTAAGGCCACAGCTAAGGGGAGCATGAAGCTATCGCCTTGAAAGTATGTGTCGAAGATCACGGCAAAACTCTGCCCTACATAGTCTTTAACTATTTTGAGTTTTCTCGATAGATGTGACAAATTGGTAAATAGCCTCGAAGTGCCAGGAATAACCAGACCTCTTGCAGCTTTGGCTTGAATGGAAGGCTTTGACAGGTCTCTTCCCGTTAAAATAATCTTAAAGGGACGGCCTGGGGTGAAAAGAATTTTTTCACTATCCCCTTTACTGAGAGATAAAAATTTGGCTAAAACTTTAGGGGAAATAGTCTCCCTAAGTCGTTCTCTTAGGTAGATTATTATTTCATATTGCACCTTTGGGCTAAAGAGGAAAAAACGCTTAAGAAGTTCAGGAAAATAAGTATCAAGCAAGCCCCCCTGCAGAAAGGCAAGGAGATGTTCTTCAGCAAAGGCTTCAAATCTGAACACTTAAAGCCTCCTCAAGAAAAGAGTAATCTACAAAGAGGGGTATATCCTCCAAAATTATCTGGTCACTCTCCAATTCACCTTCAAAAAGGACCTTTTCTCCTAAGGTTATTTTTATCTTTTTACCCAGATAATCCTGAGGAAGATAGAGGATGAGCCTTGCTTTGCTCTCACTTTCCTCTACGAGGGCTAACCAGTTTTCTCCCTTAAAGATGCGTTTGGAAGAGGCTGCAAGGGAAAACTGATATTCCCTGTAGGGCTCAAAGACCCTTTCTTCAAGACGAAGAATCTGAGGGGCCTCTTTTTCCAGAGATTCTAAATATTCAAAGAGAGAGGAAGTATTTATAGGAGAGAGAAACTTGGCTACAGCTTTAATATATTCACCTTGAGGGGTTTCAGGAATAGGGGTTTTTTCTGCAAAGTGGGTGAATTCTTCAATTTTTTCTAAAGTGAAGCTTCCTATCCATGTTGAATAGTCCTGCAAAAGAGCATCCATACTATAAATCCACAGAGGGAGCCCGACAAGTATAGTCTTTTCTTTCTCTAAGAGTAGGAAGGGCGTATCTCCTTTAAGAGTGCCAAGCTCAATATCTTCAGTAAAAACTAGGCATTTAAAGAGTTTCTCTTCATGTAAGGGAAACTCCTCCACCAGGAGGAGATAAATAGGAGACCAGGCTTCAAGCCTTCGCAAATCCCCTATCTCTGGAGGCTTGGGGACAAGACATTTATTGAGCCTAAGTTTTTTTTTCAAAAGCCGAAGGCTTGTCTTTAATTCCCTCTCTAAAAGTTCGGAAATTTCTTTCATTTGCCTCACCTGTCAATAGGGCACTCTTAAAAAATAGAGAGACCTCTACACATTAATAGAGAATACTTATCCACCCACTGCAGGTTGCCTCAAGTGTAGTTCTCTATTTATCATAAAGCAATTTTATTACAGAATTCTGACTTAATTCTTTCCACAATCTCCTCCCAATAGTTGTATGCCTCTTGGTCATGTTCAAAATAAAGGGCAAAGAGATTTCTCAATTTTGGTTTAAGTCTCTCCCATCGTTTATAATAGGTATTTTTCTCTCTCTGGGAAAGGCCTTTTATTTCCCTTCCTGATAATTCTTTTAGATAGAAGCATAAAACTTCCCAATCCTTAGGAGTGAGATTTCTTTTAAGGGTAAGCCATATTCCCTCAATAATAAAACTCTTTAGATAGTCATTGACATAGCTTAGGCGTATTTCCTTTGCAGGGCTCCAAAGTTCATCTAATTCCTCATCAGAGGGATCTTCAATTATAGGTCCTTCCTTTTGAACATGAGTTTTTCCTTTGGCCATTAAATAGTAGATTAGATTTTTAGCACTTTTCACTAAGTAAGCTTCGCTGAGATCTTTTTTCTCTATAAGCTTAGGTATATTTTGATATAACTTTAAGAGGAACTCCTGTGTAAGGTCCTCCATGAAATCTTGTCCATAAAGCTTTGTTAGGGAGTCGTAGACTAAAGGATTGGGAAAGGATTTTAAAGCCTTTTGCAAAATTTGTTTAGTCTTTATGTTTATGAGTTCTTTCTTCTCATCTTCAAGAGGCTTTTCAAATAAAAGTTGCAAAAATTCTTTTACCTTTAAAGTGGACATCTTAAAGTTCCACTAAAGGAATCCTCTCAAGATCCTCCAAATTCTCACATCTCCCACAATAATGCACTTTATCCAAGAGTTCCATGGTCTTCAACTTTATACAGAAATAACCAAGTCTTCTCTCAGCAAAGAGATAGGACCTTGGGTAGAAGGGGAATTTACTGCAGAGCTTTGTTTTTTGGGGACATAAATTGAGGTCTATGGCTATTTGGCTAACTTTACTTGCTGTCAAAAATAAAAGTTTAAAATAAATTTGTTCATCATTAGCCGAGACAATTAATAAAGCAGGACGCACCTTATTAAAACTGCTTTCCGAGCCAAGATAGATACCTTTTTCTCTTTCAAATTTAACTAATTCTCTTTTTTCAACAAGTATTAAAAACTTCTCATCTTTTTGGAGAAATTTTGTGAATTTTGAGAATAATCTATTTTTTCTAAGAGGTCTCACAAGAAAAATTGTATTAAATTCTTAAAGATTTTCAAGTTATATTTTTATAGGGTGTTCTATAAAGGTCAGCCACCCTTAAAAGTTTATCAAAAAGAGGGGACAAAGCTCCCCTGCAAAATAGAAAAAGGATAGTAACTAATGAAATTTAAAAATGGAGAGAGGATTTATAAGTATAAATTGAACCTATTTTATAAAATTTAATAAACCGATAAGTATACTCAAAATAGTAAAACCAACTCCAACAAACCATTGCATATGATTAAAGCGCTTCTCCAAGGCCTCAAAGCGTGTGTTCATTTCTTTTTGCAGTGCCTCAAAACGAGCATTCATGGCTTCAAAGCGTGTGTTCATTTCCTTTTGCATTGCCTCAAAGCGTGTGTTCATTTCCCTTTGCAGGGCCTCAAAACGAGCATTCATTGCCTCAAAGCGGACATTCATCTCTCTCAATATAGCCTCAAACTGCTTTTCCTGAAGCTCTCGTAAACTCTTAAGCTCCTCTTCCACCCTCAAAATCCTCTCTAATAGAGAAATCTTTGTGAGTTCCTTTTCCCTCTGAAT
>JAUQPD010000015.1 GCA_030550555.1 Thermodesulfobacteriota bacterium
TGCTCTTGACAATGAATAAGTAAAAAAGTATCTTCAAACAGTTAGAATGAAGGTCTCTACGGTATTCGAGCAGTTTTCTGAGGAGTATGACCTCTGGTATGAAAGAAATCATTATGTCTATTTGGCTGAGTTAAGGGCAATTGAGCCCCATATTCCTTTTCATGGTCCGTCTCTTGAAGTCGGAGTAGGAACCGGACGCTTTGCACAGCCACTTGGTGTAGATTATGGCCTAGATCCTTCACAGGCTATGCTTCTTATCGCCAAAAAGAGAGGCCTAAAGGTTATAAGAGGTTGTGCTGAGACACTTCCCTTTAAAGACTCTCTCTTTGAATGGGTCCTACTTGTAGTTACAATCTGTTTTTTACAATCACCCAAAGAGGCTCTAAGCGAAATAAGGAGGATTCTAAGGCCTGGTGGAAAACTCATAACTGGATTTGTGGATAGAGAAAGCTTTCTTGGCAAGCTCTATTTGAGAAAGAAAGAACAAAATAAATTCTATCAATCAGCTACTTTTTATTCAACGGGAGAGGTTTTAGATCTCCTCTCTGAACAGGGATTTGAGATAGATCTAATTACACAAACCCTTTTTAGAAATCTCTCTGAAATTGAGCAGAATGAACCTGTAAAAGAGGGATATGGTGAAGGAGGCTTTGTAGTAATCTCAGCAGTTAAGGTTTAAAAATATAAATCTTGAAAATTTTTGTTAACAACCTATTATTAAACCAAAAATTAAACCAAAAAAGAAGGGGTTGTAGAGAGGTATGGTAGGTGTAGAAACTACAAAGAGTAAAGAATTAATTTTTGAAGATTATCCCATGATTCGGGCTCTCTATGGTGAGAGGGGGGCTCATTTTAAGATCCTTGAGGATGCCTTTAAGGTGAAGTTGATTCTTCGAGGGAATCATGTGGTCATCTCGGGCGAGCCAGAGGATTTGGAGCTTACTGAGAGAGCTCTAGAGGAACTATATGGGCTGTTGAAATCGGGCTACAACCTATATCCAACTGATGTAGAATATGCTTCAAGAGTCCTTCTTGAAAATCCCAGAGCCAATCTCAAGGATATTTTCCTAGATACAATTTTGATCACCTCAGGACGAAAAACCATAGCTCCGAAGGGTATTACTCAGAAAAAATATGTTGAGGCAATAAGAAAGTCTGAAATTGTCTTTGGAATTGGCCCTGCTGGAACAGGGAAGACCTATCTTGCAGTAGCTATGGCTGTATCTTTTCTGATGAGAGGAGAAGTAAATCGTATCATCCTTGTTAGGCCTGCTGTAGAGGCAGGAGAAAAATTGGGATTTCTCCCTGGTGATCTTGTAGAAAAGGTTAACCCCTATTTAAGACCTCTATATGATGCTCTCTATGATATGCTCTCTTTTGATAGAGTAGTGAAGCTTTTCCAAAAAGGAATTATTGAAGTTGCACCCCTTGCCTTTATGAGAGGTAGAACTCTCAATGAATCCTTCATTATCCTTGATGAGGCTCAGAATACTACGACTGAACAGATGAAAATGTTTCTTACTAGAATTGGCCAGGGCTCAAGAGCAGTAATTACTGGAGACATTACTCAGATTGATCTTCCAGATCCAAAGAAATCAGGGCTTATTGAAGCAATGGAAATCCTGGAAGGAATAGAGGGAATAACCTTTGTCTATTTTACCAAGAAAGATGTTGTAAGGCATCCAATTGTTCAAAAAATAATAGATGCTTACGAGAAAAAAGAAAAGAAAAAAGAGGTGAAAAATGAAGGCTAAGGTTGTTCCTGTTGAAGAAGCGGTTGGCATGGTTCTTGCTCACGATCAAACAGAGATTGTTCCTGGGCAATTTAAGGGTGCTCGTTTCAAGAAGGGACACATCATTAGGGAGGAGGATATTCCTAAACTCAAAGACCTTGGTAAATATCACATATATGTCCTTGAGCTTGAAAAGGATGAACTTCATGAGGACGATGCAGCAATTAGGATTGCACAGGCAGTTGCAGGAGAAGGAGTAAAGTGGTCTTCTGAGGTCCGAGAGGGTAAAATCAATTTTCAAGCAAGCTATGAGGGGCTTCTAAAGATAGACAAAGAGGGGCTTTTTGAAATAAATATGCTTGGTGAGGTGAGTCTTACAACTAAGCATGGGAACATCTGGGTAAAATCTAATGAATTTATCGCTGGAACTAGGGTAATTCCTCTTGTAGTTAAAAAGTCTCTTATTGAAGAAGTTGAGAGGATCTGTGCCCAAAGACCCCATAAGATTTTGAGAATCATTCCCCGAACAATCAACAAGGCAGGATTAGTCATTACCGGTTCTGAAGTTTTTTATGGAAGAATTGAAGATGCCTTTGCTCCGCGAATGATTCCCAAACTTGAGGCCTTTGGATTAGAAGTTGAGGGTCCTCTCTTTGCCCCAGATGATAGAGATTTTATCAAGGAAAATGTAAAAAAGCTTTTGGACAAAGGGTGCGAACTGATTTTAGTGACAGGTGGTATGTCTGTTGATCCCGATGATGTGACAAAAGTTGCAATTAGAGAGCTCAATCCTGAGATATATCTTTATGGGGCCCCTGTTCTTCCTGGGAATATGTTCCTCTATGCATCCCTTGGGGATCGGACCATTCTTGGTGTCCCCGCTTGTGCTATGTATTTTAAAGTAACTGTTCTTGACATTGTGCTTCCGCGTGTAGTTGCAGGTGAAAAACTCAAGCGAGAAGATATTGCAAGCCTTGGACACGGTGGCTACTGTTACACTTGTGCTGAGTGCAGATATCCCATTTGTCCCTTCGGTAAGGCATGATGGACTCAATTCTTATTCGGGCTTTTATTCAAGTGTTAGATCTCCTTTTAACAATTTATGTTTGGTTGATTATTGCAAGGGCAATAATCTCCTGGGTTAATCCCTATCCCTATCATCCTGTTGTTAGATTCCTCCATAGGGCAACTGAGCCCATATTAGCACCTGCAAGACGTATAATTCCCCCAATATATGGTCTTGACCTTAGTCCCATTGTGGTTATATTTCTCATCTATCTCTTAAAAGAGATCTTACGCGAGATAGCCTTTAGGATGTAGTCTATTATGACGAAAAATTGCCTTTTTTTTGATATGGATGGAGTCATTCTTGACTCAATGAAATTTCATGCCCAGGCATGGATTCATGCCTTTAGAGAGTTGGGGCTTGAATTTACCGAAGAGGAGATTTATCTACACGAAGGTGCAATAGAACTTGATACAGCTTTAGGACTCTTTACTTCCCGTGGAATAACTCCCACAAGGGACTTTTTTGAAAAAGCCTATAAACTCCAGAAGCAGATCTTTAAGGAAAGATTTGCCCAATTCGTTAGACCCTTTCCCGAGGTCCCAGACCTTCTGCAAGCCTTGAAGAAAGATGGTAAAAGACTTGCCCTGGTCACCTCTTCAAGTGAGGAGATATTCTCGGTAGTCTTTCCCCACACACTTCAGGAATTTTTTGACGTTATAATCACTGGAGATAAGGTGCAAAAGAGAAAACCTCACCCTGACCCCTATCTAAAGGCAAAAGAACTCCTCAAGGCAACTCAAGAGGAAACTGCTGTTGTTGAGAATGCTCCAGCTGGCATTCTTTCAGCAAAAAGAGCTAATTTATATTGCATAGCTATAACAACTACCCTCGGAGAGGAACACCTCTCTCTCGCAGATCTCATAGTAAAAAATCATCAGGATCTAAAAAATATCCTCTTGAATGGGACCTCAAACCAGGCCCTTTAATTATCTTGAATATTTTTCAGTATATCAAAATATTATTCCAAATTTTGAAGAATTTATCTCGCATCTTAAAACACCACATCAACAGTACTTCAGAGTCAATAATTTAAAAGTTCCTCCTGCGCAAGTCCCAGACCTCCTTAGCATTCTTGAGAAGAAAGGAGTGATTGCGGAAAGAGTTATTGAAGTTGAAGGTTTTTACCGAGTAATTAATAATGAGGAGGTCTCTCTTGGTAACATTGAGGAATATGGGCTTGGTTTGATTCATTCAATGACTCTCTCTAGTGCGTTGCCTGTGATAGCTCTAAATCCACAACCTGGAGAGCTTATTTTGGATCTCTGTTCTGCACCTGGTGGAAAGACTGCTCTAATGGCAATGGTCACTGAGGATCGGGCTCTTATAGTAGCTAATGACAAGAGAATAGACAGACTTACTGCTCTCTCTGCCAATTTGAAACGTCTTGGTGTAGCTTCAGCCATAATAACTCACTATAGAGGTGAGCAATTTCCCTTTGGAATCGAATTTGATAAAGTTCTTGTCGATGCACCCTGTTCTGGTGAGGGAAGATACAGAGTGGGACTTGAGGGAGAACTTCTTTACCAAAAGGGTTCTGGAAGAAGTAACCTGCCTTCAATTCAGAAGGGACTTCTCGTGAGAGCCTATGATCTTGTAAAAAATGGAGGCTACATTGTATATAGCACCTGCACAATCAATCCTGAAGAAAACGAGGCAGTAGTAGATTATCTCCTGAGAAAGAGAGCAGGAGTTATACTGGACTGGACCCCACCTCTGCCTTATCAGGAAGGCCTGACTGAGTGGCAGGGTAAGCCCTTTCATCCAGATTTACAGAAGACAAAACGCTTTTACAGCCATCAAACAAAGGCAGTTGGATTTTATGTTGCCCTAATACAGAAGTTAAACTAAAATAAACCTCTTAGAACGATATGGATAGGCTGAAGACTTTTATAAATTATGTCAAACAGCATCCTGATGCTATTGAGGAACTCAGGGGCTTTCTCCATTCTTTAGAGAAAGAGATTCCAATTTCTATTCTAAACTATCATCTACTTGAGTTGTCACATGATAAGAGTCTTCCCCCCTCTACCAGAAGGTTTCTTCTTGAATACTCTGCAGAAAGGGCTCTTAGAGAGCTTCACATTTCAGAGGCCCTAAGGATTTACTCAACCCTTATCAAAGCCTTCCCAAATGAAACTTACAGAGAATACATAGAGAAAGTGAGGTTTTTCCGTTTCCTTGAGCGCTATAAATTTCTTTTAGAGAAATACAGAGAACTTAATTTTGATGAGCTCCAAAAAATATATTTGCAGAGTCTGGAAAAAGACATTAGTGTAGAACGAATTCTTCAGGATCAGTTTAAAATTCCAAAGGAGGAAATTTTAGAGGCCCTTGAGCGATATTATCAAATTCCTGCTCTCGATATACGATTTCTTCTATCCCAAAAGAAATTAAAACGTCTGCCTAGGGTTACTTCTATCAAAAGACATTTCTATGAGGAAAATCTCGCTATTCCCTTCGAGTATGAAGGACAAATCTATCTCTTTTGCTATCAACCTGAGGACAGTGAGAGGATTGAGAAGGTTAAAAGAATTCTTCAACTTTCAGAGGTCCAATTAGCAGTGGCTCTTAAAGAGGACATTATCTTTGCCATTCAGAGATACTTTGAATTCTCTCTTGAGGACCGTGAGATTGAAATTACAGAGACGGAAGAGGCACCCCCTGAAGAGGAGGAGCTGGTTGATAGTGCGGTAGTTAATTTGGTAAATGCCATAATAGAGGAGGCTTATAGACGAAGAGCATCGGATATACACTGGGAGAGTCTGACAGGAAAAAGAGGGCTTCTTGTGAGATTTAGAGTTGATGGAGAGTGTTTTGAATATGCTATTATTCCTGAGGACCAGAAGAGGAGCTGTATCTCCAGAATTAAAGTTATGGCAAACTTAGACATTGCAGAGAGGAGACTTCCCCAAGATGGAAAAATAAAGTTTAGAACTAAGGATGGGAAGTCCTTTGAGATTCGAGTTGCAACACTTCCTACAATTGAGAACAATGAAGATGTAGTGATGAGGATTCTTGGTGGAATTGAGTTTAGAGCCCTTGAAGAGTTGGATCTTCAACCAGAAAATTATGAGCTTTTGAAAAAGATTCTTGACCTCCCCTATGGGCTAATCCTTTGCGTGGGCCCAACAGGTTCGGGAAAAACAACTACACTTCATGCCTGTTTAAAGTATCTCAACAAACCTTCAAAAAAGATTTGGACTGCTGAGGATCCTGTTGAGATCGTACAAGACGGACTGAGACAAGTTCAGGTTAATCCCAAGATTGGGCTTACCTTTTCAAGGGTTTTGAGAGCCTTTCTCAGAGCAGACCCAGACATAATCATGATTGGTGAAACACGAGACAAGGAGACTGCTCACACTCTAATTGAGGCCTCACTAACAGGACATCTTGTCTTAAGCACCCTTCATACCAACTCAGCACCAGAGACAATAACCAGGCTTCTTGGCATGGGAGTTGACCCTTTTAATTTTGCAGACTCTTTACTTGGCATCATTGCTCAAAGACTTGCCAAAAGGCTCTGTAAGAGATGTAAAAAACCCTATACTCCTCAACCTGAGGAAATCCAAAGACTCCTAAGAGAATATGGAGAACATCCAACCAAACCACTAACTGAAGAAATGATAAGGGAGGGAAAGTTTTTTCAACCAGTTGGCTGTGAAGAATGTAATTATACGGGATACAAGGGAAGGATTGCTATACACGAAATTCTCATTCCTGATGATGAGATAAAGGAGCTAATTATTAATGGTGCACCTGCCCAGGAAATTCGAAAAGTCGCCCTAAGTAAGGGATTTCAGACCCTCAAACAGGATGGTATCATAAAAGTCCTCTGGGGAGAAACAACGTTAAAACAAGTTCTTGCGGTGACCTTAAGGTAATTGCGAGGCAGACTATGGAAGCAAGTATTTCCTTTTATGGAGCATCGCAGGGAGTAACTGGAAGCTCCTTTTTGCTGAAGATTAGAGATGTAAATATTCTCATAGACTGTGGGCTTTTTCAAGGCGTAGAAGCAGAGAATAACTATCTACCCTATCCATGTAAACTCAGAGACATTTCCTACCTCATTTTGACCCATGCCCATGTGGATCACTGTGGACGGATTCCTTGCCTAGTCAAAGAGGGCTTTAGGGGAAAGATAATTGGGACAAAGCCAACTCTTCAAATTGCCAAAATCATGCTCCTTGATTCAGCAAAAGTAATGCGGGAGCATTATAAAACTCTCTATCGAAAATCCCTTAGAAAGGGGCTTGATCTTCCAAAACCACCTCTCTACGATGAGTATGATGTCGTGGAAAGCTTTAAGTATTTTCAGGTGGAGCTCCCTTATGAAGTTCCCTTCTATCTTCAAAAAGACATTAAAATAACTTTTTACGATGCTGGTCACATCTTAGGCTCTGCCTATGTGGTAATAGAGGATTTAAAGGCAAAGAAAAAAATTATCTTTTCTGGTGATTTAGGAAACAAAAACAAACCAATTGTTAGGGATTTTACACTACCTCCTGATGACTGTGATTTTGTCCTTATAGAGACAACCTACGCAGATAGGAATCACAAGACTTTTGACGAATCAAAGGGAGAACTACTTCAAGCCATTTTGGATACCTTTAAAAGTGGCGGAAATGTCCTTATTCCCACCTTTGCCCTTGAGCGTGCACAGGAGATACTTTTTGTGTTAAGGGAGTTCTACGAAAAAGGTCTTCTACCCCCCTGCCATGTCTTTCTTGATAGTCCCCTCTCTATAAAGGCAACCAAGATTTTCAAGGACAATCCAGAGTTTTACGATGAGGAGGCTCTACAACTTTTAAAAGAAAAGGATCCCTTCAGCTTTCCCTATCTCTACTTAACTGAAGATGTAGAAGAGTCAAAGGCAATAAATCAGATAAGGTCCTATGCTATAATCATTGCTGGCAACGGTACTCTTACTGGAGGAAGGATCCTCCATCATCTCAAGAATAATATTTGGAGAGAGGAATGTAGTCTTGTCTTTGTTGGTTTTCAGCCAAAGGGCACCCTTGGGAGAAAAATTATTGATGGTGCGGAGACAATTCACCTATTTGGAGAAGAAATTCCTGTAAGATCAAAAATTTATACCATTAATGGTTTTTCCTCACATGCAGGACAAAAGGAACTTCTTGAGTGGTTGTATAAAATTAAAAACCCTGAGACTATTTTTCTTGTTCATGGAGAACTTGAAAAGATGTCAATCTTTAAAACCATCATAGGGAAGAGTTATGGAGAGGAAAAAATCTACATTCCAAGACTTGCAGAGGAGGTCCCTCTATACTGAGATCCGCCTTTCCAAATTTCTTGCCCTTTGTGGTCTAGGCTCTAGAAGAAAAAATAAAGAGCTCATTCTCAGCGGAAGAATTACCATAAATGGAGAGGTTGTAACAGATCTCTCCCGAAAGGTTAATCCCGAAAGAGATCGTGTCTTTTTTGATGGAAAGGAATTAAAGGTCCCACCAAAGGTATATTATCTATTCTACAAACCAAGAGGGTATCTCACCTCTCTATATGATCCACATCACAGAAAGACTATTAGAGTTTTTTTAGAAAAAGTTCCCTACCGTGTATTTCCTGTGGGGAGACTTGATAAGGAAAGCGAAGGCCTACTACTTCTGACAAATGACGGGGATCTGGCAAATGTATTACTGCATCCGCGATTTAAAATCTCACGGATCTATCATGTCTGGGTCAAACCCGATATACCTCAAGAAAAACTTCAAACTCTTCTCAAAAAGGGTTTGACTATTGATGGACGGACAGTAAAACCGGTCAAATTTACCTTTTTGAGAAGAAGTAAAGAAGGTTATGTCTACGAGGTAGAAATCAAAGAGGGTGTCAAGAGAGAAATTAGGAAAATGGTAAGTCACCTAGGAAGTAGAGTTGAAAGACTCGTAAGAGTTGCCTTTGGCCCAATAGGATTAAGAGACTTAAAACCAGGAGAAATTAGACCCCTCTCTGAAGAGGAATTGCAAAGGTTAATTGAATTTGTCCAGAAAAAGAAACTACAAATTTTCTCAAAAATTAATACTAACTCCCAGACGTAACGAAATTTTTTAACATTTTACTTTTATCTAACTTATTCAGGCCTGTAGAGTTCTCAATTGAGAATTTATAATGCAAGTTTTGCGACAATTTCTCCGTTAAGAATTTTACTCTTTGAAGCCATACATACCGATAAGTTTTACGAATCTTACAGGTTCTAAATTTTTTGTATGGAGAACTCCGCCTCTTTTGACTCCTTTAACAAGTATTTGTGAAAATTCGTCGCCAACGGGAATAACAATTCTTCCACCCTCTGCAAGCTGTTCAATAAGAGGGGGCGGTATTTGAGGTGCTCCTGCTGTCACTATGATAGCATCAAAGGGAGACGCCTCCTGCCAACCAAGTGTTCCATCTCCTATTTTAAAGGATATATTACGATAACCTAATTCAAAGAGGATTTTTTTTGCTCTTTCTTGAAGAAAGGCATATCTCTCAATGGTATAGACCCAGAGAGCAAGTTCAGCAAGAATTGCTGTCTGATAGCCAGAGCCTGTGCCTATTTCCAGGACACGTTCATGCCCATTCAATTCCAACGCTTCAGTCATTAGGGCAACTATGTAAGGTTGTGAAATGGTTTGTCCTTCACCTATTGGTAAGGGATAGTCTCCATAGGCTTGATCTCTCAGGGCAGAGTCAACAAAAAGGTGCCTTGGGATTTTCCGCATGGCCTGGAGCACTCGCTCATCTGTAATTCCTCTTGCTTTGATCTGGTTCTCAACCATTCGCTCTCTTGCAATGCGATAAAGGTCCTGAAGCTCCTCCTTCATACTATCTCCTCTTCTTAGCAGGATGCTCAACAGTATAGTAGACTACCTCAAAGACCCTTTCTCCCTCAAAGGTAATTTTGAGCACCTCCGTGTAGTCAAGCCCCTTTTCTCCTCTTACATAAGGAATGTTCTCCCAGAAATTTCTGACTCTATAGTAGTAATACCACTCTTCTTTGCCATCTGGAAGCAGGAATATCTGCACAGGAGGTCCCAAAATTGAAAGGACTTCACCTTTTGTTGAGGTTTGAGGATAAATCAACAGAGCCTTTGAGGCTAAATTGGGTCCAGGTGGAGTAGCACAGGAACATAGAATTATGGATAGCACAAATATGCTCGCAATTGACTTAAGTTTATGCATTAGTTTTATTTAACCACAACTTAACCACTTGTCACTACCAAAATCACCTGAAAATGATCTTGATTTTTTCTATTTGAATGGTTTATTTCATAATAGATCTAAAGAATTTAAGAGGGTGATTCCTATGGATAGCAAGAGAAAAATAATTTTAGGTCTTGTAATTTGTGCTACCTTCTTCTTTTTCTTCAATCAGGCCCTATCCACTGAGAGAAGAGAGGATACCTTTAGGGCCCTGAAACTCTTTTCACAGATCTTCAGACTTATTGAAGAGAACTATGTAAGTGAAATAAATCCACGAGACCTAATCTTGGGAGCTATTGAAGGTATGCTTTCTTCGCTTGATCCCCACTCTGCCCTTATGAAGCCTGAGGAATTCAAGGAACTAGAGATTGAAACTAAGGGGACCTTTACTGGAATTGGAATTGAGATCACCATCAAGGATGATGTCATCACGGTGGTTGCTCCTATTGAGGATACACCTGCCTGGAGAGCAGGTATTCGCCCTGGAGATAAGATACTAAGAATAGACGACAAGTCTACAAAAGGGATGAAACTTACTGAAGCTGTGAAACTCCTCCGTGGTCCAAAGGGCACCCAGGTAAGATTGACCATTCTTAGAGGAGAAAAGGATATCATTGAACTTACCCTTACAAGGGATGTCATACCCATTAGAAGTGTCAGGGCCAAAGTAATTGAAGAGGGATATGGCTACGTGCGCATAAGTCATTTTCAAGAAAAAACTCTGAATGAACTAATACAAGCCCTTAAACAACTTGAGAAAGAAACCCAGCTTAAGGGAATAGTGCTTGACTTGAGAAATAATCCTGGGGGGCTTCTCTCTTCAGCAGTTGAAGTAAGCGACGAGTTTCTTGAGAACGGAACTATTGTATCCATTAGAGGAAAATCGAAGACCAATCAAATGGAATTTAGGGCTCATCCCAATCCACCAGACAGAAAACACCGCTATCCAATTGTAATCCTAATAAATAGAGGGACAGCTTCTGCTGCTGAGATCGTCACAGGTGCTCTCAAAGACCACAAGAGGGCGCTTGTCCTGGGAGAAAAGAGTTTTGGAAAAGGATCAGTTCAGACTGTTATTCCAATAGAGGGAGGCCATGCAGTTAGGCTAACTACCGCTCTGTATTACACTCCAAGTGGTATAACTATTCACAAACAAGGCATTCAGCCAGACATAGAACTGCCACAGGTTGAACAAACAAAAACAAACGGAAGAACTATGCTTCAACCTGAAGAAGACTTCCAAGTGAAAATGGCTATAAACATTTTAAAAAGTATTCATATGTTTGCCCAGTTGAGATACTAAATGTTTGATTTTAAGTTTCTCATACTTCTTATTCCAATTCTACTTCTTGCTCTTACAATTCACGAATTTGCCCATGGTTTTACTGCCTATCTTCTCGGCGATCCTACTCCCAAGAGAGAGGGAAGACTCACCCTTAATCCTTTGAAACATCTTGACATTTTTGGAACCCTAACCTTGATTATCACTCAGGCAATTGGTTGGGCAAAACCGATACCTATAAATCCGAATTATTTCAAAAATCCCTGGAGAGATATGGCGATCACATCCTCTGCAGGGCCCCTTTCCAATCTCCTCCTTGCCACACTTTTCGCTTTCCTATACCACTTTTTTGACACTCGTGACCTATCCCTGGGAGCCCTAAAAATCTCTGAGCCTATGGCAATTATTTCTTATATAGGTGTCAGAATAAACCTAGGCCTTGCCATTTTTAACTTCCTCCCAATTCCCCCTCTTGATGGAAGCAAGGTTATTGTCAAATTTTTACCACCCTCAATTCGTGAAGACTTTCTGCGTCTGGAAATGGTCGGCTTTCTGATCATCCTCTTTCTTGCACTAACCGGTATTCTTGGCAAAACCCTCTATCCTCTCCTCAAGTTTCTCTCTGAACTCCTTCTCTACTATACCTCCCTTCCCTTCTACTAATCACCCTCATCCAAAAAATGTCTCCCAAAAAAAGATATTTCTGGATAGTTTTCCTCTATTTCTTTTCAGGAATACCTCTTGGCTTTTTTTATACCTTTCTTCCTGTCTTTTTTCGCCTTCAAGGAGTTGACCTTATTAAAATTGGTCTTCTCTCTTCTGCTGGAATTTTTTGGAGCTTAAAACCCCTTTGGGCACCCCTTGTTGACAGATACCATAGAAAAAAGACCTGGATGGGGCTTTCCCTTTTAGGAATGTCCCTAAGTATATTTCTCATCTCCTCAGCTTCAAGCCAAACTGAACTAATCCTACTCTATCTTTCCCTACTCACCTTCTTTTCTGCCCTCTATGACACCGCTCTTGATGGCCTACTTATCGAACTTGTGCCCAAAGAGGAGCTTGGCAAGGCAAATGGCTTTAGACTTTCTGCCTACAGAGTAGCCATGATATTTTCAGGAGGAGTCCTCACAGCGGTCTCAGAGTACCTCAATTTTCAGGCTATTTTTCATATCCTAACGCTTCTCACCTTCTTAGCAGGCCTTGTTGTGCTCTCAAGTAGATACATAGCCTTAAATCCCACTGAAAGAACTCAAAAGAGCCTCATTGAAACCTACTTGAACCCTTTGAGAGAACTCCTACAGAGAAAAGGCATAGCCCTTATACTCATATTCATTGCTATTTACAAGGCAGGAGATGCCCTTCTTGGTGGCATGATTTATCCTTTTTGGGTGGATAGAGGGTTTAGCAGAGTTGAAATTGGCCTCATCTCAGGAACCATTGGCTCTATACTGACCATCCTTGGTGCCCTTATTGGTGGATACTACACCTCAAAAAGAGGTCTTAAAGAAAGTCTCCTTGTGCTTGGCCTTCTTCAAGCATTCTCCAATCTGGGTTATGCCCTTGTTGCCCTGCCCTTTGTAGATAAAAAGTGGGTCTACCTTGCAAGTTTCATTGAGTCCTTTACTGGAGGCCTTGGGACCTCTGCCTTTGTTACCTTTCTAACAACTCTTTGCCATCGCAATTTTACATCAAGTCACTACGCCCTTTTCTCAACCCTATTTAGCATAACCCTGGTAATATCCCGCTCTCTAAGTGGCTTTGGTGCTAAAACCCTCGGTTATGCCCCCTTTTTTGCTCTCACCTTTGTTGTAGCCCTAATACCCCTTCTCATGCTTCCCTATCTAACAAAACGGACAGACTTCCCCAAATAATGTCCCTCAAACATTGCTCGCTCTCTTAGCCCTGCAATCAGCAAATCTCAAATAACTCTCACTCAAGCTTGACTTTTCAATAAAGAGGTCAATACTATAGGCTAAGACGCGAGGCCAGTTATAACTATCAGCTAAAAGCTGTTATGGGTTATAAGTGGTTTCCTCCAAGCAAAACTCATCAACCACTTTGGGAGGGAAAAATGGTTGAAAAATTACAATTGCCCAATGGGTTAGTTCTTGAAATTTGGAATTATTCTAGAAAAATAGCTGGTGATCGTTGGCTTGTTGGATTTCTTGCTCAAATAGCGGTGACTCCCTCTCGTGGGGACTTTAGTAGTGATGTCTATTATGAGCATTTTCTAACAAAGAGTGATGGTTATCTCTATTATCGCTATCGCAAGGAGAGAACCTTTGTCCCAGAGGGAGAAGTTGAGGAAATCTATCGCAAAATCAGGGAAAACTTTCTCCAGGCAGTCTTACCATATCTTTCAAGACCTGACTTCAAAAGACAGCTAATTCAGACTGAGGTTGCCCTTTACGAAAAAAGGGTTGACTGGGACCTCTATCTTGAGGAAAAAAAAAGGGAAGAAGAGGAGCTTGAAAAACTTTACAAAGATAGAGAATTCTTTTAATTGCTCTTCTCTCTCTTCTTGGTAATTGGTCTCGCTGTCAACGCAGTTAGTCACCTTACTCTTTTCGCTTTTCCCCCTCTTCAGTAGGTAGTCCTGTGAGCACTTTTGAGTCTGCCATCTTCTGGCTCTTTAACTAATATAGTCCTCTTTGATTATGCCTCTTTTCTTCATTATGCTGTAGATAAGTTTTTGCGTCTTTCCACATAGGGTGATGGCTTTAGGGGGTTATATTTTAAGGAATTTGGGAGAACTGATGCAAGGAGAGCTGATTCCCAGGGTGTTAAGGCTGATGCGGGTTTACGAAAATAGTGTCTTGATGTAGACTCAATCCCAAAAATTCCTTCACCCCATTCTGCAATTTTAAGTATATCTCTAAGATTCTCTTTTTGCTTAGTGTCTTTTCAAGGCGACAAGTGAGTATTGCCTCTTAAATTTTTCTAATAGGATTTCTTGAGGGACTTAAGAAAAGATTTTTTGCGGTCTGTTGCGTTATTGTGCTACCACCATATTTGATTCTTCCTGCTTGAATATTCTTTTCTATAGCCCTTTTTAGAGCCTCAAAGTTCAAAGCCTTCATGTCGAAAAAACTTATCATCCTCTGCAATGAAGACAGCCTTAATCAAATAGGGAGAGATCTGATTTAGTAAGTACCAATTGGTAAGAGAAGAGGATATACGAATACGTATCCAAATAGTCTAATAAGTGACAAAAATAAGAAAATTTTGAGTAGCTTCATAAAGACAAAAAGGTTGAGAGTTGTAAGTTCTGTCTATTTTAGTTTAGGGAAGAGCCCTGTCCAGGGAGAATGATGCAGAAAGGGGGCTAAAGTTTTGCCTCAAAACTCCGAATATAATTTATAGAAAGTGGGGGAAGAGATGAGGAAAGTAAAGGGATTAGGAAAAGGATTAAAGAAAGATAAGAAAAAGCCGATAAGAGGTATAGAAAAAGAAAAAATAAACTGTAGGAGGTGTGGCCATGGCGGTCAAAATTAATTTCAACCCCTCAGCAGCTCAAACTCACACAGCCCTCTTGAGAAACGAGAGGGCTATGCAGAAGAGCCTTCTTAGGCTCTCAACAGGAATGAGGATCATCAATGCAAGTGATGACTCTGCAGGAATGTTCATTGCGGACATGCTCTCCACTATGGCAAAGGCCTATGAGCAGGGCAACAGAAATATCCAGACAGGTATCTCTGCTCTGCAGATTGCTGAAGCCTCTGCAGGACAAAT
>JAUQPD010000030.1:0-11248 GCA_030550555.1 Thermodesulfobacteriota bacterium
TCCTCTTGAGGACTAATTTTACAAGCTGGTAATTTTGTATACACATCATCTTTCATTCTAACTTTTTCCGTTGTTTCATCAGCCACAACTCTAATTGATCTTGAAACATTATAATTCTTGTAGGCACTAATGGTGTTTTCCTCAACCTTGCAGGGAATAAAAAGCACATAGAGCAAATCCTCTCCCTTAGGCCCATAGAACTCAAAATAACCCTCTGCAGGAATCATAACTTTGCTGAAGGCCCTCTCTATTGGCCAACTCCCAAGAAAGGTCTCTTTGCCAAGTGGGTCTCTGTTTGCTACCATAATTATACCTGGAGTATTAGTAGTGATCTGCACTTTGAAACGGTCTCCCTCACGAAATATGTGACGAGCTGGATTAACTGGAATCTCTTTATCATCTCTAACTAAAAAAACTTGAAATTGAAGGCCATAGGCAACAGCTTGTTGAGGTCTCTTCACGTTTTGTCTATTGCTCACTTTTTGGTGAGCCTGAGAGCCCCTATTTTGTGCCTCTGTAGGAACTGACACTTTACTCTCTGCAGTGCTCATAAATAATGCTCTGGCGGTATTCTTAGCATTATTCTCCGCAAAGCCCTGCCCAAAAAGTAGTAGCACACTACTTGTTATTAACACTAATTGTTTCTTCAATCCCATACCTTCACCTCCCTATTTTTTTGATTTTTACGAAAACCTTCCCTCATATTAAAAGCTAAGCCCTTGGAAATTAGTGTCCTTGAATTTTCATAATTCTGTAAACCTATCAAATTGAAAAATAAAACGAAGAAACCTTTCATGTTATTTCTTTAGATAACATAAACCATATCAAAGTCAAGAGAAAAAGTGTTATTAAGGCTCTTTAACCATCCACAGGAAAGGGTATTTTTACCTTGCATTTTCTCAAATTTATGTTAAGGAAACATTAAAGGGCTCTTTCTTGGGGAACAATTTAAAATTGGAAAAGATTGGAAAAATCCAAAGGAGGTGACCGATGAGAAGATCTATTTTAGCTGGGCTTTCCTGCTTAGCTGGAGCATTCTTAATTTCTGATGCCCTTGCAATTGAACACAAAATAGGTGCCCACTTGAGATTTCGCTACGAACTCTGGGATAACCTAATTACTCTGGGCACTAATCAAACAGCTAACTCCTATAAAGATCGTTCCTTTTTCCGCTTGAGAGCAATGCTTTGGGATGATATCAAGTTTAATAATCAGACCTTTTTACGGATTAGACTGAACACTGAGCCAAAATACCACATGGGGCCCCACTACTTGGTTCTGAAGGATGGGAAGAAAAGAAAATTTGATCAGGACGAAATTGTCATAGATAATCTCTATTTAGATATTAAAAGGCCAGCCTGTCTCCCCTTGGATCTCCGCATTGGTAGACAGGATTTTCTTGGCCCAGATACCTATGGTGAGGGCTTCCTCATACTTGATGGAACACCTGGTGATGGGTCAAGAACCTTTTACTTCAATGCCCTAAGAGTAAGATGGTATCCCCACTCAAATCATACAATAGACTTTGTTGCTGTAAGACAAACTGATAGAGACATTTATCTTCCAAGTATTTATCCCTCCTATGATGATGGAAGAGGTCTACTCTACATAAACGAAAAAAAAAGACTTACTGGCTCAAACGAAATTGCCTTTTGGATCTACGGAAGAAGCAGACTTAGCCCCAACCTCAGTCTAGAGCCCTACTATATTTACAAGAAAGAAGAGAAAACTACAACTACTACTGTTTCAAGCGCTACAGTTCCCAAGAATTATCTCCACAATATTGGTGCCCGTCTTGTCTATTCCATTAACAAAGATTTCAAGGTTAGGGCAGAACTTGTTCATCAATTTGGAGAATATAGTGAGACAGGGATAGATCGCAGAGCTTGGGGTGGATACATATTTTTTGAAAAGACCTTTCCTAATGTTGCCATGAAACCACTTCTTGAGATTGGTTATGTCCATCTCACAGGTGATGACCCTGGCACTACTAAGGATGAATCCTTTAATCCTATCTTTTCCAGAAATCCTAACTGGAACGAACTCATAATTTATACTTATCTTCTTGAAACTATGCAAAAAGGAGGTGCTATTCCTGGTTACTGGACAAATCTTAGAATGCCTCTCGTTAGGCTTAGACTCAACCCAACTAATAAAATGAGCCTAACTTTAAGCTATCAAAAGCTTCTTGCGGATGAGAAAACAATGGGGCTTCCCTCATTTATGTTTTCAAATAGTGGGAAAAACAGAGGAGATCTCTTTCTTTCCATAGTGAACTACCGTTTTACCAAGAGAATTGACGGTATGCTTCAGTATGAGCTCTTTGATCCAGGAAGTTTCTATTCTAAGGATGCAAAGACTGCCCATTTCTTCAGAGCTCAGATTCAGTGGAGATATTAAACAAGTTTCTTTTTAGAGGGAAGCCGAGGTGCTTCCCTCAGACCTATCGATACTCTTTAACAAAGGAATTTTCTTGAAAAGCTTTCAAAAGCAGTTAATATATCCGTACATCCGAACTTCTTGAACTGCCAAAGCGCTTTGAAGAATTAATACAAAGAGTAGCTAAAATTGAAAAGGATGTGGAAATTCTTAAACAGGACGTTGCAATTCTTAAACAATATGTTGCTATACTTAAGAGCGATATGTCCTATCTCAAGGGAGAGGTGGGAAGATTGAAAGGAAAAGATCTCGAAAGGGAGGCAAGAGAAAAATATTATTTCTTCTTTGGAAGAGTTTTGAGATCGACCTTATATTAGAGGGACAAATTAAGTCGACAAAAAAAGCCTGTAATTCTCGCAGCAGAAGTTTCTTATAGTTTGCATGAAGATGATATTGAAAGAGCCTCAAGTAGGGCCGATATACTTGCTCAGCTCCTTAGAAAAGAAGTTATCCCCACCGTTGTTTATATTGAGGCCAAAAATGAAATTCTTCAAATGGCGGAGGGAACTATGGGAGACAAAATGGTCTTTCTCTATGTAACGACTTCTTCCATAGAGGAGGCTAAAAAAATAGCAAGCGCTCTACTTGAAAAAAGACTTTGTGCCTGTGTAAATATCTATCCCCAAGTACAATCCCTTTATTGGTGGAAGGGAAAAATCGAAAGCTCTGAAGAAGCAATTATGATCGTAAAAACCAGAGAGACCTTGATTTCAGAGGTTGAAAAGGTAATTCTTGAAAATCACAGTTACACCTGCCCCTGTATAGTGAAACTTCTAGTTGAACCTGTTTTTAAACCCTTTGAGCAGTGGCTTTTTGAGGAAACAAAACAAACTTTCTAATACGATAAAGGAAAAAGACTGAATCTATGCTTAGTAAAAGGATTGTGGTTTGTCTTGATGTAAGAGATGGAAAAACAACCAAGGGTGTTAAGTTTAAGAATAACATTGAAGTAGGTGATCCTGTTGAAATGGCTGAAAAATATTACCATGAAGGTGCAGATGAAATTGTCTTTTATGACATAACCGCTAGTGCAGAGCACCGAGGTATTATGATTGATGTAGTCAGGAGAACAGCAGAAAGGATATTTATCCCCTTTGCGGTTGGAGGAGGAATAAGATCTGTTGAGGATATGAGAGAGGTTCTTCTTGCAGGGGCAGAAAAGGTATCGATGAATACCGCTGCTGTGCTTAATCCAAAACTTATTTACGAAGGTGCAAAGGCCTTTGGCTCCCAGTGTATTGTCCTTGGAATGGATGTGAAAAAGGTCGAAAAGTCCTCCAAGATACCCTCTGGTTACGAAGTCTGGATAAAGGGTGGACGACAACCTATGGGAATTGATGCGGTCTGGTGGGCAAAAGAGGCTGAGAATTTAGGGGCTGGAGAAATAGTATTGAATTCTATAGATGCTGATGGAACTAAAGAGGGATATGAACTTACCATCACCCAGATGATTGCGGAAGCAGTTAACATTCCTGTTGTCGCCTCTGGAGGTGGAGGTCATCCAGAACATCTCTATCAAGTTCTAACTCAAGGAAAAGCTGATGCTGCCTTAATTGCTTCCATGGTCCATTTCGGGCTTTACACAATAAGAGAAATTAAAGAATATCTTGCCTCAAAAGGAGTCAAAGTAAGACTTAAATGGTAAACCTCTAAGTCGTATTGTTGAGATAGGCCTCTAATCTCTTTCTTAGGAAAAGAAAAATTAGAAAGGCTATTAGAAAAGCAGTAGAAACAATTACAATTCTGTAGGGATGGCCCTCATAGACAACATCTCCTTGTATTGCAAGAGCTAAGGTTCCTGGTGCTCTTCCCAGTGTGCAAACAATGAGAAAGGCTCTAAGTGAAATTGGCATCAAAGCTACAAGATAATTTAGTAGATCTTTAGGAAAACCTGGAAAGAGATAGAGAAAAAATACTCCGAAGAGTCCAAATCTTCTGAAATATTTTTTAAGTTTTCGATAGTGTTGATTCTGGTTGTATTTTCTAAAATATCTATCTCTAAGGCCTCTAATCACAAGAAATGTGAAAACTGATCCCAACAGTATACCTATCATACTCAATAGGAACCCCAATGGAGCTCCAAAAATAAATCCTGCAAGAAAGCCTGTTACTTCTCCAGGAAGGGGGGCAATTATTACCTGAAGAGCCTGCAGAAATATAAAAAGCAAGGCTCCTAAGACAGGATTAGCTTTTACGAATTCTCTAAGTGCGGTTCTATCATTCCAAAATGTTTGCAGAATTTCTATCGTCATCTATATACCAAAGAGCTCCTTTAGGAGCTCCTTTAGATTTTTAAATTGAATTACTTTGAGATTAAATTCATCCTTCTTTAAGCCAGGCACTTCTGGAATAAAAGCCTGCTTAAAGCCTTTTTTTTCTGCCTCTTTAAGTCTCAAAATGATGTCCCTAACAGGTCTTAATTCTCCTGCAAGCCCAACCTCACCAATAAACACTGTCTTTTCAGGCAAGTCCCTTTCCATGAGACTACCTACAATAGAGACCGCAAGAGCAGTATCTACTCCAGGATCTTGCACTCTTAGTCCCCCTGCAACTTTCACAAAGACGTCTTTATCTCCAAAATTAAAGCCAAATCTCTTCTCCAGAATCGCACAAAGAAGACTTAATCTTACGGGATCAAGACCAACAGCCTGTCTCCTTGGAACAGCAAGAAAACTGCGTGTAACAAGAGCTTGAACTTCAATAAGAAGTGGACGAGAACCCTCAAGAAGACAAAAAACCGCCCCGTATCCTGAGAGAAAAAACTCCTCATATTGACCTTGAGAAATAAGCCCCCTCTCGGTCATAACAAAAACGCCAATTTCATTTGAGGCTCCAAATCTATTCTTAATCGCTCTTAAAATTCTAAATCCTGTCTCTTTCTCCCCTTCCAGATAGAGGACTACATCCACGAGATGTTCAAGAACTTTGGGACCTGCTATTAGACCTTCTTTAGTGATGTGCCCAACAAGAAATACAACGCTCTCTCTCTCCTTTGCAAGACGAAGCAATCGATTTGCACATTCCCTGACCTGTGAGACACTCCCTGGCGAAGAGTTTAACTCCGAAAGATATACAGTCTGGATAGAATCAACTATAACGACCTGTGGTGAGGTTAAATCACAAAGCTCAAAAAGCACTTCAAGATCAGTTTCTGAGGCGAAGTAAAAATCTTCACAAACTCCAAGTCTTTCTGACCTCATCTTTACCTGTTCTGCAGATTCCTCTGCAGAGAAATAGAGCACCTTATAGCCCCTTTGTGCAAGATTCCCTGCGGTTTGTGTCAAAAGAGTAGATTTTCCCATTCCTGGATCTCCACCTATTAAAACAAGCGATGATCTCACAAGACCTCCTCCCAAGACAAGGTCAAACTCCTCAAGCCCTGTAGAGATCCTCTTTTTTATTTCATAAGATACTTCTGACAATCGCTGTGGTTTCACTTTTCTCAATTTCTCTTCTTTTGTTTTTGACCCAAAGGCAGAGTGCACTATTTCAAGAAATGAATTCCAGGCCCCACAATCAGGACACCTACCAAGCCATTTCAAACTTTGATATCCACAATTCTGGCATTGATATCTCACACCCATAAACCCCTCACTTAAGACCCGTAAAAGTTCCTCTCCAGATCTGATAAATTTTAGACTTACCATTGAGTTCAATCTTTACCTCATCTAACATTCTAATATCCCTCATGAATCCAGGTTGGCCTTGTCCCTTCTGCACGTAAATTACCTCCTTGTTTACCAAAGTATTACAATCATACCACAAATGATACTGATTGGTAACCTGATTTTTTTCTCTTAATACACATATCTCGGGATGATCCTTTAAATAAAAGGCAAGTGAACTAGCAACTTCACGATGATTTGTAATTATAGGAATAAAATTTTCTCTATGTTTATTTACAGAATCAGCTAACTCTCTCCAACCTATGAACTTACTTAACGCTAATTTTACTGGCTTTGATCCCTTTATCTCTATAGCATCAGGATTCCTTACAAGAAATATAATCAAAAAAGCCAGTAAAACAATTATAAATAAGTTTAAATATATCAATACCCTATGAAGACTGTGTTGAAAACAAAAAGGAATTACCCAATAGAAACTAGTAATAAAAAAAGGCATAATCCAGTTTAGATTAAATTTCTTAAAGAGAGAAATCGAGAGGAAAACCAAAAGCGGAATAAATGAAAAATAAAAAGAGTAAAAAATAAAACCAATTTTTGGATTGCTCTTATAAAAAGTTAAATCACTTGATTTGACTTTATAAATTATAACATTCAAAAATTTAATCCCGTATACGAAGAAAAGTAACACAAATAGAGGGCCATAAAGTATAAAGAGACCAAGATAAAAAGTTAGTAAATACTTAATATCAGGTGTTGTACGAGTGAAATGTTCAGCAGTATGCTGAAACATAATTAGGTTGTTTTTTATATTCCAAAAGATATTCGGAGATAGGATGAATAAGGGAAGAATTAGTATTATAAGAAAGTATTTTGAGCGCAACTGCGAACGATCAAAAACAAAAAAATACATTAAAGTAAGCAAATAAAAGATAAACATCGTTTGCTTTGTCAAAAGACCAAGCCCTATTGTTATTCCAAGTAAGATACTAAAAAGAAGGGAAGGACTATAGACAAAAGAAACAAAGTAATAAAAAGATAAAGACCAAAAAAATACTAAAGGGGGATCTATTGTCATTACAAAGCTATAAATAAAAAAAATAGGAGTAAAGGAAACAGTTGCTAAAACAAGGCGTGCTAATGAAAAACCTAAGTATTTACATACTAAAACATAACTGATTGAAGTAAAAAAAGTTATAGATAAGAGGGCAGGTAATCTTATTGCATTTTCAGTATTTCCAAAGATTTTAGTTGATAAATAGATTAACCAGGCTACCATTGGTGGTTTACTATAATAACCAAAATCAAGTTTCCTAGACCAATCCCAATAATAAGATTCATCATAGGAAAGAGTTAAATTTATTTCATTGAGATAATAGAGCTTTCCAACAAATAAGAGAAGAATAATAATTCCACCACCACTGATTAGATAATCAACAAAATATTTTCGTCTAAATTCAAGATTAGAAGTCATTTTGCGACCTTTTTGAAAAGCAAATAAAAAATCAGACTTACAACTAATCCTAAAACAATACCTCCTAATACATCTAGAGGATAATGATGGCCTAAATAAATTCGAGAATATCCTACTAATATTAAAAAGATTAAAAGAAAAGGAAAAGTAAATTTATAATTTAAGCTTAGAAAAAATACTGCAAATCCTACATTTGCAGAATGACAAGAAGGAAAACTTCTTGTCTTTATATTACTTTGAGGCTCAGTCTGATAAATAAATCTCCAATTTGAATAGTAGTAAATTCCTTCCTCCTTTGCGAAAGGTCTCTCTCTATGTATCAATTTCTTAAGTACCTTACCACAACAGAAATCAGTAATAGGATATCCAACAAGAAGAAAGATAAAGATAAACAAAAATTTTTTCGTTTCCCTTTTATAAAGGGAAAAGCCAAATAAAAAAGCAATTAAAAGGATAAAAAAAAGATAATGAAATTTTTCTAGACTAAATACAGGAAGAATAAAATCTAAAAAATCAGACCTAGCGTGATTTATCAAAAAAAATAAACTTTTATCAACTTGTAAAATATAGTCTATCAAAGAATTTGAATCCCTGCTTTTTGGGCATCTTCTAAAAATCTTGAAAGGCCTATATCAGTAAGGGGATGTTTTAACATTTGTTCTATTACTTTAAAAGGTATTGTTGCAATATCAACACCCAAATGGGCACATCTTCTAACATGATCTACATGTCTTATACTTGCTGCAATTATTTCAGTTTCTATACCATATACTTGATATATATGGACAATCTCCTCTAAAACTGCCATTCCATCATAGCCTATATCATCAACTCTACCAACAAAGGGAGACACATAGGTGGCTCCGAGTTTACCAGCAACAAGTGCTTGTAGTGGAGAAAAAACAAGAGTCACATTAGTCTTTATACCATCAGCAGTTAACTCCCTTATTGCCTTTAATCCTTCTGTTGTAAATGGGACTTTTATGACCACATTAGGGCCCATTTTTGCAAGCTCCCTTGCCTCCCTTATCATGCCTTCAGCATCAGTTGCTATCACCTCCAAAGAGACAGGTTTATCAGGAATTTCCCTTAGGATCTCAAGTGCTGCCTCCTTCCAGGGCTTTCCGGTCTGTGAGAGTAATGTAGGATTGGTGGTAACTCCATCCAAAATTCCCCATTCCTTTACCTTTCTAATCTCCTCAATCTTTGCGGTATCGACAAAGATCTTCATCTCCTCCTCCCTCTTGCATGGTTTTATAGCTCCAAGGGCTCTCTCTTGGATTCCTCTATTTTCTTAAATCTCACCCATAAATTTCTCAAGCCTTTTCTTTAAAAGGGCTAATTGCTCAAAAAGATTCTTTGCCAATTCCTCCATATTAGCATAAAGTCTTTCCAGTTCTTCAGGCAAGTATGTATAAATTATCTCCTTTCTCAGGGCTCTTGCCTTAGCCAAATCTCCCCTTCTGAGATAAATCCAGCTCCTTCAAGCTTTAAGAGTCTATTTCGTAGACTTTCAGATTTTTCGCCATAAAGATAAATTTCAAAAGTAGCGAAAAACCGCAGGGCCACTTCCACAAACTTGACAAATCTAAAGGAAAAAGCATCAAATTTGGTTAATTCCTCCGGTCTATAATCTTTCTCCTTTACATAGGGCACATAATCTTTCAAAGAATTCCTGAGAAGTTCTTCATTCTTCACAAGGTCTTAAAAGTTCTTCAAGAGTAATTCTTTTAGCATTTTTTAGGATTTCTCGGCAGAAAGGATCATCTCCATATACTACCACATCCAGATCCTCTTCACACTCAAGATAAAACTTACTTTTAACCATAATGCTTAAAGATCAATATCTACTCCCTTAAGATCTTTCTGCAGACGGGATCCAAAAAGATATATCTCGCCCTTAAAGTCTTTAAGGGCTTCCTTAAGGACCCTCTTTTCTTCCTCAGTAAGCCTCATCTCAGATCAACATGAGTAAAAGGTTCTAAGTCTTAGAGCCTGGAGCCTTATAAAACCTTCTGCATCCTTTTGATTATAACCTCCAGTCTCCTCAAAACTTGCCAATTCCTTTTTATACAGACTAAAGGGGCTCTTTCTGCCAGTCACATAGACCTGACCTTTGTAGAGTTTTATCCTGACAGTACCTGTAACCCTTTCCTGTGTCTCTTCAATAAACCTCTTTAGGGCCTGGAATTCTGGGCTAAACCAGTAACCATAGTAGATCAATTCAGCAATTTTGGGCATAAGTTGATCCTTTAGTCGCATGACCTCACGATCAAGGGTAATCTGCTCAAGGGCCCTGTGGGCTATGTGGAGAATAGTGCCTCCTGGTGTTTCGTAGACTCCTCTACTTTTAATACCCACATAGCGATTTTCTACCATATCAATTCTTCCTATTCCATGAAGACCTCCAAGATAATTTAACTTCTGAAGTAGCTCGACTGGTCCCAGGGCCTCTCCATTTATAGCAACAGGCTCACCCTTATTGAAGTCAATCTCAATCACTTCAGGTTTATCGGGTGCTCTCTCTGGAGATTGAGTTAAGAGAAACATTTCTTCAGGAGGCTCCTGCCAGAGATCCTCTAAAATGCCTCCTTCGTAGCTAATATGAAAAATATTGGCATCAATGCTATAGGGTTTTTCAGGAGTAGCGGAGATTGGTATTCCCTTTTCCTTTGCATAGGCTATGAGATCAGAACGCCCTTTAAATTCCCACTCTCTCCAAGGGGCAATTACTTTGAGTTCTGGGGCAAGGGAAGCATAAGTAAGTTCAAAGCGCACCTGATCATTTCCCTTTCCAGTTGCCCCATGGGCAACAGCATCTGCACCCTCTTTGAGAGCTATTTCTACTTGAGCCTTAGCAATTACTGGACGAGCAAGAGATGTCCCCATAAGATACCAATCCTCATAGCGTGCACCTGCCTTGATAGCAAAGAAACAATATTCTCTCACAAATTCCTCTTTCAAATCCTGAATGATTACTTTTTCAGCTCCACAGGCAAGCCCCTTCTTCTTGATTTCTTCCCAGTCCTCCTCTTGCCCAAGATCCGCACAAAAGGCTATTACAGGACACTGATACTTTTCTATAAGCCATTTGAGTATCACAGAGGTATCAAGGCCACCAGAATAGGCAAGTACAATTTTCTCTGGCTTCAAGATGGCATCCCCCTAAAGAGTTTGTGGTTTGAAACCTAATTTTTCCTCAACTGATTTTACCTTTGACTCGATCCTTCCTGATTTACCCTTACGATAGTCAATCCTAACATGACAGATTATGCGATTGCAATCTCCCTCTAAGGCCTTAAAACACTTATTTATGATCTCTAGAGCTTCTTCAACTGATTCTGTCTCAATAACTGTTTCCATTGGGGAAACCTTATAAGGAAAACCAGATTCATGGATCACCTTTACCGCACGAGCTGCGTATTCTCCTACACTTTCTCCTTTGTCAAGAGGAAAAATACTCATAGATATCAAAACACTCATGGCTAAAGTTTACCACCAAACTCTTAAAATCTCAAGAAATTGTATGCGTCGCTTCCACACAAAATTTCTCCAAAAAATATGGACTCCCTACTGGATAAATGGGTATAGCCATAGGCAAATCCAAATAGGTTTAAGTCTTTCTTTGGATTGGCTGAGAGAGAAAAGGAATACCTGGATATTCCATACTTACCCCTCTTCTTCATAATTATCCCCCTTTACCATATTTTTA
>JAUQPD010000030.1:11283-14768 GCA_030550555.1 Thermodesulfobacteriota bacterium
TACCATTTAATTAAAAACTTGCCTCAATGAATCTATTGTGCAGAGGAGTTGAAAGGGTAGGCTGGAAGCTAATAATATCAATAGGTAGCTTTTATGAGAAGAATTCCTTTATCTTCTGCCTTTTGAAGGATTTCATTTTTGGCCTCAACGAATACAACTGTTGGGATAACTTCTTTCTTCAGCAGTTGAGCAAGTATATCAGCTCGGCTTGAGGCTCTATCAATATCCTCTTCATACAAGCTAAAGGAGACTTCTACGGCAAGCACAACAGGTTTTTTAGTTGCCTTAATTTGGCCCTCTATAACAAGGTCAATCTTAAGGAAGGAGTCAAATTGCTCCTCAGTAATTAACCCCCTTTCCTCAGCTTCCTCTAAGAGGGGAAGGAGCTCTGGGATGGGAATAAGCTTAGATTTTCTCAGAATTTTTCCGAAGAAGGCATAGTATTTTTCTCTAACTTCCCTTTCAAAATCTTTACCTTTCAATCGCCCCACCTCTCCCTTAACATAGGCCATGTCACTTTTAAGGGTTGCTACATCTTGCTTAAGTACTGCCACATCTTGCTTTAGGATTTCCACATCTTGTTTTAGAATTTCCACATCTTGTTTTAGAATTTCCACATCTTTTTCTATTTTGGCTACACGTTGCACCAATTCTTCAAAGCGTTTGGGGAGTTCCAGCAGCTCGGCAGTGAGTATAAGTTTTCTCAATTCTTCCAGCCATTCTGGATGTGCTTTAAGAGCAAGGAGAATATCAGTAAAGGTAAAAATAGGATATTTTTTTGCTTCTTCTATAATTTCCTCTGAACTTTTAGCTGGAATCTCGGTAGCCTTTTCCATAATTTATTTTTCCTCCTGTATTCGTATATTAATTGCCCTTGTAATTTTTTCAAGGTGATTTCTCTCTTTAAAAAATTTGTTTTGTCACCATATTTGTCAGGTAAAAAATACTTCCTTCTCTCAGTTGATAACTCCTTAGACTTACAAATCTTTTGTTCTGATGTAAAATGCTCTATAAGAACTCTATAGGAGGAAACTCTTTGGTTTTCATCACAAAATTTTGGCAAATCTTTTTGGATTACACCAAAGAGGTTTTACCCTATTTCTTCTTAGCCCTTCTATTCACCACCTTTCTTAAGATTTATTTGAGACCAGGGTTTTTGGTCAAAGTGCTTAGATCTTCCAAATTGGCTCCTCTTTTTTCCAGTCTCTTAGCCTCTATACTTCCTGTCTGTTCCTGTTCAGTCATTCCCTTAGCTATATTTATTAATAACCTCTCTCGAACCTATGCTCCCACCCTCTCTTTTCTTATGATTGCTCCAGTCATTTCGCCTGTTACTTTTTTGCTTACCCTTGGGATGCTAAAGACTAAGTTTGCCCTTTTTAGGGTCTTAATTACCTTAATTTTTGCTAATCTCTTGTCTTTTCTCTCCATTTACTTATTCAAGAAGGAGGAAAGGGAAATAGAGGAAAGGGAAATAGCTATACCTGAAGTTGCTTCTCATGAGAAGCGGGATTGGCGAGTTTTCTTAAGAGAGTTCACTTGCGAGGGCTTGGCCATTGGTAAATATGTCCTTTTAGGATTGTTTTTAGCCTCCCTCTTAGTTGCCCTATTGCCTTCCGATAAAATTACCATGCTTTCAAAATTTTCCTTTTCCTATTTTTTAATTGCCTTTGTCTCTGTGCCGATTTATGTATGCTCAGGAGAAGAGGTCCCCATCGCTCGGGCTCTTATTGATCTTGGTTTAACTCCTGGTCAGGCTATGGTTTTTCTTTTGGCTTCAAGTGGTATTTGTCTTCCCACCATAATGGCTACTCTCAGATTTTTGCCCTTGAAAATTGTCCTTTACTATGTGGGTGGCTGGTTTCTAATGGCCATCGCCGCTGGCTACTTTTTTGATTTTGTTTCAAGCCACTTTTAACCAAAGATGGAAAGTGTTTTAAGGGTCACATTTTCTATTTCTTATATGCTCTATTCTTTTTATTTTTAATAGAATTTCATAAAAACTTTTGATATATTGTTCAATCATAAGTTATCTCAGCCTGTTGTTTATTTAAATTCCATTTTAATGAAGTTAAGACATTTTATAGAAAGCTCTTGTTTTTTATGTTCTTTATCATTACATTTTGGAGATTTTTTAGTAAAATGCAATCTATAAGTAATATACATCCAACCTAAATCCTCTGGATCTGATTTATCTGAACTCCCTACATAATATTTTTTTCAAAATAGCCCCCTTTTATATATGCAATAAATCTTTCTTTTATTAAGTTTGGACAATATACTATATAGATTAAATATTTCATATACTCTTTCCTTATACAAGACTATTTTTTAAAAGTTTAGCGACTACATGGTAGACCTTTTCTTTTTACCTCTGTGAGTCCAAAAGCATCAAAAATAATATTGTCAAGGTCTTTTTTGGCTAACAATGGTTCTGCTATAAATCAAATCTTACTTGTCCACTTTTCTTTTCAAGGTAGTGTAATTTTCTCTTAGTATAAAATTGATTTTGTAATCTTTCTACATCATCTGGAATAGTTTTTTCTTTTGGGAAAAATCTTATCATTATTCTATTAGCATGTTTGTGCCTGCTATTTACATTTTGAGGTTTTTCTATCATTCTTTCAACTAATGGCAAAATTAAGTACATCAAGTTTTCTTTATAGTTAGATTTTTTGCTTTTTTTAATTCCGTTGATTATAGAGGTGCAGGCACCCATAAACGCATCGCAAAGTTGTATATTATTTGATCTTTCGTCATTTTTATGATCTTTGGGAAGAAATGAAATCTTATTACATTCGTAGTCAATATTATCTTCTTTTTCAATTATTTTGTATATACAATGCCAAGGGAAATATTTGTCACGTTGTTGTTGTCCTTCTTCATGAAAGATATTTTTAACTATTATTCTTTATTTGGAAAAAATATCTTTAAGGCATACAATATAGCTGATCTAAAAAATCTATTGTATCTTGTGTTAAAATCGAAACCACCAAATTCTTCTTTATTTAATTTAGAATTATTAATACCTAAAATATAGGCATAAAATTTTTTCCCACTTTTTTCAGGATCTAAAATATACTCAAACCATCTTTTACAAATATTTTTTGTATCTGCATCATCTATATCTACCCAATGTATTATTCGGTTATTTTTCTCATAGTAAGGTGATGTTTTATCAAAGTTGTCACAAAATCTAATTTTTATAATATCATCTAACAATGAATTTTTAACATCTTCAACTATAACGCCAATATAAAACCATTGTTCTTTTGTGTAAGGACATTCCTTTGATTGAATCTCATCCGCATAAATATTTACTTCGATTGGATCTTCTACTATTTTATTTCTAAATAAGTCCCTCATATTTAATAATTACTTTCTATTATTGTTATCTCATCCTCTGTTAAATCATATAATTTATAAACTAACCGGTCAATCTCTTTTTCAAGTTCTTTTACTTCTGCTTGTTTTTGAGGATTTGA
>JAUQPD010000042.1 GCA_030550555.1 Thermodesulfobacteriota bacterium
GATTTGAGGCAATGAATGCTAGATTTGAGACCCTTGTGATAGATATGAACACAAGATTTGAGGCAATGCAAAAAGATATGAATTCAAGATTTGAAGCAATGAATGCCAAATTTGAAGCTCTTGTGAAAGAAATGAATGCAAGATTTGAGGCAATGAATGCTAGATTTGAGGCCTTGCAAAGGGATATGAATGCTCGCTTTGAGGCATTAGAAAAACGGTTTTCCTTTCTTCAATGGTTTGTTGCAGGAGTGGTATCTTTCTTTGGAGTTTTAGTGGCGATATCGAGCTTTATCAAAAGTTAAGCAAAGGTCCTTTTCAGACAACCCAAGGCTGTAGCTCCCCAAATTATATGATCTGTCTTTGCGACTCCCAGGTTGCCCTCACTGGTAAGTTCCTCGCTTAGGATTGAACATCAAATTAAACCTTAATAAATTTTAGTTAAATTGTCTGTAATCAAAATTTAAAATTTAAGCTTTAGACTTATGCTAAAAACCTTACAAATGGGAGTGCGTCATGGGGGAAATGACAAGAAGAGACTTTCTTAAGGTTTCTGGGCTTGCGAGCTTCTTTGCTCTCTCTCCACAGGCTGAAGACCTCGTTAAACTGGTCAGTAGAACACCCTCAGTTTCAAAAGCGGTTATCTTTCTTGTTGGAGATGGTTGGCCTTTAGGTGTTCTTAATGCTTACATGGAATATGCTAAAAGAGTATTTGGCATTCAAACCAACCTACAGAGGCTTTTCGATGATCCCCATGCCCGCACAGGACTTACTATCACAAGCTCCCTCTCCTCTGTGGTAACCGACTCCGCACCAGCTAGTGTTGCCTGGGGAACTGGCTCAAAAACTGCTAACAGATATCTTGCAGTCCTGCCTGACGGAAGAATCCTTAAGACTATCGCTGAGCTTGCAAAAGAGAGAGAATTAGGCGTAGGTTTCGTAACCACAACAAGGCTTACTCATGCAACCCCAGCAGCCTGGTACTCCCACAACCCAAATAGAGATGCTGAAGACGACATTGCAGTAGATCTCTTCAATATTAGACCCGATGTTGCTCTTGGAGGTGGAAGTAGACACTTTGATCCCTCAAGAAGAGGGGACAAGAGAGATCTCTGGACAGAATTTAGCAGACAAGGTTATCAGGTTGTTCGCACAAGAGAAGAGCTAAAAAAGGCATCCCTTGATAGACCTATTCTTGGAACCTTCAATGTTTCTCATATGAGTTACTATGTTGATAGAGTCAATGATCGCTCTCTTGGCTACACTGAACCAACCCTTGCAGAGATGACTGCAGTCGCCCTTGCTATCCTTTCTCGCAGAAATAGAAGAGGCTTTGTTCTGCAAATTGAGGCAGGAAGAATTGACCATGCCATGCACGCAAATGACATGGCAGGTGGACTTTATGACTGTTATGAAATGGATATGACTTTAGGAGTTATTTTGGAATTTATCAGAATTAATCCCCACACGCTACTTATCGTTACCTCTGACCATGGAAACTCCATGTATGGCATAAATGGAACAGGACCTGAATACAATCACTCAACTGATGCTCTTTTAAAATATCGTGAAGTCAAGGCCTCCTTTGAGTATGTAAAAAGACTCATGAGAGGTAAATCTCCTGCAGAAATTAAGAGTATATTTAGCGAGTATTTCAGAATAGATATTACTGATGAAGAAGCTCAGGAAGTCCATGAGAAAATGACAAAAGGAACTGGTGGTCTCTTGGTTAACGATTTCTGGTATGAACCAGAAGCAACGATGGGAAGAATTTTATCAAAAAGCATCTACAAAGGAACAGAAGCTGGGATGGAAACTGTGCTAAGGAGAGGTAATGTCTGGTTCACAAGTACGAATCACACTGCTGAAGATCAACTTTACATAGTGCGTAGTTTAAGACCTATGAGGCTCTCTGGAAGAATTGATAATACAGACCTCTTCAAGGTAATGTGCGACTATCTCGGAATCCGTTATGAAAATCCTAAAATGACCGAAGAAGAGTATCGCAGACTCAAAGTTGCCGGAATAACAGCTGAAGAGTGGAGAAGACATCTTGAGCTCCACATTGCATAAAGATTAACCTTTTTAAGTTGACTTCTTAGGGGACCCTTCGGTCCTCTTGTCTTTTAACACAAATTTTATCTACCTATCCCAACTGTTAAGCAATAGAAGTTTGGAATCAAATCCGCTTAGATCTTGTATTTTTCAAATAACATGTTCAAATTACATGTTACAACCCAAAACAAATCACTATTCAACCCTAAGCTATGACCCAAGAGACCGTAACCAAAATATATAAAATTTTCACAAGACTTGCCTTTAATATCACAGTGATTGTCCTTCTCTTTTCCATCTTTGTTGGTCTTGTGAGAACCATTCTTGAGCTTGGTCTGATCTTTACTGAGGCAACTATCAGATTAGGCTTTAAAGAACTCGTAACTAATGTCCTCTCAATTATAATACTTCTTGAACTTGTTAGGGCATTTGTTGACTATTTTGAGCATGAAAGAGTGAGGGCAGAAATTTTGATTGAAATTATAATAGCCTTTGTGATTAGAGAATTTATGATTTACATCTTTGCAGGCTCCATCAAAGGATATGACATAGCCCTCTGGGCTCTTGCAGTTTTAGCCTTAACTGTTGCAAGGACCTTGGCTGTAAGATTTAGACCTTACAAAAAACCTCATCAAGATTAGAATAGTGGAATTACCATCTTTCTTAAGACGAGAGAGGATTCACTTCCTCAAAAGCTGTCCAATAAATCGCTCAGGAGATTTTGTCCTCTATTTTATGGAAGCAAGTCAGAGGAGCATTTATAATCCAGCCCTTGAGACTGCTCTCTTCTTTGCAAACCAACTCAAAAAACCCCTTCTTGTATACTTTGGTTTAACTGACAAGTATAAATATTCCAATAGCAGGTACTACTCCTTCATGATAGATGGAATACTCAAGACAAAAAAAAGCCTTGAAGGCAGAGGAATAAAACTGGTGATACTTAAAGCTGATCCTCCTGACGGGGCAATTGAGCTCTCAAAAAGGGCTTCTCTATTGGTCTTAGATAGAGGCTATCTTAGGCATCAAAGGCATTGGAGAAGGAAGATCGCCGAACAAGTCTCCATTCCTGTAATTGAAGTTGAAGGAGATGTCGTTGCTCCTGTTGAAGCCGTTTCAAACAAGGCTGAGCCCTATGCGCGCACAATCAGACCTAAAATTTTAAGTAAACTCTTTGACTTTCTTGAAGAGATCCCTCAGCTTGAACCAGTCAAATCCTCTTTTATGTTGGATATTGAAAATACCTGGGAGGAAGAGAGAGCCCAAGACTACCTAAATGCCCTATCAATTGATAAAAGCGTTCCTCCTGTACAATACTATGAAAGTGGAGAAGATGTAGCCTTAACCAAACTAAAACTCTTTATTGAAGAAAGATTGCCCATCTATGCGGAAATGCGCTCTGACCCTGGTGTCAAAGCCACGTCAGAACTTAGCCCCTATATCAGATTCGGTCAGATTTCGCCTGTATTTATTGTAAAGAAAGTTTTAGAACACTATCCGTATGATGATCCAAATGTAAAGATCTTCATTAACGAGCTTGTGATTTGGAGGGAACTTGCACGGAATTACGCTTGGTACAATCCACTTTATAATGAATATGAAGGCCTCCCTTCTTGGGCAAGAGAGACCTTAGAGAAACACCTCCCAGATAAGCGTCCAGCGATATATGAACTTTCCCAACTTGAAGAAGGAAATACCGATGACCCCTACTGGAATTCTGCCCAGAGAGAACTTCTCACCAAAGGCACAATTCACAACTATATTCGCATGTATTGGTGTAAGAAACTTATTGAGTGGACACCTCATCCAAAGATAGCCTTCGACATTGCCTGTTATCTCAACGACAAGTATGCCCTTGATGGAAGAGACCCTAATGGCTATGCAGGCATATCCTGGTGTTTTGGGGCCTTTGATAGACCCTTCCCAGAAAGAGAAATCTATGGAAGGGTCCGCAAAATGTCCTCTGCGAGTCTTCTTTCAAAGCCCAATTTCAAAAGGTATCTTCAGCAATTCGGAAAAACAACTTCCCAAGCATTAAAGGGAATTTAACGGGATCAATTTTTCCATCAACAGATTTAAATTCTCCATAGAAAAAAATTCAATCCCCGGAGGTGGCTATATCATGTTCAAAAACGAAAAAAACTTTCTTGAATCCCTTATTACACTAAAATGGAAGTCTCCGTATGGAGAACATACAGAGAAGTTCTTTGCAAAGATAAATGTTTGGAGAGAAGCAGATCTTTTTCCTAAGCCTATTGCTCAGGCTTTAAAAGAGGCTGGACCTGGTGATGTAATTTACCACGAATTTCCTCCTGGTAAATTATTCAACTTTTCTGAGGACCTTATAGTAGAGGTTAATCCAAAGGTTCAATACAGGCCTCCTGAGAAGTTTTCACACATAAAGCTAAAACTTGGTAGATTTTATCCTCTCTTTTTCTTTAGATTTCTTCCAGGGATTTTAAGTTCTTCAATTTATCCTGGAAGAATAATTGGAGCTAATGGAAGCAGAGAGACAATACTTCTTGATGCCAATCACCCTCTGGCAAGATATCCCTTAGTTTTAGAGCTGGAGATCAAGAATGTACTTCCCAAAGAGAAGGAAACAGGAGGTAGGTGTAGAGACTGGATTGAGGAGGCCTTTCGTGTGGGCCCTGGAATGCAGGCAAGATTTGACCATCTCCCCACAGATTTTGGCCTTGATGAGCCTGACAACTTTTCTCGTGAGGACGAAAGCCCTGATACAATCTTCTATAGAGAACCTCGTTTTGTGGGACACATTGATAGACTTTGTCATCAGCATTTGATCGAATTCTATTCAACTCTTCTTCCTAAGGAGGGAGTTATCCTTGATCTCATGAGTAGCTGGGAAAGCCATCTCCCCGACTATCCCTTTGAGGTCATAGGCCTTGGAATCAACGAAGAAGAGCTTAAGGCAAATCCAAGACTAAAAGACTATATGGTAAAAGACATAAACGAGGATCCTACCTTACCTTTTGACAAAGAGTCCTTTGATGCAGTTATTTGTGACCTTTCTATTGAATATGTAGTTAAACCTCTTGAGCTCCTCTCAGAGATCAAGAGAATACTTAAGCCTGGAGGCATTGTCGCATTTAGTTTCTCAAATAGATATTTTCCGCCAAAGGTAATAAAGCTTTGGGTAGATCTTCATGAGTTTGAGAGGATGGGCTATGTGCTAGAGCTTCTTATAAGGAGCAACTTTAAGGACCTTGGAACTTACTCTCTGAGAGGTTATCCCAGACCAAGTGATGATCGTTGGATTGCCTGCACACTTCAGTCTGATCCTCTCTATGTGGTCTGGGGAAGAAAATAGGTATTACCTTAAGAGGGTAGGTTGTGCGTGGAGAAGTAGCAGTTATTGGGGGAGGGATTGCGGGAGTCCTTTCTGCAAGACTCCTTGCGCAACTTGGCTACGAGGTCACCCTCTTTGAAAAGAGTGGAAGACTTGGTGGCTGTGCAGGGTCTTTTTCAAGAGGTAAATTCCCCTTCAACATTGCCGCAACTACCATTGGAGGCCTCTTTCCAGGATTTCCTGTAGAGAGAATATTTCAGCTTCTTTGCCTCTGCCCCCAAGAGCGAGTCAACCTAACGGTCTCAGTGCCTACCTTCTGGATAAAGGCCAATGAGGAAGAAGCCTATCTTACCCCTTTTGAAGAGGACCTACTAACTGTCCTTATCAACTTTTGCAGAATGAAACCTAAACCCGCAAAGAAACTCTTAAAGGATATCAAGTTTTCCCTCTCGGGGCTCTTTCACGATCCCTATTTTCACCTAAATGGAGCAAAAAGTAAACTAAAAACCCTTCTGTATCTTACCCCCTTAATTCTTAATCATGGTATTTACTACAGAAAATCTGCCCTACCCTACTTAAAGGAGATCACTCAGAATGATATACACCCCTTAACTCTCAAGCTCTTCAATGCCCTATCGCTGATTACCGCACAAGCACCCCTTGAAGAGGTCAGTGTCTTCACCTTGCATCTAGCCCTTGGTTATTCTCTCACCGGGGTTGGCACTGTAAAGGAAGGAAATGAAGCTCTTTTTAGTTACCTTGCAGATGGCTTTGATTTCTTCTTAAACACCCCGGTTGAGGAGATAGGCTTTTCTGAGAAAGAAAAAGTCTTTATCCTAAAGGTTGGGAAGGAGCGTCTTCTCTTCGAAAGAGTTGTATGTGCTATACCTGTGCTTGAGAACTATAATATATTTTCTGACGAGCTCATTAGGAAATACCTAAGAACTTATGAAAAGCTCGTTAGCCCTTTTTCAGCAATTACTCTTTATGGAGTTATCAAAAATTACGAACCAAAGGCTAGTCACTGTCTCCTCTTAACCGCAGAAACTCTTGACGGTCATACAAGTGGTAATTACTTAGTATCCCTTCTTCCCGTCAATTTAGAAGGAGAAACTACCTACTCCTTTACCCTTTCTACCCATACTCCAATTGAGTTCTGGAGAAGATACCTAAATGACAAAGAGAGCTACAGAACAAAGAAGGAGGAACTGTCAAAAGGACTCAAGAAATTACTCCTCTCTGAACTTTCCCTTGAGGAGTCTCAACTGGAAATTTTTGACCTTGCCACCCCAATAACTTTTAATTACTATCTAAATAGAATGAGTCTCGGTGGCATTCCTGTTACTTTGAGTAACAGCATCTGGAAAGTGCCGGGAAACCTCTCACCAAGAACTGGGCTTTATCTTCTTTCTGATCAAACTCTTTTCTATCAAGGCTGGATTGGAATCTCCCTTGGACTACTCAATCTCTATCGTTGGTGGGAAGATGCAGGATTTTGAGCTAAAAATCACCAAAAAGGATTGGTTAAAAATTATCCTTCTTTCTCTTATTCTTGCTAAGCTTCTATCGGTGTTTATATACCTTCTTCTTGAACTTCCTCCTTTTGATGGTCTTCTTACAGGCCTAATCCTTGGTCTATATCTTGGGCTTCTTTCCTTTGCTAGTATCCATCTCAACAATACCTATTTACTTCCTCGTATCAGGAATGGAATTCGTTTCTGGTGGTGGTTTCTTGCAGGAGTTGCCTCTATTTTTGCGGGAGCTCTTGGATTTTATCTTGCATACCAAACTGCAGTGGCTCTAAATCTTGCCATTCCCAGTCAGGTCCCTAAAAACTTACTTCTCCTCTCTTTGATTGTCGGGTTCTTAAACTATCTTATTGGTCTCCTAATTTTTCTCTTCATCAATATGAGAAATCGAAAAGAAACCCTTCTCCGCAAGACCCTGTATCTTCGCAACCTCTCTTATTTGAGGATGGTTGAATCCCACTTTCTCTCAAACCTCATAAACAACATTGTAGAACTTATGAACCGCGACCTTGAGAAGGCTGAAAGTGCCCTCATAAAGCTTGCCAAGTTTCTCCGGTTTATCTTAGATGAAAGGGACCTTGTGAGTCTTGCAGAAGAATTAGAGCTTGTAAGAATCTACATAGAACTTCAAGGGATACGTTTCCAAAATTCCATTAGCTTTACCTATGAACTTGATGACCCAATAATGCTCAATATCACGGTACCTAAGTTTAGTCTACAAATGCTTGTTGAGAATGCTATTAAACACGGCTATACTGGAAAACCTCTTCACATACACCTAAGGGGCAAAGTGTGTGATGGCGGTGTAGAGCTCTATGTTGAAAATGATGGAAAAGAAATTAGCGCCTTCTCTATGGGAAGTGGCCTTAAGCTCCTTAAGGAGCGATTAGAACTTCATCTCAATGGAGCCCTTGAGCTTGTCTCAACACAACCAGTCACCTTCTGTCTATCCTTTCCCTTGGAAAAAGCAATAGGTCAAACAAAAATTAATCCTAATACCTTAAAAGGAGGTGAATTGACATGTTTAAAAAGGTCCTAATAACGGATGACGAACCCCTTGCCTTAGACCGCCTTGAGAGGATGCTCATTAAACTTGGAGTTGAACAGGTAATCAGAGCCCAAAATTACTATGAAGCTCTCTCCAGATTGAAGGAAGATCCAGAGATTAGGGTCGCTTTCCTTGACATTAAAATGCCAGGAAAGACTGGACTTGAGCTTGCAGAAGATATCTCCTCTCTAAACCGCGAAATTGTCATAATCTTTCAGACTGCCTATCCTGACTTTGCCCTTCAGGGCTTCAAAGTCGGAGCAGTTGATTATTTGGTAAAGCCCTACACTCTTGAGGAAGTGCAACAGGCCCTTGAAAGAGCGAGAAAGTTCCTCGGAGAAGGTGAAAGAAAATATCTCCAAGTTGAGACTACATCAGGTGAAAAAAGACTTGTCCAGTTTGACGACATTGTCTATGTTAAGGCAGATCTCAAGCACTCCCTTGTACGGACGAAGGATGGATTCCTGTTCTGCACTCTTAGCCTTGGTGAGCTCGAAAAGAAGCTTCAGAAATATGGTTTTATGAGGATTCATCGTTCCTATCTCGTAAATCTCGCTCAGATTCGCGTCCTTGAAAATGAGCCCTCTGGGAAAATCCTCATCAAATTTAGAGTCCCCGTAGAAGATCTCTTGACCTCTAAAAGTGGAGCCCACCTTCTGAGAGACAGAATAAAAAGGCTTAGGGAATGAGGGAAGCAAAACTCTATATTGAGGTGACCTATGACAAGCAAATGTAAAAAATGTGAGCTTTTACCTTGCATTCCTGAGGAGCCTTTGCAATTATTTTTCCTCTCTGCCCATCCTCTGCTTTCACAGAAGATAAAAGATTTCCTCAAGACACACATGGTAAATTATGAGGACTTAGAGGAAGGAATACTCTGTCAGGTTCCTAATCCAAGAGATTTTTTAAACAAGCTCAAAAAGGACTTAACTCTCTCAGAACCTGAACTAAAGGACATTAGTTTAGTTTTACTCAATCTTAATGAAATGCCTACTTTTAAGCACTTTCGAGATCTTCGTCCCCTCGCCACCTGGTATGAGCTTTTGGAGGCAACAGAATATCTCGAAGTCTTAGAAAATAATCGACTAACAGTCTATTTTCATCCCATAGTGGACAAGGACCTTAGAGTGGTAGGTCAGGAGTGCCTAATAAGGGGAGTCAGGGCAGATGGCTCAATCATTCCTCCGGCTTTTCTTTTTGAAAAGGCAGAAAAGACACAGACCATTTTTTATCTCGATCGTGCTTGCAGAGAGGTATCTATAAAGACTGCAGCTGTCAAAGGCCTTAAAGATGAACTAATCTTCATAAACTTTATACCTACAAGTATATATGACCCGAAGTTTTGTCTTCAGACAACAATCAAATGGGCTTACCAATTAGAATTTAACCCATCAAATGTAGTTTTCGAAGTAGTTGAAAGCCAAAAAGTCACCGATATTAAACATCTGAGCAACATCTTAGAATATTACAAAGCAAATGGATTTAGGGTAGCTTTGGATGACGTCGGAACAGGGTATGCCAGCCTGGAAATGCTCGTAAATTTGAGACCTAACTTTGTAAAGATTGACCGTGAAATTGTGAGAGATATACATCAAGATACCCTAAAACAAAGTATTGTTAAAGCACTTGTTCAGATTTGTAAAGAAAATGATATCCTACTTCTTGCAGAGGGGATTGAAAAAGTGGAGGAATTTTCTTATCTCAAAGACGTAGTGGACTACTTTCAGGGATTCTACTTTGCAAAACCCAATCCAGAACCCATAAGAAGATTAACCTTGAATTAAAATCCTACCAAAATTCAGGCAAAAACTTGCGCACCCTTAAAGGGACTCTGCTCCTCTGTCTTTTAAAGCTTACCCTCTCGGGCACGGCTATCTCCCGAAAAAAGTCTCTCCAAAGGGAAATAAAGGGATCTCCCTTTAAATCAAGCTCCACCTCTAAGCCATCCACCCAAAAAAGCTGGTTCACCCCCTGCAAGTGGGTAAAGACTAATTTTCTGCGCACATCAACAATAATAAAATTTTCCCTTGGAAATCTCCTCACAAAATGAGGATATAGCTTGGGCAAGACATTAAATTTTGGTTCAAAGGGAGCTATTAAGGGCCCCTCAGGGATCTGAAAGAACCTAAGAAGCCCATAAAAGCGATGTCTCTCCCTGTAAAATTCCCTCTCTGTAGCCTGTAATTTGATAATATCCTCGTCAGTTAGATCTTGCCAAATATTCCTCTTCTCTCTTGCCTTGCCAATTACCTTTAAAAGAGGCCACTCAATCTTAGCTGTATCACAGAGATAGTATAAAAATAACTTATCTTTGATGTGACTTCCGAAAAGCTTAATAAGAACCTCCAAATACTTGTAAGCCACTTCTATATCTGAAGGAATTTCTTTGTAAAAGAGTAAGCCTTTAGCTTCAGGATGAAGCCTTTTATTCCAGATGGGAATGTGCCTTGTAAGGTCTTGCCTTGTCTCCAGATAGTGAAGGAGATTTAGAAATCCCACAAAGGTTCCATCATAGATGAGGCTTTCCATAGAGACCCTGTCAAAGCAAAACTCTCTTTGCCCTTATCTTCAAAAAGGGCTAACTGCTTATTGAGAAAAGCCCTTTCAGTCCTTCTATTTGCCCTGTAAAGTAGTTTCCCCCTTAAAGTTACAAAATACTTGGCCCTCTTTAGGGAGATTCTGAGTTTCTTTAAGGTCTCCTCTGAAAGCTCCCCGAATCTTCTTGCCTGAATTATCTTTTTGGCAGAAATTGGCCCAATGCCTGGGACTCGAATCAACTCTTCAAAACTTGCCCGTGTCAGTTCTACAGGGAAAAAATCTAAATTTCTCAAGGCCCAGGAAAGCTTGGGATCCATCTCTAAAGGTAAATTTTCTTCCTCACCAAAGAGCTCTTCCAGTTTAAAGCCATAAAATCTTAAAAGCCAGTCTGCCTGATAAAGGCGATGTTCCCTGAGGAAGGGAGGCTCTGCTATGGCAGGAAGGTCCTTATCCTTATTTACTGGAATGTAGGCTGAATAATAGACGCGGCGCACAATCTTTTTCTGATATAGCTCTGAAGCAAGACTTAGAATAGTTTTATCGCTCTCAGGGCTTGCACCAATTATAATCTGCGTAGAGGCAGGAGCCTTTCTTAGCTTTTCTTTATAAATTTCTCTCACTATTTCCAAGGGTTTCATGAGCAACCCTAAGCTCTTTTCAGGAGCAAGTCTTCGTAGACTCTCCTCTGTGGATAACTCAAGATTAGAGCTGACTCTGTCTGCAAGGCTAAAAGCCTCCTCTACGAGCTCCCTTGAGGCTCCAGGAATAAGCTTTAGATGAATGTAGCCATTAAAGAGATACCTCTCTCTGAGTATTTTCACCGTCCTTAACATCAACTCCATGGTGTAGTCAGGATCTCTGTATATTCCAGAGCTGAGAAAGAGTCCTTCAATGTAATTTCTTCTGTAAAACTCAATGGTGATTTTAGCAAGCTCTTCTGGCTGGAGAAGGGCTCTTGGAACATCATTATCACGTCTGCATATGCAGTATTTACAATTATTCTTACAAATATTAGTCTGAAGTATCTTTAGGAGTGAGACACAACGTCCATCTGCTGACCAGGTGTGACATATTCCTGCAAGATGGCTATTGCCAATCCCATAGGGATGACTTTCCCTTCTTCCTCCAGAGCTACTACAAGAGTTGTCATAGCGTGCAGAATTTGCAAGAATTTTGAGAACTAACTCTGTTGAAGATTCCTTTTTAATAACTTGCATATCTTAATTAAGTAAGTCTTTATTCAACAGCCCCAACCGTTGTGTTTTTACCTGCCTTTTTGGCCTCATATAACGCAGTGTCAACTCTCCTTAGGAGACTCTCAATGCTTTCCCCTTTCTTAAAACTTGTTACACCGATGCTGATAGTAAAACTCGGGATGTCTTTTAATCTAAGGCTAGCGACGGTTTTGCGAAGGCGCTCTGCTATACTCAAGGCTCCCTCAAAATTAGTGTTATGCAATAGTACTAAAAATTCTTCTCCACCCCATCTTGCAACAGAATCAGCCTCTCTGCTATTGTGCTTGAGAACAGTTGCCAAGGTCTTAAGCACTAAATCTCCAACATCATGGCCGAAATGGTCGTTGATTTTCTTAAAATCATCGATGTCAATCATCAACACACTAAAAGGTATTCCATATCTTTCTGATAGGGCTCTTGATTTCTCTAACTCTTCCTCGATGAACCTTCTATTGTAGAGTCCTGTCAAACAGTCAGTAAGCGATGTTTTAAAAAGCTCTCTCTCAAATCTGATTCTTTCACTTATATCCACAAAAGAGACAATGCTTCCCTCGAAGGTTTGGTCAATCCTCAATGGCCTTGAGACAACAAAAGCGACAAGTTCTGAACCATCTCCACACCTCAAGGTCTCATCTCCAGTAAAGGCTGAACCATTCATGATTGCCTGCTTTAAAGGAGACTTATCTAAACTCTCTCCATTAAGAGGTAGTAACTCATCAAGCATTTTTCCAAGAAGAGCTTCCTTTTCATACTTTAAGAGCTTTGCTCCATAGTCATTTATGTAGGTAATAGTGCCCTTCTTATCAAAAAGGATTAATCCACTACCCATAATTTCTACAATTGTCTCAAATTCCCTCTTTTTCCTCTTAATAATCCGTGCCTGATACCAAAAGGCTAAAACCGCTAAGATAAGAAGTAAATTTGCAGTAATATAGAAAATAATCATACTATTCTGAGCCCTTAATACTTGAGCTATATCATCACCTGGAAGGATTGCGACAACTACGCCAGTGTGATTCTCCTTGTTTGGCTCAAAGAGCTTTATAAGAGAGATTTTATAGACCTTGGAGTCAACCTTGACATAAATTGTTCCGTTTTCTCTTTTCTCAAGGAGGTCTCGAAAATTTGGATTCTTTACAGCTTCTTTCAAAGCCCTTTCCTGATCTGGAGTTAAAGGGGGAGGAGAGTCTGGAAACTCTCTAAATGGATCTTCAATTACCCATTCCGGCAAACCATGAAATTCACTATAGTATTTTCTAAAAGGTTCCAATAACTTGTGAAAGACCTCACTCTTTCTCAAGAGAAGAAAATAACCTCCCTCTGGATAGACCTTTAAAAGATATCTACGAGTTACCTCAAAGGATCTTGAAAGTTCAACACTACCAAGGTGATTTCCTGAAGGATCTATTATTGGGAAAACATATCTAAAGCCTGTTATAACTCTTCCGGTCTCAAAGGAGTAATGAGGTTTCTTTAATTTATTAGTCAGAACAACTGTGGGTCGATGGGGACTCAAGTCGTCTCCATAAAAGGCAGGAGCATGAAAGCGCAAAAAAGAGTGATTATCAGGTGTGTGAAAGTGTAGTTGTCTGAGGAGATAATTTTTTCGTAAATACTCGTAGGTCTCGATAAGATGTCTATACAATTGAGCTCTTGCAATTGCCCTTTCCTCCTCTTTTGGGGAGTTTGCTCTTCGCAGGATCTCAAGGGTCTTCTCATCAACGATATGACGCTCAAAAATTGCTTGCATTGTCTCCTCGTGAGCAATGGTGACCGAATTCCAAATGGCCCAGATAAGAGATGTCGTGCTTTCCAAATTTTGTCCTATCTCTCTTTCATAGGTTTTTCTCAAATGGCTGAAACCAATTAGAGAAATTAGTCCAATTAAAACGATTATTATGGAGCCAAAGCGCAGGATTAAATCAGAAAGATACTCAAAAAGTTGGAATAAATTTTTCATACTTTTTTATTGTCTCAAAGTCCCTTTCATCTACTTCTGCAAAGCCATGTCTTCCAATATTGAGCTTCTTTGCTTCATCTGATGAAAGATTTAAAAGGGCTCGTTTTATCTTTTTTATCTCCTCATTTGTAAGAACTTTTGTGTTAACCACGAGGACAAAGGCTGGCCATTTGGGAGACTCATCAAGAAATCTTATGGCATATCCCCTATAGCGCTCAGCAATATCTCTTTTCACAACACCTGCCTCAAATTTCCCCCTTAGGACTGCATCAACAACCGCATCATGAGTATCAAAATGCACATATCCGAGGCGATCCACATCCTTCCCGTATCTGGAAAAGATAACTCTTGCAGAAAAGTAACCACAGGTGCTTAACCTTTGGGGAAGAGCGATCTTCCCTCTTATTTCCTTCGGACTCTTAGGACCATCATAGGCAGTAAAGAGCACACAGGTATAGCTAACTGAGCCATCCCTCTCTTTGATATAAAGAATTGGTTTGGCATGGGGGAACTCTCGGATAAGTAATTGAAAAGGCAAAGGTCCTGCAGATATAATGGCAACTCTTCCTTCTTTTAGTGCATTTGCAAGCTCCCTATAGTCCCTCTCATAGTGGAACTCTATTGGTAAGTTTGTCTTTTCTCTTAAGATGCTTATCAGAGGATAATACTCGGTGAGCAGAGCCTCCTTTGTCAAAGTAGGAATCGGAGAAAAATAGAGCTTTCTTTCAAAAGGATTTGATTGTGAAAAGAATAAAAGTAATATCAGAGATATAAGTAAAATTACTTTAATAACCATGTTTTGCTACAAAATAATCTAAAAAAAAGTCTTTCATGTAATTTTAATATAGGAAAGACAATGAGACAAGAGCTAAGAAAAATCTTGTGGACTGGTTTGTTGCCAACTAATTGGCATCAACCGCTAACCAGTTGGCTGCAAGACCTGCAAAATTAAAAAAGGGGGGCTTTGCCCCCCTTTAAAGGACTCAGATTATTTCAGACCTTAGAACTGGCTCTGGAAGTAAAGATACCAGTCGGTGAGATTGGTTCTT
>JAUQPD010000052.1 GCA_030550555.1 Thermodesulfobacteriota bacterium
GTATTAGAAATGAGACCACCAAGGACAATAGTTTGACCATTTCCAGCAACGACACTGCTACTAATTCTCCTTACTAAAATTGTAGGAGAATTCAAGCCAGGTGGGGAGGCTCCCATTTCTGAGACCTCTTGAGTGATATCAAGTTGTAACATATCCTCAGCATAAATAGTGGGTTTAACTCTTAGGATGATACCTGTATTGCGATACTGGATAGATCTTACCACACCTGTTGTTGTCCCAGTTGTTGCCTGGGCTGTTGCTACCTCTCCTGTGACCACAGGGACATCTGTTCCTACCTGGATAGTAGCCTCCTGATTGTCAAGGACCATTAGGCGAGGAGTTGAGAGGATGTTTGTCAGGCCCCTTGCAGTAAAGAGATTAAGAAGGATATTGAATTTCTCCGTATTGGTAATGAGGTTGAAGGTAAGCCCTGGGCCTTTAGGAACCCCAAGGCTCTGAAAGAGAGTATAGTTTCCACCCCAGAGGTTTCTCACATACCACTCAAGGCCCATTTTGAGCTCATCCTTCAGGGTTAACTCTAAGATGGTTGCCTCAATGAGGACCTGACGGGGAGGTCTATCAAGCTCGGTAAGTAACTTCATCACTTGCTGATAAAGGGCAGGAGTTGTAGCTATGATTAGGAGATTTCTCCTTTCATCAACGCTAATGTTATAGCCTTTGGCAGAAATAGTGGGTGTCCTTGGGGGTTGTGGAGCCTGAGGAGTTTGAGGAGGGGGTGATGGCTGAGTTTGAGGGGGGCTAACCCTTGGGGCCTGAGTTGTTCCTACAAGAAGGCTCTGAAGGGCTTCTGCAAGCTCCTTAGCCTTGGAAAACTTGGGTCTATAGACAAAGAATTTCTCCTCAGTTCCAGCACTTTCAGGGGTATCAAATTTCCTTATCCAATCAACCACATATCTTTGGGTTTCATCATCAGGAAAGGCCATAATTAGGCCATTAAAGGTTTTAAGGGGTATAAAGAGAATTCCTGGTTCCTTTATGTTTTTGGCAATGGGATAGCCGAGCTTTCCCAAAAGGTCGGTCAGATGAAGGGTCAGAGTTTCTGGATCCCAATAGTTGAGCTTCATCAAATATAGTTTTCTTTGAGCAAAATAGGGGATATCCAAGATCCTAATGAGTTCCACAACTTTTTTGATCAAGTGACCAGGACCCTGGAGATAAAAGGCATTTTCCTTACCATAAGTTCTAATTTCCACTCCAGCTCTAAAGACATCTCGCAGGAAAAAATCAATATCCCCAGGGCGTACATATCTCAGAGGATAGAAAAACGCAATTATACCAGAGGTCTCAGGTATATCTTCATCGATGACTACAGCCTCCACCTGAGGGGGTGGAGGTGGGGGTGGAGTTGGCTTTGGCCTGGGTTTTGTAATGGAGAGAACCCTACCTTTTTGTTGAACCTGGAGCTCTTGTTTTACCAAATAGTCTACTACAGCAAGAAGAACATCCTCAGGAGGAAGGCTTTGAGGCATCCTCAAGGTAATGGGTTTGCGCATGTTCTTGACATCTTCATCTATAAGAAAGGGGACTTTCAAAAGCTCTCCAAGCACATAGATGATAAAGTCAGAAAGAGGCATATTTTCCACATTGAGATACACGGGGTCCTTAACTCCAAGAAGCTCTGAGGGCCTAATTGGGGGAGGGTCTTCCTTTTTTTCTTCCTCCTTCTTTTCTTGAACTGGAGGGGGTGGAGGCGGTAAAGGCCCTCTTTTCCATACTCTGTCAAAGCGTTGAGGACTTAAGGCTTCAAGTGGCTGGGGTGACGAAAGACTCTCTACTTTTTTAGAAGCATTAGGCTCTTCAAGAATTATAGTAGCATTATCCTCTCTCTTAGGGAGTTTAAGTGGTTCCAGGCTGGGAGATTTACTACAGGAATTAAGAAAAAACAAGAGTAAAAAGAAAAGGGTTATTATTTTTTGATTTTCCATTTTTCTACCTCTACCTGAAAAAGCTTTAGTTCCTTCTTTTTCCCAAGTCTTTCAATTATAACCGAATTCTCGCCTATTTTCAAAACTTTGGCTCCATCAATTAGGAGTTCCCCTTCTTTGACTGTGCGCACCTCACCAGTGAAGAACTTCAAAAGAGCCCTCTTTTCTTTACCTACCAAGATAGCTACGAGACTATAGGGATTTTCAGGAATAATTATCTCGCTATAGGAACCCTCTGGAGTAAAGGGATTCCTGCGAGCAAGATGGTTGTAAAGGGGCTCACCTCTATCTACTCCCTCTCTCTTAGAGACATCCTTTTCAGGCAGGCTTTCCTCAGGTTGCATTATATTACTTGTGTGATTATTTACCCTATCTTTAGCGATGGAGAGGGAAAGTTTGGGTTCCATAGGGGGCTTATCCCTTAATACATAGGCAAATAATAGGGCAATCAAGAGGAAAGGTAGTTCTCTTACTTCTCTCTTTTGCCAAAATTCTCTTAACTTATCCTTTGTAATCATCAGATCTCACTTTTAAGGGTAGTTATTACTAAATTAACAGTAAGCTCTCGAGAGCTTTCGGTAATAGAGCAGTCTCTAATGAATATTCTTTTCTCCTCCCTTTCCAGATCCCTAAAAAAATCAAAGACATTTTTAATTTTACCTTTGAAACGCAAATTTATGGGGATTTCTGTAAGATTTTTCCCGTAGGAGAGAGGAGAGAGCTCAAAGCCAAGGAGTTCAAGGCGATGCTCTTTGAGTTTGGAAAGGAGCTTTTTTAGTAGGTTGAGTTGTATTGTAAGGGGATCTTCATCTTTATGATAGAGGTAGGAGGGGAGGTAGGTTTCGTTTCCTAGAAGGGTTTTGTTCTCATACCTGGCAAGCTCCTCTTTTTTTCTTTCTAAGAGCTGCCTTTTTTGTGCATACTGAGCAACATACTGCTCATAAAGCTCCTTTTGTTGAGTTAGAGACCTATTCATAGGTAGAAGAATGAATTTTATGAGGAAGAGACTGAGCACTAAGATAAACAATATTTTTCGGATAAGCTCTCTATCAAGCTTAATCATTGTCTCGGAGAGTAACCTCTATCTGCATAGTAAATTTATTCCTATGTTTGTCGAAAAGAGGTGGTCTCGAAAGTTTTAGGTCTTCAATAGAAGGCAAGGCCCTTATCTTTTCAATAATTTCAACTGCATCATTAGTAATGAGATTAAGCCTAAGTTTTTTTTCTCTTAGTTCAAAGGTCCTAATTTGTGTTTCATCTGGGAGGGCGGAAGCCAATTCATCTAAAATTTTAAGCAGACTCTTGAGGCGAGTTTCCTCCTTTCTTCTTAGTTCTTCTCTAAATTCAGAAAGCTTTAACTCAAAATCAGGCTGAGTACTTTGATTGAGAGTTCTTTCAGTAAGAGTCTTTAGTTGAAGTTCAACTTTGGTAGATTCCTCTTTAATCCTATTAATTTCGCTCTGATAAGCCCTTTGGGAGAAATAAGTGTAAAAGCTCAGAATTAGAATAATGTAAAGAAAAAGCCTCGATGAGGTATATAACAGGTTTAGAGGTGCCAGAGTAATCTCTTTTTTTACTCTAAAATTTCTTAGATTAAGCCTTTTAATGAAGTGGGGAAGTAGGGAATGGAGGTCACCTACTCTTTTTAAAAAGGGGGGGTGGGGAGAAAAAACCTTGAGTAGAAACTGTTCCTCCTTGGAAGATAGCTCAGTAAAGAGAATAATTTCCTCTGGCTTGAAATCAGAGAGCGCACGTAAAAAGAGAGGAAGGTCTTCAGAAAGAGAGGTAAGCATGGAGGAATTGATATACGCTCCTTGACGAGTGGCTACTGTGTAATAGTGATGGCCTCGAGGTAAAATAAAGAGAGTAGCTTTATCAGAGGTGAAAATAAGGTCTTCAGGTATAATATGTGTGTAAGAAAAGCCTGTAGCTAATAGCTGATCGAGAGGAGATTTATCCCATATCCAAATATGCACTTCTACAAAATTGGCAAAACTACTATGTAGTTGATAGTAGTATTCATAGTGGGGATAGGGACTTATGTATTCAACCTCGGAGGCAATAGCTTGTTTTAATTCCTGAGGAGAGAGGAGAGGAAATCTTTTCTTAACATGGAAAATCATATCTTTGGAGAGAATGACCAGTCTCTTATGAAATACTTTACTCAATAGAGAGAGTTTAAAAGAGGAGACTGGGATGAGGGTATCTCCAGCTAATTTATAGAGCTTTTTATCCTTTGAGGTGAGGTAGCAAATTAACATTTATTCCTCTCGGTAGTAGAGGATTTCATAGGGCCTTCTTGAGGTTAATCTTAGGTCGAGGCCAATTTTTAGCGTATAGATAGTTCTGTTACCCTGAGGCACTTTTAGCGTTAGCTCTATGTATCGGGAAGGAAAGTAGTAAACCTCTTCAGAAAGAGCTATTTTTCTGCCCACAAGGCCCATAAGTTCGGTGTCTGAAGAAAGGGGTTTTGTCTGAATGAAGTTCTTTATGGGAAGCAGGTCTTTTGGATCTTCCAAGTCAAGATAGGCGAGGAGAACCTCATCAGGAGCAGTGTTGGGATTGAAACCGTTAGCAGGGAGGATGGTAATAAAGGGCTCAAGTTTGTTATAGAGCTCCCAGTCCATACCCCTTATAAAGGCAAATTCTTCTTTATATTGAAGAGGATAATTTCTGGAGTGATAGGGCAGATTTTGGGACTGGTAGTAGTCCTTTTCTGCTCCGTTGAGGCGAGTTAGGTCATCTCTATCAATCCAGTCAAGAAGACTATCTATGATTATGTCTGCCCTCTTAGTATCATTGTTGGTGTAGCGAAGAATAAGACGTTTGAGTGCTGCAACATTAATATAGGAAAGAGATAAGAGACCATTGGTATCCTTTGCAGTAAGTAGGATTTTGTCGGGAATTCTAAGTTCTACCTCAGTTCCATTAAGAGGCAACCTATTGATCCCAAGAGATTCATTGCTATTGGGGAGGAGAATTTCTTTTTGAGTAAAAGTCCCCGAGAGAATATGATAAAGGAGGAGATGTAGGGCGGAATTTGCTGATACAAAGGCATCTGCTTTATACTTTAGGGCAAGACTTGTTTTCAGATTTTCACGCACTAAGAGATTGAAGGCTATGGCAAGCGTGAGAATGACAGCAGAAAAGAAGAGAGAAAAAATAGTAGCTGAGGCTTTTCTTCTATCCTCAGGGCGGAGCATACTTTTCATTGGTAAATCTCATTATAGAACAATTTTCTCGTAGAATCAACATAGATGCCCAAGATGAGGGAATCTCTATTTGCCCCTTTTTCTTGGTATTCAATTTTGACCATTTTTGGTAAGTAGAGGCCATTTCTTCCCTCATAGGTTGATACCCAAGTATAAAGGCCTCTTCTCTGGTCAAAAACATAATAAGAGAAGGTGATACTTTCTAAGTTTGATAGAAAAACAACACGACGAGCAAGTTTTTGATACTCCTTAAAGTTAATAAATCGTTCGATTTCATCGTAATTCATGGTGAAAACTGGTTGCTCATAGTAGACTAAATCTAAGGATCCCTCTTCCCTTTTTTCCTTACTTAAGACTACAAGGACAGGATAGTCGTAGGAGAGGGGTGAATTAGTTACAAAGCTAATTAGGTCTGTTCTTCCAATAAAGTAGGGGAAGAAGCGTCCTCTTGAGTCATGGACGAAATAGTCAAATATAGAAGAAAAGCTACGTTGTAAAAGAAGGAGGCGAGTATTTTCCCAGAAATGAATACCCCTCTTGGCAATAGTCTCATAGTTCTTTAAACCTTGATTGAAGGCTACACTACCAAGGAGCAACATGGCACTAAAAATCACGATAGAAATTAAAACCTCAAGCAAGGTATAGCCTTTATTGTGATTCATTTTCCTAATCAAAAAAACTTCCTTGGGGACTAAACAACATTTTATAACGAAAAATTTTTATGGTATAATCGCGAGAAATCTCTTGGTAACGGATAGTAAAGGATACCTCATAAAGATAGAGTTCGTAAGGGGAGATAAAACCTGCCTCAGGTAGAGGTATTTGGGGCCTATTTTTTTCGATCAATTTGGCCTGCCAATGAACTTTAGAATCTTCACCTAAAAATAATTCTCCTTCTCCCTGGTCCAGTTCTGCTACATGAGTTAAGTAGGAAACCACCTGAGGAACTTTTCGCACAAGCTTAGTGCTCTGTTCAGCCCTTTGCCAATAGTCAAAGCCCATCCTAAATAAGTAAAAGCAGGCTGAGATACTACCAGCGATTATCAGGGCAGAGATGAGGATCTCCACAAGAAGAAAGCCAGAGGTCCTCCTTTTGGTAATTGACTTCATGATTTCACTTTTATGTCCCCTGTAATAGGGGTAATCTCTATTTCAAAGGTAAAGTCTTTATAGATAACGGTTAGATTACCTCCGTTGGTGGTGCCTAAGGGATAGAAGATTATTGGATCGGGTGAGGAAAAGAGGATATCTTGTGAAGAGAAGGTTTGATTATCCTGGGTTATGAGGCGACCCTCTTGGACATAAAGTTCAATTTTTTTCCCGTAGAGAAAAGCTTCCCTCTTTTGTTCTAAGAGAAAGGTTCTAATTTCCTCGAGTTTTTTTAAGGCCTCAAAGCGAGAATAAAGTCTTTGTCCAAAGGGATGAATAGTAGAGTATAGTAGTCCTACAATTAAGACTACGATGAGGAGTTCAATGAGGGTAAATCCCCTCTCAGAAAATTTCATAAACTCTATTTACCTCTAAAATCTTATAACGCCTGCACTCATAACTGTGAGGATTAGGGAAATTACAATGAAACCAATTATAAGACCAGTAAGAGTTATGATGATAGGTTCTAAGAGAGAGAGGAGTCTTTTGACATTGTTTTTAAAGTTTTCATCGTGCATGTTATATAGTTCCCAAAAAATCTCTTTAAGATTTCCGCTTTCCTCACCAACTTTAAGCATGTTGTAGTAAACGGGAGAGAAATAGGTTGTATTTTTGAAAACTTCTGCTATGGAATGTCCCTTTCTTATTTCTAAGATAGCATGGTCTAAAAATTGACGGAGATCCTCATTTAAAATAATATTTTTAGAAAGATAGAGGGCATCAACAAATTCTATGCCACTCTTTAACATGGAGTACATGGAATGGGAAAATCTGGCATAGTCAAGGTCTTTGATAAAACCCTTTATTAGGGGAAGTTTAGTAAAAACTTGGGTAAACCTCTCCTTTAACAGGGGCCAAAGGGGTGTTCTGAGAAGAAAGAGAAGCAAAAAAAAGATAAGGGGCAAATGATACCATTTAATGTGAGATAGAGCTAAGCCAAAACTATAGAGGATCTTGGAGGGTAAAGGTAGATGAAGGTCTGCAAATAAGCTGAAGAATTTGGGTAGAATAAATCTAAAGACAATGAAAACTGTTATAATACTGGCTGTCACCAGAAAGAGGGGATAAGTTAACGCGCTTTTTATCTCATTTTTGAACTGTATACGAAACTGATAAAAATCTGCCATGTTCTCAAAGGCAGAGGCAAGCTTACCAATAGCTTCACCTGCTGAAATCATACTCAGCATAAGAGGCGGCAAAAGATTAGTCTCGCGAAAGGCTTGACTTATAGACTTTCCTTCTCTTATTCCTTTTTGCACCTTTTCAAGGGATCTTCTAAGAATTGGGTTAGTGGTGGTTTCTAACAATATGGACAAGGCCCTATCCAAAGTAAGTCCTGATCTAAGTAAAATTGACAGCTCTCTAAAAAGATTATATAAATCTCTGTCTCTAATTTTCTTCTGGAAAGGGAGGAAATTACCTTTAAGAAAGGGATTATCCTCTACCTTTTCTTTAAGTTCAAGAACTATTAGCCCTCGAGACTTGAGGAGACCTTTTGCCTGAGATAAATTCTCAGCTACAAGTGACCCTTGAAGTTTTAGTCCTGCTGGATCAACTGCTTTGTATTCAAATTCTGGCATGGTTTTAAAATTAAAGTAGAGAGAACCTTTTGTCAAGCGTTCCTGTTGAGTTCAAAAGTTAGAATTGGTTGATTCTGTAAGAGAGTATAATTTTGACTAGGAGGTGGTTTTGAAAACAAGTTATTGGGCTACTCTGAGAACCTCTTCTGGTGTAGTTATTCCTTTAAGAATTTTGATAAAACCATCCTCTTTGAGGGATCTAAAGTTATAGTTATTCTTGAGATAATCCCTGAGAACCTCAAGTGATTTATATTTGATAAAGACTTCTTTCAGAGGGTCATTGTATTCAAAAATTTCAAAGATAGCTATTCTTCCTAAGTATCCGGTTTGAACACAATGAGGGCAACCAAGACCCCTTGAGATGTGTAAGGCTTCACCATTGAAAATGGAAGGATATCTGTTTATTAGATCTTGCGGTATAAATGGGAGATTTGCTTCATGCGGCGAGAGAGTGATCTGACAGTAGGGGCAGATTTTTCGAATTATCCTTTGGGCGACAACACCAAGTATGGAAGCGTTGAGTAAATAGTCTTCAATACCCATTTCCAACAACCTAAATAGAGCACTTGGGGCATCATTTGTGTGAAGTGTTGAGAGCACAAGATGTCCCGTTAAGGCTGAGTGGATAGCAATTTCTGCGGTTTCTCTGTCTCTTATCTCACCTATCATGATAATATCAGGATCATGTCTTAAAATGGATCTCAAAGCATTGGCGAAGGTAAGCCCTATCTCCGGCTTGACTTGGATTTGATTTATACCGTCGATCTGATATTCGACAGGATCTTCAACAGTGATAATCTTTCTCTCTTTATTGTTTAAACGGGACAGAAGGGCGTAAAGAGTGGTTGTTTTCCCTGAACCAGTAGGGCCTGTAATCAGGATCATGCCATAGGGTTTAGAAATAAGATTTAACAAGAGTTCTTGGTGGTCCCTCTCCAGACCAAGTTTTGCGATAGAAAAAGATAGGCTTTCTTTATAAAGTAGACGCATTACCACACTTTCTCCCTTAATCATAGGAATGGTAGATACTCTAATGTCGAGCAGATAGGAGGCTACTCTTGTGGCTACTTTTCCATCCTGAGGAAGCCTCTTCTCAGCAATATCAAGACCTGCAAGAAGTTTTATACGTGAAACCAGGGCAAGATAGAAGCTTTTTTCAAGAGATTCTACCTCATGAAGGATTCCATCAATTCTAAAGCGCACTCTGAAAGTTGAACCTACTGGCTCAATATGTATATCGGTGGCCCGTAATTCTACTGCTTTGGTCAGAAGCTGATTAAGATATTTAATAACAGGTGCTTCAGAGGCGATCTCTTTCAGTCTCTCAACCGATTCCTCCAAATATAAGTCAATAAACTCTGAAATTGAAGCATCTTGTTTATATAGGTAAGCATATTCTTTGATTTGGGCCTCTTCAGCGAGTAGAAATGTTGGAGGTTGGGAGAGAGACATAAGGAGTAAATTCCTTAAGGGGAAATTTAGTGGGTCATTAGTTAAACAAATTAATCTATCCTTTTTTGGCTCACGTAAAGGGACAAAGTTGTTTTTGATCAAGAGGTCTATTGTTTTGCTATCAAAATTGTTTATCGGCTCTAATTCAGCATGGACTGTAGAGTCGAAAAGAGGAAGGTTAAGCTGTTCCGAAAGAGCTATCAGAAGCTGCTTTTCTGTAATTATTCCCTCTCGAATAAGTATCTGCCCAAGGTATCCACCAACTTTTTTTTGAAGCTCGAGAGCTAAATTTAATTCTTCTTGTTTTATCAGCCCCTTTTCTAAAAGTATTTCACCGATTTTTTTCATTAATTAAGTTAAAGGGATCACCAGTTTTTTATAGATCTTTCATCCAACTTTCCATTTGGTCCAAGAGAGTACAGATCAAAGGGGCCATGGTCGCCTGGACATTTATATTGATACTCCCTATCCCAAGGATCCTTGGGTATCTCACGCTTACTAAGATAGGGCCCTCTCCACTTGGGATCATCAGATTGAATTAATTCTTGGAGATCCTTGGGACACCTACCTACATCTAAGATGAAGGCTTGAACAGCAGAAGATAGAAGTTCTACTTGCGCTTTAGCAATCTCTTCTTTAGAGCGTTCAAATCGACCCATTAAGTTAGGGAAAATAAGTGACGCGAGGAGACCGATAATAATAACTACGAGAAGGATCTCCATCAGGGTAAAGCCTCTGTTTCTTGCAAATTTTTTTCTTGTCCTATCCATTAAGATCTCCGATAAAACTTTTTTCTCGCCCTGTTTTTAATTCTAAGTCTAATCATCATTTTGTCAAGTTTTCGCACAAGGTTATCCCTTTAGAGGGTTATAACAGAAAATAAAATTCAAATTCATACTTTTTTAAATTTTGTCCATAAAATTTAGTTCAAAATTATACATAGGAGGTGAGCTATGGAATTAACAAGATGAGACTTTTTAAAGACTTCAGGACTTGCAGCCTTTTTAGGCCTAATGCCACAGACTGAAGAAATCCTTACTCTAATTGATCGCCTTCCGCGAGTGAGGCGAAATGTTATTTTTCTCGTAGGTGATGGTTGGCCACTTGGTGCTCTAAAGGCTTATATGGAGTTTGCTAAGAGAGTATTCAAGTGTTGCCTGGGCTACTGGTTCAAAGACTGCTAATAGAATGTTGTCTGTTCTACCTGATGGAAGACAACTTAAAACCATTAGTGAACTTGCCAAAGAACGGGGGTTGGGAATCGGCTTCGTAACAACTACAAGACTGACCCATGCCACTCCTGCTGCTTGGTATTCCCATAACATGAACAGAGATGCAGAAGATGACATTGCAATAGACCTTCTCAAAATTGAGCCAGATGTTGCATTAGGTGGAGGGAGTAGACACAATGACAGCAGTTGCTCTGTCAGTCCTGTCACAAAGAAACCCTCGGGGATTTGTACTCCAAATAGAGGCTGGCCGCATAGATCATGCTCTCCATGCAAATGATATGGCTGGAGGGCTCTATGATGTCTATGAAATGGATATGACTCTCGGGGTTATCCTAAATTTTATTAAAAAAAATCCTAATACATTACTCATCATAACCTCAGATCACGGTAATTCTATGTATGGTATCAATGGAACAGGACCAGAATACAATCATGCCACCGAGGCCCTACTAAAGTATAAAAATGCTAAGGCCTCTTTTGAATATATGAAGAGACTTATGAGAGGGAAAAATGCTGAAGAAATTAGAGACATTCTCATAAATTATTCTGGTTTTAATGATATTACTTTAGAAGAGGCCCAGGAAGTACACAGAAAACTTAATGAAGGAACCGGAGGTTATTACATAAATGACTTCTGGTATGAGCCAGAGGCCACCATGGGTAGAATTCTATCAAAAAGCATCTACAAGGGAACTGAGAGTAGTATGGAAACCATTTTAAGAAGGGGTAATGTCTATTTCACTGGAACTAATCATACTTCTGAAGATCAAATCTATATTATTCATAGTCCAAGAAAGTTTAACCTTTCAGGCAGAATTGACAATACTGAACTTTACAGAGTTATGTGCAACTTTCTGGGAATTACCTACGAAAATCCCAAAATGTCTGAAGAGGAGTATCGTTCACTAAAGATAGCAAAGATTACTTTAGAAGATTGGAAAAGACACCTCGACCTCCATATTGCTTAATTAGAAAGTAAACTCAAGGAGGACTCAGGAAACTGGTCCTCCTTGAATTTTATAACAATTATTTTGAAAAGGGTGTCCAAAGAGCAATATCAAAGAAAAAATTCTTGAACGGTCCGACTCATAAGCTATTTCCGATCATCAAGGCTTAAAAAGGGGTGTTAAGTTGCTAATAGTCTGACCTTCAATTAACCTCAACTTTATCAATTTCTAAAAAATCCTCAATAAAGTGATTATTGCCACAAAAACTGGTTAGCTTGATAAAAAACAAAGTTATTCTAAAATTCAAGGCCTAAAAGGGTTATTATTTCAAATGAGTTCAAAACGAGCTTTTGATCTCTTAATATGTCTTCTTATTTTTCCATTTTTTCTTTTTTTCTTTATTCTCTGTGGAATTCTTATCAAATTAACTTCTCCAGGGCCCGTGCTATACCGACAAAAAAGAGTGGGCTACAAGGGAAAGCCCTTTTATATTCTAAAATTTCGCACCATGTTTAATGACTCTGATAAGGCCCTGGAAGAGATCCTTAAATCAAATTCCTCCCTCAAGGAGGACTGGAAACGATATAGAAAACTAAAAAAAGATCCCAGGATAACCCCTATTGGTAAACTGCTCAGAAGAACCTCTTTAGACGAGCTACCACAGATCATTAACGTCCTTAAGGGAGAAATGAGCCTGGTTGGACCTCGCCCTGTAACTGAGGAAGAATTGGAGATGTATTACAAAGAATGGAAAGAGGTGGTGCTCTCAGTCCCTCCAGGCATCACAGGGTTGTGGCAAGTAAGCGGAAGAAATCTCTTACCCTATGAGGAGAGAGTAAGGCTCGATGTAGAATATGCGCTAAAACATAATATGCTTTTAGACCTAAAAATACTGTTTAAAACAATTTTTGTGGTCATCTCAGGAAAAGGGGCCTCTTGATCAGGGTAGACAATTTTTGGTGAAAAATCTCTCCAATTTTCTTGCCAAAATGGAAAAAGTCCTTATACTATACCTTAGGAGCCAAGAATCCCCCCCCCTGAGGGGGGGTTGGTGTCCCACTCGGCTCAACAAAGTTTACTTCAAAATCAGGAATTTAGGGAGGCTATCTCCAACCTTATCAGTGAGCTCCTTAAGCGCAAAGCTTACGGAGTTTATTATTCAGAGGGAAAAGGAGGCAAGAGGGATCTCCCTTGTGGAACGGCTCTTAAGAGGGGAAGAGGTTCTAAAGGGCATGCGATAACTTCATGAAAGGCAGTTTGAGTCCCTCTTTGAGAGAGATGAATGCTCGCTTTGAAGCATTACAAAAGGATTCTAATGCAAAGTTTGAAGTGTTAAATGCACGCTTCGAGGCCCTGCAAAAGGACTCTAATGCAAAGTATGAGTCCATTAATGCCTGCTTTGAGGCCCTGCAAAAAGAAATGAACTCCCGCTTTGAGGCTTTGGAAAAGCGTTTTAACTTTATGCAATGGTTCATGGGAATTGGTTTTACCCTCTTAAGCATCCTAATAGGCCTCTCCGGGTTCTTTTAAATTTTTCTCCGAGAGCATAGTTAACCTCAGATTCCCCACTTCAAAAGATTCCCTTAAATGTGGGAAAAAGGTTAGTCTTGCCCACTTGACGGAGGTACAAAGTCTAAATTCAAAGAAATACATACACGCTCTGAGGGTGTTCTAAATAACAATTGTAATGATAAAATTTTAA
>JAUQPD010000048.1 GCA_030550555.1 Thermodesulfobacteriota bacterium
CAGTTCAATTATCAAGGGGACTTCATCACATTCTGGAAATTTACTACAGCGAATGCAATCTGCCCAGACCTTCTGAGGCAACTCTAACTTACTTATTTCCTTAAATCCAAGTTTACGAAAAAAATCAGGAGAAGTAGTTAAAACAAACACTCGAGGTATTCCAAGCTCTATAGCTTCATCTATGCAAGCCTGAACGAGACTAGCTCCTATCCCCCTTTTCTGATATTCTTCACTCACTGCAAGAGACCTTATCTCTGCAAGGTCCTCCCAAAGAATATGTAAAGCACAGGTGCCAACTATTAAGTCCCGATCTTCACATACAAAAAACTCTCTAACCTTTTCATATAACTCCGCAAGAGGCCTTGGTATGACATCTCCTTTCTTAGCAAAGTGTAATATCAACTTATATATATACTTTACATCCGTTAGCCTTGCCTTTCGTATCTTCAACGTGAGCCTTTCCTATTTGTCATTTATGTTATTTTAATTCTACGATGAAAGGTTTATCTACACCTAATTTGCTTTTAACAATGGGGAGCATTTTTTCAGCTTCTTCTCGAGTTGAAAATCTACCAAGGAATACTTTATAAAGAGTTTTTCCCTCTTGATTGATCTCCCTTATCTCTGCTGAGTATCCTGATTCTCTAATTTTTGTCCTCATAAGTTCTGCTTTATCCTTATGTGAAAAGGCCCCAACCTGAATAGTAAATCTTCCTAATGTTTCTTCTTTAATCTTTGTTGCCAGTTGTGCTACTTCTTTCTTCTGATATTTAGGTTCTTCTTTAGTGGTTGGTTTAGTTGTTACTTCCTTTTTTTGTTTTTCTGTGATCTGTCGCTCAACTTGAGCTTGTTCCTTTTTTGGCTCAGTCCGATTGATTGGGCTCGTAGCCTCAGCAACGGGTTTTGTCTGGTTATCAGGGGTTATAGCTGGAGATTGAGTGGCATTTTGCTGAGGGCTCTCTGTTCCTTCAGTGGTATTTGTAAGATTAGAAACAGGGGGAGTTATTGGGGAGAGCTCTGGTTTTTTTGCAATCTGAGTGTCATTTATTGCTGAGTTTCCTCCTATCTTTGTCCCTATCCAGACACCAAGGATGAAAGTCCAGATAAGAATGCAAAGACCAAAGAGAATTACAAAAATAAGGGCAACTCGGCTAAGTTCAAATTTAATCTTTTTTTCATCCATCTGGCATACCTCCTCCCTTACATTCTTTCAGGGCTTTCAACCCCAAGTAGTTCAAGTCCATTTTTGATAACTATTCTACAGCCCTCTGCCAAAGCTAGCCTTGCTAAAGTTAGTTCTTTATCCGAGGATACGATTTTAAATTTGTTATAATATTCATGGAAAAGGCCTGCTAACTCAAGAAGATAGTAAACGATTCTATAAGGTGCAAGCTGAAGTGCAGAAAGCTCAATAATATCTGAAAATTCTGCTAGTTTCCTTAAAATCTCTAAGGACTCTTCCTCCTGCAGAAGGGAAAGATTAGACTTCAAGAGGTCTTCAGGGCTTAGACCTATAGTTTTTGCCTTCTCCCAAACTGAGGAAATCCTTGCATGAGCGTATTGAACATAGTAGACGGGATTTTCAGCTGACTGTTTCTTAACGAGGTCTACATCAAAGTCTAAAGGAGCATCTTGGCTCCTTGATAAGAAGATGAATCTGACTGCATCAACCCCAACGTCTCTAACAAGTTCTTTTAGCTCTACATATTCAGCTCTTCGCGTAGACATACTTTTTAACTGGCCACCCTCAATAAGATTAACCATTTGGATGAGAAGTATTCTAAGCCTTTCAGGATTGATCTCTAATGCACTAAGGGCCCCCTTAAGTCGAGGCACATAACCGTGGTGATCAGCTCCCCAGAGGTTTACTCCAAAATCAAAGCCTCTCAACAAAAACTTTTCATAATGGTAGGCAATATCACTTGCAAAATAGGTCCACTCTCCAGAACTCTTTCTCACAACTCTATCTTTTTCATCTCCAAAAGCAGAGGATTTAAACCAGAGGGCTCCATCCTCTTCATAAATATAGCCCTTTTGTTTTAGAACCTCTATGACCTCTTCAACAAGCCCTTTTCTGTAGAGCTCTCTCTCTGAATACCAGCTGTCATAATGGACCCTAAAGATTTCTAAATCACGCTTTATGTCCTCAAGAATTGTCTTTATTGCTAGCTCTTTGCAGATCTCAAGGGCTTCTTTTTCTTCTTTTTCTAGGAGATCAGGGTAGAGTTTGAGGGCCTCTCTTGCTATGTCGTAGATATAGTCCCCTTGATAGTAATCTTCAGGAAAGACGATTTTTTCGCCTCTCAATTCCTTCGCTCTATAGAGGACAGATGCTCCAAGGATTTCCATCTGAGTTCCACGGTCATTTATATAGTATTCCTTTACTACTTCAAAACCTGCAAACTTGAGAAGCCTTGCTAAGGCATCTCCATAGGCAGCTCCTCTTCCATGTCCGATATGGAGGGGTCCTGTTGGATTTGCCGAGACAAACTCAACAAGAACCTTCTTTCCCTGCCCTAAATCACATCTCCCGTAATGATCCCTTTTTGTTATTATTTCTTTGAGGTTATTACGATACAAATCTGAGTTGATCCAAAAATTTATAAAACCAGGTCCTGCAACCTCAACCTTGGTGAAGAGCTCTGTTTTAGATCTAAGATCATTGGCTAATATCTCTGCGATGTCTCTTGCCTTAGCTTTCAGAATATTTTGATGAACGAGAGCTATATTGGTCGAAAGATCGCCAAATTCTGGTCTCTTTGGCTTTTCAATTTCAAAGGAAGAGGGTTCAACATGAGGATAATTTCTTTTTAGACTTTCAATTATTTCCTCTCGTATCTTTCTTCTCAGCACCTTCTTTCTCCTCTCTTTTTAGCCTGAGATCTGGGCTAAATTCTGGACACTTGATCGGAGCTCTATTATCATGAGAGAATTTTTTGATGCAAAATTCTCTCCAGGCACATCTTGCACAAAGAATTAGTTCATCCTGAGGAAAACTCTGGGAACTCATTTGCCTCTATGATAACCTTTGCTTTCAGAAAATCAATAGCGCTTATCTTTCCGATAACTACACGGGGAGGCTCAAAAAAGCTCTTAATTGTGATTCTATCACCAGATATTTCAAGTTGTGTTACATCTCTTGCAATCTCCTTCATCTCCTCACCCACCTTAACCCATATCTTTGCCTGACACATCTCAAACCTCCTATAAATCAGGCTTTTCGCTATGTTTTAAAGGATTATTAGCAATTCTATTAACAAACTCCGTTAGAACTGTTTTGTCAAGAGAAGATATCTGGAAGTATGGCGGAATAGGTGCAAATATTTCAAGAGATATCTCAAGATGAGGATGAGGAAGACAAATCAAAAGAGAATGAAGGAGTATTGCAGTTCCCCTTAGGAGCTTTCTCTTTGATCCGTATTTAAAGTCACCTATAATAGGGTGTCCTCTCTGGGCAAGGGCAATCCTCAATTGATGTTTTCTTCCTGTTATTGGAGAGAGCAGTAAAAGACTTTCATTTCTTTCTTTTTTTAGAAGTTTAAAAAAAGTTATAGCTTCCTTTGCTAATGCCATCTCATTTTCTTTTTTTACCACTCTTCCTTTGCCATTTTCGTAGGCTAAATAATCAACCATCAGCCCTTCACTCTCTTTGAATTCTCCCTCCACCTTTGCTAGATAAATCTTTATGAATATTCCCTCTTTGATTATTTCGTTCAACCTGTTTGCGGTCTTACTCCTTCTTGCAAACAAGCAAACACCAGAAACTGGCTTATCAAGTCTGTGAATAACTGCGAGAAAAACATTGCCCATTTTCTTTTCTTCTCGTTTGATATGTTCTTTTACTCGTTTTAGAAGAGATTCTTCTTTATGTCGAGCTCCCTGAACTACAAAACCAGGAGGTTTGTTGACAGCTATGATATACTTATCTGAATAGAGAATTTCCAGTCCTTCTTTTAAGAAGTTCATCTTTACGGAAGCCCTCCAGATTGATCGGTGTTCGGAAGAAATCCTCAGTTATGCCAAAAAATTTGAAGATGAAGCGGAAGAGTCCTTTTCCTAAACTTGCAGGATGGAGAGGTATGATTGAGGGTTGATCATATTTACCTACTACCTGAAGAGGTAGATATACAAGCATTCTCTCCTTACCAAGAAGCCATCTATTGAGGAGGGGTATATGTTCAATAATGACATCAAGTGTTTTAAAAGGGGATACAAGAAAGGTCAAATTCACTTCCTGCCTCTGAAGTTGCACAGGACCATTACCAAAAAGCCTGAAGCCAGGTGCTGAAAAGAAGATAGAATCAACTCTAAAGATTTTGTCCAGGAACTCTCCCTTCAGTATGAATTCCTCATAGGGAAGCACATTGGTTTCAAGATTAGGTATCTTTCCTCTAAAAAGATCAATAGGACTCAAGAAGGCTAATACACGTGCAATTAGAGGAGCACGATATAGATAGCCTCTGTCTGAATGGATTTCAAGTTTGCCAAAGGTATTTTCCAAAAGCCCTCTCTTTCCGTCTGTATAGAAAAAGCCCTGAATCTTGAAGGGGCCTTCAAAAATAGTCCTTGGCATCTCATCAGGATAAAGACATGCAAAGAGATCCAAAAATTCACCTTTAATCTCAGGAAGGTCTGCAAAGAAATACATGAACTCCCTATTTCTCTCAAACTCTGCATAAAGTTTGAGTTCACAAAAGTTAACTTCCTCAAAAACAAGACTCAAGAGTTCATCACTAATGAGGGTAAAATTCCCTCTCATTCTTTTGATTTGATGACCTGTTGCAAGAGTTAAATCGTTTAGCTCAATATCCAAAGTTACATCAAGAGGTAAATTGAAGAGTTCCTCTATTAGATTAAAATCTAATGAAGAAGCGGTAGTATTATCGCTTGAAGTATCAAGCTTTCTCATATTTAGATTTTTGAGCTCAAGTCTGCCCAAAAGTTTGCTCTTAGGTTTTCCTATTATTAATTCTACATTTCCTAACAGATGAGTCATTCCTTGTTGAAGATTTAAATTTCTTAGATCTAATTTTTCTGAGGATAAATTGGCATTTCCTGAAAGTATAATTTCTCTCTCTGGAGAGTAATCTTTTGTAGTTTTTAGCCCTTTAAAGGATAGAGTGCCATTAGTATCAAGTAAGCCCTCTTCACTCTTTAGAAATTCCGAAACAAGTTGGAGTAAATCTTTTCCTCTCAGTTTGTTTTCAAAGGAGGAAATTTTGTCTAACCACAAAGTAAGTGTGAGATTACCTTCAAGAAGTCCTTCATCAAATACAGGTCTTTCAAAAAGAGGCTTCAACTCACTAAAATCTGTAACTCCAGTATATTTTAGTCGAAGCGGTGCAATCTTATCAAGTGTTAACTCAAAGTTATTTTTTTTACCCTTTATTTTTCCGAAAAGCTTAAGTTCTTCCTCCCTAACCACAAACAGTTCCATAGTAAGAGAGTCTTTTTCAAGTAAGGCACTAAGTGTTAGAGGTGTCCTTTCTGACAAGTAGACATGAAAGGTCCGCAAAGAGAGATCTATCTCCTTCAGGGCTAAAGGTGAGTCAGAAATCCTGTAGAGCTCCTGCAATAGTTTCAGAGTTTTTTCTCCAATATGCCCCTCTCCGCGTAATTCCAGTTCCTTTGAGAATGGAGCTATTTTTCCAGTTAAAGAAAAATGACTATCCTTAAGGAGTAGATCAAAGGCATTGAGAATTATTAAACCATCACTAATTTCAAATGGAATTTCATAGCTTGAAAATGGTATCAATTTGTCGTTATTATCAAAAACAATAGTAAAATTATATACCTTGCCTTTTGCATCTAAACTTTTGAAGATTCTATTAATATCCCAGCTATCCTTTGATAAAGGACCGCTATACAATGCCCTCTCAATAAGCATATTTGTGAAGTCTGTCTTCAATCTCTGTAGCCTTTCTTCAAAGTCCTTGTTCCACTTTGCTAATTCTTCAACTGTTTTTTTTCCTATTGTTGAGTTAAAAACCCTAAGCTTTAGCCAAGGATCATTGATAGCTAAAGTTCCATCTAAAGAGTGGATATAAGAATCCTTATATTTGATCTTAACATTTGAGAGATGGAGTTGTTCACCAGAAAGGCTGAGAAGTCCCCTAAGGATATGAATCCAGTCTTCCAAAACAGGTCCTTTCAGCATAAGTCCTTCAAATTCTACAGTTACCTCTGGTATTATGGCACTCAGGGGTCCTTCAAGTTTTAAATGACCCCTAAGAGATCCATCCACTCTCCATTTGTCTAAGAAGGAGAGGCTTTTGTTGAGTCTTATTGCGTGGGTCCTGATCAGATCTGCTTCCCCTTTGAAGGTGCCTTTAAAGAGGAGTTGACTTTTTTCTTTTTCCAAAAAGTTTAATTCCAGGTGGACATGATTAAGTTCTACTTGTCCTTCCAATTTACAATTGCCTAAAAAGACTAATTTATGATCACGAAAAAGAAACTCTCCAGAGATCTCAGTTAAGTTTAGGTCTTTTTCAGGAAGATAGACCATACCATTTGTGAAATTTGCACTGATTTCTAAATTTTTTGGGTGAAAAAGTTCTGAAGGAGAAGTACCCATGGAATAGAGTCTAAGATAAGAAATTTCTGCGTCATTTATCATTTGAGAGAGCCTTTGCGAATAATCGCTACTCAAATTAGATAGAAGAATGTCCCAGATTTCTGAAAGCCTAAAATCCTCTACGGAGACAGTGAGCTTCCACAGGGAGTTTTCTTTCACTAAGGAGATAATGCCTTCTAATTTTGGATTTTGGAATGAGAAGTTTTCAATCTGAAGTTCAAAATTATCCAAGTTTCCAACAAAGTAGCCTCGCAGGACACCATCACTCAAATGGCCTCCTCTATTAAGAGAGACAGAAAGGGGCCTTCCCGTGAAGCTAAGATTAAGAGTGTCCTTCTCAAGGACCGTTTCGAGCTCTAAGTCAATTGCAGTATTTTTGAAAATATTTTTAGAAGTGCCCCAAGGGATCTTTGCTAAGTCAAGAGCTTTAAGCCTCAGAGAACTCTCTAAAAAGTTACTATCAAGTAAATAGCGAAGTTTTAGCCTGCCCTCGGAAAAGCAGGAGGCTTGTAATTTTGTCTCAAGAAGAAGTTGTGCTCGATCATTATGAGCATTAAAAGTTACTATCTTGATACTTATTTTTTGGTTATCTCTGAAAGTATAATCTATTGTACCATTACGGAGAGCTACGAGGAGAGGGGATGTCCTTCTTATGAAATCTTTCAACTCTGTGTGATATAGGGGAGCCTTTTCTTCTTCGTCTTCATCTTCCGGTGGAGGTTGGTGAAATCTAACATTAAAGTCTTCAAGTTGGAGCCTCTTAGGGAAAAATCGGAGAGTTAAGAGTTTTCTCCAAGAAAAATCAAGGAGAGCTTTTTTAGTGTGTAATTCAAAATAGACTCCTTCAACTGATAAATTTTTAAAATTGAAATGGAGTTTATAAAAATTTACACTAACTTTTTCATAGTTGAGATCTAAATTTAGAGTCTTTTTAAGAATTGCTTTTAGATTTTCTTTAACACCTTCTTGATTTAGCAGATAGGTGAGATTTATAGAGACCAAACCAAGGATTAAAAGTATGAAAAGGAGGAGGATTCCAGGAATGAGAAATCTCTTCATAGTTATATTTTACCACCACTACTCAGATAGCAAATTTTAAAAAAATTTTAAATGAGTTTAAGGGTGAGGTTGATAGCGGAAACAAAGCTCTTTGAATCTGCAAGATCCTTTCCTGCAATATCGTAGGCTGTTCCATGAACGGGTGATGTTCTTACAATTGGCAGACCGAGAGTTATGTTTACACCGTCCTTGAAATGAAGCATCTTGAAGGGAATTAGGCCTTGATCGTGATAAAGGGCAATTATAAAGTCAAACTTCTTTTGAAGTGTCCAATAAAAGAGGCTATCAGAGGGGTAGGGGCCAAAGAGGGGAATGCCTTCTCTCCTTGCTTCTTCAATTGCTGGCTTTAAGATTGTTTCCTCTTCATCACCTAATAGACCACCTTCTCCTGCATGAGGATTGAGACCACAGAGGGCAATGCGGTATTCCCTCTTTTTTGGTTTTATTTTTCTTAGAAAATCAAAGGAGAGTCTTGCAACTCTGAGAATTTTCTCCTGTGAAAGGTTTTTTCCTATTTCACGAAAAGGTATATGGGTCGTAACTAAGGAAATACTTAATTTTTGTCCATAGAAGGCCATGGCATAGTCTGAAGCTTGGAAGGCATTTGCGAGAAACTCAGTATGCCCCCTAAAGGGGAGACCTGCAACTTTAAAGGCCTCTTTATTTATAGGAAGAGTCACCAGCCCTTGAGCTTCTCCCATCTTAAGAAGCTCAATAGCAGTCTTTAGATATTTGATACTGGCAAGGTGAGTTTCAGAAGTTGGAGCCCCAGGAATAACCTTTAGCTCAGAGATTGAATAGATCTCAACATTGCTTGGAATACTAATCCCTCTTTTTTGGGCTTGACTTAAGATTAGAGAGGAGTCTCCAATAACTATGATTTTAATATTTAGATTTGCTAAATAGGGAAAACTTTTTACTAAAATCTCTGGGCCGACCCCAGAGGGGTCTCCCAGAGTTATACAGATTTGTTTCATTCTATTTCATTTCCTCAAAATCAGCATCAATTACCTCATCGCCAGGTTTTCTTGATTTACCTGCTGAGCCAGTTTCCGCACTACCTCCTTGAGCTTTTGCTCTATAGAGCATTTCGGCAAGTCTATATGAGGCCTGAGTAAGTTCATCACTTGCCCTTCGTATGGCTTCAATGCTATCGCCTTCCATAGCTTTTCTCAAGGCCTGAATCTTTTCTTCCACGTCTCTTTTCAGGTCGTCAGTAACTTTGTCTCCAAGCTCCCTCAAGGTCTTTTCAACAGAGTAAATCAGAGAATCTGCCTGATTTCTTGCCTCCGCTAACTCTCTCTTCTTTCTATCTTCTTCTGCATATTGTTCAGCCTCCTTGAGTATTCTCTGAATTTCTTCTTCCGTGAGTCCAGAGCTTGGTCTTACAACTATTGATTGTTCTTTACCAGTTCCCAAGTCCTTGGCGGTGACATGCAAGATTCCGTCTGCATCAATATCAAAGGTGACTTCAATCTGAGGAACACCTCTGGGTGCAGGAGGAATCCCTACGAGATCAAACTTAGCTATACTCTTATTCTGGCTTGCAAGAGGTCTTTCACCTTGTAGAACATGTATTGTCACTGCAGTCTGATTATCAGTTGCAGTGGTAAAGATCTGACTCCTTCTTGTAGGAATAGTGGTTCCTCTTGGTATGATAATAGTAAAGACGTCTCCAAGAGTTTCGATTCCAAGAGAGAGAGGAGTTACATCCAAGAGGAGCACATCCTTTACTTCACCTTTTAATACACCTGCTTGAATTGATGCACCCATAGCCACAACTTCATCAGGGTTGACCCCCTTTACAGGTTCCTTACCAAAGATTTCCTTTACCTTCTGCTGGACCCTTGGCATTCTGGTCATACCACCAACAAGAATAACTTCACTGATGTCCTTTGGAGTTACTCCTGCATCTTTCATAGCTATTCTGCAGGGTTCTTCAAGCTTGGCAATGAGATCCTCAACTAGGGCCTCAAGCTTTGCCCTTGTTAGCTTTGTTACCAAGTGTTTGGGCCCTGTTGCATCTGCAGTAATAAAGGGTAGATTAATTTCAGTTTCAAGGGTAGTGGAAAGCTCAATCTTTGCCTTTTCTGCTGCCTCTTTTAGTCTCTGTAGTGCCATTTTATCCTGTCTTAAATCAATTCCATGTTCCTTCTTGAATTCTTCAGCAAGGTAGTCCACAATTCTCATGTCAAAGTCTTCTCCACCAAGGAAAGTATCTCCTGAGGTTGCCTTGACCTCAAATACACCATCACCTATTTCAAGAATTGATATGTCAAAAGTTCCTCCTCCGAGGTCAAAGACAGCAATAAGCCCCTCTTTCTTTTTCTCAAGACCATAAGCCAAGCATGCAGCTGTAGGCTCGTTAATAATTCTTATGACGTTTAACCCTGCGATTCGCCCAGCATCCTTTGTTGCCTGCCTCTGGGTATCATCAAAGTAGGCAGGAACAGTGATTACCACATCGGTGACTTCCTCTCCGAGATACTCTTCGAGATCCTGCTTTATTTTCCTGAGAATCATTGCGGAAATCTCAGGTGGGCTATATCTCTTTCCTCTAATTTCTACATGGGCATCTCCATTTGGAGCTTCAACTATTTTGTAGGGGACCCTCTTTCGCCACTCCTGCACTACTGGATCATTAAACTTTCGTCCCATAAGTCTTTTAATACCAAATATCGTGTTTTCTGCATTGATAATTGCTTGACGTTTTGCGGGAAGCCCAACAAGAATCTCTCCATTTTCGAGAAAAGCTACAACTGAAGGTGTGGTTCTGCTACCTTCACGATTGGGGATAACCTTGGCCTCTCCTCCTTCAAAAATTGCCACACAGGAGTTAGTAGTTCCAAGATCAATTCCCACAATTGGTACTCTCTTTGCCATGGTTGTTCCCTCCTATAATAATTATATTTTTATTCTTGTGAATCTTGATCATTATTATTAGTAGGACTTTCTTCTTTTGGTTTAGAAGCCCGCTGGCAGACACAGACAAGGGCAGGTCTTATAACTCGGTCATGGAGAGTATAACCTTTTTGATAAACCCTGATTATTCCACCATCAGGAATAGATTCATGATGTTCTGCCTGAAGGGCCTCATGGAAATGAGGATGGAATGGATCACCTACTGCTGGCTCAAACTGCTTGAGCCCAAATTTCTCAAGAGTGTTAACTAACACCTTTAAAGTCAATTCCACACCTTGCTTTAGAGCATTTATATCCGAACTTTTTTCAAAAGCGTTAAGAGCCATCTCCAAGTTGTCAATTGTAGGTAAAAGCTCTTTGAAAACGGTCTCCAAGGCAAACTTGAAGTATTCTTCTTTCTCTCTTCTAAAGCTCTTTTTCAGGTTCTCAAGCTCAGCTGCATATCTAAGGGCTCTTTCTTTCCATTCACGTAATTCCTTTTCTAAGGGATTTTCTTCAGAAACGGAGCCTTCTGCTGTAGCTTCTGTATCCCCTTTTTGAAAATCAGGCTGGGGCTCTTTAATTTCCGTCATCGGAAGTCCTCCTCTAAATTGGAATTTTCAGCTCTTTACAAGGACGGGCTGTCAGTTTAACATAAAAATAAGATCTAACTCTCTTTTTTCCAGAGGTTTTCTAAAAATTTATAGAGGTTTTGACTATGGATCATTGGCAAATTCAGGAACTGATTATCAATGCCCTCAAAGAAGACATGCCCTTTGGGGATCAAACAACTGAACTCCTTATTCCTGAGGGCATATTAGGTAGAGCTTTCTTCCTTGCAAAGGAAGATTTAGTGGTTTGCGGGCAACCTGTTGTTGAGGCAGTTTTCAAGCTCCTTGATCAAGATGTCAAAGTTGAATGGACTGTTCCTGAGGGAGAAGAGGTTAAAGCTGGAACTAAATTTGGTTATGTAACCGGGACAGTAAGATCCCTTCTTCAGGGCGAAAGAGTTAGTCTAAATTTTCTTCAGCACCTTTCAGGAATTGCAACCAAAGTAAGAAGGATGACAAAAAAAATTGAGGGAACAAAAACCCTTCTCCTCGATACTCGAAAGACCCTACCTGGTCTTAAAGTCCTTCAAAAGTATGCGGTAAGAGTAGGAGGTGGGACTAATCATCGCTTCTCCCTCTCTGATGGTATCCTCATAAAGGATAATCATATCAAAGCTCTTGGTGGTCTCAAACAGGTCCTTGAAAAGCTCAAAAGAAGTCCAACGCTCCTTAAGGTTGAAATTGAAGTAAAGACTTTTGAAGAACTCTTAATTGTCCTACAGAGTGATGCACAAGTTGACATAGTTATGCTTGATAATTTCTCTTATGAAGATATAAAGAGAGCACTTGAGTTAATAAGGGTGTATAAACCACAAATTAAAGTTGAAATTTCAGGCGGAATTAGAGAAGACAATATTGAACAATTTGCTGAATTAGGAGTAGACTTTATTTCTTCTGGTGCAATAACTCACAGTGTTAAAGCAGTTGATATTAGTATGAAGATAGAAAGAGTATGGGAAAGGGGGGATTAGAAATCCCCCCTTGATATCTTAGCCTGCAAAGGCCTTTTCAAGAGGTGGAATCACCTGTTTCTTTCTGCTCATTACCCCATCTAACCACATGGATCTTCCTTCTAATTTTTTACCAAAGGCCTTCTCAATGATTGCCGGCTCATCACTGACAACAAGCAACTCAGTGCCTTCTTTCATAATATCAGTGAGCATAAATACTATGCTATGATAGCCACCTTCCTGTTTCATTTTGACAAGCTCATTATAGATTTCGTCCTTTCTGGGCTCAATGAGGGAGAGATCTATTACTTCAATCTGGCCAGCTCCAACCTTCTTTCCGCTCATATTGTAGTCCTTGTAATCTCTCATAATGATGTCTCTAACCGCCATTCCGCTAACGTCTGAGAGCTTGGATTTTACTTCAATGCCAAACTTGGTAATATCATCAATGCCTGCAATCTTTGCGAGGGCTTCACCTGCAGCTTTGTCCATAGGTGTAGTAGTTGCAGATTTGAAGATCACTGTGTCGCTGAGAATGGCAGAAAGCATAAGTCCTGCGATGTCTTTGGGAATTTCAACTCCAGTAGTGTCATAAAGATACTTGATGGTGGTAGCAGAGCAACCGACAGGGAAGTTTACAAAACAGATTGGATTTGGAGTAGTTACATCTCCAATCTTGTGGTGATCAACCACTGCGATGATCTCTGCCTGATTGAGATTGTCAACACTCTGGACTACATCGGAGTGGTCAACAAGAGCAACCTTTTTACCAGCTCCGTCTGTCATGAGCTCAGGTGTGGGGAAACCAAATTTTTCAAGGACAAACTTGGTCTCAGCATTGGGCTCTCCTTGTCTTACTGCGACCGCATCAAGTTCAGGCATTTTCATCTGGGCAAGAAAGCCTCTCTTTTTCCACTCGTTCCAGAGGTGTGCAAAGGCAATAGCTGAACAAATAGAGTCTGTGTCGGGGTTTTTGTGGCCAACTACATA
>JAUQPD010000014.1 GCA_030550555.1 Thermodesulfobacteriota bacterium
TCCACCTCCAATTAATCCCGCTTCAGAAATAGAATAGTGGGGGTTCCTAAAGGGTCTCTCGGTAATGAAAGGTTTCTTTTGTGTTAACAGACCTGCTACCGAGTAGATTTTTGTTGTTTCAAGAGCTTCTTCATAGGTCATAGGAGGAAGGATTCCTGGCATACGTTGAGCAAGCATGGTTTTACCAGCACCTGGTGGGCCAATGATCAACAGATTGTGACCTCCTCCTGCTGAGATCTCAAAAGCTCGTTTAGCTAGTTGTTGCCCTATGACTTCATTAAAATCTCCATAAGAAACTTCATTACAAAACTCCATAGTTAGAGGTTCATAAGTAGGCTTTACTCCATTTCGAAGATAGTCAACTACCTCTCTTAAATGACGAAATCCAAGCACTTCAAGACCCTGAACAAAAGAGGCCTCCCGTAAATTCTCGACAGGACAGAGAAGTTCACTCAGAGCCAACTCCTTTGCCTTGAGAGCAAAAGGTAATAGCCCCCTTATACCTTTTATTGCCCCATCAAGGGAGAGCTCTCCAACAAAGGCCCTATTTATCAAGGTTTCAGGGGATATTAGCCCCTCACAGGCAAGTATACCTAAGCTAATTGCCAAATCAAAAGAGGTGCCCTCCTTTCGAAGATCCCCTGGTGATAGATTGACAGTTATCTTCTTCATGGGAAAGGAAAAGCCAGAGTTGAGAAGAGCAGAACGAATCCTCTCCCTACTCTCCTTTATAGCACTATCAGGTAATCCAACAATTGTTATACCTGGAAGACCTCTTGTAATGTCAATCTCCACTTCGACTAAATGGGCATCTATCCCTGAGAGTGTAAATGATAGAGTCTTACTGAGCATCCCAAAGAATAATTATTCTCTAAAATAATTGGAGGGCCTAAAGCCTCTTTGGCCTCAGACCCTCTGATAATAATTTGATAATTTTTAATGTCTCTTAGCCACCAATGAATTGCATAAATTTGGGAAGAACAGGGTTAGCATAGAGTAGGATGAGCGCAATAACTAGAGCATAGATAACCTGGGTTTCAACAAGAGCAATTCCAAGAATCATGGTAACTGTAAGTTTTCCTGCAAGTTCAGGATTTCTAGCTATTCCTTCACAAGCTCCGGCTGTGGCTTGACCGATTCCAATTCCACATCCAAGAGCTCCAAGTCCAACACCAATACCTGCAGCAAGGATGATTGCAGAGTAAATTCCAAATCCTGTCTGTAATTTGTCACCAACAACCTTCGCTGCCTCTTGTGCAAGAGCGGGATTGACAATGAAGAGGGTCAATAGTGCAAGAATTCCCAATAAAATCCACTTCCTCATACCGTCACCTCCTGCGAAAATTTTTTTGTAATTTTTACCAAGAGGCCTTCACCCCTTGATAAATTCCTTAATGGTGCTCCTCAACAGCTCCAGCGAAGTAAACAAGGCTCAAAAGAACAAAAATAAAGGTCTGAATAAATCCAACCGCAACGCCAAGAATCATCACCGGTAAAGGTGCAAAAAACTTACCGCCAAGCATCGTAAGGATTCCTAAAAGTATCTCCTTTGACAAAAGATTTCCGAAGAGTCGGAATGAGAGAGATAGGATTCTTCCAACATGGCTAAAAATCTCTGCAGGAAGCATAAGAGGAATCAACCAAGGTATAGGTCCAAGAAAATCCTTGAAATAGGCAAGGCCTTTATACTTAAGACCTAAATAGTGATAATATATAATCGTAATTAATGTTAGCCCCATGGTTACATTTATATTAGCAGTTGGAGACATAAACCCTGGTATCAATCCCATAAGATTTGAAAAGAGTATGTATAAAGCATATGTCATAATTAATGGAAATACTGTTGGCATAAGTTTATCTAATTTGTCATGTGGAAGATTACTCTTTGTAAAATTATGGACAGTTTCTACGACAAATTCCCAGACATTCTGGAAGGCACCTGGGAGAAAGTCTCTCTTAGAACGAGCTATAAGAGCAAGCACTATAATAATAGTTACGACAAGATAGCTATGCACCATGTGTGGAGCAAGTAATTGAGCAAGTATTCCATACTTCTCTGCCTCTTCATAATAGTGCCATCCAGAAGGTAAACCCAGTTTTTCAAGTATTAGACAGAGAAACAAAATTGGGTGTTCCATATCCTGCCTCCTCTAATAACTTTCTCTACTTCTAAGCCAATATCTAAACATAACAACAAAAATCTGAAGATATACTAAAGTAAATCCAGCAAGAAGAGACACAGGGTGTAATTTCAATTTGGTCATTAGAAAATAGAAGATTATTGCAAGTGCAAGAAGCCGTAAGTAAACCTTAATTAGAAATAAAGTCCTCTCCTTTTGGTAGGGCCTCTCAACACAGGCCATAACATTTTGATAGACCTTGTATAGAAGTTCTCTACCTTCTTTACGAAGAGTATAAAAATTGATATATCCAAGAACAGAACCTATAAAAAAGCCCAGTATATGCACCAACTCTCTCACAATTATAGATACACAGATAAGGCCAAGAACTATACTCGTTAACATAAAAATGTTTAATTCTTTAAGTATACCTTCAACTTCACTCCTTCCCATTTTTATCAAGCTCTTTCATCCTTTTTTTGCTATAGTAAAGTAAATTTTTGATACCACCTATTGCTCCGAGTATTATGAACAATGTTGTTAACCATGGGGAAGTCTTTCCTTTAAGTAACTTTTCCTCAATTAGCCAGCCCGTTATCGCACCAGCAAGTATTGAACCTATAACCGCAACACCAATCGTTAACCCTTCGCCAAGAACTGTCAGTAAAAACTTAAGGTTACTCTCTCTTTTTTCTTTCAATTTAGGCTATTTTATGACTATGTTTTTCCTCAATCAAAGATGGCATTCTGACAAAAATCATCAATAATGATACTCTATAGATTTTTTTAAAAATTAACCGCTTTTTTTTGCAAATTTTCAGCCCTTTTACTCCTAAAATACTCCTTTACCTGCTCCACAAAGGCCTCAAGACGCATCCTTACTCCCATTGATTTCTGCCCATCACAGGGCACTGTAAGGAGCGGTAACCTCTCTCCAGTCTCCTCTCTTATCCTCTTGAGAATAGCAGACTGTACATTTCCTGGCATACAGGCAAAGGGGATCACATTTACAATACCCGATACTCCCTTATGAAGATACTCAACTGCCTTACCAACAGACAACATTACCTCTCCACCCTCATAATCAGGGTGAACATACCTCTTAGCAAGCTCTTCCAATTCTTCAATTGTTGGATCCTTTGCCCTGTCCCCAAGAAAATCCTTAACTAATCGCACAAATCCCTCTTCTTCCTTAAATTGAACCTGATTCTCAATAATAAACTTGAGAGTTGTTCCCAAAGATCCCGATCTCTTTGCCCATTTTTTGGAAATATAATTTATAAAATAGATCCACTCCCCAATTGGTGGTAATAGAACTTCAATTCCCATATTCTCCAAGGTCCTATAAAGATTCTCATTGGCAAAGTTATTCGTGCGTACATAGATCTCCCCTACAACACCCACGACTGGGAGCTCCTCATCCCTCCTTGGAATCTCCATAAATTTCTCCTTGATATCAAGGAGGAGTTCTCCGAGATCTTCTCTATTCTCTATAGCCCTTTCAATCCTCTCAAGAGACTCCTTATAAAGACTATCTACTGCCTCTTTATCGTAGGCATATGGTCTGACTCGCCTTAGAAGCTTGTCAAGGATATCAACTGCTACAACCCCTCTCCAGGCAATACGAGTAAATTCCTGTCCTACAATCCCCAAATCGTCATAAAATTCTACATCCTGTTGCGGAGAATAGATGGGTAAGTTGGTTATTCCCAGATCGCGTAGAATCTTTCTATGAAGGCGATTATACTGACCAAACCTGCAAGGACCTGATCCATCGGGCATAAAGAAAACACTCTTTTCTGGATCAAAGTCAGGTCTATTTATCAACTTCAGAAGATCTCCTGTTGTTAATATAGTTGGATAACACTCTTTGCCAGAGGTCCACTTTCTTCCAAGCTCAAGAGACTCTTCATCAGGCTCGGGAAGAACTTCAGCTTTCACACCACAGGCTCTAAAGGCAGAAGCAAGGGCCCTTGCATGGTCAGCCATGCAAGGGATGTAGATGGTTCTGCCCTCTGCGGGATGAATTCTCTGAATGTTGAAAATTCTCTTTAAGGTGTAGGGCTTTGCTTTTCCCTTGAGGCTATCCACAAAGGCTTCAAGACGAGTAACTACTCCCGCCTCAGCACTATGTTCGTCAACTTCTATCTCAATGTAGGGCTTGCCTGCAAGCAATTCTACAAAAAAGTGTGCTATAAACGAATCAGGACCACAGGAAAAATTAGTAAAGTATATCGGAAATAGATTAGGGTGTTCTCTTATGTAATGACTGGCAAGAAGAAATCGCTGGCCATATTCCCAATACATGCCTTCAAGAGTTTCAAGGTCCCCGACCTCTTCTAAGGGAAGCATGTCAACGGGTAGTCCAAGTAGTCCAAGCTTTCTAATTTTGTGATGTATGGCGAGATTTGCACCAGGATCAAAGGCATTATAAGGTCTGCCAACAATAACTAAAATAGTCTCCCCTTCAAATTCCTTTAAAAGTTCTCTACCCCTTCTCTTTAGCCAGTGATGAAACTCCTCCTGAGCAGACTCAGCTATCTTCCAGGCCTTCTTAACTCTCTCCTCTGACTCCCCAAGGAGCATTGCAAGTCTCTTAATCTCCTCATTTAATACAAAACCGGGCCTCCCTAAATGAAAGACAGGACTAATCACCTCAATACCGAGCTCTTTGAAATTAATACTTGCAGGAGTGATCCAGGGCATGCTCTGGACCCAGGGGCAGATCTTTCCAAGTTTAAATTCCTTTCTCTCAGGTGGTAGATCCGTAATCTGAGGTAAAAAGATTCTTTTTATTCCTAAGTCAACTAGGGTCTTCACCTGTCCAATTGCAATTTTTACTGGAAAGCAAGGCTCAGCTGGTGCAAGCTCACATCCTTTCTTGATGATCTCCTTTGAGGTAGGGGGAGAGAGAAAGACCCGATAACCTAACTCTTGAAATAGAGTGGCAAAGAGTGGGAGCCACTCGAAAAATTGAAGTGCTCTGGGGATCCCGATAACATTGGAAGAGAGATCCCTAATTGGCTCCTGGGAGAGATAAGATAGAAGTTTCTCCATTCTCTCTTGAGTAGGATTAGGAATTCGTTCATCAGGTTTTCTGTGGTCAAGTTCGTAACGATCACATCTTCCACCATAGTAAAAACTTGAACCACCATCTACGACTACCTTCTGAATCTCACATTGATTAGCGCAGTGTTTACATTCAAAGGTCGTTATAAAGTAGTTTTGTCTTACAAGATCAAAGCCTTTAAACTTGCTTTCCCCCTTAGTTTCTGCCCTGGCAAGCAGGGCAACACCAATTGCTCCTGTTACCTCATTGTTTGATGGAACGATAATTGGCTTTCCAAGAACCTTCTCAAAGGCAGAAACAACACCCTTATTAAAGGCAACTGCCCCCTGGAAAAAGATCTTCTTTCCTATCTTTCTTCCCTCAACAACCTTATTTAAATAGTTGTAGACTATTGAATAGCAAAGCCCAGCAACAAGATCCTCTTTAGGAAGACCCTGCTGTTGATAATGAAGGAGATCTGATTGCATAAAAACCGTACATCTTTCTCCCATCTTCAGAGGTGCTTTACTCTGTAGGGCAATCTCTCCAAACTTTTCAATGGGAACCCCAAGTTTAACCCCCTGTTCCTGTAGAAAAGATCCAGTTCCAGCAGCACAGGCTTTATTCATGGCAAAATCTGCAATTGTCCCATTGTCAATGTAGATATATTTGGAGTCTTGGCCTCCAATCTCAAAGATAGTATCTACCTCAGGGTCAAGATAAAGAGCTCCATAGGCCTGAGCGGTAATCTCATTTCTTACAACATCTGCTCCAATAAAGTCTCCAACGAGGTATCTTCCTGAACCAGTCGTCCCTACCCCCTTGACCTTTACCTTTTTAGGTAGCTTCTCTCTGAGTTCAAGAAGACCTCTTTTTATGCTCTCGAGAGGTTTTCCATGGTGAAACATATATACCTTTGCAAGTAAAGCCCCATCCTTGTCTATAGCGACAAGTTTAGTACTCACCGATCCTACATCCACACCAAGATAGACCTCAACCTCTTCATCATCTCCGTAGGCTCTTGTAATCTGTTGTTCAATTTTTTCATTAACCCTCTTTGAAAGCTCAAAGGACTCACAGGGAACAAGCACAGGATATCTAGGTGGATCATACTTTCTATTTCTTAAGTATTCTGCAAGGATCTCTGAGCCCCTATAGGGAGAAGTTGCCTTTCCTTCAAGACCATAGAGGCCTGCACCTATTGCACCCATTATTTTGAAATGTTCAGGAATAATCAATTCATCGTCTTTCAGATTGAAGATCTCCTTTATTGCCCGTCTCACTCCAAAGTTGGCAGCAACTCCGCCCTGAAAAACAAGAGGTGGCAAAATTGGACGCCCCTTGGCAAGATTACTTTTTAGATTCCTAATAATAGCAAAACAAAGTCCCGCAATGATTTCCTCATCAGGAACTGCGGTCTGCTGTAAATGAATCATGTCAGACTTTGCAAAAACCGTGCATCTTCCCGCGATTCTAGGGACATTTTTAGCTTCAAGGGCTTTCTTGGAAAACTCTTCAATCGTATATCCAAGTCTTGCTGCCTGCTGTTCAAGAAAGGACCCTGTCCCAGCAGCGCAGAGCGTATTCAAAGCAAATTCCTCTATTTCAGGTTGCCCCCTTTCGTGGGTGATAAAAATCAATTTTGAATCTTCACCGCCTATGTCAATTATGGTCTTCACCTCAGGATGGAAGAAGGTTGCTGACTTAGCATGGGCCATTACTTCATTTACAAAGGCACATCCGAGAATATTGGCTATGGTCTTTCCTGCAGTCCCAGTGCAGGTGATCCCAGATAGACTATTTCCAAATCTCTCCTCAACTTCTCTCAAGATCTTCTCTGCAGTCTCAATGGGCTGTCCATGAGTCCTCTGATAAGTAGAATAGAGGATTTCTCTTTTTTCATTTAATACTGCAACCTTTGCTGTTCCTGATCCTACATCAAGCCCAACATAGAGCATAATAATACCTCCAGAGTTTAGATCTATTCTAATGTTAAGACATTTTTTTATCTTGACAAGAAATTGTTTATTTGGGTATAATATCCTTTCAAAAATACTTCAGGAGGGTTCTGCGATGCCTTTTATTGAGTGGTCTGATAAGCTCATTACTGGAGTTAGGGAGGCTGATGAACAACACAAGAAGTTAGTTAGCCTTATCAATGAACTCTACGATGCGATGAAACAGGGAAAGGGCATAGAGGTGATTGATAAAACCTTAGATGAGCTTGTGCGTTATGCAGGATATCATTTTACTACTGAAGAGACACTGATGAGCAAATATGGTTATCCAGAGCTTGCAAGTCACAAGCGGGAACATGAGGCCTTTAAGGCTAAGATCAAGGAGTTTCTTGAAAAAAAGGCAAAAGGTGAAGCCACTCTTACAATGGAAGTGATGACCTTTTTAAAAGACTGGCTTGTAAAACACATTATGGGAACAGACAAGAAATATGGTCCTTTCCTTCAGCAAAAGATGGGTAAATAGGATAGGGACTTTCACCAAACTCCCTTGACAATTTTTTAAAATAGGTAATATTTAAAAGTTGATGCCGGGGTAGCTCAGTAGGTAGAGCAGCGGACTGAAAATCCGCGTGTCCCTGGTTCGATTCCGGGCCCCGGCACCTATTAGCTAAATTCTCCTTTCATGCAGGTCTATCCCGTAGCTACCCCCCAAAAAGCAAATCTCAAGAATATTTCTGTTGTCCTTGTAAACCCCATGTATCCAGAAAATATTGGCTCTGTTGCAAGGGCCTGTGCAAATTTCGGTGTTGAGGATTTGATACTTGTAAAACCAGAGGATCTCACCCCTCTTCCCATGGAGGCTATGGCAACTAAGGCAGGCTTACCTATTTTAGAGAAGATGAGAATTTTTGATGACCTACCCTCAGCTCTAAAGGATTTCCAACTTGTCATTGGCACAACAGGAAGGCTTGGAAGACGAAGATTTGTAGAGTGGACTCTAAAGGAGATTACTCCTGAAATATGTGCCCAGTCCTTTACAAATCGTATTGCAATTCTCTTTGGAAATGAGCGTCTTGGACTAAGCAATGAAGACCTATTTTATTGTGACATGGTATTGACTATTCCTACAACAGAAAGGGCCTCCTTAAATCTTTCTCAGGCAGTAGTAATTGTGCTTTATGAAATCTTTCAATATGCAGGAACCTTTGAGTTACCCAAGCCTGAGCGGGCAACTCAAGCAGAAATCCAAGCTATGTTTCAACTTATTGAAGAGACCCTCAGAGCCATTGACTATGTTCCTCACCAAAATCCCCTTCTCTGGTTTACGCAAATTAAGAGGGTCCTTACTTCGAGGGACATCACCTCAAGAGAAGCTAAGATTATAATGGGGTTCTGTAGGCAACTCCTCTGGGCACTTGGCAAAGCCCCTAAGGACTCTTCTCAAGCAGAGCAAACACCTCAAAGTGATATGTCCGGGGGAACATATCAAAAATAATTAGATCCTTTAGATAGAAGCCTACCTTCTCTAAAAGGAGGACATCTCTAACAAGTGTGGGAGGATCACAAGAAATGTAAACTATCTTTGATACCGCAACATCTGGAAGAAGCCTTATTAACTCTCTACACCCCCCTCTTGGTGGATCAAGCAAAATAAGGTCATATTTTTTTACCTCCTGAACCGCCTCATAAAGGGCTTCCATAGAGCTCTTTCTCTGAAGATCCAATCTTCCATTTAGGCCATTTCTCTCGGCAGTATATAGTCCATCTTCAATTGCCTGAGGGTCTGTATCAACTCCTATAAATTCGCGAGCTAAATTATTGCCTTTTACAAGGGGCAAAAGAAAGTTTCCCATTCCAGAATGGAGATCAAGGACAGCTTCCACATCTACCCCCAAGGCAAAGACATGTTGCATAATCTTCAAGTTGATTTCCCAGTTGCTCTGCGTAAAAACACCTGGTTGAACATAATAAATAAGTTCAAACATTGCGGGCATTAGTTTTCTTCCCCCATAAGGAGCATCTGGAGGATAGGGACCATGAGGTCTTGCACCTTTTGTATAGTAGAAAATGCTCTTTACACCAGCTTCTCTGTAAATTCTCTCTAAATCCTCTTTGTTTATAGGAAAAAGGCTCCAAAATAAAAGGGTAACTCTATTGTCTATTAGCGATTTCTCAAGCCTTACCCTTTTTATGCGTTCTGAAAGAAGTCTCCAGGTATCACATTGATAGAGAAGATCTAATGTCCTATTGAGCTCTTCATCTCCAAGGAGACACCTTTTTATCTCTAAGACCTCATGAGTTCGTCTCTTTACAAAGCCCATTCTAAAGGGATGTGAAAGGACATGTAATCTAAGTTTATTTCTGTAAAAAAAGGGGCTTGATGAGGGAACTATCTCCTTTAGAGGAAGTTCTCCTTTAAACCCCTGTCTTCTAAAGAGCTCTTTTAAAACTTCCTCTTTCAAAGAGAGTTCTTTATCGTAGGAGAGGTGCTGAAATTGACAACCACCGCAACTAAAATAGTATTGACAGGGAGGGGAGATCCTATCCTCGGATTCTTCTAAGATCTCAACTAATTCTCCAAAAGCATAATCTTGATGTTCCTCATTTATATTGACTTTTACCTTTTCCCCAGGAAGCACATAGGGAACAAAGACTACCTTTCCATTTTTAAGTCTTCCCAGTCCATCTCCTCCAAAGACGATCTTCTCAATTGTTACGATTTCAGTCTTCATGGCCCCGGTGATCTTTGAGCAAGTAGAAATTAATCCAAGATGAGGTTCTGTAAAGAGACCAATTTCTTGGAGGGAGAATGTCTCCCCTTACAGGTCTAAAGAATTTCTTTAATTCCTTTTTCTCTTTTACCCTTTCAAAGGCAGTAACAAAGTGACACCTCTTTTCAAAAGGATAGACCTCACAATAGCCAAAGATACTACCTCCACAAGGTCCGTTAAGCAGATATTTGGCACACTGACTCTGAGGACAGGAATAGTTGAATTCCCAAAGAGAGCAATCGCCACATTTTTGACAGTCAAAGAGGAGCTTCTTTATGCCGTATTCAACATTAGTGAAGAAACGCAAAATCCTCTTACCTTTACTAATTGCCTTAGCAATCTTCTGAAAAAGAAAAAACCTCCTTGTCTTCTTTTCAAAGAATAGCCTATGAATAACTTCATTTAGATAGTAAAAGAGATTTCTTTTTCCCTTGTATTCAAGGGAAAAGGTATCCATGAGGATACATGGCATTCTTCCTCTTATGATTCCATTTGTATTTTCAAGATAGATCCTGTCATCATTGAATTCTCCTAAGTAGTGCTCCCAGTTCTTTTCATAATGATAAAATTTCTCCAAAAAGATTAGTAATTTTTCGTAGTCAAGGGGGAAGCTACAGAGGTGCACTCCTCTATAGCCAAGTCCTTTCAGGATTACTGCAAGCTTGGCACAGATCTCAAGGCTTAAGTCTTCCCAATTACTTCTTTTCCTATAGAGTTCAACTAAGCTTTCAGTTATGTAAATTCCAGGGATTTTCCCTTTTGAGAGAGCCCGAATAAGAGGTGGAGTAAGAAAAAGGATGCTTCCTATTAGAGGAATTTGCTGAGCCCTCTGGTCAAAGTCTCGTTGATAAAAACTTGGTTCTTCCAAAAATAGAGATAATATTCGTGTAATTCCGACCTGGAAAAGCTCTCTAAGTTCATACCATTTTTTAGGATAGAAGCCCACCTGAGTAATGATAAAGTAGGCACCTGCAAGGAGCTTTTTATAGAGTTTAATATATTGCCACCAAAGTTCTGATAAGCTCCATTTAAAGGGATTGACAACAGCTCCTTTATAGAAGGGAATTGCTGGTAAGGTGACGCCTCCACCTGGAGCTTCCTTTGGGAGTTCAAATCCCTTCTCCATCTGAGTTATCATTTGAAGTAACTGGACAGAATCCAAATCAAAGACTGGCTTTGCCCTTCCCCCATATCCATAGAAGGGATAATCTCCAGTTAGAACAAGTAAATTGTGAAGACCTTCTCGATCAAGGGCAAGAAGTTCACTTTCCAATTGGTTGCGATTCTTATCCTTACAAGAAAAATGAATAATAACCTCTAAGCCTAAATCCTTAATCGTTCTTCCAAGAGGAATAGGAGAAAGTGCAGGATGTCCTCCTGCATTGTCGGTAATAGAAAAGGCCTGAAAAAGATTATACTTTGGGCTTTCCTCTAAGAATCTCAGGATTTCTTGATAGTGCCGAGTTCGGACACTTCTTCCTGGAACTAACTCAAAGGTAAAGATGAAGCTGTTTTCATTTTCAAGGAGGTCCCGTAGACTACGAGACATTGAGAGATCACTGGATAGAGTTAATAAGATGGCCTAATTTTTCTTTCTTAGCCTTGAGATATTTAAGATTTTCTTTTCTTGGAACAATCTCAAGGGGAACCCTTTCCACAACCTGCATGCCATATCCCTCAAGCCCAACTATTTTTCTTGGATTATTGGTCATAAGTTTTATCTTTCTTACTCCCAGGTCTCGCAAGATTTGAGCCCCTATTCCATAATCCCTCAAGTCTGGTTTGAATCCCAGGGCAATGTTTGCCTCAACAGTGTCAAGTCCTTCATCCTGAAGATTGTAAGCTTTTAGCTTGTTAACAAGCCCAATACCTCTACCTTCCTGTCGTAGATAAAGAAGGATACCCCTTCCCTCATTTGCAATCAATTCCATAGCTTTTCTCAACTGAGGACCACAGTCACATCTGAGAGAGCCAAAAACATCACCAGTTAGACATTCAGAGTGAACCCTAACAAGAACAGGTTCTTCAGTGATCTCTCCCATGACCAAGGCCACATGGATAGCATCATCTATCATGTTTGAATAGGCAATGACCTTAAATACTCCAAACTCCGTAGGAATGGTAGTTTCAACCTCTCTGCGAACGAAACTTTCATTTCTGATTCTGTAGGCAATCAGATCCCTTATTGTTATAATCTTTAGTCCCCACTTTTCTGCAAATTTCTCCAGATCAGGAAGCCTTGCCATGGTGCCGTCATCTTTCATAATTTCACAAATCACCCCTGCTGGTTTCATTCCACAAAGACGAGCAAGATCAACTGCTGCCTCAGTATGTCCTGCCCTTACAAGAACTCCTCCCTTCCTTGCTATGATAGGAAAAACATGGCCAGGAGTTATAAAATCCTCTGGTTTTGAATTATCGTCAATGACAAGTTTTATCGTATGGGCCCTATCATAGGCTGAAATCCCAGTTGTTATGCCATATCTAGCATCAATTGAAACTGTAAAAGCGGTCCCATAGGGATCAACTCCTCTGCGAGGTTGGAGCTCAAGCTTAAGCCTCTCAGCAATCTCAGGAGTTATGGCAAGACAAATAAGACCCCTACCATGCATTGCCATGAAGTTTATCGCTTCGGGAGTCACCTTTTCAGCTGGCAATACTAAATCGCCTTCATTTTCCCGATCCTCATCATCAACTACTATTATCATCTTCCCCTCTTTTAGGTCTTGCAGAGCCTCCTCTATGGATGAAATAGGCATTTCTCTCCTCCTCTTTACATATATTTTTCACACATTCCCCAAGGGGTTGATTATAAAATTAATAATCCCAATTCTTCTTTTTCCAAGGCCATGAGATTTACTAACCTTTTCATTAAGTGAGCTTGACAAGAAAAAACTTGGTGGTAAGGATCTCCTAAGTGGACAACCACAAAAAAAGGCTTCAACTGGAGTTATAACTATGCTAAGAGGGCTCTATGTTATAACTGACGAAAAATTAACACCTTACGAGAAAGGAAAAATCTATGAACTAACAGAAAAGGCCCTAAGTGGGGGGGCAAGGATTGTGCAATTAAGAGACAAAGGAACTCCCGACGAAGCCCTTTTGCCTATTGCCTTAGGCCTAAAGACTATATGTAAAGACTTTGGAGCTCTCCTTATCGTAAATGATCGCTTAGAACTTGCAAAGAGTGCAAATGCAGACGGGCTCCATATAGGTCGTGATGACATCTCTCCAGAGATAGCAAGAAAGGAGCTCCCTAACAAGATTATAGGCCTTTCCTGTTATGGAGACATAGAGAGAGCAAAATGGGCAGAAAGCTTGGGTATTGATTATGTGGCTTTTGGAAGTTTCTTCCCCTCACCCACTAAACCTGAATCAAAGATTGTATCAAAAGATATCATCAGAAAGGCAAAAGAAACCCTCAAGATTCCCATATGTGCCATTGGGGGAATTACTCTTGAAAGGGCAGAAGAGTTGATTGCTCTTGGTGTAGATATGATAGCAGTCATTAGTGATATTTGGCTTGCTGAAGATATTGAAGAGAGAGCAAGAGGTTATTTACGTCTTTTTGAGAAATATAGGTCTTTAAGGACTTGAGGATCTATCTAGATCCCATTCTTCTTCAGGCTTGAGAACCAGGTCTCTTCCTAAGGACCTTGCCTTTTCAAGGGCTTCTTGTCGAGAAAGGATGTCTCCTTTCTTATCTATTTCTCGGAAAAAGAGCCCTCCCACATAAACACCCCAACCAGCATCCATGACGAATTTGAAACTCCTGACAAGTCCTTCAAAGAGCTTTTTTCCTTTTGTTGCTCCAAGGGCTAAAAGTATACCTTTTGGAGTCTTATTGAGAGGATGTTGCTGTCCTAATCTATACTTACGAGCCCAGAAGGCCTGAAATCTCTCAAAGAAAGCCTGAACATAGCTTGTATGACTGTAAAAGAATATAGGTGTAGCAACAACTAAGACATCAGTATTTAGATAACTTTCATATAATCTATCCATATCGTCCCTTAAAACACATTCTCCGAGGTGATCACATTCTCCGCATTCAATGCAAGGAGAAAATTTAAGTTGGTAGAGAGGCACTTTTTCAACCTTAGCTCCTGCGGAAAGGGCCCCCTCAATAAGGGAATCAAGGAGGATCTCTGTATTACCGCCTTCCCTTGGGCTTCCATGAATCGCAAGAATATGCATCCTTTAATGCCCTATTTCTGGAGTTTATTTTTGAAGGGACCTCTTAATTACTGAGTGAACAAGAGTGAAGACCTCTTCAAAGGTTGCTGGTGAACAGCGTCCCATTTCAATGAACTTGATAACAATCTCTTTTGTAGTTCGAAGAATTGTCTCCTCAAGTGGTGAAAGAGCCTCTTGATTTTGAGAGCCTACCTTTTTATCAAGGGAAATTATTTTATCCTGCCCCATATAATTTAGGATAAATTAAAATTCCCGATTGTCAAGCGAGAGATCTATCCAAAAAAAAGTCCCTATTTCATGATAAATCCTCTCTCGAACTGCCCTATAAACCTAAACTAGTTCTGAAAATTTGAATTTAACAATCCCCCGTCCTATGAGGACGGGGGTTATGGAGAATTAACTATTTATTTACTAAAATTTCACACCCATAATTGCAAAGGGGCCAGAGTTTCTTGCATCAGCAAATACGTCTTTTATATTATCTATCTTTAGCTTTTCTGTGCGATATCCTATACTAATATAAGCATTTTTGAGTGGTGGAGTATTTTTAATTGGGATAATTCTAAACTCACCTGTAAAATCATGATATTTGAATTTGGAAATAGGAATAGTCTTCAACTCAGCTCTGAGAGAAAGGGGAGCTTGCGGAATATTGATTTCACCTCCAAAATATAGCATGGGCAAGGGAGCTTTTCCTTTCTTTGTTCTTGTTTCAGTTATACCCTGGTCAGTAGTTCCCGTAACAGTTCCGCTGAAATCAAAAACTCGGATATTCATACCAATCTCTGGCTTAAAAACATTATCAGTTGCTTTTTTGATAGAATTTAAATTATAGTATAATCCAAAATCATATCTATCTAATTTAAATGATGTTGAAATTTCAGTGTTTGCTTGAAATTTCCTCCCACCATATTCAATTTCCCGAGTTAAAACACCTTTACCTGAAGTTTTAGAGGGTAAATAATGAAGGTATAGATTAGGTAGAAAAGGCACACTATGTTCAAATCTGAGTTTAAAGTTCGCTTCTGTTGACCTCTTGAGGAATAAATCTTTGTCTAGATCAAGTCTGTCACCCTTCCACTCAATGTTTCCAGAGGGATCGTGTTTTAGAGCTCCAATTGAGATATCAAGCTCAAGGGCTTGGGCTGAAGTATAGAATAAAATACTAGCAAGGCCTGCAAGAGCTATCTTTTTAAACATTTCACACCTCCTATTATTTTTTTTCAATATATTATATTTGAATACTTCCAAACTGACAAGAGTTAAAACTGAATTTTCTAAAAATTGATAAATTCCAAACAATTTTGGCTTTTTTTTTGGAATCAAGCAGATTTGAAACTAAGATGCTTTTCTCGAGGCCTTCCTCAAAGACCCCGAAAACTCCAACTCTTCCTCAAAGATTTCCTCCCTCAAAGGCTTCTTAAATTCTCAGACCTTGATAACCTTCAGATCCTTCAAGAAGAAAAAAATACCCCTCTCAAAAGGAAAAACGCCTCATTCCAGACCTTGTTGTAGAAGTCCCCTTCCTTGACCGCACCCTCAACATCTATCTCCTAATCGAACACAGAAGCACCCTTTAAATTAGATGCTTCCTTCAAATCGGTTTCTACATCCTCTCTCTCCTCATGAAGAAGACCTCAAAGCAGGACGAAAGTTTACCCCTGTCTTCCCTCTTATGTATTATCACAGGAAAGTCTCTTGGGCTCGCCCAAGGGAGTATTTTGAGTTTTTTGAGCTCCCTGAGGAAATAAGGCCTCTTTTTATTAACTCTATGCTTGAGGTTGAGGTTTTGACGGAAGTTGATGATGAGGTTTTGCTTGAGGGGTTTGAGTTTTATATGGTTTTATGTGGATTTCTTTGGGTGCAGAAGAATGTGGAGCCGGAGGGACTTGAACCCTCGACCTCGTGAATGCCATTCACGCGCTCTCCCTCTGAGCTACGGCCCCACCCTCCCTATTCCAAAAAAATAACCTCAGTTTTAAATTTTGTCAATAGAGATATAATTAAAAACACTAAGCTATTCCTCGAATAGGAGGCCTGATGATTAGCTCAGTTGGAATAATTGGTGGTGGTCAGATGGCTGAAGCCCTTGTGAGAGGCTTTTTAAAAAAGGATCTTTTCAGTCCACAAAGGATTCTCATTTCAGACCCTCTAAATGAACGTAGACAATATCTTGAAGAATTCTATTCAGTTAGAACTACAAACAAAAACACAGAGGTAATTGAGAATGAAGCGGTCATAATCTTAGCAGTAAAACCCCAAGTGATGGAAAAGGTGCTCCAGGAAATCCGTGAAAAGATAGACCCTAGCACTCATCTCTTGATTACCATCGCAGCAGGTCTTCCCCTTTCCTTATATGAAAAGAGGCTACCACAGGGGACAAGAATTCTCAGGGTAATGCCTAACACTTGTGCCCTTGTCCTAAAGAGTATAAGTGCCATCTCAAAGGGCACCTACGCTAGTGAAAGAGACGTTGAGATAGGATCTTATCTCTTCGGGGCAATTGGTAAGGTTATTGTGATGGAAGAGAAATATCTTGATGCAGTAACTGCTCTTTCAGGAAGTGGCCCAGCATATGTTGCCCTTTTCGTAGAAGCCTTAATTGATGGTGGTGTCCGATGTGGACTTCCTCGAAATCTTGCAGAAACCCTTGCTATAGCAACCATCGAAGGAACTGTTGCCCTGATGGAAGAGACAGGGAAAAATCCCTATGAAATAAAGACAATGGTCACCTCCCCTGGAGGAACAACAATTAACGCTCTAAATGTCCTTTACCAAAAGGGTCTTCCAGGAATCATAATGGAAGCTATATATTGTGCCTTTAAGAGGGCACAGGAACTTAGCTCTGAGCAGGAATAGTGCTCTTTCTTGTTGCTCCAGGCCCATTGAAACTCAATTTTGTTAAAGAGGGACTAAATCATTACCTCAAACTGCTCTACAGATGGCAAAAGGTGGAAACCAGAATTCCTCACATAAAGGGCTCTTTTAGATCAAAAGAGGAAAGGATCAGAGCAGAGGCAGAGGTCCTAAGAGACTCTATTCCAAAGGGAAGTTATCTAGTCGTATTAGACGAAAAAGGAGTAGCTCTTAGAACAAATGACCTTGCTAATTTTTTGGAAAACCAACTTCTACAGGGAAAAAAACTAACTTTTCTTGTTGGAGGACCTGAAGGTCTAAGCGAGGACCTTAAAAATTCAGCCAATTTTCTCTGGAAACTTTCTGATCTTACTTTAAATCACGAACTTGTTCTCCTCATTGTTGCAGAAGCCCTCTTTAGGGCTATAAGTATTTTGAGAGGCCATCCCTATCACCGAGATTAGCTCCTATGAAGGTGGTCATTTGCATCTTTCTCTAAGCCTTTCTGCAAAACGCTCTACACAGAAGACAAGACACTCCAAATCCAGATAGTCTAAAATATTCCTGTCAAAAAGGACCTTACACTCAGGAGAAAGTCCCTCCTCCTCAGAGCCCTCCCAATACACCACCTTAAGAGTTACCTTGGGAAGAACATTTACACAAAATGAAAAACCTCCTTTATAAGTTTCTCTCTCAGTAACTCTAAAACCCTCAAGTGCTTTATCAAGGGATTTTTCAACTTGAGAAAATAAATCTGCAAGAGGGTCTTCAGCATAGATTTTAAGAGTTTTTACTTTTGAAATTGAATGGGGAAAACTCTCAAGGCCAACAAAGTCTCCGGTTAGAGGTCTCTTGCCATTAAAGAGAAAATAGTTATAGATCAAGATCTCATCACGCGGATCAAGAGTCTTTCCGGAGAGCTCCCATATATTGCCTGGTCTATTTTCGTGATCTGTTTCAATAAGCACATTCAAATCTTGGTATGCAAGGAGAAACTTGCCTCCCTCTAAGAGAGAACAACCAAGAGCCTCTGCTCGTTCAGGAAAGTTTAGTATTTCTCTGAATCTTTCTCTTATTGATTTGAGATTTTCCAACAATTGATTGAAAGTTAGGCCCTCACTCTTTAGCTCAAGCAGGTCCTTAGAGGTCAAATATGGGCATGCCTCTAAGGGGAGTTTTTTGGCAAAAACCTTAAGGGAAAATAGCAGACAAGTAGCCTCTCCACATTTTCCACAATTTGTTTTCGGTAAAACCTTTAGAAGATCTAAGTAGCTCTGCATATTTTCTATGCTACAGTTCTTCTCCATTTAGTCAAGAAGGGTTATAATAATAGAGACTTTTGGTATGGAGAAAAGACCTATATATCTTGACTACAATGCTTCAACTCCTCTTCTTCCGGAAGTGCTCGAAGTCCTTATAAACTCTTCCAGAATTTTTGCCAATCCTAGCTCTGGGCATATCCTTGGTGTAGAGGCAAGGGAAATCCTTGCACATGCAAGAAAGGCTTTTGCAGAGAATTTAAAATGTTCTCCAGAAGAGATAATTTTTACCTCTGGTGGTACTGAAGCAAATCATCTTGCCCTTTTTGGAGTATGTAGCCTTTTTACTTCTGGACACCTCCTGGTTTCCGCCTTTGAACACCCTTCAGTTCTCAAACCAGCTAAAAGGCTTGCTGAGATCGGCTTTGAGGTTGAACTCATTCCAGTTACTCAAGAAGGATACGTAGAACCTGACGAAGTCAGATCTCGCATAAAGAAAGACACAAGGCTGGTATCTATCATGCTTGCCAATAATGAAATAGGAACCCTACAGCCAATTGAAGAAATTTCCAAAATCTGTAAAGAGAGGGAGATCCCTCTGCATACAGATGCCTGTCAAGCTTTGGGAAAAGTGGAGATTGATTTTCAAAAGCTTGGGGCTGACCTTTTAAGTATCGCAGGACATAAGGCTTACGCACCAAAAGGAATTGGTGCTCTGATAGTCAGAAAGGATCTCAGGCTCTCTCCCCTTTTCCTTGGAGGCGGTCAAGAAAGGGGGCTTAGAGCTGGAACAGAACCACTACCTCTAATAACTGCATTCTCAAAGGCCATTGAAATCTTAAAGAAAGATCTTCCAGCAGAGACAGAGAGACTCCTTTACCTTAGAGAATACCTTTACAATAATCTAAAAGAACTTTATCCAAGACTTTATCGCTTTGGTATACCTGAGCGGACTCTTCCTAATACTTTAACTGTTTCCTTTGTTGGATTGGATGCAAGAGAGCTTCTTAGGGATCTTCCCTGGCTCTGTGCCTCAACAGGATCTGCCTGTCATGATAGAAAAAGCTCCACAACTCTTCAAGCTCTATTAGTGTCTCCAGAGATTGCCAATGGAACTATTCGCTTCTCCCTTGGGAGATTTACAACCCTTGAAGACTTAGAGCTCGCAATTGACGGATTCAAAGAAGTCCTGAGGAACTTTCAGCCCTAGATGTTTACTAAAATTGGAAAGGTCTTTTTAGTAAAACCACAAGTACTCTCTCCTGAGGAGCTCTCTTTCTTTAGGGATCTCTGCTTTGAAAATTTTATCTTTTTTAGAGAACATTTTAGTGAAAGCTTTAAAGATTATCTCTCCAAACTCTCTAGGTATCTCAAATTTCTTAAATTACTTGCAGTTGACCAGGAGGGAGGAAGGGTCTGCAGGATTGAAGGTGACTTCGACTCACCTCATGAAATTGCTATAGAGGTCAGAAAAAAAGGTCCAAAAATAGCCTACTCCTGGGCAGAAAAGATTGCAAAAACTTTGGGAGACTACTCTCTCAATCTCAACCTTGCTCCAGTTGTTGATTTAGGAGATGAAGAGACTGAATCTTTTATCAAATATAGAACCTTTTCTAAAGATCCCAAGGTTGTAGCAGAGCTTGCAAAGGTCTTTATAGAAATCCACAAAAAATGGAATATCTATACCACTTTAAAACACTTTCCTGGCCTGCGAGATGTCAAGGTGGATCCTCATCAGGATCTTCCCTATAAAAATAGAGTATCTAATGAAGATCTATATCCCTTTGAGGTTCTCAGTGATCAGGCAGACTTTATAATGACAACCCACTTAGTTATTACTGAGTGGGACAAAAAACCAGTCACCTTATCTGAGGTAGCTATCAATTTTCTGCGCAAAAAACTTAATTTTCGTAAGGCAATTGTTACGGACGATCTAAGTATGGGAGCTCTTAAGAGCTTTGAACTCCCAGAAAGAATTGTCTATGCCCTTGCTTCTGGACACAACCTGCTAATCTATTGCGGACAAATTGAAGAATTAGTCAAAGCCCTTGAATTACTAAAACCAGAAATTGAAAAAAGCCAAATCTTGAGAGAGAAATTAGGTGAATCCTTGACAATTCTCGAAAGATATAGAACATTGAAAAATTAATGGGAGAGATAAACCTGATGAGAGAAATAAGTTTTAAAACTGTAAAAGAGGCAGTAAAGGAAGCTTATATAAGAGCCTGCATAGAGCTTCCTCAAGACATTGTTGAAGCTCTCGACCTAGCCCTTGAAAGGGAAGAAAATACTCTTGCAAAGAAGACCCTGGAGATCCTCATAGAGAATCAAAAAATAGCCCAAAGGGAAAAGCTTCCCCTTTGTCAGGATACAGGAATTCCGGTTGTCTTTCTGCGCTATTCTGAAGGATATTATAGAGATTGGATCGAAGAGGCAGTCCACAGGGGAATTGAAGAAGCGGTTAGAGAAGGCTATCTCCGGGCTTCTGTTGCCCATCCTTTAAAAAGAACCAATACTGGAACTAACACCCCTGCCATAATTCATCATAGACCTCAAAAAGAAACAGGGCTTGAGATCTGGCTTATGCCTAAGGGGTGTGGAAGCGAAAATATGAGTAGACTTGCTATGCTCTCTCCTGCTCAAGGAATAGAGGGTATAAAGGCCTTTGTTATAGAGACCGTAAAGAAGGCAGGACCAAATCCCTGTCCTCCCATCATTGTTGGTGTTGGTATTGGGGGAGATTTTGAAAAATGTGCCCTTTTGGCAAAAGAGGCCCTCTTTAGAGGAGCAAATGCTCCACATCCAGAGGAAGAAGTGAAAAAACTTGAAATTGAGCTCTTAGAAGAGATAAATCGCTTAGGAATCGGTCCTCTTGGTTTCGGTGGTAAGACTACTGCCCTCGCAGTTAACATAGAAATCTTTCCCTGCCATATTGCCAGTTTGCCTGTTGCGGTAAACCTACAATGTCATTCAGCAAGAACAGTCAAAATCAAATTTTCATGACCTCTCTTAGATTTTTAACTCTGATAATTGTTGCACTTTCTATTTTGGCCTGTGGAAGGAAAACACCTCCTTTTCCCATAGAGAAGAGCATTCCTCAAGAGCCAGACCTTGAGATTGAAGCAACTCCCCTTGGATTTAATCTCTGGATAATGCTTCCTGATAAAACTAAGAGTGGTCTTCCACTAAATAAAATCCGTGCTCTCATAATTGAAAAAGAAAAAGTCTCAATTGAAAACCAAAAAACAATCTCAAAGACTACAATAAAGTTGAAACCTAAGCTACATTCTGCTGGAAGAATCTTTCTTTACACTGATACCGAGCTTGAGGAGAGGTCCTGTTATATCTATCGTCTGAAACTTGAAAAAGATATCCTTGTCTCCACTTCCTTCACCCAAGGCCAAAAAGCTTGCTGGACAACGCCACCAAAACCACCAAGCCAAATCTCCTTTGAGCGAACCTTTGATGGAAATCTAATTGTAACCTGGATCCCTCCCAGCACAGACCTCAAGGGAGCTCCCCTAACTAGTAAAATCTCCTATAGAATTATCAAGTTTACCAATAATCAAACTAAATATTACCACCTTGAAGCTCCACCTTTTATAGATACCCTAGAAGACTTCAAACTTTGCTACCGAATACAAACCATCATTGATTTTCATAAAACTCTAATTATAGGTCCACTATCAGATATTTTTTGTATAAATTAAATCTATAAAAGACAACTTACGCAACATATCTAAAAAAATATAATGATGTTTCTCCATATATCTTTGTTTTAAAAAGGACAAAATTTGGGTTTTCATCTGTTAAATTGAACTTAGAAGTTCTCTCTTCCACTATGATAACTGCCTGAGGAGTGAGAAGGCTTGTGGGAAGACTTATAAAGGTTCTCATTGAGAGTCCTTTTTCATAAGGTGGTGTAATAAAAACGAGTTCAAATGCTAAGTTAAAAGCCTCAACGAGAGATACAAGTTTTGGAAGCTCTTCTGGTATCTTAAGGGAGATGACTTTTGCTTTTTCTGTCAATTGAAACTTTTCAAGATTTTTCTGGATAATGCCTAAGCTTTTAGGACTATTGTCCACAAAGACTGCGAATTCAGCACCCCTTGATAGTGCCTCTATTCCAAGGGCACCAGTGCCTGCAAAGAGGTCAAGAACTTTGACCCCCTTAAGATCGTGCCCTATGATATCAAAAAGAGCCTTTCTGATCCGGGTTCTTAATGGTCTTATTTCCCTCTCACTAGAGGGGGGTGTTAGAAGCTCCCTTCCTTTGAGAAATCCGCCAGTTATTCTCAAGTATTTATAAGGTAGCTATTTAATGTAGTTATACCAATTTGCTGGTAGAGAGAAATAGTAGGAATTCAGCTCAGGATGGTAATACTTTCCGAAATATTTGGTGATTGCCCTTGTCCAATCCTTTGGCTCTTTTGATGCAAGCACAAAGGCGATTTCCTCTCCATAACAGGGCACAAAGGCTCTTGCCACTTTAACATAGGGAAAAACTTCTATTATATTGCGATAGGCATTAGTTAAGACATGAGGAAAATAGGCGGGAAGACTTGCCTGCTGAATAAATACTCCCTTAGGCTTAAGCACCCTTTGGGCCTCCTCATAGAATGTCTTTGTATAGAGAGATTGGGCTGGGCCAACTGGATCAGTACAATCAATTATAAGTAAATCATAAAACTCTGAAGGACTTTCTTTGAGACCAAGAAGACCATCTTTTATTATAAAATTTACTCTATTATCTTCATAATTTCCTGCTATCTTAAAGAAATATTTTTGACAGAGCTCAAACACTAAGAGGTCAATCTCATACTGGTCAACCCGCTTTAGACCCTGTATTTTCTGAAGTTCTCTGAGTACTCCACCATCTCCTCCACCAATTATGAGTACCGTTTCAGGTGGATGAGGAAGAAGACTGCAAGGCAAATATGTTATTGTTTCATGATATATAAATTCATCACGTTCAGTAAACTGGACAATGCCGTCTAATACAAGAAAATACCCCCATGTTGGATTGCGAAAAATCTGAATTTTTTGAAGGGCTCTTTCTTCGTAAACTAATTCAACGAGATAGCTATGTCCAAAGTCTCTAAAGATCTTCTCTCGCCACCAGAAGCGTCCAGTCAAGTCTCCCCCCATTCCAGTTTGGAAATTCCTCTGGCTACCTCTGCAACACAGACTTTTTCTGGCAAGAGGGCTTCCTGAAGTCTTTCAAAGATCTCATAGGCTCTCTCTTTCGTGAACGCGATTATATCGATTGCAGAGTATCCATTTTCAGGCCAAGTATGGATGTAAATATGGGCTTGGCCTGTGTTTACCTGAGCAGAAACTCCAAAGGGCTGAAACTGATAGCTGAACGATCTGATTTCCTTTGCTTCTTTCTCTCCATTGATAGCATAGATGAGAGAGGCCTCCACTTTTTTGGCCTCTGCAAGCAATTCGAAGGGAGAGTTCCAAAATTCTACTACTAAGTGATAACTCCAAACACATCGTTTGACTGCACCTTGCTGGGCAGGAACAAGTTCAAAGTTCTCTACAAGGCATTTGTTTTGAAGTGCCCTCATAGCTCACCTCCCCCCAGGCAAGGTGCCTGGTTAAATTTGATTTTAGACATAAAAAAATCGGGACGGGCGGATTTGAACCGCCGACCCCCCACACCCCAAGCGGGTGCGCTTCCAGGCTGCGCTACGTCCCGATTTACTTTAACAATTCAATAATAATTTAAATTTTTCCCCTGTCAAGTGATCTTCTATTCCCCCCAAAACCCTACCCCTACGTTCTTAAATGTTTGAACCATTTAAGAAAATGATGAATTCCAGAAGCACTATTGAAAATAAACATCATTAACCCAAAAATATTTATAAAAATTTCGTCTAAATATGTCATTCCATATAGAATTACAAAAATAATAAACAAATATTGAGTAAATGTGGCAATCTTTCCGAGATATGAACTTACGAGAACTCGTTTCTTTAAAAATAAATAAACTGCTATAGGAATTAGCAAAAACTCTTGAAGTATAGTAATAATTATTAATAGCTTTATCAACAATTTATCAACAATACGTTACTCAAAATAGTCTGAATAAGTGTATAAAATACTATAATAACAAAGATCCTCTCTGCGACAGGATCAAGGGCTCGTCCAAGGGGACTTACTCCTACTCCAAATCTCCTTGCAAGAGTCCCATCAAGTTTATCACTAAGGCCAGCAATTAAGGCAACCCAAAGGGCCTTTTCTAAATCGCCAAACATTAGAACAGAGTCGAGATAAATGGCAAGGGGAATCCTAATCAAACTAAGAATAAGAACTAAATTAGCCTCATAACTTTAGAGTCTAATTATACTCGACAAATCTCAAAAATATTGGACACTACCCTATTGAACTTGTCAGCTCTCAAAATTGGAATAAATTTAAAATTACAAAATAAAAGCCAAGGGGCCAAACATAAGCCGGGGTGGCGGAACTGGCAGACGCGCTGGATTCAGGATCCAGTGGGGATCCCCCGTGCGGGTTCAAATCCCGCCCCCGGCATTTAAATTAAACATAACACCCCAAAGTCACGCCCAATCAGAAATTTGACTCCTCCCAATTCCAAAATAACCATCAAGTAAATTCTCCAAAGAACAACCTCACATTGACACCCCTCAAAGAACAGGTTAATCTAAAGTAAGATGAGGAATATAAAGCTTCCACCTAAAGAAGTCTTAGAGAATAGTTTTATTGCAGATTTTCACATCCACTCTAAATACTCAAGAGCTAGCTCGAAAAACATGGAGCCTCGGCAACTCTCCTACATGGCAAAGCTCAAAGGCATTGATCTTCTGGGAACTGGTGACTTCACACACCCTCACTATCTTAGAGAGTTAAAGGAATTTTTGGAATTTGATAGTCAGACAGGATTCTATGTAGTTAAAGATGCTAAAGATGGGGCTTGTTATTTTGTCCCCAGCGCGGAAATTTCCCTTATCTTCAATTCTAAAAAGGCTCCAAATAGAAGAATCCATCTTATCCTTGTTGCTCCTAACTTTGAAGTCGTTGATGAAATAAATTTATATTTATCTAAATTAGGGAATCTTCTAGCTGACGGCAGACCTACCTTTGGAGTATTTGCTGAAAGATTAGTCCTTGATTTAATGAAAATTTCCCGGGACATTTTGGTAATTCCTGCTCATGCCTGGACTCCTTGGTATTCTGTATTTGGAGCCTTTTCTGGTTTTGACTCCCTCGAGGAAGCTTTTGGTGAGGCAACTCCTTACATTTATGCAATTGAGACTGGGCTATCCTCTGATCCTGAGATGAACTGGCGAATCTCTAAATTAGATCACATTACCTTGGTTTCAAACTCTGATGCCCATTCACCCTGGAAAATCGGAAGAGAGGCAACTGCCTTTTTTAAACCAATTACCTACGAAAATTTTTATAGAGCAATAAAGGAAAATAAAATTGCCTACACCATTGAATTTTATCCTGAAGAGGGAAAGTATCATCTGGACGGGCACAGAGCCTGCAAAGTGGTATTAACTCCAAAAGAAGCAATAAGCTTGGGGAATAGGTGCCCCAAATGTGGTCAACCTCTAACCATCGGAGTTCTTCATCGAATTGAAATGCTAGCAGACAGACCAGAGGAGTATGTCCCAGAAAATAGAGCCTTCTCCGTGCACCTTGTGCCCCTTATGGAAATTCTTGCAGAGGTCTATGAACTAAATCCCCAAAGTAAAACTCTAGAAAAACTCTATCTTCAATTTGTCAACAAATTCGGCTCAGAATTAAATCTCCTAATCAAGTTGGATCTAAATACTTTAAGGGAGGAACTCCCAGAGAAACTCTGGATTGCCATTGAAAGGGTCAGATCTGGGAAAGTCTTCACAAAAGGTGGCTATGATGGGGTCTATGGAACTGTAAAAATCTTTGAAGAACCTCAAGCTGAAGAGATAACAGGACCTCGACAAAAAAGTCTCTTTGCCCCTTAATAAAGTGACAAATTTGTTAATATTTCTCTCCTCTGTAGTCCGATAACCAATATTTTTAGCCTAGCTAACTCGGGAATGATCTTTGAAATTAATATAAAATTAAAAAGGAGCCCAAAAAAAAATGGAGTCCTTTTCCCTCTCTTTTTGAGAACCAACATAGCTATATTATAAACTAAAAAATTGCAGGAGGTGAAAAAATGATGCTTTATCTTTTAGTTGGTATTCTTTTCATCTTAAGCTCCATTTCTTGCTCATTTTCTAAGGACTTAGACGTTGGTATTTCTATTTCAAATGGAAAAATAAGAAGTTTCTATTTCTCACTAAGTGATTATTATAAAATTCCAGAAGAAAAGATTATAATCATCAAAAAGAAATATCCAGTAATTATAGACGATGAATTACCAGTTATATTATTGATTGTTAGAGAAGCGAAAGTAGATCCAAGTGTCATAATAGAACTTAGAAAAAGGGGTTACACATGGTATGATATAATGATTAGATTTAGATTGTATCCTGAAGTCGTTTTCAAAGCTTATTTGGATTATGGACCACCATATGGTAAAGCATGGGGATACCACAAAAGACCTAAAAAAATCAAATTCGAAGATCGGGATATCATAATTTTATCTAACATAAAGTTTCTATCAGAATATTATAATGAGAGTCCAGAAATTATAATCAGGTATAAAGAGAAATATCCAAAATTTATTGATGTCCATGAGGAAATTTATTTAAACAATAAGGGTAAAAAGGGAAAATCAGATGATACTATTGTAGAAAGAAAAAATGGTCATAACAGGAGGCATCCTAAAAGAGATAGGGATATTAGTATATAGCGCTATTCGGTTAATATTTTGGGGGCGAAAGAGCCCCCAAAAAAATTAGACTACTTTTTTTCTGCGGGAGCTCCGCCAGTCTGGTTTGCTGTTTGATTATCAGTCTGGTTTGCTGTTTGATTATCGGTCTGATTTGCTGTTTGATTATCGGTCTGATTTGCAGGGGCAACAGGCTTGGGTGGTTCTTTTGGAGCTTCTTCTTTCTTTTTACATCCTGCAGTGACTCCAAGCATGCCAGCAAGCGCAAGTGCGAGCATCAGAGATACTACTTTTCTCATAGCTACTCCCTCCTCCTATTAGTGTTTTGCCTTATTATTCTACCAGTTACCCTTTTGTCAAGAGGTATTTTTTCAAATTTTTCATAGCAACATTCCCTCAAGAAAGAGTGTTCTTCTCAAGACCTTTGTCATAATATGATCTACATCTCGAGGCTCTAGCCCAATGATCTCTAAAAGCTGAAGAGGAATTCTGTAATTGAAGGCATCTACTCCCCCAGTTACTCCCAACATGGTAACAATTAAATTTGAAAGTCCTACAATTGCAGAATTTTTCTTCTGGACCATAAGATCTGGATCGTGATGGGCTCTTACTGCAAAGTAAATCTCCTCAGGAAACTCCCATCTCTTAAGCAAATATCCGCCCACCATGCCATGATCAACGCCAAGAACTATCCACTCTATTTGCATAAAATCCCAGTCTGGATTCTCTGCCATTGCCTGATGAAATCTACTCTCCTCTAGAGTAGTATACAAATCTAGGACAATCTTTCCGAGATCATGAAGTAGAGAGGCAATGTAAAGGCTCTCTCTCGTCTCAGGAGACATCCCCAATGTATTTGCTATCTCCTCAGCTGTCAAGCCACAGGCTATTGAGTGCATCCAGATATCCCTTGAAGAGATACCATATCCAGTCAAATCCTGGGAAAAATACTTTCCTGCCACAGAGGCAAGCAAAATAAACCTAATTTGATCAGTCCCTAAGAACATAAAAGCCTTAAGCAATGAGTCTACCTTTTGAGGTAGGGAATAAAGCGCAGAGTTGACTAACTTCAAAAAATTTGCAGCAATACCTGGGTCACTCTTTACTACCTCTTCGAGTTCCCTAAAATCCACTTCATCACTTCTTAGAATTTCAAGTGCTCGTTGAGCAGTCTTTGGAAAGGGTGGTATGGTATCTACCTTTTCAAAAATTCTTTCCAGAAGATACTCTCTATCCATACCTTTCCACCCTGTTTTGAAATTTTACCTCAAAAAATCCTTCTCCTCCCAGCACTGAAAGACTTAAAGGAGCATTAAAGCCTACTTTCTTTATTGCTCTTTCCCATACATTTATTCTTTTTAACCAAGTTTCTGCAATTTTTAAATTTCTCTCTCCCAAATTAAGGAATTCAGGACTATTCCTAAATTTACTTGCCCCTGCAACGATCCAATGACACTCTTCACAGGGTAGTCCTAATTTGCCAATCTCATCCTGAAACCTTACAAAAAGGGTTTCACCTGAGTAGATTGTGAGTTCTTCCAAATTTAAGTCAAAATCCCTTGTCGGAAATAAAAATGCAAGAAGGCCAAAGGTTTGTCTGGTCTTGTTTATAAATCCTATAGCTAATCCTGCACCTAAGGGATCCGTATAGAGAATGACACTCCTCTTCTGCACTATCTCAAAGCTTCCTTTTGGCACTTTTATTCTCATAGTTCTCTTCCTCTTTTAGGTCAATATACGTAGTCTTTTTGTCTTTGCTCTAACTACATCTAATTTATCAATTTCATTGAGGGCGTCAACAACTTTTTTCTCTTGAGTTTCGTGAGTAAGCATAACAATTGGAACAGCTCCTTTTCTTATCTGTCTTCCAATCTGAACTACGGAAGCTATGCTTATGTCATATTTTCCAAGGATACCAGAAATTTTAGAGAGGACTCCAGGTCTATCAACTGCTGTAAAACGAAAATAATATCTAAATAAACTCTCTGAAATCGGCAAAATTTTCAATTGATGAGAGGTAGATTGAGGATAACTTAGGAGAGGGGCTCGTTTATGGATCAAATACTCTCCTGCAGACACAAGGTCACTCACAACTGCACTTGCGGTTGGCTCTTTTCCCGCTCCAAGACCGTATAGAAGAATATCCCCTACAAAGTCTCCCTTAATATATACAGCATTGTAGTTCAACCTCACAGAAGTCAAAATGTGGTTCTCCGGAATCAGAGCTGGGAAAACCATAAGTTCAATTCCCCTCTTTGTCCTCCTCGCAGAGGCTACAAGCTTTACAATATAGCCAAAATCTCGTGAAAACTTTAAATCCATAAGATCTATTTCATCAATACCTTCTACATAGATTTTTTCGGAAGAAACGTAGGATCCAAAAGCTAAGCTCGCTAAAATTGCAAGCTTGTGAGCTGAATCAAACCCTTTAAGATCAAGAGAGGGGTCTGCCTCTGCATATCCCCTCTCCTTTGCCTCCTCTAAGGCTCTCTCAAAGGAGAGATTACTTTCCAGCATCCGAGTGAGAATATAATTAGTTGTTCCATTTATAATCCCAAGAATACTTTCTATTCTGTTTCCAACAAGGGCTTCTTTAAGAGTTTTTATGACCGGAATACCACCCCCGACAGAGGCCTCAAAACCAAGATAGACCCCTTTTTCTTTTGCAAGCCTAAAGATCTCCTCTCCCGCCTCAGCAAGAACCGCCTTATTTGCAGTTACCACCTGTTTTCCGCTCTCTATTGCTCTCAGTAGATATGTCCTTGCAGGTTCCAGTCCTCCAATGAGCTCACAAATTACAGAGATCTCAGGATCATTGAGGATTTCCTCAAAATTAGTTGTGAATAGTTCTTTCGGAAGAGGCCTCTTTTTGTTTAGATCCCTTACAAGAATACGCTTAACTCGCAGATCAAGCCCTGTCCTCTTTATCAGTATCTCTCGCTGTCTTTCAAGTAATTCAAAAACACCCTGCCCGACTGTTCCGAACCCAAGAAGCCCAATCTCAACCCTTTTCAAAGGTCACCTCCTGAGATAACATGTCTGTTCGTTATAACCACAACTCTTGCAAATACAACTAGCTCCATAAACATCGAGATCGTTCCCACATTCAGGACATAGATACTTCATCCCCTTACTTTCTCCCTCACGAACATAAATGACCTGCTCAGGTTTTGAAGCGTATCTGTAGACAGTAACCCCCTTTAGACCAAGTCTATAGGCTTCAAGAAAGATCTCTCGAATGTCGTCTAAAGATGCGGAATTTGGAAGGTTTATGGTCTTTGACACCGCATTGTGGGTAAATTGCTGAAAAGCTTTTTGAATTTTAAGGTGTTGTTTGGGATGGATCTCAAAGGCTGAGACAAATAAATGCTTGACCCTATCAGTTGCAGAAGTCTTGCTTATAAGCCCCTTTTCCATAAATTCTCTCTTAAGGTCCTCAATTTTAGAATTAGTATAACCCTCGGATTTAAGAACCTCCTCAAGAAGGGGATGGAATTCCTTAATTAAAACTCCATCGAGGGTTTTTCTTTCGGAATAGAGACCGAAAATAGGTTCTATACCAGAAGATACTCCTGCAATAAGTGAAATACTTCCTGTTGGTGCAATAGTAGTTGTTGTTGCGTTTCTGAGAGGGGGATATCCTCTCTTATGCCAATAGCTACCATAAAAGGCTGGAAAGGGCCCTCTCTCCTCTGCAAGAGCTTGTGTTGCTACAAGAGATTCTCTTGTTATAAAACTCATCACTTCCTCTGCCATGGTAACCGCCAGGGGCTCTCCATAGCTTATCCCCAACTTTATCAACATATCCGCAAAACCCATTACTCCAAGACCTATCTTCCTTGTAAGCCTCGTCATCTTTCCAATCTGTGGCACAGGAAATCTATTCACCTCAATCACATCGTCAAGGAATCTTACCGCAAGGTGGACTGTCTCTCTTAGTCTCTCCAAGTTTATTTTGCCATTCTCAACAAAGTTCACAAGATTAATAGATCCCAAATTGCAGGATTCATAAGGAAGTAGGGGTTGTTCTCCACAAGGATTAGTAGCTAAAAGCTCCCCAAGATGGGGTGTAGGGTTAGCTCTATTGATATTGTCAAGGAAGAGGAGACCCGGATCTCCAGTCTCCCAAGCACTCTGACAAATTAACTCAAACAGGTTCGTACTATGAACTCTTCTAACAACTCTCTGATTTCTAGGATTGATTAATGGAAAGTCTTCTCCCTGTCTTAGAGCCTTAAAGAAATCTTCAGTCATTCCAACAGAAATATTGAAATTGGTAAGAACCCCTGGTTCTCTCTTTATCTGTATGAATTCCTCTATGTCAGGATGATTTATGTTTAGAATTCCCATGTTGGCTCCGCGCCTCTTCCCTCCCTGCTTAATCGCCTCGGTCGCTGAATCAAAAACCTTCATAAATGATACAGGCCCACTTGCTACACCAGAGGTAGTTGATACTATATCTCCCTTAGGTCTAAGCTTAGAAAAATTGAACCCTGTGCCTCCACCTGACTTATGAATAAGAGCTGTCTGTTTTAAGGTTTCAAAAATGGAGTCCAAAGAGTCTTCAATTGGAAGAACGAAACAGGCAGAAAGTTGACCAAGAGGTCTTCCCGCATTCATAAGAGTAGGAGAATTTGGTAAGAAATCTAAGCGAGCCATCATCTCATAGAATTTCTCTGCAAATAACTCCCATTTTTCTTTCGTAGCTTTAAACTCCTTCTCTGCCTCTGCAATAGCAAAAGCAACTCTTTCAAAGAGCTCCTCTGGATTCTCAATAATTCGATTAGTTTCATCTCTTGCGAGATATCGGGCCTTAAGAATTTTAATTGCGGATTCTCTGAGCTTGGGAACAATTTTTTTTCTCATGAACCAATTAATATAAGAGTTTGATACTTTGCCTCAGGTGGGTTGTCAAGGTCCGTATAGCGAAACTCGTTTTCCAATTTCCCAATAACAAATTCCAGAAAACTTTTGAGAAGCTCCTCATCCACATAGTAAGTAGCTTGTGCCAGTCTTTTGAAACTATCGAAAAGTTGACTTCTTAGCTCCTCTCTTAGGTAGTTCTTTCCCTCGCAAGTTACAAGAAGCTTACTTAAGACTTCCTTCCAAGCAGATCGAGGAATAGCCTTAAATCTAAATTCACACGAATGGACATATTGGGCAAGGGAGGTAAGAATGAGTGAACTCCAAGTAAAGAAATTTAGATCAATATTTCCTGAAGCTCTGAGAATTTCCCTAACCCAATCTGAAATAGGTCCAAGACCCCGTTCTAGAAGAACTGCCCAATAACCAATCTCCTCAAGATACCTTCTCACCATTCTAAGCTCACTAACTCTAGTAAACTCACCATACTCCTCAGAAGTTCCCATCATGGAAGGATTATAGAGTTTCACTTGGTTTAGGTTTTTAGCAATGACCCCTTTAAGATAGCCCTCATATGGCTGATCTAAATACTTCAGAATGGCAGAGTTAAATTCCTTGTTACTTAATAAACTGAGAGCAAACTTTCTTAGCTCCCTCAAAGCAGTTCTTGAAACTCTAAATATTTCTTCAAGAGAATAATTCTCTATAAGATATTTTGCCCTATCAAGATTTCCCTCAGAGAGATACTCAAGCCCCAGATTGAGCCCTCGCCACATCTTATCAAGTCCTCTTTTCACCTCATCAATCCCGTCAATTACTGGATAATCAACTAGGGTAACCTTTGTTGCAAGCCAGGCTAATTCTCGCTTGACTCTCGTGTATTCTTTACTTAGTCCTATCTCGCTTAAAACTTTGAATATAAGAAAATCCTCCTTTGATTCCTCAAAAGGAAGAAGGTAGAGGATTTCCTTTTCCTCTTCCTCTGGTAGAGCCTTCAAATGTGGATCTATTGGTTTTAATGCCTTTGGATGTAGATAAGTATAGACCTCAAGAGCGGTGTAGTAATCAGGAATACCCTCATCTGCAAGACGACCAGTTCGAAATCTGAGAGCCCTTTCTTCTACTTCAGCTGGAATTTCCCAAATAAGAGCTTCCATTAGAGAGAAGTATAGCTCAGGCCACTCTTCTCTGATGATCTCAATAATTCTGCGAAAATAATACTCCACTCGCTCATCCTTAAAGTCTATAAAGTAGACATCATCCAGAGTGTATGGTGGAAGCCAATCATAAGCTTCAAGAAGGTCTACATCATCTGGTCTTTTGTAAACCTTTACAAATTTTTGAAAGATACAGAGTAGAAGGTCGAGATCAACTGCTTCGAGAAACCTATATACCGTATCTTCTCCTGCATGGAAGAAAAGTATTAACCAACTCAATGCCCGTTCTGGCTTAAGTCGATCTTTATACCAGGCATCAAAGTCAAGAAGAAATTGTAACTGTCTGCCTTTTGCAAAGGAGAGAAGCTCTGCCACTTCATCAAGAGAGGTGGCTTTTAGAGTGAAGAAAAGTTCGATTGGAGGAAGATTTCTAACAAGTCCCTCCGGATAAGGAGAAAGAAGAATCAATTTTGATCTCTTTTCCCAAGGTACTTGTAAAATCAAATCAAAGAGCTCTTGAAACTTAAGGTTAGCAAGAGCCTTCTCAATTTCCTGGTCTTTTTGAGAAAGAAGGTTCTCTAGCTCAGAAACTGATAAGCTCGTCATCTGCGAAGAAGGCTCCTTCATAATGATTTATCTCCCCTCTTTTGAGATCTACAAAAATGACATCAAAACGGATACCTTTAATTTTACTTAAACTTTTAAAATTTTTAAGACAAAAGAGTTTAGCACAGGTTATCAGTTTAGCCCTTTTTCTTTTATCTAGTTTTACTCTCCAAAAGTCCCAATCATCTTGCCCGCAGGCCTTCACCTCAATAAAAACTAACTCATCTCCCTCTTTTGCAACGAGATCCACTTCACAAAAGTTTGAACGAAAATTCCTTGCCAAAATTTCAAAACCCCGCTCAATAAGATAGTCAACAGCAAAGTCCTCAGCATCAGAACCTATCTCTCTGGTTTTTCTTTTCATACTGCTACTAAGGTTTACAAGGTTTGAAATTGAGCCGATGCACAGGACTTGGACCAAGCTTCTTTAAGACCTGAAGATGCTTCTCTGTAGCATATCCTTTATGTTCAGAAAAACCGTACCCAGGATAAAGCCTATCTAGCTCTTCCATGACTCTATCCCTTGTGACCTTTGCAAGAATACTTCCTCCGGCAATAGATAAGCTCAATCTGTCCCCATTGACAATGGCCTTTTGTATTCCTCGATAACTTTTCAAAAGCACAGGACCATCTATAAGCAGTAGATCAATAGATGTTTTCAAGGAATTTAAGGCTCTTTCCATAGCTAACTGTAGTGCCTTTGAAATTCCAAGCTTATTGATTTCCTCTACAGTTGCACAGGAAATTGCGTAGTCAACCGCCTCCTTTATGATTGTCTCGAAGAGCTTTTCTCTCTTCGACGAAGTTAGTTGTTTTGAGTCCCTTATATCTTGATTAAGATAACCTTTTGGAAATATGACTAATCCAACATAAAGGGGCCCTGCAAGGGCCCCTCTTCCTGCTTCATCAAGACCTGCAATTGATTTAAAACCTAAAGCCCAGAAGTATAATTCTAAGAATTGTCTTTTGACCTCAGATGGGGAACCTTCAAACAAGTGTTTTATTCCATAACCTTTTGATCAAATCTCTCCTTAAGTCTTGCAGATTTTCCTGCTCTCTCTCTGAGATAATACAGTCTTGCTCTCCTAACCTTTGCTCTTCTAACGATCTCAATCTTTTCTATGCGAGGAGAATGAAGAGGAAAGGTCCTCTCCACACCTACTCCAAAGGAAACCTTTCTTACCGTAAAAGTAGCCGAAGTTCCGGAACCCCTTCTCCTGATCACTACTCCCTCAAAAACTTGAATTCTTTCCTTTTCCTCTCCCTCCTTTAATTTGTAATGGACCCTTACAGTGTCTCCTGGTGAAAGTTTAGGAATGTCAGTTCTCATATAGGCTTTTTCAACTTCTCTTATCTGAGGTAACATCTCCCCGCCTCCTGTAGACTTTTTGGGCACCAAACAAATATATCACAGACAAATAGGTCTGTCAAATTCAAAAACTCTTACCAAGAAAATTTTTTTAGTGAAATCTTTCTGTTCAAAAACATCCCAGCAATCCGCTCAAAATTAGGGGTAATATCTGAAACCCAAACTTCAGGCTCACCGTTTGGTTCTACAACTCCTGCCACATTTTCTTGCCTCGAGAGATATTCTGCAACTTCGATCGCTACCTCTTCTGAGGGATCAACTAACCTCACCCTCTTTCCTGCCTTCTCTGCAATTATCTTCTTGAGAAGTGGATAGTGAGTGCAGGCAAGAATAAGAGTGTCTATACCTCTCATCTTGAGGGGTATAAGATATTTTTTTACAATGCTTCTTGTTTCTGGCTTTTTCAACCAACCTTCCTCTATCAGTGGAACAAGAAGTGGTGCGGGATTAGTGTAGAGCTTAATCTCGGGATCTGCCTCGGAAAAGAGCCTCTGGTAGATGCCACTTTCCACCGTTGTTCTTGTGCCAATTAAACCTATTTTCTTGTTTTTAGTTAGACGAAGGGCTTTCTTGAAAGAGGGAGTAACAACTTCAAAAAATGGAACATCTGGAAAAGACTCTCTCAAAATAGGAATAGAGGTGCTTGATACTGTATGACAGGCAACAACAATAATCTTTGCTCCCCTTGCCAAGAGGAAGCGAGTGTTTTCAATGGCATACTTGCATACCGTCTCAGGACTCTTCGTTCCATAAGGTGTTCTTGCGGTATCTCCAAAGTAGAGAATCTTGTAATTAGGAAGCCTCTTTAATAGCTCTTTAACTACCGTTAATCCACCAAGCCCTGAGTCAAAAACTCCAATCATCCTTTGATCTTTAAGTAGTGCTCAAAACTTGCGGAAATTGAAGTGATGAGAGCAATAACAAGGACCCACTTTATAAATTGCTCACGAGAAAAATAGGACTTGGTAAAGCGATATTTAAGTCCATTTACTATTAAGGTCATCCCAACAGCATAAAGTCCTGAGCCTATAATAATTTTCGCGCTCTCAAGAAGGGTCTTTTCGAGACTTGTAGGGTAGATTCTTAGACTGAAGAGAATCCACAAAATCAGAAGAAGAATAAACTTAAATCTTACGGACATAGATTTCGTTAAGACCTCTTTATTTTGAGGTTCACCTTTTCAAGCACATTGGCTTTGAAGAAGGTAGGAGTCCCTTTGCCCTCACAGACAAGCCTGAAAAGTTGTTCTCCATCCTTTACAGCCACTCCACAAAGCCAACTTATAGGATAATCTTTGAAAATCTCAGGAGCAAGTGGAGTTGATGGGCCAAGAAGCATTACTTCAGGTATTTTCTCCAAAACTGGAAAATAATAGTGTAATGTTTTATTAGCCAAAGTAGCAGAAGTCACTATAGCAAGACGGATACTCTCAATATCGCGGAGCATTCTCGGAACTGAATTGATAGCCTCTTTCTCAATAACCAGAATTCTCTTAACTCTTCCCTGAAGCTTCTTGTAAAGGGGCTCAAAATAACCAATCATTAGAATCTCATCTTCAGAGTCGAGTGAAATACTTTCAAAGGGGTCTTGAATGTTCTCTTTTAGAATCTCTTTTCTGTGATTGAAGAGAGAGTTCATTACCGCTAAAGCTAAAGGAACTTCAATGGGATGATAGCCAAGATAGCCCTTTAGAATGAGATCAGCCGGTTGTCTCCAATAGGTAGTCTCGCTTGACTCACAACAGGTCTCTAGAAAACCTCTATCCATATAGGCAAGCCCGCATCCACTCCTCTCAACCTCTGCGAAAACATAATGGATCCCAGCAACCATTCGCTTTACCCTCTTAGCCCTTGCAAGGCTAATTGCCCTTTCTATTAACTCCTTGTAGATCTCCATCTCGTAATAAACCTCTCAATGAATTCTAAACACTCTTTTTAGAAAACTGCTAACAAAATCTTTTAGGAGAGCCCCATACGCTTCATCCTCAAGGAAAACTTCTACACTTTCTGCCTGAGCTATATCCTGAGAAAAGGGGAAACTAAAAATTAGATGGAGATTATTGTCTTTCAAAAATTGTGTGAAAACCTCTCTATCCTGAAATAGGCCAAACATGTTCTCTACAACACCAAGTATTGGAATTTCCTCTGCCTTAAGAATAGTAAGGACTCTCCTGCTATCTGCTAAGGAAAGTTTGTGACATGTGGTCACCATCAGGAACCCGTCTGGGTCAAAAACTTGAAGCATCTCAAGGAAAATATCCCCTGTTCCAGGTGGAAGATCCAATATTAGAAAATCAAGAGGCCCCCAGATTACTCTCAAAGTCAGCTCTTTTAGTAACTTTCCAGCAAGGGGACCTCTCATAAACATAGGTTCCCGCTCTGATACGAGAAAAGAAAGACTCATTAGTTTCAAACCTCTATATTCTGCAGGTTTAAATCCTTCAGTGTCCTTAAATGGAGAAAGAGTTGCATCTTTAAAAAGTAGATGAGCATTTGGTCCATAAAAATCGAGATCAAAAACTCCAACTTTATATCCTTCCTGAGAGAGCGCCAAGGCAAGTAAAATCGAGATGGTAGTCTTACCTACTCCTCCCTTACCACTCCCAACTGCTATTATAAAACGTACATCCTTAAGAGGCGAATGTTTTCTTAAATGCCCTTCCATTTTTCTGCCTAACTCTCCATTAGAGATCCTTTAGACCAAGCACATCTAACATGCTATAGACACCCTTCTCTTTACCTACTACCCAAAGAGCAGCCCTTATTGCTCCTCTTGCAAAAGTCTCCCTGGAACTTGCTCGATGAGTAAGTTCAAGGCGCTCTCCAAAACCTGCAAAAAGTACGGTGTGTTCCCCTACGATGTCTCCACCTCTTATTGTCTGAATTCCAATCTCAAGTGGTGGCCTCTCTCCAATTATACCCTCTCTGCAAAACCTAAAGTGTTCCTCACTACGATTGAGAACCCCGGCAATTGCATTGGCAAGCTTGAGAGCAGTGCCACTGGGAGCATCCTTTTTCATTCGATGATGAGCCTCGATTATCTCTATATCATAACCCTCAGATAAAACCCTTGCGGTAAGCTCGACAAGCTTTGTAAGCAGATTTACCCCCATGCTCATATTGTAATCCTGAACCAGAGCAAAGTGATTCCTTGCAAGCTCATGAATCTCTGTAAGCTCCTCTTTAGTGAAACCTGTAGTACCAATAACCATCGCCTTTCCAAAAGATGCATTGATTCTTGCATGCTGTAAACTTGCCTTATGAAAAGTAAAATCTATAATAACGTCCGCCTTTTCAATGACCTTCTCTAAGGAATCCTGCACGAGAATACCAGTTAAGGGTAATCCCAACACCTCACCTACATCCTTCCCTACTGCAGGATTATCTGGAGCCTCAAAGGCTCCAACAAGGTCTATCTCCGGATGTTGAAATATCAACTGTCCTATAATCTTTCCCATTCTTCCTGCAATGCCCGCAACTACTGCTTTTACAGTCATAATCTACCTCCTATATACAATTAGTGCAAATAATAATTAATGCCTACTATTATAGAAACTTTCTAAATATTCTTTAAAAACCCTTATTATTCTTTCTTCTGGATCAGTATTCGTTACATACTTATAAAACTCCTTAAACAACTCTAATTCATCTATTTTAAGCTCAATTAAGTCTAAATTGAAATCATCATAATCTAAAAATAAATTACTCTTTTGCTCTTCATTAAGTACTTTTTTGTAATCAAGATACAATAAATTAGGAAATTTCTCCTTTAACCTTTGAAAGGCTTCATATATTGGTTTGTTATCAGTTAAAATAATTTTTAAAAAAGCTTCAGTTTTTGGTAGTTTTAAAATATTTGAAAAGGTATCTTCAATTACCATAATTTCATATGGAGAAGTTAATTCAATTAACTTATAATGAATAATTTGAGCTCCGTATATCTCAAGTAAAAGTGCTCCGCGTCTATCTTTTACATTATCAAAGGAATAAATCAAAGGAGCACCAGGATAAAAAATTCTGTTATTTCTTACTTGATATCTGTGAAGATGCCCAAGAAAGAGAAAGTCAAAACCTTCAAAAAGGTCTTCATCCAAAAGGTAATCCTGATTGAAGCCTCTTATAAAAAGTTCTTCTCCACAAAAGATAAAGCCAGAAATAGCAAAGTGTCCAATTAAAAAGGCTGGTCTTTTTATCTCAATCTCATTTATCAAGTGCTTAAGTAGATCTCTGGTGAAAACCTTGGGAACTCCATCTAATTCAACACCTCTTTCGCGCAAAATCTCCTCCAATTCATAGGGTGAAAGATAGGGCAGAAAATATAGGTTGAGCTTTGAGCCTTCTTCATCAGAAATGGTAAGAGGGTTAAAAAAGAATCGAAGATCGTCAATTACAAATAGTCCTCCAAGTTCTAAAAAATATTTGTGAAGTGAGGTTCTCCGAGAGTCATGATTACCAAGAATAAAAAAGGTTTTGATCTTTGAAGATGCCAATTCTTTTAAAATTTCTTCAAAGAGAAGAAGGGTGTCTTTGTCTGGGATGGGTCTATCTAAGATATCTCCTGCCACAATGAGAAGATCAGGTTTTATATCCCTCATAGCAGGAATAAATTCTTGAAGAAAAAATTTCTCCTGATAATTATGAAGTTTTTGATGGTAGAGTGCTTTTCCAAGATGCCAGTCTGAGGTTAAGAGAATTTTCATTTTCTGTTTTGAGCAATGAGAAAGAGTTCTTTGCTTCCTTTTCTTGTTGCTTGAGTTCTAAAAATTTTAACATCCTTGAAAATTTTTTCAAATTCTTTCTTTAGTTTTGGAAGCTCTGGGCCATCAAATACTTTGGCAACCATAGATCCACCCTGTTTGAGAAAGTGTTCAGCAAGTAAAAGAGCCCTTCTGACAAGCTCCACAGATCTCAAATGATCAGTTATCTCAATTCCTGTTGTCTTTGGTGCCATATCACTTACAATAACATCAAACTTATCTATTCCCAAACTCTGAAAGTCCTCAGGAGCAAGTTCAAATACGTCCTTTTGAATAAATGTGAAAAGTTTTGAGTGAAATTTTACTGGTTCAAGGTCAACTCCTACAACCCTTCCATCTTTACCTATGATTTCACAGATATATTGGGACCATGAGCCAGGACTTGCGCCTAAATCAAGCACTTTAAAACCAGGCTTAATGATTCTAAATTTCTCCTGTATTTCTTTGAGTTTAAAGACGGAGCGCGCTGGATAACCCTTCTCCTTCGCAAGTCTTGCCCACTTATCAAACCATGGATTTTTACTCACGTTAGAAACACTCCCTTTATAACATGGTAGTGAGGATCGAACCCAGGACTTGTGGACTGCAAACAGCCCTTAATTTCCAATTTACTACTATTAAAAGAGATTTAATATGCGCAGGCACTTTTAATAATTTTACAGGTTACATTCAAGTTAATAAAGGGTAAAATTCAAAAACTTGATCTGAATCAAAGACTTCTTTAAAAACTTATCTTAATATTTACTATCAAGGAGATAAAACCATGAAATGTCCAGGACAAGACTGGAGATATTGGAAAGAGGATGCTATTTTTGAAGTAAATTGTCCCTTTTGTGGACACCCTATAGAATTTTTCAAAGATGACACCGTTAGAAGATGTCCCCAATGTAAAAAGCAGGCGCCTAATCCCAAAATGGATTTTGGCTGTGCTTCTTATTGTAAATATGCAGAAATCTGTTTAGGGGAGTTACCTCTTGAGCTAATTAGAGAAAAGGCAAACCTTCTTAAGGAAAGACTCCTTTCCTATCTTGAGAAGCTATTGTCCAGGGATTTTTATCACCACTTAGAAAGGGCTCTCCAAAGTCTGGAAGAGCCCCTTAAAAATAGAGGAATCTCTCCTGGAAATAAGCTTTTTCTCTTGATCTTTTACTACCTCACTCCTGAGCAAAGAGAAGAGCTATGTAAAAGGGTAAACTTGCCTGACGAGCTTTGGGATGAAATAAAGATAAAACTAAAAAGACTACCTGAGGGTTTAGAACCTATAGATCTTAAAAAGAAACTTTTAGAGGAGGTAGAGTGAAAATGCCTAAGGTATGGAGAAAAATTGTTGAAATTGACGAGGAGCACTGCAATGGTTGTGGTCAATGTGTCCTTGCCTGTGAGGAAGGGGCTATAACCATAGTTAATGGAAAGGCAAAATTGGTGGGTGAATTTTTGTGCGATGGTTTAGGTGCCTGTTTGGGAGTGTGCCCTACAGGGGCTCTTAAGATCATAGAAAGAGAGGCTGAAGCCTTTGATAGAAAAGTTACCCCTTCAGCCTTGACCCATTGGCCAGTAAAAATAAGACTCATTCCTGCCTCAGCTCCCTTCCTAAGAGAGGCCAACCTTCTTGTATGTGCTGACTGTGTAGCAGTTGCCTATCAAAAACTACATACCGATCTCCTTCCCCAGAAAAAAATCATGCTTGGCTGTCCCAAATTTGATCCTATAGAGCAATACATAGAAAAATTTGCTGAAATATTCTCTCGAATCCCTCTGCAGAGTGTTGAGATAGCCATTATGGAAGTGCCATGTTGTAAAGGCTTAGTTTATGTCCTGAACGAAGCCAGAAAGCTATCCAGATTGGAGAAGCCTTTTAAAGTGTATACCATAGGAGTAAAGGGAGACCTCTTAAAGGAAGAGGAGATTTAAGATGAAGTGGGAAAGGGAGGCAGAGCCCCTCTTAGATAAGCTATCAAAGGCAGAAAAGGGTTATGAAGTAAGCGGCTGTTTTGGGCTCAATTCATGCCCCAATGCCCTCTCAAGCTCTGAAGAGCTTTTAAAGAGCTTTGAGAAAATACTCGAAGAGGAGAGAATAACAGAATTTCTCAAGGAGAAAGTTAAAGGCCCCCTTAAGGCTCACCACAAATTTAGAGTTTGCCTTGCAGAATGCCCTAATGCCTGTTCCCAGATACATATAACGGATTTTGCCCTTCACGGAGTAGTGAGGGTAGAAATAAATCCTAAGGCTTGTTCTCTCTGTGGGTCTTGCCTTGAGGTTTGTGAAGAGGGTGTCATTGAACTTACTGAGTATGGACCAAAAATTGATGAAGAAAGGTGTGTAGGCTGTGCTCATTGTGTGAAAATCTGTCCAGAAGGTGCCTTAATTGAAGGTTTCAAGGGATATAAAATTTATATTGGTGGTAAGTTAGGTAGACATCCTCGCTTAGCATCTTTTTTGACTTTTGCCCAGCCTCAGGAGGTTTTAAGGGTCTTCAAGAAGGTTTTGACTTTTTATAAAAATAACAACAAAAAAGGCGAGAGATTAGGGGCTATAATTGAAAGAATTGGTTGGGAAAATACTAAGAAATTACTTCTCTCAGATTGAAACCCTAGGATACCTCAGGAAGATAATCAGGAAAGGCAGGTACAGAAGGTGACTTAATGAAAAATGATCAAAAAAAAAGAGGGTAAAGGTTATGTGGCAGAGTACCCTGTGTTTACTGAATGTATACGAAAGGTAAAACACTTAGTGAGGTTTTAAAAATATTTGGAAAGTGATTTAGCTCTATCTCAAAGTTTGTGGCACAAATTGGAAAAAAACAAATAACTCCAAATTATTTCTAATCACAAAGTAATAAGCAAAGGTCTTAAAGGGAAATTAATTGAGGATGCAAACATATATTTGGGGGATTTTCTTGAGGTTTTATGTGAATTTTAGTTACTAATGTTTATTCTGAAACTCATTAAGTGCTATAGGAGAGCCGGCGGTGGGGGTCGAACCCACGACCTGTGGATTACGAATCCACTGCTCTGCCTCTGAGCTACGCCGGCAAGATTGACCTTTCCGTTTTAATTTAATCCTAAATTCTAGGCCCTTCAAGGACCTTCTTTCGACTAACCACTGCAAGGGCCATGAGAAACACAAGAAAGATAAGGATAAATAAGCGCGCCATCCATTTATATGGATCAGTCTCTTGCAAAACATCTAATATCTTCTCACTAAACCAAAAATATCCAATAAAAATAATAAAAAGAGGTGAAACTATGCCAATTATGTAGACAAATAATTTAGGAAATCTAATTGAAGTATCACTTGTTAATTCTCTATAGAAATTGTCAACTCCAAATACCCAAACAAAAACAATAATCTCTATAAGAGCAAAAAGTAAAAGAAAAACTGCACCAGCCCAAAAATCGAGTTCGTCCAAAAAATTAGGAACAAAGGCACAAAGATGAGCTCCGAGTATAACAATTAACATACTAACTGTAACTGCCTTGGTATGACTCCACTTCATTTCATCTTCAAAAAAGGCCACAAGAGGCTGGATTAAAGCAAGAGATGAAGTAAGAGCAGCAATAAAAAGAAGCATAAACCAGAAGAATGAAATTATCTGACCAAAAGGAAGACTCATCAAAATGGCTGGCATGGTCATAAACCCTAGTCTAAAGGTCCCTTCTTTTGCAAGTTCGGGCACTGCAAGGGCTCCGAAAATGGCAAAGGCAGCAGGTATGGCAATACTTGCTCCAATAATAACCTCTACAAACTCATTTATTCCAGCTGTAAAGAGCCCTGCCTTTACTACATCCTCCTTGGGTTTAACATAGCTCGCATAGGTAGCAATTGCTCCCATCCCCAAAGACAAGGTGAAGAAGATCTGGCCTGAAGCCTCAATCCAGACATTAGGATCCCTTATCCCAGAAAAATTTAGGTTATATATAAACTTCAAGCCTTCAAGCCCTCTTCCATCATTAATTGAAAGAGAGACTATCCCCAGAAAAATTCCCATCACTATTAGAGCAGGCATTGCTATCTTGGCAGTAATCTCAATCCCTCGTGCAACTCCTCTCTGGAGGATAATCCAATTTATTGCAAGAGTAATCCAAAAGAAAATTCCAGCCCAAATAGATGGTGCTGTGTAGTTCCTGAAAAAGGATACATAAGGCTCCATAGCTGTCTTAGGGTCTGATGAATTTACAGGTTCTGGAATGGCACCCAAGAGAGAGAAAACCGCAAATCCAAGGGTCCAAGATTCTATCCATAGATAGTACATAACAATGAGGACAGGAATGGCCACCCCGATTGACCCAAGAGCCCTTGCCCAACTTGCCTGATTGAAGAAAAGGCCAATAATTCCTGTCATGGAACCATGACCTCTTTTTCCTGCATATCTTCCAATAACCCACTCAAGAAGCATCACAGGAAGTCCAAGCAGTATGAGAGAAATAAAGTAGGGCACCATAAAGGCCCCGCCACCATAAAGGGCAGCCTTTGAGGGAAAACGAAGAAGATTCCCTAACCCAACTGCATTACCCGCAGCTGCGAGAATTAGACCAATTTTGGTTGCCCAGTGCTCCCTGTTCATCTTTGCGAAAGATACTTTTCCTGAATTCTCTTAATTATAATATGAGCGGTGTTGAATGCAAGCTGAATTGTTCCTTTAGGAACTGCAATATCTCCAGCTAAAAACACTCCTGGAAGATTAGTCTCATAGTATTCATCAACAATTGGCCTATCCTCTGCATCAAATTCAACTCCAATATATTTTAAAAAACCCTTAGGTGTACTTCCTCCAAGACAATAATATACATAATCAAAAGTATCTACTCTACCTTCTTTAAAGCAAACCTTCACGCGTCCATCTTCGTTAGCCTCTAATTTCTCTATATCAGTAGCTAAGAGTAATTTTATTTTTCCTTCAGTTACCTTTTCTTCCAAAATTTTCAGATTAATAGGATTTATACGAAAGAACTGAGGCCTTCTATAGGAAATATACACTTCGCAGTTTTTACATAAAAAACAGGCTACTTCACAGGCGGTATCGCCTCCTCCTACAACAAGAACTTTGCCACCTACTGGACAAATATGAGGAGGCTCAAAAAAGACTCTGTCTTTAACTTCTTTAGGTATGGGATAATCCGGCTTTTTTGGTTTTCCAAAAATTCCTATAGCAATAATAACAAAGTCAGCACATACCTGAGGAGTACCATTTACAGTTAACTCATACCCTGTCTCGACTTTTTTGATATAATTGACCTCACAGTTTAACCTAACATCAAGACTATACTCTTCTACCCATCTTTGCATTCTTTCAAGAAAGGCTTCCTTAGATTCAGTCTCGAATCGACAGACACCAATAGGTGCAACCTCAATACCCTGATAGACAGCATCTACTCGTTTTCCAGGACGAAAGAGGCGAACAACAGTATCACAAATGTGGGAAGCCTTCTCAAAGATGACAACAGGCTCTATTTGGGCAATCTTTGCCTCTATCCCGCAGGCTATACCTGCAGGACCAGCACCGACTATGGCAAGCTTTACTCTCTCCATCACAACTACCTCTAAATTTTATTTTCCCAAAGCCATGCATGTCTAATTATCGCATAGAGATCATCATATCGAGGCCTAAAGTCCAATAGTGATCTAATCTTGTCAGTCCTGGCGATTAGGACCGGAGGATCACCAGGGCGTCTTCCTGTCTCTCTCACCTCAAAATCAATCCCAGTTACTCTCTTTGCTACCTCAACAACTTCTCTCACTGAATAACCCCTTCCATATCCACAGTTCAAAATAGTAGACTCACCTCCATCAAGAAGATACTCCATAGCAAGTAGATGGGCCTCAGCAAGATCCATCACATGTATGTAGTCTCTGATGCAGGTTCCATCAGGCGTTGGATAATCAGTCCCAAAAATCTCAAGATAGGGAAACTCCCCTTTTGCGGTCTTTAGAGCACGAAGTATCAAATGAGTAGGCTGATTATAAAGAGGACCTATCTCTCCCTCAGGATCTGCTCCAGCTACATTAAAATATCGTAAGGACACATATCTTATCTCTCCTGCTAAAGCCATATCACGAAGAATCTTTTCCACCATTGCCTTTGATTCTCCATAGGGACTTATTGGTCTAAGCTCTGCGGACTCCGAAACCGGAATCTCAGTAGGTATGCCATACACAGCAGCTGAAGATGAAAAGATAAACTTTTCAATTCCTGCCTTTTTCATCGCTGAAAGAAGTTTCAGTGTATTTCCTACATTGTTGTAATAATACATTAAGGGCCTTTCCACACTTTCAGGAACTACTATGAAGGCTGCAAAATGCATAATAATTTGTGGGGCAAATTCTTTTAAGACAGCTAAAACTTTCTCCTCTTCAGCAAGATCAAGTTTTATCAGATGCCCATATCTGCAGTTCCTTCCGCTACTAGTGCTAAGGTTGTCAATTACAAGGACATCAAAACCTCTTTTGACAAGCAACTTGCAAACATGAGATCCAATGTAGCCCGCACCACCAGTTACTACTACCCTAATTGAAACCTTTTTCTCCATTTTGCCCCCTTTGGCATCATCCGAAATTCCACATATCGTATAATTATAATATAAAAAAATCTAGTTTCTCTACAGTTGATAACATATTTTAATTTTTTTTCAACGTGTTAGAATAGAATTGCACATGCTTGGTGAGAACAAAATTTGGCTTCTCAAGCCCCCTCCTCGTGATCTCCTCTACTACTTCTTAAGAGAAGGTGGTTTTACTCCTCTTGTATCTCAGATCCTAATTAATAAGGGATTTCAAAGTGTAGAATCTGCCTATGCCTTTCTTTTCCCAAGACTCTCTGATCTTGCTGATCCCTTTGAAATTCCCAATATGAATAAAGCAGTAGAGCGTATAGCTGAGGCTGTCTCTAAAGGGGAGAGAATCGGAATCTATGGCGATTCAGATGTAGACGGGGTTTTCGGAAGCTATGTTCTCTACGATTTTCTCTCCAAGATAACTGACAGAACCCCCTTCGTCTGCATACCTGACAAGAACTCGGAGGGATATGGGTTTCATGCTAAGTATTTGCCTCTCTTCAAAGAGGAGGGAGTCAAACTCCTCCTTACTGTGGATGTGGGCATATCAGCTAAGGACACTGTCAGGCAAGCAAAAGAGCTTGGTCTTGAGGTCATCATTACTGACCATCATGAAGTAGGCTCTCTTCCTGAGACCCTTGTAGTCACAGGAAAGCTCTGTCCTCAAGATTCGCCTTTTTATTTCCTTTCTGGCACTGGTGTTGCTTTCACCTTGGTAAGAGCTCTAAGAAGCTACCTATTTCACAGGAACTTCTTTGGAAATCTAGCTCCTCCAAATTTGAAGAAGTATTTGGAGCTTGTTGCCATTGCTACTCTTGCAGACATGGTTCCCCTTATTGGAGAAAATCGGATCTTAACCTATTTTGGATTTCGAGAACTTGCTGACCCCAATCATCCACTTCTGAAGATCTTAATAAAAGGGCTTGGCCTCAGATCTCCCCTCTCTGAGGAGGATTTAAATTTTAAAATTATCCCCAGACTGAATACATTGGGTAGAATGGGAAGAGGACAGGAGCTTTTTAATCTTCTTGCAGAGATCCATAGATATGGAGAACAAGCCTTTTACCTCATTGAGGAGCTATATAATCAAAGGCAGGAACTTGAGAGTGAAATTTGGGATAGAATTGACCGTGCTCTTCAAATCGATCCTCAAGAGCCTGTAATTTGTCTTATTTTGGAGAACATACCGAGAGCAATGCTTGGATTGTTTGCTAACAGGTTGCGAGGAAAATACGGAAAACCTACTTTAGTTATAAGCATAGAAAATGGAATAGCCTATGGTTCAGGGAGAAGTCCTGAGCAAATCGATTTTTTGGACTTTCTCCTTGAGCATAGGGATCTCTTCTGTGAGATCGGGGGACACAAAAAGGCCTTTGGATTCCAAATCCCAGTTGTTAACTTAGAACTCTTGAGGGAGAGGCTCAAAAATCTCAATATATTATCCCAACTAAAGGAGCAAGTTCTCTATCTTGATGCTGAGACACGAATTTCTGAACTTCTCCTTGAGGAAAATGTACAGGTCCTTCAAGCTTTACCCCCTTATGGAACCTGCCATGATCCACCTCTGATAGCTCTAAAGGGTTTTGAAGTAAAGAGCTGTGAATATCTAAAAGAGCGACACACAAAATTTCTCCTTAAAGAGGGGTCTTATGAAATCTTTGCCCTCTATTTTAATAAGATTTGCCACAGGACTATTAGACTTCTTGTTGGGGCTCCTATTATCAATTCCTTTTCAGGAAAACTTGAGATTCGAATAGAGGATGTCAGACTTTAAACTACTTAGAGAAATTAAGGAAGAAGAGGAATTTAAGTTTCTTGCACCTCAAGCAATTAAATCAAGACACTCTCGCGGGAGGCTGAGATTTGAACCAGAGTGTGATATTCGCACCGCCTTTGAGAGGGATAGAGATAGAATTATTCACTCTAAGGCCTTTAGAAGACTGAAACATAAAACTCAGGTATTTCTTGCTCCAAGAGGGGATCACTATAGGACACGACTTACTCACACCCTTGAGGTTGCTCAAATAGCAAGAACCCTTGCAAGAGCCCTGCGGTTAAATGAGACTCTCACTGAGGCTATAGCTCTTGGACATGATTTAGGCCACACCCCCTTTGGTCATGCTGGAGAAGAAGTGCTCAATGAAATACTTGAAGGAGGTTTCAGACACTATGAACAGAGCTTAAGGGTAGTAGATTACCTTGAAAGGGATGGACAGGGTCTAAACCTAACCTGGGAAGTTAGATACGGAATTCTCAGACATTCAAAGGGAAAAGGCCCCATTGAGGTGGAAGCTACTGAGGAGCTCTTTCTCGAAGCCCAGATCGTGCGATACTCCGATATTATTGCCTATGTCAACCATGATATAGACGATGCCATTCGTGCAGGTATCATTAAAGTAGAGGACCTTCCCTATGAAGTAAAAAAGACCTTAGGAGTAACCCACGGTGAGAGAATTGACACACTTATAAAAAGCATTCTAAAAGCTACAACAGAATCTAACCTTCAAAAAATTACGATGGAGTCTGAGAAGCTCAAGGCCCTTGAAACATTAAGGGAGTTTCTCTTTGAGAGGATCTACTTTTCAAAGATTGTGAGAAAGGAATTTGATAGGGCCAAAAAGCTTCTCTATTCTCTTTTTGAGTTTTACGACAAAAATTTTGACGATGTTGAGTATTTGAGGAGGGCAAGACAGCTTTTTCCGAACGAGAGCAAGGCAAGACTTATTGCGGACTACATTTCAGGCATGACGGATCGTTTTGCCATTTATGAGTATTTAGAGCATTTTATTCCAAAGCCCTGGGGTAGAACCCATTTTGAGGAGGTGATCATCTGATGAAAAAGATTGGTTGGTTTACCACTGCAAGAGATGAGCCTGCTCTGTCCCTTCTTAGGATAGTTCACGAAAAAATAAGGGATCGTTTTATCCCTTTAGAGATTGCCTATGTGTTTGTCAGCAAAGATAAGGGGGAATCCCCTATCTCAGATAAACTCATCGATTATGTAGAAGAAGAGATGAAGATTCCTGTTATAACCTTTTCAGCTCTAAGGTTTGAAAGCCACCTAAGAAAACACGACCTTGAGACATGGAGAGAGCTCTATCACAAGGAGATACTTAAAAGGCTTCCAGTTGAAGTGGATTTTGGGATGCTTGCAGGTTACATGTGGATTGTGTCATCAGAGTTTTGCGAAAAGATCCCTCTACTTAATCTTCATCCTGCTCTCCCTGGTGGTCCCAAAGGGACATGGCAAGAGGTTATTTGGCAACTCATAAGTGCAAGAAGTAGAGAAACAGGTGTAATGATTCATAGGGCAACTTCTGAGCTTGATGAAGGCCCACCTCTCACATATGTACGCTTCTCTATTTATACGGAAGAAACAATACCTCTATGGGAAGAGACCGAAAAAATCCTATTACGCTATCATTTAAAAGGGCTTAAGGAACGAGAAGGAGAGAAAAATTTGCTTTTCAGGAAAATTCGAGAGGAAGGAATAAAAAGAGAGCTCCCCCTCATTGTTCTTACTCTGAAATATTTTGCGGAAGACAGAATCAACTGGTATAATGAAAATCTACCCCTTGACTTAACACCAGAGGTTGAAGCCTATCTACACAAAGGAGGGTTTTAAAGATGATAAAGAAATATGTCAAGAAAATTAGTATTTGTATCTTTGCGATATTAGTTTCTGGTTGTGCAGTCCTTCAGGATGATGAAATTTCTTCTCTAAAAATTAAGGTTCTTAATCTCGAGACCCTTCAGAGGAGGCAAGAAAGTAGACTTGATGAACTTGAAAGGAAAGTTGACAGGTTGGAGGCTCAATTAAGGAAGGAGCTTGGCGAAAAGTTTATTCAGGCTCAGAGCAAAATGATTGCTGAAATAGAAGAAACTAAAAGGGAGATTGCTCTTCTCTCAGGCAAAATCGAGGAATTACACCTGCAGAGGGAAGCAGAAGGAAGGGCTCTCAGAAAGGGCTTTGAAGAGATTAATCTCAGACTTGACACCTTGGATGTGAAAATTCGATCCCTTGAAAACGAGATGGGAAATCTAACTGCTAGGCTGAAAGAGCTCTCAAGAATGGAAATAAATGGAACTCAACAAACACCTGGACCTTCACAATTACTCCAGAATGGCCCTATTCAGAATGGAACTACACCTTCTCCTATAGCCTCAAAACCAGCTCAGATACAAGAACCACCTCTTAAGGAAGAAGACTATTACAAGAGGGCCTTTCAACTTTATGAGAGGGGAGATCTTAAAGGCGCAAAAGCTCTGTTTGAGGAATATTTGAAAAAATTTCCTAAAGGTAAATGGGTAGGTCAGACCTACTTCTACCTTGGAGAAATTGCCTTCAAGGAAAAGGACTATGAGACAGCTATCCTTGAATATCAAAAACTCATCGATATGCCTGGAGCCAATCCTTTAAAGCCAAGAGCCATGCTGAGACAAGCTGATGCCTTCCTTGCACTCAAGGATAGAAAAGCTGCAGAAATCCTTTACAGAAGAATAATAAAAACCTATCCAGGAACCAAGGAGGCTAAAGAAGCTGAAGCAAAGTTAAGGGCTCTCCGGTAAATTAACAGGGCCTTACATTCCCTCTACAACTTCCTCCTCCTCTGGCTTCAATAACCCTGCTCTATAAGGGTTAATGGTAACCACAGGTATTGGTGAGTTTTTGACGACTCCTTCTGCAACACTTCCAAAAAGGATCTTATCAAGCCCTTTCCTTCCGTGAGTTCCCATTATAATAAGATCAACTCCTTTTTCCTGGGCAATCTTAATGAGAGTTTCCACTACATCTCCTTTCTCAAGGACAAACTCTACATTTGGATAATCTGAAAAATGTTCCTTTAGAAAATCCTCCATTGACTTTTTAGCACCTTCAAAGAGAGTCATCTCTAACTCAGCAAGGGTCTTTACATCAACGTAAATGCCTTCGTAGGTGCTCAAATCTTCAAGGACATATGCCACAAGGATTTGAGCATTAATTTTTCTTGCAAAATCCTTTGCCCACTTGGCAACAACTGGAGCTACATCGGAAAAATCAATAGGAACCATAATTTTTCTTATTTCACCCATAGACACCTCCTGCCATTTTTATATTCTTAATTTTTATATATCTATAAACAAATTGAAAGTCAAGACTTGATTTTTGACCTTATATGAATTTGTATTTGACTAAGTTATCAAATTGTAATAATTTTTAAGAAGCCGTTGAAAAAGAGCACCAAGTTCTGGGTCTGAGAGTTGTTTACAATAGTCCATTAAGGCCTTCAAATCTTCTTTCCTAAAAGAGGTCCTATCAATCTTTGAACTCATTTTTAACTTCAACTTTTCCTCTTTCGTTGGTCTATAGATGAATTTAATTGTCCTTAGGGGAAATTTTGAGTTTTCAGGAAAAAGTCCCTTAAATTTCTCAAGAATTTTCAGGTAATTTGCTTGCATGTTTTGCAGTTCGTAGTGATCAGAAACCCCTATAATTAGGACCCCATTGTCTACATTAATAGGTCTAATCTTGTTTTCTTTTGCGGAAAACACCTGGTGCCAAACACTTTTGACCCAAAGAAAGATCTCAAGATTTTCTTTTATTTTGGGGGGAAGCTTAAGGGAGAGAGTTACTTTATTAAGAGATTCCATACTTTTTCTTCATATCCTCAAGGGTTGAGTAGACCCTTTCTTGAAGTTGTTTAAGAAAAGCTTCATTTTCTGCTTCAAATCGCAGAACAAGAACTGGCTGAGTATTTGACGCTCTGACAAGGGCCCAACCCTCTTTGAATTCTATACGCGCCCCATCAACATCAATAACTTCAAGTCCTTCCTCTTTAAACTTCTTCACTAAATCTTCAACAATTTGGAACTTAACTTCATCTGGACAAGGAATACGTATTTCGGGAGTTGAAATTAATTTGGGAATGTCCTGGAGGAGGGATGAAAGGGGCTCTTTGGTTTTAGAGAGAATTTCTGCAAGTCTGAGACTTGCATAGACACCATCATCGAACCCAAACCAGCGGTCAGCAAAGAAAATGTGCCCACTCATTTCGCCTGCAAGAAGGGCTCCCTCTTCTTTCATCTTGCTCTTTATTAAAGAGTGACCAGTTTTCCACATAATGGCTTGACCGCCAAGTCTTTCTATGGTCCTATATAAAACCCTCGAACACTTTACCTCACCAATAATCTTTGCTCCAGGATACTCCTTAAGTAGATCTCGGGCAAAGATGATTAACAATTGGTCCCCCCATATAATATTTCCTTTCTCATCAATTACACCAATCCTATCTCCATCACCGTCATACCCAAAGCCTACTTCGAGATTTTTTTCAAGTACTTTCCTCTTTAGATACTCCAAATTTTCGGGCACAACGGGATCTGGATGGTGATTGGGAAAGGTGCCGTCAACCTCGCAGAAGAGGCATTCTACCTCACAACCAAGTCTTGTAAAAATTTCAGGTGCGGTGAGTGCACAGACTCCATTACCCGGATCTAGGGCAATTCTAAGAGGTCTGTCAAGTTTAATGTGCTTTGTGAGATAATCTATATAGTCTTCAAGGACATTCCGTTCAGAGTAATGCCCTTGACCAGTTTCAAAGTCCTCCTCCTCAATCATATGGCGAAGTCTTTGAATCTCACTACCATAAATGGTATCTTTTCCAACACAGATCTTTAAACCATTAAATTCAGGTGGATTGTGGGAGCCTGTAACCTGAATTCCACCGTCATATTCTCTATAGAAATAAAGAGTGAAGTACATCACTGGCGTTGGGGTTATACCAATATTTACAACATCAATCCCAGTTGATAGAATTCCCTCTATGAGGGCATTCTGCAATGCTGGTCCAGAGAGTCTACCATCTCTACCGCATATAACTCTTTTTCCACCTCTTCGCTTAACAAGAGTTCCGTAGGCTCTTCCAATGAGTTTTACTACTTCTTCGGTAAAATCCTTGTCAACTTTACCCCTTATGTCATACTCTCTAAAGATATAGGGGCTAACTTTCATCACAACGGTCCTCCTTATGTCTTGTGTTTTTGTATCAATCTTCTCAACTCCAGGTAGGTCTCTCTGACCTTTTGCACATATTCCACAAAGACTGGAAGTTCACTTAAGGGTAAGCTCTGAGGGCCATCACAGAGAGCCTTCTCAGGCTGAGGATGAAATTCAACAAGGACCGCATTGGCTCCTGCAATTACTCCCTGAGCAGTAACATGATAAATATCTCTAATTCCATCAGGTGCTTTGACTTTTGATCCAACAGGATGGGAGGGATCTACACAAACAGGAAGTCTTGTAAGCCTCTTCACTACAGGAACATGAGCAAAATCAACAAGATTCCTATGGGGATCCCCGAGATGGGTTCTTACACCTCTTAGACAAAAAATGATGCTAGTATTTCCTTCAGAGGCTATATATTCGACCGCATTTAAACTTTCTTCTAAACTTAGCCCATATCCCCTCTTGTAGAGAACAGGAAAATCTCTTTGCCTCCCCACTGCCTTCAACAATTCAAAATTTTGGGCATTTCTGGTTCCAATTTGTAAAACTACTCCACAAGGATTTCCAGCCTCTTCAAGAGCCTCTTTTATCTCATCTATGTGATGAGGAGCAAGAACTTCCATAGCTATAACCTTTACTCCGTATTTCCCTGCAAGTTCAAAGACCCAGGGTAAGCAGGCCTTACCATGTCCCTGAAAATCATAGGGCGAGGTCCTTGGCTTATAGGCCCCCATCCTTGCACAACAAAGCCCAAGGTCTTTAAGGACTTTAAATATGGCTTCAGTATTCTCGTAAGTATCCACCGCACAGGGACCAGCAAATATGTGAAAACTATCCTGATTGAATTGAATTCCCTGATATTCAAAACCAAAATCAGAAAGAGATCCATGTCTTCCAATAAGTCTATATTTTGCTGTGACTTTGATAGCTTTTTCTACTCCAGGTAAATGTTCAACCTCCTCTAAGGGCACCATGTAGTCCTCCCCAATCAAGTGAACTTCAATAAGATTGCGTGTAACACCCTTGTGCTCCATCACCTTTATCTGTAAGTGAGGAAATCGCTTCAGATATTCCAGAAGATCCTTGAACTCTTTGCTATCTTGAGTTATGTGAGGCTCCATAATGATAATCATAAGAACACCCTCCCTGCGGATTTTGTAGTTTTGTTTTGTAGTTCTATAATGTTATATTAAATCTAAATCCCTGAAAAGCAATAAGATCAATAGAAAAGACCCCTCTGATCAAACTTAGAGACCTATCACTCAGTTCTAAACTACTACTTATCCTTTTCCCCTTAATGATACTTTTCTCCGGTCTTCTCTCTCTTGGATTTTATCTTCATTTAAGAGACAGGGTGATTTCTAATACCTACGAAAAAATGAATATTGTCTTCACTCAGATGGACGCTCTTGGTAAGTACGTGATGTATCACCTGAGGCCAACAATATTTGAAATATTTTATGAAGCTGGTATCAAGGACCAATTTATCTTAGAGGCCATGTCGACAACCCATGTGAGAAAAATAGTTATGGAGTATTTCAAGGAACATTTCCCTCAGGTCACATTTGAACGGGTTTCTCCCAACCCCATAAATCCTGAAAATCGTTACAGAGATTTTCACTACACCCTCGAGCGTTATTTCATAGATGAACCGAAGAATTTTGTCTGGCGTGGTCCTATGGTAATTGACAATGAAGAATATCTAATCATCGCAAGAGGAATTTATATGGAAAGACCTTGCTTCCTCTGCCATGGGGCCCTTAAAGATAGACCAAAGAGCCTTGCCAAATATCACTTAGTTAAAGCGGACTTTCCATGGCAAGAGGGAGATCTCATGGGGATTGAGCTGGTAAGATATCCAATAGCTGAAGCCCTAAGTGAGATACGGGCTCAAGTAGGTGGGATCTTCATGATAAGCATCCTTTCCACAAGTTTCCTTCTCCTTGTGCTTGAAGGGCTTTTTTATAGTATTTTCATCAAACCTCTCAAAAATCTTAATGCCCACTTTCGTGCTCTAAGAGAGGGGAAGATCTCTCTGCAGACAAAGGTCCAAGAGTTTAGAAAAGATGAAATTGGAGAACTAATTGACTCTTTCAATGAGCTAAGCTCCCACCTTTACCATTCCCAGAGGACAATTTATGAAAATCTGAAAACCCTGGAAACTCTTTTTGAGAGCATTACTCATCCTATTGCCCTGATAAATAGGTGTTGCCAAATCGAAGTTGCTAACTCCGCATTTAAAGAAAGTCCCCATAAACACTGTCGTATGGATCTGGTTGAATTGGTTATATACACTAAAAAACCATTGAGAGTTGAGTTCTTTGATGAAAAGGAGAGGAAACATTATGATCTCGCCCTTTATCCGGTTTTTGACCGAGATGGTGAGGTCATAAGAGTTGTCCAAGTCCTTCAGGACATAACCGAAAAGAAACTTCTTGAGGAGCGTCTCATTCTTACAGAAAAACTGGCTGCAATCGGACAGATGTCTGCTGGGCTAGCTCATGAGATAAACAATCCTCTCTCTGGAATCCTTCTTCTGATTAGGCAACTCCAAAAAAATAAGGTCACCGAAGAGGAAAGACGTTACTATTATCAACTTATTGAGGAGGCTCTCTTAAAGATACAGAAACTTATTAGGGAGCTCCTTAATTTCAGCAGAAGCTCCTCCCTCAAAATTGAGAGGGTCTCACTAAATAGAATTATCGAAAATCTCCTTGAGCTCAGTACTTACCTTCTTGACAGAGAGGGCATTAGGGTTGAACTAAACCTTGATCCAGATCTTCCAGAAATCTACCTTGATAAGGAGAAGATTGAACAGGTGATACTCAATTTGATACTCAATGCGGTGCAGGCAATGGAAGCCTCAGTCGAGAAAAAACTCTTGATTGAGACAAAAAAGTGCAAAGACAAGGTCCTTGTCATTGTTGCGGATACTGGCCCTGGAATACCTGAGGAAATAAAGTCAAAGATCTTTGATCCCTTTTTTACCACAAAACCCCCTGGCAAAGGCACAGGACTTGGTCTCTCAGTGAGTGTTGCAATTGTCGAGAAACATGGAGGAAGAATCTACCTTGATAGGTCAGAGAGGGGTGCTAAATTTGTTATAGAACTACCTATAAAAGAGGACCATAAACTTGAAATGAATCGTGACTAAGGTTCTTGTTGTTGATGACGAGCTTATATTAAGAACTGCTCTCAAAGGCGCCCTTTCTTCTCAAGGATATGAGGTAAAGGTCTGTGAAACTGGAAAAAAAAAAGTACTTCAACTCCTCAAAAACGAATTCTTCGATATCGCCCTTGTCGATGTTCGCATTCCTGATATTGGTGGACTTGAGCTTCTCCAACAAATTCGTAAAATCTCTCCGGAAACCGGGGTTATTATCATCACCGCCTATGCAGACGTCAGATCTGCAGTTAAGGCAATTAAAGACGGAGCTTTTGACTATCTCTCCAAACCATTCCAGGAAGAAGAACTCTTTATTACTATAGAAAAATTTTTACGCTATCGAAACCTTGAGAGAGAACTCAAATCCCTTAAAGAAAGTCTCTCGTTTAACCTAACTCAAGACAGTTTTATTGCTGAAAGTAAGACTATGCGAGAGATATTACAAAAAGTAAATCTTATTGCAGAAACCGATGTGCCAGTGCTTATCTTAGGAGAGTCAGGAACAGGTAAAGAAGTTATAGCAGATCTGATTCAAAGGAGATCCAAAAGAAAAGATAGACCCTATATTAAACTAAACTGCACTGCTATCCCAGAAACTCTCTTTGAGGCCGAACTTTTCGGCTATGAAAAAGGAGCCTTTACAGGGGCAAACGAGACCAGGAAGGGAAAGTTAGAGCTTGCAAATACCGGCACACTCCTTCTTGACGAGATTGGAGACTTACCTCTCAGTGTTCAACCTAAGTTACTTCGAGTCCTTGAAACAAATACCTTCTATCCCCTTGGCTCAAAGAGGGAACTCAAAGTGGATGTTCGCTATATATTTGCTACTAGCAAAGATCTTAAAAAGCTTGTTGAAGTAGGAAAATTTAGAGACGATCTCTTCTATAGAATAAAAGTAATACCTATCAAAATTCCACCTCTTAGAGAACGTAAGGAAGATCTCCCACCTCTTATTCGGTTCTTTCTACACCGATTTGCAGAAAAATACCAAAAGGAAATACAAAGAATCACCAAAGAGGCTTATGTTGCGCTTTTGAACTACAACTACCCTGGAAATGTAAGAGAACTAAAGCATATTATAGAAAGGGCAATCCTCCTTTCTCAAGATAACAAAATTAGTCTTGAAGACCTTCCTGGAGAGGTAGTTTCTGCGCGCACCATACCACAGGGAGAATTGAATTACAAACAATGTATAGATCTTATTGAAAAAGAACTTATCTCCTGAACACTCAAGGAGTGTCAAGGAAAAAAACTGAAACTGCCAAAAAACTTGGAATCTCAAGAAAGACCCTCTGGAAAAAGATAAAAAAATTAAATATAGTTAAACAATAGAAATTTCAGTTTGCAAATATAAAATATAGAACAATAAGTATAAAAAAGAGCAGGGCAAAAATTTCAGAAATAACTATTAAAAAGACTAATCTTCTTCCTGTTTGGCTTAATTTAAGATATACTTCATCTAAAAAACTTTTCCATATTTTTGCAAAAATACTATCACTTTGAAGTAACATTGCATAATTTAAGATACTTTTAACCCATAAATTAAGTTCAAGTAAAGATTCCCTTGATTGTCCATAGTCAGCTATCTCTTTGACATCTATAGTAGTCAAGTTATTTTGTGAGGTGACTAAAAAAATAATCCTTTTTATGATATTTGTGTTTTCCAAAATAGCAAAATCAAGCATTTCTCCTTCTTGATAGTCAAGAATTTTAACAGTATAGGTGCTCTCTTTGTCATCTTTTTCCCATCTAAGGACGACTTGATATTCTCTGTTTTGCTCAGGTGCTGTAGAAAAGTTATGAGATTTGAGATGCCATTGAATATTAAGTCTGAAAAGAAGATCTAAATTCTTTAAAACTTGAAAAACTTTTTCTTTAGGAATAGGAACAGAAAAAGAAAGTCTATTCTCCATAAGGGAAACTGTTAATCACCTGTTATATAGATTATTGATTTATATGTTTTATCAAAAATTTTCTTTGGAAGATTGTAAGACCTAATCTTGTCTAAATATCTTACTAATTTCTTTCTCCCAAGTATCAGGAAATCGTAATTTTCTTGCTCAAGCTCTTTAAGAATCTCCTCTTCTCTAAAGCCATACCGTATTTTTATTTGATAATTGATACCTGCGACTCTTGCCATCTCTTCAAATTTTTGCAAAGCCTGAAGGCCTTCTTTGGCCTGAGCTCGATCTAAATATTCTCTACACTCATCGCGATTTATAGCATAGATTTCATTGGTATAAATTTTGGGATAGGCATCAACTACATAGAGGCAAACAAGTTTTGCTCCAAATTTTTTTGCAAAATCAATGGAGAATTCCTGAGCTTTGATTGAGTGTTTTTCAGCATCTATACAAAGAAGAATTTTTTTGACCTCAAAACTCATAGGTAGGAATGAATCCGATGCGGACTACATTAACGACGTTAGCTACAAGAAGGGCTTCATGGCCATACCAGGTTGCTGCTGCAACGAGCTGAGCGGTGTTTAGAATTGCTGTTCCTACCCAGGCTCCATAAACCGCCTGATGAAGATCTAAGGCCTTACCAATATAGGGAAAGGTGAAGAGACAGAGAGTCCCAAATAGAAGGATTGTTCCTATAGCATAAAAAAAGTCTCTCGGTTTAGCATTGACAACTGGTGCTACCGCAACCGCAGCAGAAACTCCACATATTCCAACTCCTGCACTCAAAAGTCCCATAAGCCCGTCATCTGCCTTTGCTCTCTTACCCCATACAGAGATAAGTATTGCCGCACCAAGAACGAAAAGTACTACGAGAACAAGACCAATAATACCTACCCTGAGAACATCTGACCACATGTAATAAGCACCCAAAATAATAATTCCAGGCTTAATCCAAGGACGTGCAGCAACTGTTCCAGGCTGAAGTATTTTGGGAACACCAATGGTATTTCTTATAATCATTCCACCCAACAAAAGCACCGCAACATAGGTTATCTGAAATTGATTCATCCTTTCACCAAAACTAAATTTACCTGGTATTGCTTTATTCTGGACGATATAATCGAAGTCTTCCTTTTTGAGGATAAAAGGCTTAGATGGTTTCTTTTTCTCTAATCCCTGTTGATATTTTTCCAAGGCCTTTTTATAAGACTCCTGTCTTGCCTGGACATATTCTTCGTAACTTGCAGGAGCTTTACCTTCCTGAACCGATTTGAGAAGACGAGTTGCCTCGCGGTGACCTCTGTTTAGGTCTCCAATTACATATTTGTCGTATTGAAGAACTAACCAGGCAAATAGTAAACAGACAAGAAAGCCAGGTAACATCTTAGGCCATTGTTTTACATCCGTCAAATCAACTCCAACACCCATGTCCTCACCCCCTTAAACTTGTTTAATATTTCCAAACATAAATGGCATCAATAACTTTCTTATCAATCACCCCAAGTAGCACAAGGAGCACTACAACTGTTGCAATTATGAGAACCGCATAGTCCTCCCGTCGTTCAGCAGAAAAGGTCGCCTTTGCCTTCTCCTCAAATTCACCTTTGACCCTTTCCTCAGCCATATCTCCCACCTCCCTTATATTTTTTTTGCCTATTTAATTACAGTTACGGGACAGGGGGCTAACTCTACAACTCTTGAAGAGACACTACCAAGAAGGACCTTTGTTGCTCCGTGCCTTCCATGGGAACCAATAAAAATCTCCTCAACATTCGCTTCTTTTGCATGTTCCACAATTACATCCGCAGGTCTTCCCTCTCTAATCTCACCCTTTGCGGGACACCCTAGTTTTTGAGCTAACTCAACTGCTCTGTTGATCACTACATTTGCCTCCTTCATAATCAACTCTCTCACAACATTGCAGTCAATCTCCGTAAGTCCGACAGGACAATAGTCCTCTGCAACATAGAGAATTATGAGTTCTGCATCCTCCTTCTTTGCCCTCTCAACTGCCCTCTGGATAATACGTTCCGAGATTTCTGAACCGTCAACGCAAACAAGATATTTTTTCATAACTCACCTCCCTATTCTTTTGACTTTTCTAACTAATATTCCTTTAATGACTAACCTTTCTAGTTTGGTTTTTTTTCAAATATCATGCCCTATAGCAACTAGTATCTCAGGCAGATTATCTCTTAAGTATGGAGCCATTCTAAACTTGATTTTTACCTTTGAGTAGCAATAAAATAACTTTTCTGTTCCCTTTCGGTAACATCCTCCTCAAAAAAAAAAAAGCCGGATCCGAGGTTGTGCAAGTTGTAGATATGGGCATATTTTTTGAAAGAACTCACGTAAGAAGACGGTCCCCTCCTCACAGTAATCATTCTACCCCCCTCCCCCCTTCTCTTAATCCCCCTCCGAGAGAAGGGGGCTTCTTGTCATTTAGTAAATAGCAAGTTAAAATGTCACAAGGATTATGAATCATTTATTGGAATTATTATGAGCTACTTAGTCCTTGCCCGTAAATATAGGCCTAAGACTTTTAGTGAGGTTGTTGGGCAAGTTCATGTTGTAAAGACTCTTATTAATGCACTAAAAACGAATAAAGTTAGCCATGCCCTTCTTTTTTCAGGAATAAAGGGAAGTGGGAAGACCACAATTGCAAGAATTTTGGCAAAGGCTCTCAATTGTCATCAGTTGAAAGATCAATTTGATCCCTGTAATCAGTGTGGCCCTTGTGAGGAGATCAATAAAGGTATCTTCGTTGATGTGATAGAGATTGATGCCGCCTCTAATCGTGGAATTGATCAAGTTAGAGAGCTTATTGAGAATCTACGTTATGCCCCTGCTAAGGGAAGGGCAAAAGTTTACATCATAGACGAAGCTCATATGCTAACAAAGGAAGCAGCAAATGCCCTTCTCAAATCCCTTGAAGAGCCTCCAGGCCATGTCTATTTTATCTTGGCTACAACAGAGCCTAATAAACTTCCCCCAACTATACTTTCGCGCTGTCAGAGATATGACTTTAGAAGAATAGATTTCAAAACCATGGTTCAACACTTGAGGAAGATCTGTGAATCAGAAGGCTATCCCATGGATATGTCTGCCCTTGAATTGATTGCTAAGGAAGCCCAAGGTAGTCTTAGAGATGCTTTAACCTTTCTTGATCAGGCAATGGCCTATGGTGCACGTACTAAGGAAGATATAATTAATGCTCTTGGTTGGCATGAAGAGGCCCTAATTGAAGACATTGCAGACATTCTCCTTCAGAGAGACCTCAAGAGAGCTATGACCCTCTCGCAGGAGCTCTTTGAAAGAGGTATTGACTTTGTATATCTTATGGAAAAACTTACGGAATTTTTCCGAACCCTTTTTCTTGCCAAGGCTATTCCTGGTGAAACTAAGCTCATCCTCCAATCCCCAAGCCTCAGAGAGAGCTTTATTGGTGCTACACCTGAAGAACTTCTCCTGATATTTCAAATACTCCTAAAAGACCTTGAGATCCTAAAAAGAAGTCCCTATCCTCACCTTCAATTCGAATTGACTCTCGCAAAGATCTGTGAATTTGAAAAACTTATTTCCATAAGAGAAATCCTACAAAGAGTTGAGGAAATTTCAAAATCACAGGACTTCATTATTTCAGAGCCCAAAAGTGACTTTAAGGATGAGAATAGGACCATTAAAATAGAGACGTGGGAGGACTTTATTGCAAGCCTTGAAAAAGAATCCTCTCCGTTACTTCCAATTGTAAAAGCTCTCTCCCAGCCCACTATCCTTCCAAATGAAATCGTGCTAAGTCTGAGGGAAAATGACCATATTCTTCGTTCGATCTACTTAGATCAGCTTAAGGAGAAAATAGAAAAATCCTTTGGAAAACCTGTTAAAGTTAACATTCAGAGGCAGAAACACAACCTTTCTGAGGACGTAAGATCAAGACCTGAAGTTCAAAACATACTTAAGGCTTTCTCTGCAAAAATTGCCTATATAGAACCTGTGAGGGAGTGAGCTATGAATCTACCAAAGGAGCTTCAGAAGTTACTAAAAGAAGTGCAGAAAATGCAGAAAAAGATGGAAGAGCTTGCCAAGGAGCTTGAGGAGAAGACAGTTACCGCCCAAGTTGGTGGAGGAATGGTCAAAGTCACCGCGAATGGACGTCAGGAAATCCTTGCAATTGAAATTGAGGAGGAACTCCTAAAACCTGAAGAACGTGAAATGCTTCAGGACCTCTTAGTTGCAGGAGTGAATGAAGCTCTAAAAAGGGCAAAAAGTATGATGGAGGAGGAACTAGCTAAAATAACAGGCGGGCTTCCCCTGCCTCCAGGTTTTAAATTACCTGGCCTCTAAAAAGACATGGAGAACACCTACCCACAGACCTTACAAAGACTTATATCAGCACTCAGTAAGCTTCCTGGCATAGGTGAGAAAAGTGCTGGAAGACTTGCTCTTTTTCTCCTCTCTAAGCCTGAACTTTGTGAGATACTGGGAGATTTAATAAAGGAATTACCCTTTAGAGTAAAGCTATGTAAGATTTGCAGGAATTTTTCAGAGGAAGAGCTCTGTCCTATCTGTAAAGATCCAACAAGGGATCAAAGTCAGCTCTGCATAGTGGAAAACCCCTTGAATCTTCTTCACATCGAGCGGGCAGGTATTTATAGAGGATATTACTATGTACTTCATTATCTTCTCTCTCCAAAGGAAGGTTTTGGTCCCCGAGAGCTTGGTCTTAATAATTTAATTGAACTCATAAAGGAGAGAAGTGTAAGTGAGGTAATTCTCGCCCTTTCACCAACATTGTCGGGAGAGGCTACATCTTCTTATATTGTAAAAACGTTGGAGAGTCTCTCTGTGAGAGTTACGAAACTTGCCTGTGGGCTACCAATGGGAATGGAGATCCAATTTGCAGATCCAATAACTTTAAAGAGGGCCTTCCAAAGACGCGAGACCTTAAGGGAGTGTGAAATATGAACACGGATCTATGTCAGACCCTTGCCCTGGGAGCCCTCATAAAGGGCTATTTTCATAACCTCAAAGGATCTATTCAGTCTCTTTCTCTTCAGCTCCAAATACTTTATATGAAAAAAGATACCTACTTAACACCTCATGCACAACAAACCCTTGAAAAAGCCCTTCAGGCTCTACAGAAACTTCAAACTCAGCTCGACGTAGCTCTTGGAGAGATTAATAACGACAATTCAGGCCCCTGGGATTTGAAGGAAATTATGGAAAAAGAGCTCCTTTTTTGGGAAGCAAATCTTCACTTCAAACATAAAGTAAAAAAAGAAATAGTGGCAGAAACAGAAACCAAGCTCACCATTCCTCTTAACCTATTAAGAGGTTCACTTTGCCTTATAGAAGAAGTCCTGTATCCTTCTCTACCTGAAAACTCACACCTCAAAATCATAGTTACCAAGGCACCTCTACCTACCATTACTTTTCAGCTATCTCCTCCCTTAAAAGAAGAAGTTGTAACAAAACTCAAGGAGCGCTCTGAATACATTAACTTATTTGAGTTAAAGGTAACTCCTCAGGAAGTAAGTCTCATCTTCCAAACTAATGGATGAAAAACTCTTCCTCCTTGGCCTCTACATTGAGGAAAGGGCTCCCTTCAAAGCTGTCAATTGGACCAAAAGGGAAGTCTTAGAATCCCTCTTTGAAGCGAATAAACAAAGAGCAAACAAGCTTATAGATATTGCTCTAAGAGAGATAGAACAGACGAAAAAGAAAGGGTATCGCATAGTTTACTTCGGAGATTCTGAATATCCCGAAGAATTAAAACTTATCCCCTATCCACCTCCTTTTATTTACATTGCAGGGGAATTAAGATCTCCCGTTAGGCTTGCTGTTGTGGGGACCAGGAAACCAAGCCCCTATGGCAAAGAGGTCACAAAATTTTTTACAGAGGAGCTTGCAAGTTGGGGAATCTCTATTGTTTCAGGCTTTGCGAGGGGGGTTGATACAATTGCCCATAGAGCAACCCTAGAAAGAGGTGGACATACTGTGGCAGTGCTTGGTTCGGGGCTTGATGTTATCTATCCTCCAGAAAACCACTCCCTCTCTGAAGCCATTCTCTCCTCTGGAGGAGCAATTGTCTCAGAATTTCCTCTCGGTACAAAACCTAAGAGAGAAAATTTCCCAAGAAGAAATCGCATAATAAGTGGGCTTTCTGTGGGGATTCTTGTCACAGAAGCTGGAGAGAAAAGCGGAACCCTCCACACCGTAAGATGGGCTCAAGAACAGGGAAAAGATGTCTTTGCAGTGCCAGGAAATATCTTTTCAGAAAACAGTAAGGGCACCCACTTTCTCATAAAAGAAGGGGCAATTCCAGTTACTCATCCTGCAGAGATTCTATACTATCTCGGTCTTGATAAGAGAGAGTACTCTCTTTCAAAAGATATCATTCTCCAAAGTAACAACAGAGATGAAAGTAACCTCTCTGACCTTGAAAAGAGGGTTCTTGAGTGTCTCTCTACCTATCCAATTCATCTTGATAGTCTCTATGAAATGACCAAAATCCCTATTCCCGAACTCCTTACAACGCTTTCTGAACTTGAAATAAAAGGGCTTATAAAACCTCTTCCTGGTAAATTTTTTCAAAAGATTTAATACTATTTGTTGCTTTTTTTGATTTAAGTGCTATTAATACAAATATTATACCAAAATAGGGGGCTCTAATGAAGGGAGCTACAATTTTCTCATTGTCCTTACTCTTAATAGGGGTATTTCCTTCTTTGCTTTGGGCTATGCACATATCAGAGGGTATTTTACCGCTTTCATGGGCACTGTTTTGGTGGGTGATAATGATTATTTGTCTTGCGCTTGCACTTAGGAGGGTAGCACTAACCCTGAGAGAAGATCCACAGAAAAAGGCCCTTTTTGCCTTTGTTACAGCCCTTGTGTTTCTCTTTTCGGTAATTCCGATTCCCGTTCCCATTGCTGGGACCTGCTCACATCCTGTAGGGGTTGCAGTTGGGGTTTTTATTCTAGGGCTTTCTGGAAGTATTGTTGCAGGTTTCATAGTGCTTCTTGTTCAAACTCTTCTTCTTGCTCATGGAGGAATTTCCAGTCTTGGGGCTAATGTTGTGGCTATGGCAATAATTGGAAGTATTTCTTCCTATTTAGCTTTGGTTCTTTTATCTAAAATTTCTGTGCCTATTTATTTTAAGGCCTTTATTTGTGGCCTTTTAGCAGATTGGGCTACCTACTCTGTAACTGCCCTTCAATTGACTCTTGCCCTAAAAGGCAGTGACCCCTTTGGAGAGCTATATTTAAAAATTCTTCTTGCCTTTGCACCAACTCAAATTCCTCTTGGGATTTTAGAAGGTGTAATTACCGCCTCATTGATTACGGCCATTGCCAAAAAAAGAAAAGAGCTTCTTATGCCAAAGGCTTTAAATACTTAGGAGGAATGCTATGATTACAAAAATCTTTGCGGTATTGCTTATACAGTTTTTTATTTTGTTTAGTGATCTTAGCGTAGCACATGAAAAATGGAAGGCCCTTGATGAAACAGTTATTGAGAAGATTGCCCAGGAGAGAGGAAAGGAGCCAAGAGCTCTTTTTGAACTTGAAGGAGATCTTGAGCTCTTTCTATTTACACTTATAGCTGGAATTTCAGGTTTCGTTGTAGGTTACTTTTGGAGAAAGCTTCTTGATGAACGAGAAAACTCCTATAGAGAAGAAAAGACTTTATATCAACCTGACGGAGCTAAACGCAAAGGCTAAATTTATCTACCTTCTTACTCTTCTTTTGATAACTCTTAGCACAAAAAACCTTAAAATTCTTTTCATTGTTTTTGTCTTTCATTTTTTTATCCTCTTTTACATTGGAGTTACTATAAAGGAGCTCTTGAAATCCCTTGGAGAACCTATCTTTGTTGCCTTTGTGATTATACTCTTAAAATGTATTAAGTTTTCATCTCCCTATTTTGATTTAACTGGGCTTATATTTGGATTGGGAATTTCGCTTAGAATACTTAGTTCTACTCTTTTACTTTTGATTTTTCTTAAGACAACTCCTATTACACAAGTGCTTGCCCTTATGAATTGGCTGAGAGTGCCTCTAATCCTTCAAGAATTAATCTATCTCACTTTGAGGTTTATCAAGCTCTGGCATGAGGAAATTCAAACCACCTATTTTTCTCAAAAGAACAGGCTTGGCTATAGGGGGTTTATCAATTCCTTGAGATCTCTTCAATATCTCATATATAGTGCCTTTTTTCATGCCCTTGTGAGATCTGAAAATTCTCTTCAAGCCATGTATCAAAGGGGCTATGATTACCGAAATCTTCTCAAAGTTTTGCCCTCTTTGAATTTCCTTGAATTGGGGCTTTTACTTCTGATGTGTCTTACCTGGGGCATACTATGTCTACTCCTCTGAGGCTTCAGGTTAAAATTGAAGAGTTTACTCTTGGTGCGGGGACTTTTTCTCTAAAAGATATCTCCTTTGAGCTTGCAAGGGGGGAAGCCCTTGTGGTTCTTGGTCCAAGTGGTGCTGGAAAATCAACTCTTCTCAAGGTAGTTGATGGGCTCTATAAGGACTTTAAAGGTGAGATTCTTTTGAATGGTAGGGACATAAGGAAATTAACTCCAAGGGACATCTATTCCCAAATGGGACTTCTTTTTCAGAATCCAGAGGATCAACTCTTTGCTGAGACGGTCTTTGAGGATATTGCCTTTGGGCCAAGAAATATGGGGTGGAGCGAAGAAGATATTCGTTCAGCTGTCAGAAGAGCACTAAGTCTCGTTCATCTTGATGGATTTGAAGAGAGGAAGATTGACACATTGAGCTTTGGAGAAAAGAAAAGAGTTGCTCTTGCGGGTTTGCTTGCCATGGGGCAGGAAATTCTTCTCCTTGATGAGCCTACATCAGGTCTTGATCCTCTCCTTGAGAAAAATTTTATTGCATGCCTCAATAATCTAAAAAAAACTGGAGTAAGCTTTGTCATAGCTACTCACAATGTAGATATGGTTCCATATTTTGCAGACAAGATTCTCCTTCTCGTGGACGGAAAGGGATGCCTTCTTGGGTCTCCAAATGACATCCTCACAAAGGGCGATCTAGAGAATTATAAACTGAGGCCTCCCTTGATTACTCAACTCTTTAAATCCTTTGAAGAGAAAATTCCCTATCTTCCTCTAACTGTCGAAGAAGGGAGAGCCCTTCTCCTAGAAGTCCTTTGCAAAGACTCCAAGTCGAGAACACGTTGAAAAATTACGTAAAATATTTATTTTTTCAAAGAATTTATGTTGCTCGAGCTTAAGATTTGCAATTTTGTCCTAATAGATGAGGTTCATCTTGAATTTGACAAAGGTTTTAGTGTAATTACAGGAGAGACTGGGGCAGGAAAATCATTATTCATAAAGGCTCTAAAATTGATCTTGGGAGAAAGGGGAAGTCCTCAATTAATTAAACCAGGAAGAAGTGAGGCAGAAATAGAAGCCATTATATGGGGTGGGACCTATCTTGCCAAAAAACTCGAAGAGTTAGGGCTTCCCCCAGATGAGGAGATTCACATAAGACGCACTATCTCTCCTAATCGCCAAAAGACATTTGTAAATGGTTCTCCTATTACCCTAACTGAACTCTCAAGACTCACACAAGAACTCATCTCCCTCACAAGTCAACACGAACAATACACTCTCTTCAATAGAGATAATCAACTCCTTTTTCTAGATACTTTTTTAAATTTAACGGAGCGACTTCAAAATTATAGAGCTCTTTACAAGAAATATAGGGATCTATCTAATGAGTGTGAGGCACTTATTAGAAAAAGGAATGAACTTGAGCAGAGGAGGGAGTTTCTCCTTTTTCAATTAAGGGAGTTAGAGGAACTAAATCCCGACCCTCAGGAGGAGCTCGAGCTTCAAACTCTAAGAGACCGAATCAGAAATTTAAATTTTCTTAAGGAAAACCTGAAAGCTTTAGAGGAGTGCCTGCAATCGGTTGACGAGAATCTTTATAGAGCTCTCTCTTACTTGAGAAAGATATCTCCAATAGAGTCTTCCTTAGGTGAAAGAGAAAGGATGCTCGAGTTACAGGCCTTTGACGTGAGAGAACTCCTTCGAGAGGTTCAAGGGCTTCTTTCAGGCCTTCCTGAGGATGAGAGAGGACTTGAGGAGATTGAAAGTCGCCTTGCAAGATATGAAAAACTAAAAAAGAAGTATAAAACTGACACTGAGGGGCTCACTAAACTACGAGAAGAATTGAAGGTTGCTCTGAGTGGGAGCGAGAGCTTTGATTTTGAATTAGAGAGAATTCAAAAACAGTTAAAGGACCTTGAAAAGGAGCTCCTTATGCTTGCAGAAGAGATCAGTGAAAAGAGAGCCCAAGGCTCAAGAGTTTTTGCTGAGGCTTTGGTTCAGGAACTTAAAGATCTTGCTCTTGAGAGGGCAGAAATAAAGATAAATCTCCTTAGACGAGAAGCAAAAGTTGAAAACCTTACAAATTCTGGACTTGATGAACTTGAAATACTCTTTTCCTCCAATCCTGGACTTCCACCAAGACCTCTTGAGAAGATTGCATCTGGTGGAGAGCTTTCCCGCCTTTTTCTTGCAATAAAAACTGTTCTTAAGGAAGACAGAGGACCAGCTACCTTGGTTTTTGATGAAATTGATACAGGAATTGGGGGAATTACCGCAACGATGGTTGGCCAAAAACTTAAGGCTCTCTCTGAAAAGTCACAAATAATATGTATAACCCATCTTCCTCAGATAGCTAAATTTGCAGACCATCATTATCTCGTGGAGAAATTGATAGAAGGAAACTCAACTACCACTGTCATAAGAAGACTTGACGATAAGTCAAGAGCAAAGGAACTTGCTCGCATGTCTGGTCACCAGGAATACTAAAGACAAGAGAATGCATAAAGATGGCTAAGGCATTATTGCTTTTTTCTGAAGGTCTTGACAGCATCCTTGCAGGGCTAATTCTAAAGCGGGAGCAAATTGAGGTCTGTGCGGTAAGATTTATTACTCCCTTCTTTGGATGGAAATACAGGGAAAATCCCCAGCTCTACTTTGAAAAAATAAAGGACTTTGGTTTTGATGAAGGTTTGCTTTTAGATATCACAGAAGACTTTTTGGAGATCCTTAGAAAGCCAGCCCATGGATATGGGGATCAGGCTAATCCCTGTATTGACTGTAAGATCCTTTTCCTAAGGAAGGCAAAGGAGCTCTTATCTCAAATTGGAGTAGACTTTATTGCAACTGGAGAGGTCGTTGGTCAGAGACCCATGAGTCAAAACAGAAATGCTCTTGAATTAATTGAACGAGAAGCTGGTGTGGAAGGATTACTCCTAAGGCCTCTTTCTGCAAAGCTTTTAAAAGAGACTATTCCTGAAAAGAAGGGAATAATTAAAAGAGAGAATCTCTATAGCCACTGGGGCAGAGGAAGAGCCTTTCAGCTCACTCTTGCAAAGGAGTTTGGATTAAAGGAAATTCCCACTCCTGCAGGTGGGTGTCTTCTCACAGATCCCATAATTGGTGAAAGAGTCTTAAGAGTTATAAAAGAAAGGAGACCTCTGACCCCTCTTACCGCCCAGCTTCTTGTTATGGGTAGACATTATTTTGATGATGGATCTTGGTTTGTCCTCGGACGAAATGAGGAGGAAAATAGGAGGATCAAAGAGCTCTGTTTGGGAACCCTCCCTCTGTTTACTCTATCAGAGCCCTCTCCAATCCTTGCAGTGATTGAAGGTAACTCCTCAGAAGTAAGCCTCTTTCAGCATCTACTAAAACACTCTCGCAAAGCTCAAAAAAAGCTTGAAGAAGGAGGGGAAGTCTCACTTGTCCAAGTTGAGGCCTAATGGAGTTGTTGCAATTTTGACAGACTTTGGCACTGTTGACCATTTTGTGGGGGTTGTCAAAGGTAAAATCCTTCAGGAATTAAAGGCTGGTCAAATGCCCCTCTTTATTGATATCACCCATGAAATTCCTCCACAAAATATTGTTGCAGGAGCTCTAAAATTAAAGTTCTCGTATAAGTATTTTCCTAAGGGGACAATATTTCTTGCAATCGTAGATCCAGGAGTGGGATCTCAGCGAAGAGCCATTGTAGTAGAAACTGAGGATTACTTTTTTGTTGGACCAGACAATGGTCTTTTCTCCCTTGTCCTCATGGAGACGAAACCAAGGGTGGTCTATGAAATATTAACAGAAATTGTGTTAAAGCCACCCTATAGCGCCACCTTTCATGGCCGAGATCTATTTGCTCCAGCAGTTGCTTTGCTATTATGTGGTGTTCCTCTGAGTGAATGGGCTAAAATTATTGATAGCAATGAGCTTGTAAGTCTTGATATTTACGAGCCAGAGCCTATTTCAGGTGGATATCGCCTTCAGATAATTGACATAGATCGTTTTGGAAATCTTATAACAAATTTATCTCAGGAGCTTTTGGGGGAGAGAAAGGCCAAGGTGGTAATCAACGGTCAAGAGATTAGGATTGTGCGAACCTATAGTGATGCTGAGAGGGGAGAAGTGGTTGCTCTTTTTAGCAGTGAGGGACTTTTAGAGATTGCTGTTAGGGAAGGCTCAGCAAAGGAATTTTTTGGGCAGAAACTACCAGAAATCTTTGTTTTTATTAATTCTTGACAAGTTTAGTTTTTGGTATTACTCTAATACAGGTAGAGATGGCTGGGCGGATAGCTCAGGGGGAGAGCATCGGCCTTACAAGCCGGGGGTCAGAGGTTCGAATCCTCTTCCGCCCATTTTGACTCTTCTGAAAGCGCCCCTGTAGCTCAGTAGGATAGAGCGTGAGATTCCTAATCTCAAGGTCGCAGGTTCGAATCCTGCCAGGGGCGCTCTAACTTAATTATGTCCCTTTAAAACCTATGCCTCTTAAAGGAAAGGAATTAATTAGAAAAATCAGAGAGGCCTTTCCGCCGAAACAGGCAGAAGTCTTGGAGGAACTTTTTGATTTCTTAGATGAACTTGTAAAGGTCCATGACTTCAATGAATTAAAGACAATTGTCGCAGAACTTGCCCTTGCCCATAGAGATACTCAAAAAGAGCTAAAAGAACTCGCTCTGGCTCAAAAAAGAAC
>JAUQPD010000025.1 GCA_030550555.1 Thermodesulfobacteriota bacterium
ATGGATGCACAAACCGCACTATCCATGCCACTACTTAGCAAAACCACAGCAAGCTCTCTTTCCATAGACTTTCCTATTTTAAAACCTTCTTGAAAAAATGTCAAAACCGAATAATCTTTATCTAGTCATGTCCATCTGTATGAACAAATATTTCCAAAAAAATTTTTTTTTACGAGGGATTTCTGAATCTACAAGTGATAAAAATGAAATGTCAATTTCTTTTAGAGATGCTTATGATTTTCCAAGAACGAATTATGGATTATTTGGTTTATATAAATATCCTGCTAAGTTTATACCTTATGTTGTTCTTTATATAATTTCAAAATATTCAAAAGAAGGGGATATAATCTTTGATCCATTTGCGGGTCAAGGTACAGTAGGTTATGCTAGTTGGTTATTTGGCAGAGACTATATTTTATGGGATTTAAATCCTTTATTGGATTTTCTACATAAGTTCGTTGATGTTTCTCCAATTAATTATGTAGAAATTTATAGAGTGATAAAGGATCTTTTTAAAGGAAAAGAAGTATATTATCCAGATTGGAAGAATTTAACATACTGGTACCCTGAGGAGATACTTGAACTTCTTGGTAAAGCTTGGTACAAAATTAAAAATATAGACTCAAATGATATGAGATGTATTTTAACACTAAGCTTTTTAAAGATCAGTAAATTCTTTTCATATGCAGATGAAAAGGTACATAAACTTTATAAGTCTAGGAGAGCCGTGGAAAAAATAAATAGTATGTTAAGATCGGATCTTAAAGAGATTATGATAAAAAAAATAAATGAGGAAATTTTGAGAATAAATGAGAGGCTAAATGAATGGAAAAAACTAAAGCTGAAAAGACCTACTTTTATAGAAGTAAAGGCAGGAATAGATACATCTGTAGAAAATTTAAAACAAGATATAGATATTTTAATATCATCTCCACCATATTTACAGGCACAAGAATATATTAGAAGTACAAAAATGGAATTATATTGGTTAGGTTATACAGATAGAGAAATTAGGGAATTGAGTAGTAAGGAGATACCATATAGGTCAACAACAGAAGATTTTCCAATCTATTCAGATACCTATTTCCATTATTTAGGGAAAATCAAAGATCATAAACTTTTAAAGTTGTACAAAACCTATTTTAATTATATAATAGGAAGCTTAGAAAGATTATCTCTTAATGTTAAGAAATATATGTGCATTTTTGTTGGGCCTGTAAAGGTTGAAGGTATGCCAATTCCTATAGATAAAATAATCAAAGAACATTTCATTTCGATTGGTTGGAATCATGTAATTACATATGTTGATAAAGTAAAAAGCAGAGTAATGTTTAGAACTAAAACAGGAATAAATCCAGCATCCGGAAGAGTTGAAACTCGGATGGAAACAGAGCATTTAGTAGTGTTAAAAAGGGATTAGAACTAATGAGAGTTAATAAGTTTGACATCATGATATCAAACTATATAGAAACTCTGAAAAAGATAGATCATGAAATAATTAGAAATTTAAATGAAATTGAAATAAAGGATTTATTAGAGTCTTTTATTAGACTAGATAAAGAAAAATTTATACTTAAACTAAAAGTAAAAAATAAACAAGATATTTTATTAAATGAAGAATATGTCAATTTGGTTTTAAAAAATATTTTAGACAATTTGATTATATTGGACTTTTGTGATCAAGATGTCCTTGAGCTTTTGTTATTTTCAATAGAATTTGCTTTTTCCATGTTAGAAGGAAAAACAAAAGCAACAAAAACTCAAAAGGCATTTAGAGAACGGGAAAGAGAGCTTGAGACTATAATCGTTAATACATTTATCGGATTACTAGGTGAGGTAGCTTTAAAAAAATTTATAGAGAGTAGATTTGGAATCGCAATAAAGTTAGATAGATCAATATCAGATGATATATCAAGATATAAGACAGACATTCTTAACGCAAACTCTCCTATAAGTATAAAAACTACACCGAATTTAAAAGCAATCTGGGCAGAATGTCCAAAGGAGTATCATGTAGGAGTTTTTGTTAAAACAAGTGTACCTAAGGGTATTTTCATTTCAGCAATGGCTCATGTTTGTGGATTTAAAAAATTAATTGATTTCACAAAAAATAAGTTAAGTAATAATGAGTTAATAACAAATCTGGAAAATAGAATATATTTTAGACAATGTGGAGTATTAAATGAAAAGTTGAAATGTATAATTTGTGGATATTTCGAAACTTTCGATGTAAAGCTGACTACAAAAGGTACAAAACTCCCTTTTTTAGGAGAAGTTCGTGAAGAACGATATTTAGTAAAAATTTCAGAATTGAGATCAAGCTATGACGACTGGAATGAGTTTATAGAAAAATATATTATAATCTAACGCTTTGTAGAAGCAACTTCAAGACAACTAGTGATTACCTATCTAAAGGTTGATTTTTTAAAAGACAAATAAGAGAAATTTATAGCGCCCCCAAGGGGATTCGAACCCCTGCCGTCGGCGTGAAAGGCCGATGTCCTGGACCTGGCTAGACGATGGGGGCCTTTTTTATCATGGGCCGCGCAGGACTCGAACCTGCGACTCCCAGCTTAAAAGGCTGGTACTCTGCCAACTGAGTTAGCGGCCCTTACCCAACCCTACATTAAATATAAACTATTTTTGTTATCTGTCAACGCTAAGAGATAACAAAAGAATGAAATCACTTATTAGGGAATAAATTGAGTTAACTCTCTACAGAGCTCCATAGAGGTTGAGAAGTCTTCTAAAGGTATTATTCCAAGAAAAAAAGGCCAAGACATGATTGCTGATCCTTTGGCGAAGTTCATCTGACAGACATTCTGATGCTCGCTCAAGTGCCTCTACAAATTCTCGAGTGTTCAGATCCTTCACAAGAAATTCCTTTAGTGGCTGTGTTTCAAGTTCCATATCAAGTGCAACGAGAATACAGCCACAGGCCTGTGCTTCAACAAAGGATAGACCAAAGGTTTCACCAACAGAGGTGCTCACAAAAATATGAGAACTAGCATAAAGCCTTGCAAGGAGATCTCTATCATCAACGTATCCTAAATAGGTTAAAGAACCAAGCTCCCTCTCTGCGCTCTTAACGAGATTTCTCTTTGGACCATCGCCAACCACAATGAGATGAAATCTGCTTCTATCTAAAAGACTAAAGGTTTCTATTAGGAGCTCAATATTTTTCTCCTTCGACAGGCGTCCCACATAGATAAGCCTAATCTTTTCTTCATCTATTCCAAGTTTTTTCAAGAGATCAGAATCTCTTCTTGAGGGATTGAAGATCAAAGGATCTACTCCGAGAGGGACCCTTTTTACTTTAGCAACCCCTATGGAAGACAAAAACACTTCCTTCACACTTGAGGGCACAAGGATGAAATCTGCCTCATTTAGATTTCGTCTCAGATAGCGAATTAGGAATTTTTTTGAGATAGCAAAAAGAGAACTCAATTTAAAGAAGAGAAAAGGGTCTGAATGATAAAAAACAGATACTTTTTGCCACGATTTGAGGCGAAATCTACTTGGAGCATGATACCACCCACCAAGTTCAATTATTTCAGGGGCTTCTTCTTGGATGATTTTAAAAAGGTCTTGTGTCTTTAGAAAAAATCTATATCCTCCTGAGCGGGGAATTGGTATGGAAGGAACCTCATAAACCTTTGTGCCTTCAATAAAGTAGCACCTTTTTGATTTTCCGGGTATCAAAAGGATGTGTTGAAGTCCTGAGAGTTGAGACAGAAATCTTATTTTCTCCAAAAGATACCTTCTTATGCCCCCACTCTTTGAGTGAAAAAAAGGCGTGATATCAAGAAGTTTCATCGGAGTGGTTAATATTCTAACAATTGCAGGACATTATGTTTTATATATTCATAATAGAATCGATATAATTTCTATAGGTCCTGTGGAGATCAAGTCTTTCTGCTCTAAGTCTTGCGAGATGACTCATCTGGAGTCTAAGTTCTCTGTTTTGAAGTAGAAGAGAAAGATATTTATTAAATTCTTCGAAATTATTTGCTACAAAACCTTCTTTACCGTGTTCAAAGTGTTCCTTAGTAGCTCCTTTTGAGCTTACAATCACGGGTAATCCGCTTGCAAGGGCTTCAAGAACCACAAGTCCATAGGTTTCAGTCTCTGAGGGGAAAAGAAAGATGTCTGCACTTGCATAGATTTTTGATAGCTCTTCCCCAGATTTAAAGCCAAGGAACTTTATGTTTTCTGGAGCTTTCAATTCAAGTTCTTTTTTATACGGGCCTTCTCCCACAATTACGAAGGGGATATCTCTGTGAGAGGAGGCAAGTTCTACAAAGAGGTCAAGATTCTTTTCCTTTGAAACTCTACCTACGTAAAGGACGACAGGATCTGAGGTTGCTATTCCCCAGGCCTTCCAGATATCCTTTTTTCTCTTTTGGGGATTAAATTGTTGTAGATCTACTCCTCTTTTGAAAACGCAGAGTTTTTTTGGGGAGACGCCTTTATTCTGAAGAAGCTCCATATAATATTGGGATGGCACAAAGAATTTATCCGTTAGGTTAGCAAGGAAGGTCATAGCTTTCCAGACAAGATTTTCAACTTCTTCGTCAGAGGTGTATATTCTTGCATAGGTTGGGAGATCTGTGTGATAGGTTGATGTGATTTTTAGACCGAGGATTTTTCCTGCAAGGAGGCCCGCAAGGCCAAGAGGTCCTGGTGTTGCAATATGGATCTGGGTAAAGGCTTTGTTCTCAAGAATTTCAAGAAGTTCTAAGAGGTTGGGCACTCCAAGTTTGATTTCTTCATAGAAAGGAGTTGGTATTTCTATTAATGGTTTAAGTCTTATAAGCTTCTCTGCTTCTATCTTTTCAGATTGACAAATGATAAGATTAACTGCGAGCTCCTCTTTGACTGCAAGTTCCCTGATAATTTCTGCACTCTTTGATACACCATTCACATGGGGATAGGTGTCAACAAGGTAGGCGACCTTTGGAGGGCGTCCATTGTTTAATCCAAGGGAATAGGCAAGTTTTTTGATTCGTTCCTCCTCTCTCTTCTGAGCATATTTGATTAGTGCAGTAAGAAGATGGCTACCAAAGGCAAGAAAAACCTCTACGAGGGTGCTTGGTGATGGATTTTTCCAGAGTCTATTTAAAGTGATGTATGGGAGATCCCTGATGATTGCTCTGAAATCAAGATCTCTTGGTGTCTCATCCAAAATTGCGTTGAGGATGTTAAAGAGTAATTCAGGACTTGGGGATTTGAAAGCTCTATCAAGGAGAAAGACTACTTCTCTGGGAAGATAATTTTTGTTTTTGCTGTATTCGTAGGCAACTCTAATAAGGGTCTTTAAAATTCGTTCCTCTCCTAATTGTTCTGTGCCAACTTTTGTGTTTCCTTCCCATAGGGCTCTCAAAAACTCCTCCTTTGAGCTAACATCCTCAACAGCTGTCCAGGTTCTTCCTACATCAAGCCCGCCGTGATCGTCAGAGCCAGCAGTAAAGGAGATTTTTTCCCTTCTTCGTAAAGGTCTTAAGTTGTGCTTTTCCGCAAGGGCATAAATCTTGTCCCATCCATTGTATTTTCGCGCGATTGCCTCTTCTAAGTAACGCACACCGTTACCTCTTGTGCCGTTAATTCCCTCCCAGAGGTCAAAGAGAAGCACCATTTTTTCAATTAGCTTTTCATCAATTTTTGTTCCCTCGACTGAATAGAGGGGATGGGCAAGGGAATGGGGAATTTCTCTTTCAATAAGAAACTCTACAAAATCAATAACATTTTCCTTAAGCCTTAGTAAGTCTCTGTGGAGTTCCTCAGTAAGGCCATAGACAAGGACATGAATCTTTGCCTTCTCATCAGGGAAGATAACTGTATATTCACAGCTTATGAAAACTTCAGGATACTCTGCAATTTCAAGAACCCCATTAATTGTGTCATGGTCTGTAATAGTGATATAAGTCATCCCCCGAGCTTTAAGTTTGCGATAGATCTCCCGTGGATCAGTAAAACTTTCGGGACAATTAAAAAGACGATTATACCAAGCGGTCTGGGAACCAGAGGCACTGGAATGAAGATGTAAGTCCGCTTTGGCAAGCAAGTTCACCATAACTAATAAACCTCCTTTCTGCCTTTATCTTATTTAATGTTTTTTTCCAAAGCTCTTTTTTATCCTTGTCACGGAAATCCGCACAGTGAATTCCAATACGAAGAACTCCTGCTCCTCTCAAACACCACTCAGTTATTCCCAAAAGGAATTTACTTAAACCAGAAAAATAGGGTCTATTACTTAGGGTGAGAACGGGAGAGAAGACTTTTAGGTTTGCATCAAAGAATTTAATATAAAAGCGGTAGGCAACACCTTTGAAGCCCAATTTCTTCAAAATAGAATCAAGAAAGGGATTACCTATCCAGGCAGGGGGAACAAAAAAGTCACAGTTAAACCCCAACCTACGCAGAAGCACCTGACCTTGGTAAACGCGTTGACAGGTCTCACTCTCATTGAGATAGTAAAACTCACCTTCGTTTTTAGTCCATAAATTTCCGATAAAAGAGGTTTTACCAAGATGGGTAAATCCGTGAAGAAGAGGTTCAGCATTGAGTGACTTTAGCTCTTTCACAAAATCGAGGTCATCATTTAGGGGATATTTCTCCCAAAAATAGGGGACAATTAGGAGTGAAAATTTGTTCAAACCGAGACCTTTTAGAAGAGAGACAATCTCAAGTAACTCGTCTCTGTAATAGAGAGAGACATCATGGATTTCAAGAAGGGCGAATCTCATCATAGTTTGTCTATAACTCTCTCGCGTCAAAATTGTTTTAAAGAGGAATCAAAGAGGAGTTAAAAGGTCTCAGAGAAAAAAAACGTGATATAATAAAGGTGAGGGGAAAGAGATGCGGGTAACTCTTGACATAGGTGGAGGTGGAGAAGAAACCCAGAGATTCCTAAATGAAGTCATTTTGAAATACTTGGGCAATTCCATTTTGAATAATCTTGAAGATGCATCTCCACTAAAACTTCCATCAAGAGATATAGCATTTACAACTGACAGTTTTACAGTCACTCCTCTCTTTTTTAAAGGAGGAGACATCGGGAAACTTGCCATAGCAGGCACTATTAACGACCTTGTGGTGATGGGAGCAAGGCCTCTTTATATTTCCTTAGCATTGATAGTTGAGGAGGGTTTTTCCTTTGAAGCCCTTGAGAAAATTCTGATGAGCATGGCTGACACTCTGAAAGAAAACCAGGTCCTTGTTGTCACCGGTGACACAAAGGTAGTTCCTAAGGGAGCTATTGATGGAATTTTTATCAATACCTCGGGAATTGGAGAGATCATCTATTCAGGGCTTTCAGCAAAGAATTTGATAGAGGGAGATTTAATTTTGGTAACTGGGCCAATTGGAGAGCACGGAGTCTGCATACTTGCGGAAAGAGAGGGGATAAATCTAAAAGTTGAGCTTGAAAGCGACTGTGCAAGTCTGTTTCCTCTTTTTGAGCCGATTTTTAGGGCCTCTTTTGAGCTTCATGCACTTAGGGATCCAACGCGAGGAGGCTTGGCAGGAGTCTTGTATGAGTGGGCAAGATCTTCAGGAGTTGACATCCTGATTGAGGAGAAGGCGATTCCAGTGAAACCACAAGTGAGAACCTTTTGTGAAATCCTTGGCTTTGAGCCCTATCATTTACCTTGCGAAGGAAGGGCAGTAATAGCCCTCCCAGAAGGAGAGGCACATAGGGTACTCGCTATGCTGAGAGAGCACCCTCTTGGAAGAGAAGCTCAGATAATTGGCAGAGTACTCCACACTTCTAAGGCCCCAAAGGTGCTCCTCAAGACTCCACTTGGAACAAAACGAATTTTAGATCCTCCTAAGGGTGAATTTCTACCGCGTATCTGCTGATGCACGAATTCTATTTGTTTCAAAGTCTCCTCCTACACTTAAGCGAGCACCTCGTAGACTTCAAGAATCCCCAGATAAGGCGAGTTATTCTTTCAGTTGGGGAATTTTCTGGAATAGATGTGGCCTATTTTAAGACAGTTATAGATACCTTCAAGGAGGGGACGATTCTTGATGGCGCAGAAATATTTTTTGAGATAGAAAGTTTAAAAATTCATTGTAAGTCTTGTGGGGCGGAGAGTGAGCCTAAAGAAAAAACAGCAAAATGCCCCCTCTGTGGTAGTTTTTCTGTAGATATTTTAACAGGGCTAGACTTAGTTATTAAGAGGATCGAAATTGAGGAGAATTGAAGAAAGGTGGCCTAATTGATTATTTCCTGCATGTGTTCCTTTATGAATTTTTCAATATAGTAATTTGTAATTGTATCGTTATACATAACCATATCAAGTTGTTTTGTGAAGACAGTAAGTCTCCCAAGTATTTCAAGACGATTTTCTAAGACATTTCTTCTGTGTTTGGCAAGTTCTGCATCAATTAGGTCATTTACTACCTTTACGGAAAAATCAAGCCTTTTGAGTATTTCATTAATTAATCGCACCCTTCTTAATCTTCTCTCAAGAGCTGCTCCTCCCCCTTTGAAAAGAAAACGAATATAGTTATCATTTACATTGTCGCTGACGTAAGCTTCAACTGTTGAGAGATGGTATCCGAGTCTCAGGGCTACATTCATATAATTCTCAGCAAGGAAGGCATAGCTTTCAAGGCCTCTTTCTCTTAGTTCTTGTTCGGGTGTGGTTACTGTGGTTGCAATGAGTCCCAAAAAACCCTTTGCATCAACTGGTGGTGGATCTGGCCACCTTAGGGATGAGAGTCCTCTAAAAAAGGCAAGGAAAGGAATTGATCTAATCTCCTCAGGGCGGATGGTTCTTCCTGTTCCTGTTGTCCCATTACCCAGATCAATTACAAGCATGTTAAGTGGTATCCCCGAGATAAGGCGTCTTGCCTCCCCTACCTCTTCAGATTCTTCAGATAGCATAAACATCTCGTCCTTAGCCTTCTCATGACAAAAGCGCGTGATATCGTGAAAGGTTTGACAAAAATCTATTGCAAAGGTTGGCTCTGATGGGTCAATTAAATTTAGAGGCACTACTAGTCTGAGTAGTTTTTCGGTAGTTTTTTGAAGTTCTGTTTGTCTCTTGGGTTTCGATTTCTTTGTAAATTCGAGAAGTTCCAAGACTTTACCTTCATAGACTATTCCGTTTATAGCATCTACTGTAATTTCTTGATCATCCATTATGACCTTAGTTGCGATTTCAGCATTAACTATAGTTGGAACACCGAATTCTCTGGCAAGTGATGCCATATGGCCAGCTGAACATCCTACATCAGTTATAATAGCACTTGCTTTATCCATGATGGTAACAAATTTAGGAGAGGTTTTCTTTGCAACAAGAATAGCTCCTTGAGGAAAGTTTTTGAGATCCTTATCTTCAAGAAGAACAAAGGCCTTTCCAAATCCTATGCCTCTACAGGCAATATCTCCCTCTCTAATGAGTATTCTATAATTATCAAATACGGGAGGAGCGATCATCTCTCTTTCGGAACCTTCAAGGACCATTAGAGGCCGAGTTTGGAGGATATAAATCTTTCCATCCCTGTTAACAGCCCATTCAATGTCTTGAGGAGAACCAAAATGATTCTCAATAGCCAGGGCGTATTGAGCAAGGGCTTTGATTTGATCCTCTGTAAGACAGGACTTACCCCTCTTGTCCTCAGGAACTGGCACTTCTTCAATCGTTCCATCAGGCCTACATACAAGCATTACTTCCACAAGAGGAATTTTCTGTTTAATTGTTTTCAAAGAGCTTTTATCCAAGATATGAACTTCTGGGGTTATGGTTCCCTCAACTACGCACTTACCAAGGCCCCACACTGCTGAAAGAAGTATTTGTTTTTGGTTTGGGGCATTTGGGTCTGTAGAGTATATTACACCGCCTGCAAGAGCATCAATCATTTCCATAATGACAACTGCCATGGCTTTTCGTCCTTCAGGAAAGCCCATCTTACGATAGTAAAAGAGTGCTCGTGGGTTGTAGAGGCTTGCAACAACCTCCTTATACTTCTCGGTAACCTCTGAAGGCTTGACATTTAGAAAAGAATTATATTGGCCTGCGAAACTGAGTTCACTGTCTTCAAAAATGGCACTACTTCTGACAGAAAAAGACTGAATTCCCTTAGAGCAAAGCCTTTCAACCTCTCTTTCGATAGCATCTTCTATTTCAGAGGGAAGAGAAGAGTTGAGGATGAGAGCCTGAATTTCTTGACTCGTCTTTTCGAGGGCCTCAAGATCATTGGGATCTAACTTTGAAATGAGTTTTTTTATTGGTTCGGTAAGGTTTCTCGTCTCAAGAAATTTTTTAAATGCATAGGAGGTCACTGCAAATCCATCAGGAGTTGGCACCTTTAGGGCATTTCTAATCTCTCCTAAATTTGCACTCTTTCCTCCAACTTTGATGACCATGTCCTTTGTAATTTTTGAAAGAGGGATAATGTATTCACTTTCAGGAATCTCCTCATACTTTAGAATTAATTGATCTATAGCAGAGGATATATGGTCAAATCGCTCGAAGAGGTTAGTATACTTATTGTTAGATAGCTCATTAAGAGTGGTGATAATTTCTCTAACCTCTCCTTTCATTTCCTCAAGGAAAGCCTTAAGAATATTCCAATTAATAGCATCGTCTGCATGGATATGCTCATTTAAGTAGGCAAGTTTCTTAAGGAATGCATTATTATGGGCTAAAAGTTTTTGAAACTTAGCATACTTTTCTTTTAAACTTAGTATAGTTTCAGCCTTTTCCTGAGATTTGGAAGAGACTATTTTTCGTATTTTCTTCAGTATATCAATCATCTTGAGAGACCTCTAAACTTTGTTACTATACAATATCTACTTTTCTGTGAGTAGAACTCTTGGCAGGGCCACAAGATAGACGGATCTGTAAGGGTTAAAATAGCCATTTCAGGATAGTAATGAGGGCAATTATTTGTCCACTCCAGAAGATGAAAGTCCATTTTGTAAGACTGGTTTTGATTTGATGGATCTCCCTTATCAGCTCCTACTTAACTCGTTCTATGGCAATCCCCGACTCAGCTCTAATTTTTTCAATTTCTACTCTGTTTGCCTCAAATTTTTTCTGTGAGTTCGGCCCGAGTTGCCTTAATTTTTTCGGTAGGTTCAGCTCGAGTTGCTTCAATTTTTTCAGTGAGTTGAGCCTGGGTTTCCTCAATTTTTTCGGTGAGCTCTATCCTCAATCTTTCTATTTCTTTTTTAGTTTCGGATCTTAGGAGTTCTATTTCCTTTAGATAGATCTGCTCTTTTTCTCTGATTTGAACGATGAGTTTTAATTCGGTTTCTTTGAGTTCTTCAGAGGTTGCGGATTTTCTCCGTTCGAGCTCCTCAACGAATTCAGCTAAAATCCTTGCAGGCTCTTCACCAAACTTTCTTAAGGATTCATAGATCCTCAGGGCATAGGCCATACGAGGCTCCTTCAGATTTCATGTTAAGAATATTCTAATAGTTCAGGAGGGTTCGGTCAAGCTATAAGAAAGAAAGCATGGAAAGTGCTCCCATGATCAATCATGCTGAGTTTTTTGAGGTGGCAACAGAGCTTGCCAAAAAAATTTTTTAGTAGAACTCTTCCTACTTGTAACCACTCAGCGAATTTGTCACCTTACATGCTCAGCAATTTTGTCACTTGCCATTTTGTGAGTATTCTACCAACTTCTTTTATATCAACAGAAGCTTTAGAATCCTCTATCGGTAAAAATTCTTATCTCCCCATCAAAAAGTTCTCTTACTTCTACCCACCTGCCTGAAAGTCTCTACCCAAGG
>JAUQPD010000016.1 GCA_030550555.1 Thermodesulfobacteriota bacterium
AAAGAAGAGATAATTTAAGATTAAAAACAGATGGAGGTTTCTTAGCGACTAATTCCACTCTCTACACAATGGACTGCACAGGCCATGCAGGGATCAAAGGATCTAATTACACGGTAAATCTCAAGGGGGAATTCAGGATCTCTGACTTCAATGCCAATTAGGGCCTTTTCGCAGGGGCCCATGACTCCTCTCTCATCACGGGGGCTCATATTCCAGCCAGAGGGCGTAATCACCTGATAGTTTTTGATTGTACCGTCCTTAAGTAGAACTCTATGATAAAGGGCTCCTCTTGGGGCCTCTGTAAGCCCTATTCCTTCATATTCACCAGCAGGTATTCTTTCATAGGTAACTCCCTCTTTAGTAAGTCCGCCCTTTTCAAGCAAAGTTTTTAAATGTTGAAGTTCTTTGTTCGCAAGGTCTGCATAGTAGATGAGTTTTAGAGCCCTTGAGAGATGGCGACCCAAAACAGAGGATGGTAGAAGATTAGAAATGTATTGATTTAATTTGGGGACGAGTTCTACTATCCTATGAATTGGAGAATGAGAGCTCACAGAGATAGCTTTCCAGAGGGAGAGACAAGCAGAAGAGCCTACTTCAAAGGGTTTGTTCATAAAACGAGGTGCAGGCACATAGGTGTATTTTGAGTCCATAGAATCAGGCTGGATAGCCCTGCAAAGAGACTTAGCATACCAACCATGGGTAAAATCCTCAAGAAGTTTCTCCCCTAAATATTGTGAGGACAAGTCTTTCGATACAAGCTCACCGTCAACAATTATTCCTCCTGGATGATAGGGCTTACAATTTTCAACTTCAGAAGGTAATTCAGGTACGACAAGAAAATTTTTATAGGATTGTCCAAGGACCAACCAATGAGGATAGAGGTCGCAGAGGGTGAAGAGGTCTTGTAAGTAGATATTATTAAGGAATTGAGAGATATTATTGAGCAGGGGTTTAGCTTCTTCTATTAACAAAAATGCACTTTCATGAGACTGTTTTCCGATAGAAGGAAATCTTCCTCCTCCAGGAAAGATACTAACAATATGAGGATAGCTTCCTCCAAAGAGTTCTATGAGTCTATTTACATTACGTTGTATATGTAAAGCAAAAAGCTGATGAATTAAAAAGGATAAGGCAATTTCTCTATCTGAGTGTAAATCAGGATGAGGCCTTATGGTCTTCGGGAGAAAGGGAAATCCTATAGGACCTTTAAGATAGAAATTTAAGGCCTTAAAAAGATCTCCACCATAGTTTAGGTCTTTACCATATATATTGCACAGGTTCTTTAGTTCATTCTCAGATAGTGATTGTAACACTGTAAAATCAATCCAATCAGGGAGACTCAGAAAATAAAAATGCACAAGATGGTCATGGATTGTTGAAAATATGATGAGAAGATTTCTGACTTTTTGATGAAGTGGAGAGATTTTCCAGCCATAGGCATTCTCAACAGCTCTTGCAGAGGCAATTGCATGAGCAACAGGACAAACTCCACAGATCCTCTGCACCATGGAAATAGCTTCCTTAGGAGTTTTTCCATTCAAGATGTATTCAATACCTCTCCACATTGTGCCACAGACCTTTGTATCAACAACGACTCCCTTTTCAAGTGATACTTCAACACGCAGATGCCCTTCAACTCGTGTGTGAGGTTCTATGACTAGCTTTGTGACACTCATACGAACTATCCAATAACTGGTCTTCCTGCCCTGTCGATAGGGGGAAGAGTCTCAAAAAGCCGAAAATAGGCAATGAGAGCGACGAGAGCTTTTGCCTTTCCAGGGCATCCAAAAAGACTGATTACCCTTTCAGTTCCGAGTAAGTTAGGAAGGCCAATAGCACAGGTAGGGCTTGGAGGAGTTGCGGGAAGACCTCCATTTACCGCACAATTTCCAAAGGCTAAGACGAGCCTTGCACCTTCAGAAATTCGCACAAGAAAATCTAAAACCGGCTCTCCAGAAACTCTCAAAACCCTACCCCGATCTCTATAGGGTATTGCTCCCTCTACTAGGAGTAGATAATCGCCTTGCTCCTCGGTGAGAATCCTTTTCAGGAGAGCCTCTGCAGAATGTCCAGTATCAAACATCAATAATTCATGATACTTGAGATCAACAAGGGCTGTCAGGAATTCAAAAAGAGGCCATTCCTTTGTTCTGATGAGCTTTTCAGAACAACCTGCACAGTCAAGGAGTTGAAGCCAAATGAGAGATGGCTTTTTCTTGGAAAAACTAATTTCTAGCTTTCTCTTTAAGGAGGCAACCTCGGGTATCTTTAAAAAAGATGAGAGAAAATAAGAAAAGGTTTTAATGAACTCTTCTTTCGTAAATAGGGGAATCACTATGGGGAACACCTAAGAGCTGGGGGAGGAGGACTCGAACCTCCACTCGTGGATCCAGAGTCCACTGTCCTGCCAATTAGACGATCCCCCAACCTTTAATACTACTTATTTAATACAAGGAAAAACTTTGTCAAGAGGGACTGATGATAAAAACCTAAAAGTTACCAGTTGCCTCAATTGAGAAAGTAAGATACAATAGAAAACAAAAATTTAAAGGAGGAAGGCCATGCTTTCAAAAATCCCCTTTGACCTAGACAGGATTGATGAAGAAGATCTGGATAGACAGATTCTTAGAATAGCCATTATGGCAGAATTAGATGCCATAAATCTCTATGAACAGCTTGCTTCTCTCACAGACGACGAGGATCTAAGAACCATACTTCTTGATGTAGCAAGAGAGGAGAAGACTCACGTTGGAGAATTTATGGCACTTTTACTCAGTAGAGATGAGGAACAGGCAGTTGAGTTAGAAGAGGGCAAAGAGGAGGTTGAAGAACTCCTAGGAGAAAAATCCTAAATCGAAGTAGACCTAAAATAAGCTCTTAGTGAGTTGAAGTTACTCCTTGTTTTAATTAGTCTTTTCCTATTTATAGCTCCTAATCTCTCCTCTGCTTCTCTCAGTAAAGGGCCTATTGAAATTACCGCAGAACGTCTGGAACTTTTACATGGTGGAGAGAAGCTCCTTGCAGAAGGCGATGTGGTATTTGAGGGAGAGGGTTTTCTTTTATACGCAAAGGGAGCTATTTATAATCGCAAAACAGATTGGTTGGAACTTTTCAATTTTAAAATCTTTGATTTTATCCAGAATGCAACAATAAAGGGTAATCACGCCTTTCTTGATCTAAGAAATAACGAAATATTTGCAGATAAGATTTTTATCTATCTGAAAAAAGAGGGGTTTCGCATAAAGGCTTGGGATTTTCACAAAAATGCCCTCAATGAGTATTATGCAAAGAGGGCCCTCATTTCTACCTGTGAAATTGATTGTGAAAAAGAGGATCTACCACCTTGGTCCTTTGAAGTTAGAGATTTTTTTTTGGCACCTGAGGGTGAGTCTTTTGCGAGGAGAACTCTTTTTAAAGTAGGGAACCAAACTCTTATCAACATTCCTAAAAAGCCCTATTTTCCTGGTGTTAGTTTACCGATACTCTTTCCAAGAAAGAGAGGATTCCTTCTTCCGAATCTTTCCCAAGGAAACCGATTTGGGCTTGGTTTGCAGGTGCCCTACTTTATTCCTATAACGGATCAACTTGACTTCACTCTTGCCCCTCTATATACCACGAAGAGAGGTTTTCTCTGGGACTTAGAGAGCCAGATTGCTTTCACTAAAAACAATCAGGCAGTTTTCAAACTACGGTATCTTAATGACTACGATAAACCAGAAGCTCCATCAACTATCTCTCCAAAACATCGCTATTGGATCACTGGAAAGATTGATTTTATCCCCAGAGACTACCTTGATCTACATATAGATATTGATCTCCTCTCTGATCGTTACTTTCTTGAAGAATTTAATGTAGGAGAAGGTTCTTTTGATAGAAGTAGAGAGCTCTATCTAGAACGTTTTGGAAGGGATCTTGAGGATAAAAGCCAGGAATACAGGACCTCTAGATTTTGGCTTCAATACATACGAAATAGCCTCTATGGAAGGTTTCAGAGTGCCTATCTTGACTACAATGGCATAGGCAATAAAAAGGAGATCCTTCAGCCTTTGATAGGTGCGCACCTACGATATCTTTCCACTTCTCTAAGTAATTTACTTTTCGGTTTTACTTTTGATTATAACTACTATCATAGAAAGGAAAACTACTATGGAAATAGATTAGGAACATCTGTTGAAGTTACTTATCCCTTTTCACATTCCATATTTAGAAATAGTTTATCCTTTACATATAAAGGTTTTGCCTACTTACTCAATGAACCTGCAAATTTTACTGATAAATCGCTTTATCAACAGTTTTTTGAAATTAATATTACAACTCATACTCTTCTTGGAAGAACTTATTCTCTTGATTTAAAAGGGATACCAATTACATTTAGACACATCCTAAAACCTTATATGACATTCTTCCATAGGAGCCTCTCTCCAGAAAATCCAGAGGTACCTCAATTTTCCTATGAAGACTATCTTATCAAAAAGGCCAAGGCCTTAGAGTATGGAGTATGGCAATTTATCCATCTGACAAATCAACGAAATTTTCTTGTTCTTAGAGCCTATCAAAGGTATGATTTTACAAGGGCCAAAAGAGAGGTATTTGCTACTCCTCCTGAGGAGCGAGCCTTGTCGGACCTATATCTCCAGCTAATGGCACAGTGGATGAACAAATTCTCTTTTCGCTATGACACTGCCTACAATTTTTATGGACTTGGTTTTAAAAAGCACACGCTTACCCTCAGTCTCCGTGAGTATCTTCTTAATCAAATAAGTCTCACCTATCAAGAAGATGAAGCCTGGAAAACAAGGCAACTTACTCTTACTCTTGCTCACAACCTCTCCAGAAATTTTGGCATGAGATATTTTGTCTCGCGTAATCTTTTGAAGGATGAGACTACTGAGCAAAGAATAGAGGCCCTTTGGATACACGACTGTTATTTCCTTGGATTTGGAATGACTACAACTCCAAGAGATACTAAGTTCTATTTTAGAATAGAACTTAAAGGGATAGGCGGGATTGGTGAAAAGATTCAGCCCCTCCCTTAAGGTCAATTATCGCCATGTCTGGCGGAGATAAAAATCTCATAGGAGGTCCTCCAGTGCCAAGTCCCTTACTAACAAAAATATAATGAGAACCATTGATTACCTGAAGCCCAGGATATTCAAATCCAAAGAGCAACTTGAGCAACCATTTTCCGATAGGATAATAGAGTCCTCCATGGGTATGACCAGAGAGCATGAGATCAAACTTAAGAGACTCTGTGCGCTCAACTGTAGGTTTGTGTTTAAGAAGAATAATGAATCTCTCTTGGTGTATAGCCTCAAGGAGTTCTGACGCCCTCAAAGGTCCAACGCAGGCTTTAAAAAATCTACAGTCATCATCATCAAGTCCTGCAATAACAATCTTTCCATCTATCTCCCTAAAACTTCCCCTCAAAACCTCAAAACCAGAGGCCTCGGTAAACTCTATAGCCCTTTCAATTCCTCTATAATACTCATGATTACCTACAACAGCATATTTTCCAAGAAGAGGTTTTAACTCAGCAAGGGCATGAGCAAGATAGGCTCTATTTCTCATGTTTCCATCAACCAAATCTCCAGTGCTGATTATTATATCAGGATGAAATCGCTCAACTGCACGTCTAATTAAATTGATTTTGTCAAACCCCATAACAGGACCAAGATGAACATCTGTTATATGAAGTATTCTAATTTGATAATCTTTCGGCAATTTAGATGTAAATATAGTAATATGATAAATTTCAGGTTTAAGTGTTTCTTGATAGCTGTATATAGAAAGAATTGTTGTAAGAAGTAGAGAATAAAAAGGACTTCTAATTTTCCATCTTAAAAAAAGATCTATTACAACAAAGTAAAGTAAGAAACCCATCCATAAGAGAGCAGTAAAACCAATGAAAAAGGTAATTTGGGGGGATAGATATTTATCTGCAAGACGCATTAATATAGGAGATAAAAAAAGAAAGACGAGAAGTCCCCTAAAGGGCCAATTTTTAATGGCTATTCTTTTATAAAAGTATAAGTGCATTAGACCAAAGATTGAAAGAAAGAGTAAAGCTATTTTAGGAAATAGCATATCAAGAAAAGAATTTATAGACTATATATGAAACGAACCAAGCAAGCAGAAAGCTATAAAAAAGAAAACCTAAAGCTAAATTTTTTGATCCCTCTCTCCACATAGCTACAACAGTTGCTACACAAGAGTTATATATAAGCACAAAAAAGAGAAAAGCAAGAACTGAGGGTAAGGGAAGAAGTTTTCTAATTTCTCCTTTTAGACCAGATGTTTCTTCTTCTTCATCTTCTAAGGAGAGTTTCTTTGGCAGAGGAGATAAAAGAGAAGAGATTATCTCTGAAAGTGCAGAGAGAAGATTTCTTCCCTGGTCTGCCAATCTTTCCTTGGGGTCAAAGGCTTCAGTTTCCTCCCTCTCAGCCTTTAAAATTACTCCAAGGTTAGTCAAAATAGCTTCCCTTGCCAAAAAGGCAGGAATTAGAGAGGTGGTGATCCTCCAATCTCCAAGACCAATAGGTTCAAACAATGGACTTAGGGTCTTTCCGATTTTTCCTGCTATACTATCTTCAAGCCTCTCCACACCAGGTGGAAGGTTCAAACTAAACCAGATAATCAGAGAGATTACGAAAATAATTGTCCCTGCACGGACTATGAAGCTTTTTAAGTGCAAAAGGACTATACGAATTAGAACTCTCAAAGAGGGAAAACGATAAGGCGGAAGTTCCATCACAAAGTGAGAGAGCGCTTTACGAAGTAGACTTTTTCTAAGCAGGACAGCAGTAAAAAGTGAGAGAAAGATTCCTACAAGATATAAAGCGAGGATTATTAAAAGAGGATTCTCAAAAAAGGTAATAGCGAAAAAACCAAAGACAACAAGTCTTGCAGAGCAGGACATAAAGGGTATCATAGAGATAATTAGGAGTCGGTCTGATCTATCTTGAAGGGTTCTTGTTGCAAGGATCGCAGGCACATTACATCCAAAGCCAAGAATGAGAGGAATAATACTTTGACCATGTAATCCAATTTTATGAGTAAATCTATCCATCAGAAAGGCAACTCTTGGTAGATAGCCAGATGTTTCAAGAAAAGTTAGGAAAAAATAGGTAACGAAAATAAGAGGCACAAAGGAAAATACCATTCCCAAACCACCAAAAACCGCTTCACTTATCATGCGGGAAATAAAATTTGAAGCTCCTAAATTTTCAAGCGAAATAAGGACTAATGGAGAAATAAAATCTTGTATAAATCCATCAATAAAGTCAACAAGTGGAGATGAAATATCAAAGATAAGCTTAAATGTAACGTATAGAATAATAAAGAGAAAAACAAATCCGAAGAAGGGATGTAAAAAAAGGTTATCTAAAAATTCTGTTATAGTTCTTTTGGGAAGAAAAACTCTTTGCAAGACCTCTGCGGATAGCCCTTTGACCAAGAAGAGTCTTTTTTCCCTCTCATCTTCAGGTTGGAGGGTCTCAAGGCTTAGGGTTTCAAGCTGGGGGATCTGTTGTTTTTCATAGGTTTCAACAATTGCAGGAAGCAGGGCCTTTACGCCTTCACCAGTTCTGCCGACAGTCTTGACAACTGCAATCTTGAGAAGATCAGAGAGTCTTTTGTCATCTACGGAATAACCTAATTTCTCAGCTTCATCAATCATATTTAAGGCTATAACCATCGGCTTTCTCAGCTCTACGAGCTGGGTCGTTAAATAGAGATCTCTTTCAAGACGAGGAGTTTCAACTACATTGAGAAGGACATCAAATTCTTCAGAACGAAGAAATTCTGCAGTAATCTTTTCATCCTCAGAGAGGACCTCTTCAAGGGTATAAATTCCTGGAAGATCAATAAACTCAATTTCATATTCTTGAAAAAAAGTTGATCCTGTTCTCTTTTCTACTGTCACACCTGGCCAGTTACCAATCATTAAATTGGTGCCAGCAAGATGATTGAGGATACTTGTTTTCCCTACGTTAGGATTACCGACAAGAGCAACACGGATCTTTTTCATCTGGGCTTACACCTTAGAAAGGGACTCTATTTCTTAGAGAGAAAGGGGCAGACTTTTTTGAAGATACCTAAGCCCCGTTTCTTCCTAGCACGAAGTCTACTATGCTCATTGGTTAACTCATTTTTCAAATAGTCTTCACAATTGCTCTGTTCATCTCCATGAAGACAAGGAGCTTCACAGGGTTTCCCTTCTATATTTAAAACTTCAACCTTGATTTTATCTGCTAGATCTCTACTGAGGATAAATTGACTGTTATGATTTCGAAGAAGAAGATTTCGTCCACAACGCAAACAGACCTCAAATTGAGATCCTTTACGAAGTCCCATAGCTGAGATCTTCTTAAGGATTTCCTCATCGCCCTCAAAGTCTCTTATAATTACACGGTCTCCACAGCAGGCTTCACTGAGTTTCATGACTCACCTTTCCTTCTCTGCAGGAAGGACAGAGGCCAAAGATCTCGAGATGGAAAGTGAGAAACCGATAATTTGAAGCTCTCTCAAGATCATCAATAAGCTCGTTTAAACGAGGATCATAGGCCTCCTTGACCTCACTGCATTTGATACAAATAAAATGAAGATGAGGTCTTTTGTTAAGTGTTACCTCGTAATAGGATTGTCCGCCTTTCTTGTAAACCTCCTGAATGTATCCTCCTTCAATTAGAAGAGGTATGGTACGATAAATTGATGCCTTGGAAATCTTGCTATTCTTGCTTTTTAGCTGGAGATAAAGAGTGTCTACATCAAAGTGGTCTTTTGTGGAAAGTATCTCACGAAGAATTTCCTCCCTTTCTGAGGTATATTTTAGACCTCTTTTTTTAATAAACTGCTTGAAACCCTCTATAAGTGCATCCATCACACCTTCCTCTCCTCTACATGAGATTAAATTTCAATATAATCCCAAATAGTATTTAGTCAAGAACAATATTAGACCTTTCTCTAATAGAAAGCTGAAAATGACTTGCAATTGAGAAAAGAACAGGTTAGAGGCTGTGAATGAGATAGATAATCAAAAAGAGGCTCACGGATAGAAGCGAAAGCAACAGGAGAAAGTCAAGAAGGAATGAGGGCCTATAGGTGCCCTCTTCAATCTCTCGCTCTACCCTCTTAAAGCGAATAAAGGCAAGAACCGCCATAAGGGCTCCAAGAAAAATTAAAGCTATACCGAAGTAGGATGAAAGACTTTGATTAGAGGGAGATATTGACTCTCCTCCTAAGTAGTAGGACATCTGCTTCACAAAAAGAGAAAACTTTTCAACGACGAACCCAAATGCCATAATGGCAATACTAGTCCTAATCCATGCAAGAAAGGTCCTCTCATTTGCCATATGAACTCTTCTATTGCCAGAACTTTTTGACTTTTCGTCTGCTTCTCCAAAAGACTCCTTTTTGTTCATCAATTACCTCAGGGTGTTAATTATAGAAAAAATACCTTGAGGAGTTCTCCATGACAAGGCCTAATATTGAAGGGGAGTTAGTTGAAATTTAGCATAGCTATGGTTTATTTTGGCTATGTTAAAGTTTTTACTTGAGATTGTATTAAAGGCAGGAGAAATTCTAAAGCGCTACTATGGAGGTCTCTTTGAGATAAATCACAAGGGCACAATTGACCTTGTGACCACTGCAGATATCGAGGTTGAGAAATATATAAAAGAGACTTTATCTCAAAAATTTCCCGAGATACCCTTCATTGGAGAAGAGGGTAGTTCTATTCCCAGTGAACCTCCTGATGATTTCTACTTTCTCCTTGATCCCCTTGATGGGACAACTAATTTTGCTCACGGTCTCCCCTGGTTTGCTATATCTCTTGCGCTTATGAAAAGATATGAACCAGAGATAGGCATTATCTACAATCCGATAACTGGAGAGTGTTTTCATGCTAAGAGGGGAGAGGGGGCCTTTCTAAACGGAATGCCTATAAAGGTCTCAAAAAGAGAACGTCTAATTGATTGCCTCTTAGCAACTGGATTTCCTGTATCAAAGATCATGGAAAAACCTAAACATTTTCTTATACCCTTTGAAGATTTCATGGTTCGCACTCGTGGTGTTAGAAGATTTGGGGCAGCCTCTCTTGATCTTGCCTATGTGGCCTGTGGCAGATACGACGGCTTCTATGAAGCATATCTAAAACCTTGGGACACTGCAAGCGGAATCCTCCTCGTAAGAGAGGCAGGTGGAAAAATCACAGATTATCTCGGAAATCCCTTTCATCCCTTTATGGACACTATTGTAGCTTCAAATGGCCATATTCATGAAGAGATGTTGGAAATCTTAAGAGATAAGCATCCTGAGACCTTTAAACCCTTTAGAAATCCTCTTCCTGCAGTAGATATTATAATTGAATATGAGGGTGGCATTGTGCTCATAGAGAGAAAAAATCCCCCACTCGGGCTTGCTCTACCAGGGGGGTTCGTTGAATATGGAGAAACACTGGAAGAGGCAGCTATTAGAGAAGCAAAGGAAGAGACCAATTTGGATATAGAAATTCAGGAACTTCTTGGCTGTTACTCTGATCCAGCAAGAGATCCAAGATTTCACACCATTTCTACAGTTTTCATTGCAACAGGAAGAGGAGAATTGAAAGGTAGAGACGATGCAAAACGGGCAATAGTTGTTGCACTAAAGAGTTTACCAACTCTTAGACTCGTATTTGATCACGAAAGAATATTAAAAGATTACTTAAAGAAAAAGGGACATCGTGAATCTGAAAAGCCTTGTAGCTAAGATTAAAGAGGAACTTGAAGAGATTCCTAAGGTTTTTTTATACGAACCAGATAATTTTATTGCAGAGTTACTTATAGAAGCTTTAAAAAATTATGACATACATGTAAAGTATTATCCTTCAAAGAATAATTTGATAAACGAACTGTTGAAAGATAACTATCAAATTTTTATATTTTACATTGAGCCTGGAGATAAAAAGAGTGAGGAGATCATAAGAGAGAGTAAAAAATTGAAAAGGAATTTATTAATTTATGGGATTGTTGAAATTACAAAAGATATTGATATTTCCCAAATTTTTGCATTTGGTGTTGATGAAGTGATCTTTAAACCTTTCTCAATAGGAGAATTTAGAGCCAGGTTGTTCCGTCTTCTTCGTGAATATTATTTGCTGAAAAAAATTGAAAGATTTATTATTGAAGATCCTTTAACAGGAATATACAATCGTCGGTATTTTGAAATATCTATCAGAGAAGAAGTTTATAGGGCAATTAGACAAAATTATCCTTTAAGTTTACTAATAGTTGATCTTGATAAATTTAAGTGGTTTAACGATACCTTTGGGCACAAGGCTGGTGACGCGGTATTGCGAGCGTTAGGAGAAGTCCTTCAAAGATCAACCCGACTTAAGGTTGATAAGCCTTGTAGATACGGTGGTGATGAATTTGGTATAATTCTGCCATTTATTGATTGGAAAGGTGCAACAAAGGTAGTTGAACGAATTTTTCGTAATTGGAATGAGCTTAATTACGGACCTGTTACCCTCTCTGTGGGAATTGCTCAGATAATTGATAGAGGAGATCTTGAGTCGACAGTTACAGATCTAATTCAGAGAGCAGATCAGGCAATGTATAGGGCAAAGAAGAGAGAGGGAAACAGCTATGAAGTAGATCAAGAGAGTCTTAGATTAACCTTAAACGAAGTATCTCAAGAAGGGGATTTACTTTATCAAGCATTACCTCTACTTCCTGTCCCAGGTGAAAATTCCCCTTAACTCCTGAGAGTTCACCTGTTAGATTAAAATCAGGCAAATAGACTTTAACCTTAAAGGTCTGTATTTCCAGGATGATACCCCTTAATCTCAGGTGATCCTGATTCTGTTTGAGGTACTTAAGCAGGAAGTAGCGTTTTCGTCTGTTCTGTAAATATTGAGCCCTTTGAAGGTTTGCTTGGATCTCAGGAAGCATACGAGTAAGTTCTTCTCTTGAAAGAAGAGGTCTTTTCTTTATTAGACTCGCTTCAAGTTGATATTGAATTAGGAGATCTGGAAATCTTCTTATTGGCGAAGTAACTGTGGTGTAGTGACTGAGTCCAAGGCCTGAGTGAAAGGCAGGCTCAAGGCTAAGTTCAGACTTAGCCATAAAGCGCAGTTGTAATAGCTGATGAAAAGGAGAACTCTCTCTTCCCTCTATAATTTGGAAAGGTTCTTTTTGGGATCTGTAAATTGCTGGAATCTGATTCTCTGAGAGATACAGAGCGGTATAAAAATTTGTGACGATCATAGCCTCTGCTATGAGATCCCTTGCAGGGGTCATCTCAATTTTTTTTACCTCAATTGTGCCATCCTCTTTCACTCTTACACTAATCTCTGGAAGGATTACCGCAAAGGCACCTGCTTCCTGTCTTTTACGTTTGAACTGCATAAGTAGATTGTAAAGAGATGTCCAGAATTGATCTCCCTCCCTCAAAAACATGTCAACCTGATCATAGGTATATCTCTTCTTTATCTCAATAATTGAAGGGACAATTTGGAATTTTTCTATTTCACCTGAAGAAGAGATGAGAAATCTAAAGGACAGGGCGAGTTTTTCTTCACCCTTTCTAAGACTAAACTTTTCGTGAGACAGAGAAAAGGGAAACATTGGTAAAATTCGCTCAGGGAGATAAAGCGTTGATGCTCTTTCAAGAGCTCCCTTCCAAAGGTGGCTCTCAGGGGACACATATTGAGAGACTTCTGCAATATGAATCCAGAGTTCGGTTCTACCATCTAAAAAGAGTACTGATAGAGCATCATCAAAATCCTCCGTTTCCTCTGCATCAATGGTAAAGGCATCAAGATGGGTCAAAAGTTCTCTGTCATCAGGCACTAAGGAGAGGGAGAGAATTTTCTCAGCTTCTTCAAGCTCCTCTTGAGAGAAATTTTCAGGAAACCCTGTTTTCTCTAATTCCAAAAACCACTCTTCTTGAATAAGACCTCTACTGGAAAGGAGATCAAAGAGTTTTAATGGCTCAGCTAAGTTGTGTTTCTGAAGAAGCTCTTTCAGAACTTTACCCCTCTCTGTTGTGTCTTCTCTAAGAAGGTAGTCCTTGAAGATCTCTTTCCAGGACTCCAAGTCAGCTGGAGAAATTTCCTCTGACTTCTCCGAAAGTAGAGCCTTTAAGACCCGCTCAGCTTCTGTTAAAAATCTGACTCTCTCCCTTTCTTTTTCTCTCTGGTGGAGAATCTTTTCTACTTCCTCTTTGGTCCTGAATTTAACTTGGTTAGTTCCAACAACATAAAAGTAAAGACGGTCTTCAGTAATTAGCCTGACAAAGGCAGAAACTTCATCTTCCTCAGGTTCTCGTCCCAGATAGAGGCTAACAAGTGTCCAGGGGTCACTTTCTTCAAGATCCTCTACAAGAATCTCCCAAAGCTCGCGAAGGTCAAAAAGTTCCTTTAGCTTTTCCCTCCTTTCATTTTTCTCTTTGAGGAGCAATTGTAATTCTGCTAAATCCCTATAGGAGTGTCTCTGTTTGCCTGGAAAAAGAATTGCCAGATGACTCACCAGTTCTTCTTTTCCAGATGGGAGAAAGAGATGAACTCGTTTTCCTTTTACGTCAAGGACAAATCCAGTCCAGATTTTTTCTCGGTGGAAAAAATCTACTATCCTATTGCGAAGGGACTCAAGGTCCATTAAATCAGGTCTTCGTGTTTTGCTACAAAGTCCAAAGCTTCTCTGAGCTTAAGAGTTCCCTCATAGAGAGCTCTTCCAGTAATTACCCCAAAAGGCTTTATAGAAAGAAGTTTTTTAATGTCTTCTAAGTTTTTAACACCTCCTGCAACAATGAGAGGGTGCTCAATAACTTCCAAGGCTTTCCTTACTAAATCTATATCAACTCCTTGACAGGTTCCATCACGCTCAATAATAGTCACTATTACCGCAAAGAGAGGAAAGCTGTTTAGTTCTCTCAGAAAATCTAAATAATTTATCTCTGTAGTATTTAACCAGCCTGAGACTGCAACAAAGCCACCTTTTAGGTCCACACTGACAATTATTTTTCCTGGATAAAGCTCTGTTGCTTCTGCTAAAAATTCTGGAGACTCAATAGCTCGGGTTCCAAGAATAACTTGGGAGACTCCCTGTTTGAGATACTCTTCTATGTCTCTGAGGCTACGAATCCCACCACCAACTTGAATGGGCACTGAAATTTTTTTGGCCAATTCTACAATGATTTCTCTGTGGACCGGATAACCCGCCTTTGCTCCATCTAAATCCACTATGTGAAGCCTTTTTGCTCCCTCATTAACAAAGAGAAGGGCATAAGAAAGAGGGTCTTCTCCATAAACCTTAGTTTTCTCATAGTCACCCTGGAAAAGTCTAACGACCTTTCTATTTCGCAGGTCAATTGCTGGGATAATTAGCATATAGATTAACTCTTAGAAAGATTTAAGTATGCTTTTTAAGCCTCTTTCAGCAAGTTCTTCTGCGGTTAACCATTTTATTTTACCATAAAGAGGAAGATTAAGTATATTTTCACTAAGAGGCCTTTGGGTTTCATCAAAAGTTCTCTGCCATAGGATTTTTCCACTGTTTCCATCGTAGAGAATGAGGGTAAAGGCAACTGATGCAGGCTCATGAACCCCTATGGCCCTCCCTTTTCTCTCCCTAAAACGAAAGATCTTACCATAGAGTATTCCTTGAGTTTCCGTTCTATTGGCAAAGTAACGAATGACAGAAACATGGTCCTTAGCAACACTTAGAGCTTCTTCCAAAAGGAGTTCATAATTTTCCTGGGAAAGAAAGACAAAATCAAATCTCCCCTGATAGCGGGAAAGTTCATGCCTAAGAAGACGATCCAAAGTTTCCTTTGCATAGGGTTCAATTTCTCCCGGAATAACTCCAGAAACTGGACAGTGAAAAGGAAGAGGCGACTCAGTCGGACAATAAACGTCAAAGGGAAGAACAAGAATCTTTTTGAATCTCTCCGCAAAAAGTGAAGAAAAAGTTACTTGCTCATCTTTTACCGCACAAGAAATCAGGGCAAAAAGTCCGATTACTAAAATAAAAAAAATTCTTACAAACATCTTAAGCCCTCGCAAAAGTTTTAAGACAATATTAACTCAATGAAGACCTTACGACAAGAGTAAGGGGGAGAAAGCCCCCCTACTCCTTCGGATTAGATCAATGTTATATTAACTTAAGAGCGTCTTTTACAGATACTACTCCTACAACTCTTTGGTCTCTTACCACTGGTAAGTGTCTTATCTTGTAGTCTATGAATTTTTCCAAGACCTCTTTTAGAGTGTTCTCAGGAGTTACAGCAATCACTTCCTTAGTGGCAAACTGTCCTACTTCCTTGTGCTTACTTTCGGGATCACAACAGAGTATACCTACGAGGTCCTTTTCTGAAATTACACCAACTAATTTTCCAGTTTCTGAACTAATCACAGGGACAAAGCCTACATTCTTTTCCACAATAAGTTTGACAACATCAAAAACTTTGGTGTTGTCGGTGACGGTTATAGGAGATGTCATAAATTCTTCAACTCTTATTCTCTCTGTGAAGCCCTTCTTAACCCCTGCGGTTATGAGAGCTACCTCATTAAAAACATATCTGGGATCTATGTAACCAATGATGTTCCCTTTACTGTCTACTACCGCAAGGCCTTTAACACCAGTCTGTTGAATTAGAGCTATGGCATCAATAATTCTTGCAGAATCAAGAACCGCATCTACCTCTATATAGACTTCTCTAAGAGGAGTTTCTATGGTATGACCTTCTACAAGAGCTTTAAGGAGAGAACGTTCCTCTACAATTCCAAGATACTTCCCCTTGTCTTCAACAATTGCTAGTCGCTGACCTTCAATTTGCATCCTCTTCATAGCCTCTCCTATACTCATCGTTGCAGGCAGGATCAAGGCTCTATGAGCAAATTTTCCTGCTGAGAGTTCCTCCCAAAGACGTCTACCTCTTGTTTCCCACCCTTTAAAGACAAAAAGAAGTCCCATGAGCATTGGGATACATGTAGACCAAATTATAATAGAAAGATATACATCACCAGTATACTTTTGTAAGAGAGTTATCATAAAAGGAGTTAGTCCTCCTGTAACACCATATCCCATATTGTAGGTAAATCCTATGGCAGTTGCTCTAATTTTTGCTGGGAATAATTCTAATAATAGACTTGACATAGCACCACTATATCCGATGCCATTAAAATAGGTAAGAACTGCAGTTAAAATAAAAAGCATAGTGTAATCAGGTGGATTAACATAATTTTTTATAAGATAAAAAATAAGAGGAAAAATGAGTGCATTTCCATATATACCAAAGATGAGAATTGGACGTCTACCAATCTTATCAGATAGCCATCCAAAAAATACATATGTCCAGAGAGCAATATAGGTTGCATAGGCAAGGATTTTACTGGCATCTCCAGCAGAGATTCCATAGTTCTGCATATAATAGGAGACATATAATTGGTTAGTATACCAAATCGGTCCATGAGCACCTATTACTCCTATCCAAGCAAGCAGAAAAAGCCAAAGGTAATGTTTATTGGTGAATAACTCCTTAATTGGAGCACTGGTAACTCGTCTAATTTGCTTTAGAGCAGTAAATACAGGAGTGTCTTTATAGAGAGAATGAATAATTATGGCTACAACAAAGACAAGGGACCCAGCAATTGCAAAGCACCATCGCCATCCATATAATTCAAAAGCTTCTTTACCAAAATAACCTTGGAGAATTGAAACTATATTTCCTGCAAGTGCCATTCCAAGTGCTGCAGTAGTGAAGAGGAATCCTGTAATAAATCCTCTTCTATGATCGGGAGTAAATTCTCCAAGATAGGTTATCGCTGCACCAAATCCTCCTCCAAGAGCAAGGCCCTGTATAATACGTAGGACAAAAAGTCCAATTGATGCAAAAATACCAATTGAAGAATATCCAGGAAGTAGAGCAATTCCTATGGTCCCTACCATCATCATAGTAATTGCAGTAAGAAAGGCAATTTTTCTACCGTATTGATCACCAATCTTCCCAAACAAGAGAGCTCCAAGAGGTCTAAAAAGAAAGCCTATAGCAAGGGCAGCAAAAGAGGCAAGCAGACTTGCCAAAGGATCGTCACTTGGAAAATAAATCTGTGCAAGGAGTTTCGCTAAAATAGCATAAACATAGAAGTCAAGCCATTCTAAGAGTGCACCTGTCCAGGCAACTACCGCAACAGGCAACACCTCTCGAAATTGCACCTTTTCCCTTTCCATAAGCCACCTCCTTCAATGCAGACCTATTTCCTCTTCCCATATCATCCTATTTTAAATACCAAATATTATGTTAAAAAATTCCCAAAAATGGGGAAAAATTCCGAAGGAAATTTCCTCGCATGTTGTTCAATCAGTTGTGTTGTCCCTGTAAGGAGAGCTCTTCGTTAAAAATAGAGGGAATACTTAAAGGTAGAAAGAATAGCTAATAAAGGCGAAGTGGTAGATCCTTGACCTTTTTGAATCCACCTTCTTTTAAAAGTTTAATCAAGATCAAAGCAGTCATATAGGCATCTTCAAGGGCATTGTGATGAGTGGATATGGGGAGTTTAAATTTTTTGAGAAGGGCTTCTAGATTCTTTTGTCTATCTTCTACATCTAAGATGTCGAGAAGATCGAAATAGGGAGGCCTGAAGGGAATTCCAAATTCATTTTCGTAGAGTTTTCTGAGCATGGTAATATCAATGTGGACAAAGAAGCCACAGAGGATAGTGCCTCGTATATATTCTAAAAATTTCTTACAAACAATCTGTCTATCTGGTGCATTCTCGAGATCTGCAGGACTAATGCCATGGACTTTGTAGGAATCTTTGACACCGGTTGTGGATTGAATCAAAGTGTAGAATCTGGTTCCAAGTTTTAGTTGATAATTTTCAATTTTTAGAGCCCCAAGAGCGATTGGTTCTGCACTTTTTAAATCAAGTCCTGTTGTTTCAGTATCGAAGACAACTATGGTGATTTCTGAGAGGCTTTTTTCAGTATCTACTTCCCAGTTTATCTGATACCAAGTGTCTTTATACTTCTTTTTATAATACCATCGTCGAATGTTGAGCATCAGAAATATCAGAGATAGGCTAAGTTGTAACGCTCTCTTAGATAGTCTTGAAAACCTTTGATAAAACGAAAGATATCTCTAAGTGTTGAACGTTCAGCTTTAGAGAGTAAAGATGGATTAATATAATTATCAGGCTCTCTGTTCTCTTTAATTTTTTGGGCCTGAAATTTAAATCTGAGTCCGAGGATAAATTTATAGGCATCAAGAAGGTCCTTGGCATATTCAGCATTGATTACATTTCTATTTTGGAGTTCCCGAATACGATCAAAGGTATTTTGAGTCCTAATCCCTGACTCTAATGCTAATGCCCTGATCCCTTGAACTAGTGGGAAAATTCCTCCTTTTTTGAGATCCAGTTCTCCAACGTGTTTTCCACTCTTTTCAACAACAAAGTCTTTGAAGAGCCCAAGGGGGGGCCGGAAATTAACCGCATCATAAGCTAGAAATCTCACAAAGGCGACATTAATCTTTATAGTCTTTAAAATGAAGGCCCAAATTTCTCTTCCCAAAGTCTCATCACCATAGACGGTGCGGAAATCAAAAAATATGGCAATCTTTAAGGTGTTTTCAGGTTTGGGATTAGTTAACCAGTTGTCAACTGTCTGTATCCAGTCTGCCAAAGACCTCCTCCAGAAGGGATTACTTATCATTACATCCCCAGGACAGGGTGGAAATCCAATCTGAATAAGGTTTTCTATGTAGAGTTTAGAAAACTTTTCAAAATAAGTCGCAATTTTCTGTTTATCTTCTCTACACTCCACAAAGACAAGGGCATTATCTTGGTCCGTTTTTAGACTCTGCTCTCGTCTTCCCTCACTGCCTAGGACAAGAATACTAAAGGGACATAACGGTTCCTCTCCAAGCATCTCAAGGGTGAGTTTAGCTACCCGCTTCATTATCTTGTCGTTGACTTCAGAGATGTATCTTCCAAGTCTCTCAGGATCAGCTCCTTGAAAAATAAGCTCAAGTACATGTTCGCGCGAGAGATTATAGAGATGGCGAAGATCTTCAAGGCTTTTTGCTTTGTCAATTTCCTTCGTGAGTGTTACAACATTTTTACTTTCATAGAGAATGATATCTCTCTCTTCAATTATCCCAAAAGGTCTCTCCTCTCTTGTGACAAGAAGCTTTCTTATCCCGTGTCTTGCCATTAGAAGAATTGCCTCATGTAGGGTAGCAGAACTATCAATAGATATAACAGGATAGGTTGCCACCGCCTGTAGAGTGATCTTTGTGGGATCAAGCCCTCTTGAGACGACTTTTTTCAATACATCACGTTCTGTGAGAATACCAAGGCCCTGGGGTAATTGGACAAGGACGTAAGTGCTATCACGGGCAATCATTTCCTGTACCGCTTTTACTACCTGCTCGTTACCAGAAAGGATAATCAGTGGTCTAAGCTCCAGACTATCAAGGGTGATGTCCCCATGGTGGCTAAGAGAGATACCTTCATAGGGACAGGCCTGTCTGATGATGACCCCCTTTGAAAGCTTCTTCGTAAAAAATTCTCTAATAGTTTCGTTTTTGTTGAAGAACTTAAGGAAATCCTTAGATGGCCAGAGGAATAAGACCGTGTCCTCAACCGCCCTTACAGTATAGGGAGATACCTCTCCGCTCAAGATGGAGACGTAACCAAAGGTATCTCCTTCATAGAGATATTCTATGATTTCTCCAGATTTTTCAACTGCAACAACTCCACTTCTGACTATATAGAGATTTTTAACGTTATTCTGGTCTTCTCGGAGAATTATGTCTCCCTTTTTGTAGTAGCAAACTGTTAGAGAGTCTACGATAGTTTTAATCTCTTCTACAGAGAGATTTGAAAAGGGCTCAGTTTCAGCTAAAAACCTTTCAGCATCTAACATATTCGCATCAGAGATATTTGACTACCAGGATTCTTAGGATAAGAATTGCAATAACGATTATGATTGTATGTCCAAAAGGTATAATCTTTCTGAGAGGTCTGTAAAGAGGTTCGGTAAAGCGATAGAAAAAGGCATAGAAAGGATTTTTGAGGTCTGTCGTGAAGAGAGAAAGGAGGGCTCGCCCTATGGCGAGCCACATCACGAATGCAAGGGTATAATTGAGAAATTCTTTTAAGAACACTACTCTTCAGCTCCTGCTTTAACTGCTCCCTTAGGATATCTAACACTATCAACAAATTCCTGGATCTCGCGAGGAGGAGGTGGTGTTAGACGAGAGACTATAAAGGCAACAATGAAGTTTGCAGGAAGGCCAAAGATACCAGAGGCAATAGTTTTGATTCCAAACCAATCGAGTCCGTAGAACCTGCTACCAACTAGATAAAAGAGGGTAATGCCGAGCCCGACAATCATTCCTGCAATAGCACCTTGCTTATTCATTCTCTTGTCCCAGACTCCAAGAACAAGAGCTGGGAATAGAGAGGCAGCTGCCATAGAGAAGGCCCAGGCAACAAGCTCAACAATTATTGCAAGCTTATAACTTGCGACCCAGGCACCGAGTAAAGCAACAACTAATAAAAGAGATTTTCCAATCTTAACTCGGGTTGAGGGTGCAAGGTTGGGATTGATCATTTTGTAATAAAGGTCATGGGCAATGGCGTTTGATATGGTGATTAGGAGCCCATCTGCGGTTGAAAGGGCAGCTGCAAGGCCTCCTGCTGCAACAAGACCCGCAATTACATAGGGGAGACCTGCAATTTCAGGTGTTGCAAGCACAATCGCATCGGCATGTAGGATAATCTCTGCAAATTGAATAATTCCATCACCGTTGAGGTCTTGGATTCTCACAAGACCAACTCCTGCCCACTTTTTAACCCATTCTGGAAGCTGTGCAAAAGTGGTTCCCACAAGATTGGTCAGGACCTCGTTTCTGGCAAAGGCTGCATAGGCTGGTGCAGTGAAATAAAGAAGACAGATAAAAAAGAGAGCCCAACCAGCAGAAGTTCTTGCCTCACGCACTGTAGGAGTGGTATAGAATCTCATAATGACGTGGGGAAGCCCCGCGGTCCCAACCATAAGACAGAGCGTTAAGGCCAAGAAGTTAATTAGATCTACAGTTTTCACTGGAGGCTGTGTATAGGGCTTTGGTGGTCTTGCCATAGCCTCAGCTTGTTTCTTTGCTGCAGTCCATTTCTCTTTTGCTTCCTCTGGAGACTTTGGATAGTCCTTCAAGGCCTTTTCAACTTTGGCTCTCTCGGGATCGCCTGGCGAGAGGGAGGCTAACTTTTCTTCAAGTTCACGCTTGCCCTGCTCCCAGGTTGCTGGAAGCCCTTTTATTTTAGCATCAAGTTCCTGAGCCCTCTTTTTCCAAATTTCTCTAACCTCTACTTCCTTAGGATCGTCCTTAAGCTGAGCCTGCTTTTGTTCTATGTTCTGAAGAGCTTGACCATACATCAACTGGGGAATAGGAATACCTGTATGTTTATAAGATATAGCGATAGCAGGGATCATGTAGGCTATTATAAGAACTATATATTGAGCAACTTGAGTCCAAGTAACTGCTCTCATCCCTCCAAGGAAGGAGCAGACAAGAATACCAACAAGTCCAAAGAAGACGCCCAACTCAAAGGGAAGCCCTAAAAATCTACTGGTAATGATTCCTACACCAGTGATCTGGGCAACAAGATAGGTGAAAGAAACTAGCATGGTAGCGATAATGCCAATCGCTCTGGGGAATTTTCCTCCATAACGGGCATCAAGAAAGTCTGGTATGGTGTATTTACCAAACTTTCTCAAATAGGGAGCTATCAATACCGCAAGGAGAACATAACCACCTGTCCACCCCATAATAAAAGCAAGTCCGTCATAACCCTGTAGATATAGGGCTCCAGCCATACCGATAAAGGACGCTGCAGACATCCAGTCAGCTGCAGTTGCCATTCCGTTAAAAACCGCAGGAACCCTTCGCCCAGCAACATAATATTCTGCAACTTGCCCGGTTCTAGAAATGATTCCAATAACTGCATATACCGCAATAGTGCCAAACAAAAAGGCATATCCAATGTAGGTCGGCGATAAACCAAACCGTTCAGCTATTCCAAGAATAATAACAAAAGCAACAAAAGCTCCAGTGTAAATGGCGTAGATCTTCCTCAGCCTTTGAACAAATGTGTCCTGGGCCATGGCCTAATCCTCCTTAACTCCATATTTTTCATCAAGCTCGTCCATTTTTCTAGAGTAAAAAACAATTAGAAGAATGAAGACTATTAAGGACCCTTGAGACCCCATGTAATATCCCAGAGGGAAACCAAAGATTACTATCTTATTCAGACTATGGGCAACCATAGCTGCTCCAAGCGATACTAAAAACCAGATAGTGAGCACAATCACCATAAGGACTAAATTTTGGCGCCAATAACTCTGGAGCTGTTCTGGAGTCAACATAGCTCACCTCCATGGAAAATTATTTTTCAAAATGTAGAGCAAAAACTAACATATTTAAAAAAGATAAAAATAACTTGTGATTTTCTTTCACATTTTGAATTATTTGGCCAAAAATTGTTCTAAATGATGAAAAATTTCTGAGGAGAAATTATCCAGATTATTTTGCCTTAAGAACCTCTTCAATAAAAGCTCTTAATTTCTCGAGACCTCTTTTCTCTTTACAAGAGGTCAAGAAGATTTTAGTTTCTGGAGTGAGCTTGAGTTCCTTTTCGTAGAGTCCTTTTTGAGTAGCAATTTCTCTCTGATTTAACTTATCTATTTTGTTAAGGACTACAACATAGGGGAGATTAAGTGCCTTTAAAAAGTCAACTAAAGCTTTATCTAACTTATCAGGAATTCTTCTGATGTCAAAGATCAGGATCATGGAATAAAAATCTCTTGGACTTTGGAGATATCCTTCAATGAGGTATTTCCATTTGATGTAAAATTCCTTTGGGACCTTAGCGAAACCGTAGCCTGGGAGATCAACTAGCCAGAATCTATCGTCGATTAGAAAGAAGTTAAGAGCCTGAGTGAAGCCTGGTGTTGAGGAAACCTTAGCAATATTTCTCTGATTAAGGAGTGCATTGATAAGAGAGGATTTTCCTGCATTAGATCGTCCTAGAATAGGAATTTCTGGGTATTCTGGAGGTGGAAGGTCTTCAAGATTGTAAACACTTTTAATAAAGCGAGCTCTTAGGAACATAGGTTTAAAGATTTGGAGCCTTAGGGATTAGGTGGGGTAAAGGGGGCCAGGTAAGCCGGGTTCTGTTCTGAGGGAGGCACCCTCAGGGCGGTTATTTCTCTGGGGCTTAAGGTTACCCTTAAGCCTCAAGCGGCCTACCCGGGCCAAATTGGGGCGGGGCACCCCGTGGCCCTCTTTGGCCTTTCTCCGGATGGGGGTTACCGTGCCAGGAGGAGTTACCTCCTCCTGCGGTGGGCTCTTACCCCACCTTTTCACCCTTGCCCGCACCGGATAGGCCTAAACCTATCCAGCCGTTGGCGGTCTCTTTTCTGTGGCCCTTTCCAGGGATTACTCCCTCCGGGCGTTACCCGGCATCCTCCCCTGTGGAGCCCGGACTTTCCTCACAGAGAGGTCAAAACCTATCAACCTCTCTGCGCAACCGCCTTCCAGACCCCCTTCACCCCAAAAAATAATTTATTCACAACACTTCCCTATTTCAAGAGCCTACTCCACTTCCCACACATATTATTTATTCCACTGTAACGTGCTCACGCATATCTTCATATACCTTCTTTATACTAAAATCAGTAAAAGGATTTTCAATTTTGTAGATATCACGAAATATTTTCAAAATAGACACTTCTACACCATTTGGTTTTATCTTAAGAAAATCATTAGTAATCAATATTTCCCCTATATTTGAGAGTTCCTGCCCACTTTCTAATACTAATAAGAGGCTATGGGGAGATTTCCTCTTAATAAGGTAGAAATACTCTGAGAAGTGAGCCTTTGGTTTTTTATGCCCAAGAAACTCAACAGAGAGGATGGTTAATCCTTCATATAGGGTTTGTCCTGCGAGAGATGCTGGATTAAAGGGCTCTCTTGTTGCGAAGTATAGATAACCACCTATGACCTCTATGCCAACAGCGGTAGCCTGGTCTGTAATAAACTTTGGCCTTGGACTATAGCCCTGAGTATAGGAGAGTCGGATTCCTAAGCGTCTAAGTAAAAGCTCAAAGAGCCTGAGAAGTTCAAGTTGGGAGAAAAATTTAGCAGGACCTTTTTTGATGTATCTGAGTAGATACCAGAATTCCTCTTGTTTTTCCTTCTCTAAAACCACACCTTCCTTTGACTGCTCTCTTTTCTTATCCCCTACTAAAAGATTTTTTATCTCTCCATGGCATACACCGCAGGTATTACATCTTGAGAACCTACAGTCTTCGGTATATTTTCCTTCAAGTGCCTTCTTGCGTTCCCTAAGTAGGTAATCTTTTGTTACGCCAAGATCTATGTGATCCCATGGAAGGGGAAGATCTGGTGCTTTTTCTTCAAGATAAAGGGAGAGGTCTATACCTATGAAATCAGCACAGTCCTTCCAGAGGGAGAATTTAAAATAGTCACTCCAAGAGTCAAGTCTTGCCCCCTTATCGAAGGTAAGGTTAATGAGATTAAAAAGTTCTCTTCCGCCTCTACTTATAACCCCTTCTAAAAAACTTTGTTCGGGATCATGGTGTTTAAAGGCCTTCTTTAGTCTGTCCTTTAAGTAGCGAATTTTCTCTTGGGCTTCTTGAAGAGAGATTTGACGTTCCCATTGAAAGGGTGTATGAGGTTTGGGGACAAAGATTGAGGCTGAGACAGTGATTTCCAGTTTGCGAAAACTTCTGGTGAGGTCTTTATATAGCAATACAAGCTCTTCAAGGTCTTTCTCCTCTTCAGTTGGGAGTCCGAGCATGAAATAGAGTTTTATTCTTTCAAAGCCTGCCTCCTGAGCAAGAGACAGATCTCGATAAAGGGCAGAGAGGTCAATCATCTTGTTGATAACTCTTCGCAGTCTTTCAGAACCAGCTTCAATGGCAATGGTTAAGGTAGAAGTTCGTCCCCTCTTAAGAAATGACAAAACCTTTGGACTGAGACTTCCTACTCTTAGAGAAGGGAGAGAAAAAACATATTCACGTTGAGAGGTATTATAAAATCTTTCTTCAAGTAGGGTAATTAATTCTTCAAGAGCGGTGTAGTCGCCTGCAGAGAGGGACATCAGGGATGCCTCCCTATAGCCAGTGAGTTGAAATCCCAACTGGGCTTCTCTAAGAATGTCTTCGGGATTCCGCTCCCTGACAGGGCGATAATAGATACCAGCTTCGCAGAACCTGCAGGATCTTGTGCATCCTCTTGAGATCTCAAGGGAAAGTCTATCATGAGAGAGAGGTATCACAGGAATACTGTATAGATAGTTCTCATAATCTCCATTTAGGGTTAAATGAAAAACTTTTTTGGTTTTATTCTTGAGTAAGGGGACGTACACTCCCTGGAGAGATGTTAATTCCTGTAGGAGCTCATCCTTATGTTTTTCCTCTTGTTTCCACTCTTCAATTTTTTTTAATAACTCGAGGACTATAGCTTCTCCATCTCCTATAACAATAGCATCAAAGATTTCTGCAATAGGTTCTGGATTTCCCACACATGGCCCGCCTCCAATAACCAGAGGATGAGTTCTGTCTCTTTCTATTGCCTTAAAAGGTATTTGAGAGAGCTCAAGTATTTGAAAGATGTTTGTTACGAGAAGTTCGTATGCATAGGTAATACCAAGAACATCGAAATTTTTGACCGGTCTTTGATAATTATGGGTTAGAAGGGGAAAATTTCTGGCCCTAAGTTGATTTTCCATGTCAGGCGCAACAGAGAACACAAAATCACAGATCCAATCCTTTTGGGAATTAATAAATCCAGTGAGTATGTTTAGGCCGAGATGGGAGCGACCTACTTCGTAAAGGTCTGGGTAACAAAGGACAACACGCAACTTGGCTCTATTCCAGTCTTTAAGAGGAAAAAAAGGCTCCTTTCCAAGATAGCGAGAAGGTTTTTTTACTGAAAATAGGAATTCTTCTGGATAACTGCTATTCATCTATTAAAATTTAATACATGTTTCACTATGTGGGAGTAGATATTGGTGGTGGAGAGAATACTTGGGCTCTTGTTCTAAGAGAGGAGAGACCAAAAGGGGAGGTGATTCTTCACAGGGAGGCTCTTTCCTTGGCTGGTCCCAAAAGGGTCTCTCTTTCTGAGATTGAACAGTTTTGTCAGACAGAAAAGGTTCTTGCAGTTGCCATAGATGCTCCACTAAGTTTCTCTCCTACTCTTGAAAAGGGCTTTAGAAAGTCGGATAAAACATTGAGAGACCTCCTACCAAAGGATTATAGGAACTGGGTACTTTCCTATCATGGACTCATGGGAATACCCATCAGGGCCTATCTTTTTGCTAAAAGGATTAGTCCCTACTGTGGGACCATTATTGAGACCCATCCTCGGGCAGGATTATTCTTTATCTTACCTGAGGAGAGACGGATTCTTGCATCAAAATATAAACGAGGAGGACTCAGTACTGAAGAGCTTTCCTGGTTAGTAGAACATCTAAGAGCAAAGTATGACATTGTGATCCCAGGAGATTGCTCTGACTTATTCTTTGGAAAAGAAGGACTCATTGATGCACTTATTTGTGCCCTTACAGCTTGGGCCTATCATAGATTTCCAGAAAGACTTATTTTTTTACCTCATGATGAAGGCCTTGAAGGTTTTGGTCCCTTTGTTGTGCTTGAGCTTTAAAAAATTTCCATCGGTATTAAAATTAACCTCAAAAGTAGTTCTTAGAGGTGATTTGGATGTTATCACGACTCTTTAGAATCTTTTCAAAAGATCTGGCAATCGATTTGGGGACAGCGAATACTTTGATCTATCTTGAGGGCAAGGGAATAATTTTAAAGGAGCCCTCTGTAGTTGCGGTTAAAGAAGATGGTAGATATAAGAAGGTTCTTGCTGTAGGGGAAGAGGCCAAGAAAATGCTAGGAAAGACTCCTGGAACGATAAAGGCGGTAAGGCCTTTAAGGGAGGGGGTAATTGCAGACTTTGAAGTTACTGAAGCGATGATTAGATATTTCATCCAAAAGGTTCACAATCGGTCCTATCTCGTCAAGCCCAGGATTATTGTGAGTGTGCCTTCAGGAACAACTCAGGTCGAAAGAAGGGCGGTAAAAGAGAGTGCTGAGAGTGCTGGAGCAAGAGAGGTCTATCTTATAGAAGAGCCTATGGCTGCAGCTATAGGTGCAGGACTTCCGATTACAGAACCTGTTGCCAGTATGGTTGTAGATATAGGTGGAGGAACTACTGAAGTTGCGTTGATCTCTCTCGGAGGAATTGTAATTTCCCACTCGATTAAGGTTGCAGGTGATAAACTTGATGAAGCAATCGTTCAGTATGTGAAGAGGCGTTATAATCTACTCATTGGCGAAGCAACTGCGGAACAAGTGAAGATTAACATCGGAGATGTCTTGCCAGAGGAGCCCTATGCGACAATGGAAATTAAGGGACGAGATCTTATCTCAGGTGTTCCTAAAACCATTGTAATATCATCAAAGGAAATCCAAGAAGCCATAAGAGAGCCTATTGATCTAATAGTTCAGGCCATTAAAAAGGTCCTTGAAGAGGCTCCACCAGAACTTTCAGCAGATCTCGTAGATAGAGGTATTATGTTGACAGGTGGGGGAGCCTTACTCAAAAACTTAGATAAACTAATAGCCCAAGAGACAGGCCTTCCAGTAAGGATAGCAGAGGATCCTCTTATTTGTGTAGCTCTCGGTGCAGGGAAAGCCCTGGATAATCTTGATAAGCTTAAGGATGTAATGCTTGTAGTTTAAAGCCTATCCCTTAAAGTCTTCCCTGCCTAAAGAGATCGTAGTAATAAAGGACATTTCTAACGTAGTTAATAGTCTCTGGATAGGGAGGAATCCCTCCATAAGTCTTAACTGCAAGAGGGCCTGCATTGTATGCAGCAAGACTAAGCTTTAGATCTCCAAATTCATCAAGAAGCATCCTGAGATATTTCGCACCTCCATAAATGTTTTCTACAGGATCGAAGGGATTGTTGACACCCACAAGTCTTGCAGTTGAGGGGATCAATTGCATAATTCCCATTGCCCCCTTAGGGGAGACTGCTGTAGGATTGAAATTTGACTCTACCTTTGCTACCGCTCTTAAAAGATGGGGATCAAGGTTAAATTTTCTAGAGACCTCCTCAAAGATCTCGTCAAACTTAGCTCTAAGTGCATGGCTATTGAAATTTCTTTTTAGTTCTGTAAGACCTTGGGCAGAGGGTAGTCTGTTTCGTCTTGTAGGAAGTTTCATATAAATACGAAAATTTTCATCAAGCTTAATATTAGAATAGAATCTCTCTCCAGTTTCAGGATCCTCATAGATATAAATCTTCGAGGCATGAACAAGATCAGTGGAAAAGAGTAGAGCTAGGGCTAAAAAAAACCCTAACATTCCCTACCCTCCCTTTTTTTCAAGGTATTCTCTTAAACAGGCCTCTGAACAGAAGACCAGACTCTCAGTTTCTTTCTTTAAGGATTTACCCTCCCTTGGTAGGAAATAGACCCCACACCTAGCACAGGGACTCATTTCAGCAATCGAGGTCTCAACTCCCTTTTTGAGGCCTTTTTTCCTTTTTTTCTTATAATACCAAAAAAGAAGAAAAATTAAAAGGGCTAAAAGGAGATATTTCATAAAGGTGGATGAATTTTTAGCATTTTTAGGTATTGTTTTGCTAAGCTTTCTTTCTTTTCCCAGTAAATTTCTTCCAGTGGTCTTCCACTTTTTGGATCAGAGATTGGTTCCTTCAGCTCCAAAAGTGGATAGATCACAAAGGCCCTCTCCCAAGCCTTTGGATGTGGTATTGAAAGAAATTCAGACTCCATAACAAGGTCTTCATAGAGGACAATGTCTATATCAATAATTCTATCACTTAGCTTCTTTGAAGGCTTGCGACCAAGTAAAAACTCAATCCTCTTTAAACCCAAGAAGAGAGCTGATGCAGAGAGAAAGGTCCTCACCCTTATCACCAGGTTATAGAAATAATTATAACTTGCAAAACCAATGGGAGCGGTTTCGTAAATCGGAGAGATTCTCTCTATGATTGAGGGGAGATCCTCTATAAGCCTTAGAGCCTTCCTGATATTTTCAAGACGGTCTCCGAGATTGGATCCGATAGATAAATAGGCTCTCTTTAGAGTTTCAAGGTTCCCAATCTTCTTACTGCCTCCTTGAGGCGTTCAATGTCAACAGTGAGGGCAATTCTAAAATAGCCTTCTCCTGCTGAGCCAAAACCATTGCCTGGTGTTACAACTATGGCCAATTCTTCAAGGACCTTTTTGCAGAACTCAGAGGAACTATATCCAGAAGGAACCCTGACCCAGAGATAAAAAGTAGCCTGAGGTTTTTTGAGCTCATAGCCAAGTTTTTTCAACTCTTCATATAAAAAGTCTCTTCTTTCCTGAAAGATCTTTCTAAGCGGTGGGACAAGAGTGTCGAGATTTTCCAAAGCAAAAGCTCCAGCCTCCTGAATGGCTGTAAATACGCCAGAGTCAAAATTACTCTTTACTTTTGCCAGAGCCTGAACAATTTCCCCATTTCCAACTGCAAAACCAATCCTCCAACCAGTCATACAAAAAGTCTTTGAAAGACTATGAAATTCAATTGCTACATCTTTTGCTCCATCAACTTCAAAGATGCTAACAGGAGGTTCCTCAAAATAGAGTTCCACATAGGCAGAGTCATGGGCAACTATAAAGTCGTATTTTTTTGCCAAATCTATGGCCTCTTGAAAGAATTCCTTTGAGGCAACTGCTCCGGTTGGATTATTTGGATAGTTTAGCCAGAGAATCTTTGTGCGTCTGAGAATCTCTTCAGGAATTGAGCCAAGATCTGGCAGGAAATCTTTATCCCAGGTAAGAGGTAGATAATAGGGCTCTCCATCTGTAAAGATTGTGCCAAGATGATAGACAGGATAGGCAGGATCTGGGCAGAGCACAATATCACCTGGATTGACAAAGGCAATTGGAAAATGAGCAATCCCCTCCTTAGAACCAATTAAAGCGAGGACCTCTCGCTCTGGATCAAAGGTCACTCCAAAGCGTCTTTTCATGTATTGGGCACAAGCCTTGCGGAAGAAAAGACTGCCAGGATTTGCAGGATAACGATGATATTCTGACTTCTCAAGAGCTCTCTTTGCTGTTTCAACTATCTCCTGAGGTGTAGGAATATCAGGATCTCCAATTCCAAGGTCTATCACATCTGCCCCTTCCTCAACCTTTCTCCTCTTAAGTCTGTCCAATTCTACAAACAGGTAGGGTGGTATCTTCTTCAGTCTCTGAGAAAGCTCCATACCTTATGCCTCCATCTACTTATCTATCTCTTTTACCTTCAATGAATTCAAGGACCATCTGTCTTGCTATATGATCTGGGAATTGCTTAGGAGGATGTTTCATCGTATAGGCAGATATAGATGTAAGGGGCCCACCAATGCCTCGATCTTTAGCAAGTTTAGCACATCTTATGGCATCTATTGCAGAGCCTGCAGAGTTTGGAGAGTCCTCTACCTCTAATTTCACTTCCACTGACATGGGGACTCCTCCAAAGTGTTCACCCTCAATCCTGATATAGGCTATCTTTTTGTCTTTGAGCCAGGGTACCCAGTCAGATGGACCAATGTGAATATTTTCCCATCCAATGTCATAGGGAATGAGACTTGTTACTGCTTCAGTTTTTGAGACCTTTTTTGTGGAGAGACGCTCACGTTCAAGCATATTGAGAAAATCGGTATTTCCACCAAAATTTAACTGATAGGTCCTTTTAATGGGGATACCTCTATCCACAAAGAGTTGTACAAGAGTTCTATGAAGAATAGTTGCTCCAAGCTGGGACTTAATATCATCTCCAACTGCAGGAATCCCCTCTTTTTCAAAACGGGCCCCCCATTCGGGATCAGAAACAATAAAGGTGGGCATGGCATTTATAAAGGCAACTCCTGCCCTAAGACAGGCTTCAGCATAAAAGCGTGATGCCTCTTCAGATCCCACAGGGACATAACTGATTAATACATCCGCCTGCACATCTCTTAAACAAGCAACTACATCTTCCAACTCATCCTCCTTCTGAGTAGCCAGAACAAAAGTCCTCTCAGAGGGATAGCCTTTCATATGTCTTGCCACACCATCAAGAACTTTACCCATCCTTACCGTGACACCCGTTTTCGGAATATTAGGATAAAAAACAGTTGTGCAATTTGGGGGAGCAAAAATAGCCTCTGAAAGGTCTTTGCCAACCTTTCTTGCATCAATATCCCAAGCACAGACAACTTCAATGTCAGAAGGCTTGTATCCACCAATGTCAGCAAACATCAACCCTCGATATTCAGCCTCACTCTTCCCCTGATAATAATAGATACCTTGCACTAAGGAACTTGCACAATTCCCCACACCCACTATTGCAAGCCGGATCTTCCTTGACATTTTGCCCCTATCCCCCTAAAAATTTTTTCTAAAAATAACATAAAATATCTCCCTGACAATTAATCAGAATTTTTTTTGTTCTATGGAACCTATTTTTAGAAGCCCCACCAAGCTCTCTCCCGGGAGAAGACTCATAAGTCGGACCCCCTTGGCATTTCTTCCAAGTTCTGGCACCTCTGACTCCTCAATTCTAATTACCTTTCCCGATGAGGAAAAGAGTAAAATTTCCTCACCACCCTTCAATAGAGCTCCGCCAGCAAGGAGACCAGTTTTCTCAGTTAGACTATGAGCAATTATTCCCTTTCCAGCTCTACCCTGAGCTCTAAATTCTGAAAGGGGTGTTTTTTTTCCAAATCCTTTCTCAGTAACAGTAAAGAGGTAGTTGGAATCCCCAACAACCTCAACCAGAAGGACTTCATCTTTTTCATCGAGCCTTACACCAATCACTCCTTCAGCCTGTCGCCCCATGGGTCTTACTTCATCCTCGGAAAATCGCAATCCCTGTCCCCATCTCGTCAACACTAATACATGATCTCCTTCCTGCACCGCAGTCCCTGAAACCAGTCTATCCTCACCTTTTAAAACTATTATAGAAACTCCGCTTCGCCTTAGACCTCGTAATTCTTCAAAGGAGATTTTTTTAGTTATACCTCCTTTAGTAATAAGTAGGAGATACTTGTCAGCTTCAAAGGGAAGAACAAAAGCGGGCTCTCCTTCAAAACCTGCAAGGTAATTTTTTATGTGAGTGCCTTTACTCTGTCTTGTAGAAGGAGGGATCTGCTTTAGGTCTAGAGGATAGACCCGTCCCTCTTTTGTAAATAAGAGTATCTCCTGTTGAGAACTCACTTGAAGAGCAACTCGGAGTCTTTCCTCTCCTGAAAAAACAATAACTCCTTTTCCCCCTCTTTTTTGTGCAGAAAACTGTTCAATAGGAATCTTTCTCACGTAGCCCTCTTCACTGATTACAAAAAGCACCTGTTCCTGAGGTCTTGCTTCTTCTTCAACAATTTCGATGTCCCTTTCTAAAATTTGTGTCCTTCTCTTGTCTCCAAATTGCTCCTTTAACTCCTTAAGTTCCTCCTCCAACACCGTTATGAGGGTCGGCTCATGAGTAAGTATCTTTTCATAGTAACTTATAGCTCTTTTTAGCTCCTCATGTTCTAAAAGAATTTTCTCCCTTTCAAGGGCGGTAAGTCTTTGAAGACGTAGATTAAGTATCTCTTGGGCTTGAATTTCTGTAAAATTAAAACGAGAAATTAATTTTTCTTTAGCGGTCTTAGGAGTATCAGAACTCTTTATGAGCTCAATTATTTCATCCAAATGAGACAGGGCTTTTAAAAAGCCTTCAAGGATGTGGGCTCTCTCCCTTGCTTTCCTAAGTTCGTATTGAGTCCTTCTGATAATAACAGTTCGTCTCCAATTTAAGAAATGTTGTAACATGTCTTTTAGTGTGAGTAACTCAGGTCGTCCCTGCACAAGGGCAAGAAAGATAATTCCAAAGGTAGTCTCAAGTGGAGTTAGCTCAAAAATCTTCTTTAAGATAGTATGAGGTGCCTGAGCCCACTCCTTTTTAAGCTCAACCACAACTCTCAAGCCCTCCCTATCTGATTCGTCTCTGATATCAGATATTCCTTCAAGTTTTTTGTCTCTTACAAGCTCTGCCAGACGTTCGACTACCTTTGCTTTGTTTACTTGATAGGGAATCTCAGTAAAGACGATTCGCGCCCTGTCCTTCTCTCGCTCAATCTTATACTTTGCCCTAAGCTTTATTAAACCCTTTCCTGTTTCGTAGGCCTTCTTTATTCCTTCCTTCCCAACAATAATTGCCCCTGTGGGAAAATCAGGACCTTTAACATATTCCATCAACTCCTCATTAGTGAGATCAGGATTTCGAAGTAGAGCAAGAAGGCCATCTACGACCTCACAGAGATTATGAGGAGGAATATTTGTAGCCATTCCAACAGCAATTCCTGAGGATCCATTAACAAGTAGATTTGGGAGTTTAGATGGAAGAACTACGGGCTCCCTCAGAGTGTTATCATAGTTAGGAACAAACTCTACAGTCTCTTTATCAAGGTCATCAAGGAGGGTGTGGGCAATTCTAGTAAGTCTGACCTCTGTATAACGCATTTGTGCAGGGGCATCGCCATCAACAGATCCAAAGTTCCCCTGGCCATCTATAAGGGGATATCGCATCGTGAAATCTTGAGCCATCCTGACTATAGCCTCATAGACTGGTACATCTCCATGAGGATGATATTTACCAATGACTTCACCTACAATTCTTGCACTCTTTCTAAAAGGCTTATTCCAGTCATTGCCAGTTTCATACATAGCATAAAGTATTCTCCTCTGAACTGGCTTAAGCCCATCTCTTACATCTGGAAGGGCCCTGCCAACAATAACGCTCATTGCGTAATCAAGATAGCTATCCTTTAGCTCTTCTTCCAAAGGAACAACTATGATCTCACCCATCTCTTCTCACCTCACAGAGGATACAAACTTTTTATTCTCTTCTAAGACACCCTCCATAAATTTTCTAACCTCTTCAGCAAGATAGGTTTTGTCCTTAAGACTAAGACCCTCAACTTCAATTACTGGTCCAATTGTCACGATAATCTCTTTCCTTTTTCGCAAATTGAACCAAAGACTGCCCTTTGGTAAGACATCTCTCGTCCCTATTATCACAAGGGGACAAATCGCAACACCAGCCTTAAGAGGAACTAAAAAACCTCCAATCTTAAAGGGAAGAAGCTCTCCAGTTGCACTCCGTGTCCCTTCTGGGAAAATCACAAGGGAGATTCTATCTTTTTTTAGGCTCTCTACACAGGCTATGATACTCTTTAAACCTTCTCGTGGATCATCCCTCTCAACTGGTATATATCCAAGTGCACCAATGCCCCAACCAAAAAAGGGAATCTTAAAGAGACTTTTTTTGGCTAAGAAACGGATATTATAGTCTCTCAGCACCTTTTCCAGAACAGGAATATCTAGTTGACTCTGGTGATTGGAGAAAAAAACATATTGTCTTCCCCTTGGAGGTAACCCGAGACCACTGACTTTAATTCTTAAACCAAGAAGCCAAAGGAGTCCTTTACACCAGATGGTTGCTAAGTTGTGTCTCTTAGTGATGATAGCCACAAGCCCGAAAGTAGGCACTGTTATTAGGACATAACACCAAATAAGGAAATTTCTTACAATTTCTGCAAAAAGTGAAATCATAGACTAATATTGAGAAAATTTCTGAGAATCTTTACTCCTTCTGGAAGTTCCTCTCCTCTAAAATCCCAGTTTATTGGAGGTTTTTTTAACTTCATCCAGGTTTCAAGTGAGGTTCCTATGGATTCGGGGTGAAACTGAACTCCTTCTAAGGGGAGGTAGCGATGGCGAATTCCCATAATTTCACCGTCTTCACTTCTTGCTGATATCTCAAAAATTGGAGGTAGCACTTCAGGATCAACTGCAAGAGAGTGATATCTCATTGCGGTGAAGGGATTAGGAAGATCCTTAAAGACCCCTTTTCCATCATGGTAGATGCTACTTACTTTTCCGTGCATAAGTCTTTTGGCTCTTATTATTTTTCCTCCAAATGCTTGAGCAAGACACTGATGCCCTAGACAGACTCCTAATATTGGAGCCTTTCCAGCCATGGTGAGAATTAACTCCATAGAAATCCCTGCCTCATTTGGGGTGCAGGGACCAGGTGAAATTATCAAATGTGTTGGTTGAAGTTCAAGGGCCTTTTCTATAGTAATTTCATCATTTCTAAATACAAAGATTTCTCCACCCCATAGTCGCTCAACCATAATTCCTACAAGTTGAACAAGATTATAAGTAAAGGAATCGTAATTATCTATGATTAGGATTCTCCTCATAGAAAATAGCCCTGATTAAAGAGTTCGAGAGCCTTTTCGAGGGCCCTTGCCTTATTTATTGTCTCCTCGTATTCCTTTTCTGGCACTGAGTCAGCAACGATTCCAGCTCCTGCCTGCAAGTAAAGACAATCATCTCTTTGAAAGAAGGTGCGAATTGTAATACAAAAATCCATCTTTCCATTGAAACCAAAATATCCTACAGCACCAGCATATGGACCTCTTACCTTCTTCTCTAACTCAAGAATTATCTCCATAGCCCTTATTTTAGGTGCCCCAGAAACTGTCCCTGCTGGGAAACAGGCCCTAAAGGCAGAAAACATATCCTCCCCTTCCCGAAGAAGCCCTTTCACACCTGACACAAGATGCATAACATGAGAATAACGCTCAATAGTCAAAAGGTCGTATACCTCAACAGTGCCATATCTGGAAACTCTACCCAAATCATTTCTCCCAAGATCAACAAGCATAATGTGCTCTGCTAGCTCCTTTTCATCAGTCCTTAATTCCTCTTCAAGAGCTTGGTCTTCTTCTTCATTTCTACCTCGTCTTCTCGTGCCTGCAATAGGACGAGTTTCAATCCTCTCTCCCTCAACTCTCACAAGGATTTCAGGAGAAGAACCAATGAGTATCTCATCTCCAAGCTTAATATAGAACATATAAGGAGAGGGGTTTATTTTTCTTAGTCCCCTATATAGCAAAAAAGAGACATTGGGGTCAAGAAGAAGTTCATCTTTAGTAAAAAATCTCTGAGAAAGCACAGTCTGAATGATGTCTCCATTTGCAATATATTCTTTGGCTTTCTTGACCATTAAAAGAAAGGTCTCTCTTTCCATCTCCCCTTGAAGTGTTAGAGTTTTACGTGGAACTTGCAGACAAATCTGCTTTGTCCTAATGTCTGAAATCAATTTTTTTATCTCTTCGACTCCATCCAGATACAAAGACTGGAGAGAGGTATTTTCGCCTATACGGACTAATTTTAATATAATATAGGAGTGTCGAAGTCTATCATAGATCAGTAGTTTCTCAGGAAAAATGAAGAAAAGGTCATGAAAATTGAGGGTATCAATCCCTCTACCAATTCTCTTCTCAAAAAAGGAAATCATCTCGTAGGCAACATAACCTACTGCACCACCGTAAAAGCGAGGGAGCTCTGATACAAGCGGGGCTCTTTGTTGTTGAAGAAGTGCCTTTAATTCTGAAAAAGGATCAGGTGAAACAAAGGTCCTTTCTCTATCCTCAGTGATCCATACACTTTTACCTTTGCTTCTGAAAATAATATAGGGATCAAAACCAATGAAACTATAGCGAGCCCACTTTTCTGGTCCTTCCATACTCTCAAGGAGAAAAAGATGATCTCTCCCGTCAAAGAGTTTGTAGAAGAGTGAGATAGGTGTCTCAAGATCAGCTGGAATTTCAGTATAGACTGGGATAATATTATAGTGCTCAGTTAGCTTCAAAAAATCGTCCAAGTTAGGAAATATTCTCACTCCTTAAGACCTCTTCAATAAAGTTTTTGAGCTGGCTAAGAGAAATGACCTTCTGGGTGCCTGTTTTTAGATCTTTAACTAAGATAGCTTCTTTTTCTAATTCTTCGCTTCCAAGGATAAGAGCAAGTTTGGCACCGCTTTTATCTGCTTCTCTCATTAGGGCCTTTAGACTTCTCTCTTCATAAAGAGCCTCCACCTGATAGCCCGAATCTCTCAAGTCCTTTACCAGTTTCAATCCTTTCCTTCTTGCTTCTTCCCCTAGAGGAATGAAGAAGAGCTCTGGATTAAGGGTCTTTTCCAAATGTCTACCAAGGTCTTCGTTTTTCTGATAAACAACGAGGGCCCATCTTTCAAGCCCTATTGCAAAGCCAGTTGCAGGAATATCGGGCCCCCCAAGTTCTCTTAAAAGATAGTCATATCTACCACCCGCACAGACCGTATCCTGAGCTCCAAGCCCCTCTCCCTTAATCTCAAAAATGGTCCTCACATAGTAATCAAGCCCTCTCACTAAAAGGGGATTAACGACATAGGGCAACCTTCTAAGCTCGAGAAGTTCTCTTATGGCCTCAAAGTGGGCTCTACAGGTGTTACACCAAAAGTCAGAGATAGGTTTAAGGGCCCCTACTGTCTCTCTGCAGAGGGGCTCTTTACAATCAAGGATTCTCAAGGGATTTCTCAAAAGTCTGTCCTGACAGGTTTTGCAGAGATCCTCCTTGGCCCCGGAAAGGGCCTCAACGAGATAACTTCTATAGGTAGGTCTACACTCAGGACATCCAAGGCTATTAATCTCAAGTATAAAAGGATTTTTTTCTACCTCCCGTCCCTGAAAAGGATCGTTTAAAATAGTCAAGGCTAACTCAAGGAGCTCAACCTCGTGGTAAGGTGAAAGATTCCCAAAAAATTCTACATCAATCTGGTAGAATTCTCTAAGCCGACCTTTTTGAGGCCTCTCATGGCGAAACATCGGTCCAATGGTAAAAATTTTAATAGGTTTTGGTCTGACATGTAGCCCCTGTTCAATAAACATCCTGCAAATCCCTGCGGTTGCTTCAGGCCTCAGAGTCAACCATTCCTGATTCCTATCCTGAAAACTATAGGTTTCCTTTTGAACAATATCGGTAACCTCCCCTATTGAACGCACAAAAAGCTCAGTCTTCTCTAAAATAGGAAGCTTTATTTCCTTAAAATTAGCTCTCCTCAGGTGCTTTCTTGCAACTTCAATAAGATAGTGATACCTAATGAATTCCTCTGGAAGCCAGTCTTTAAAACCTCTTACCGCTTGAAATTTCATTTAATCTTCTCTCCCCACCTAACAGGAAAACTCACTCCCCCAAGAGGAACATAGATCCTCTCAAACCCTTCAGCCTGAAGAATTCTCGCAACTTCATAGGCTCTACGAGAGGAGTTACAAATGAGAATTATGTCTTTATCTTGAGGTATTTCTTGGAGGTGGTGTCTAAATTCTTGATAGAGGATGTGTTTTACATTTTTGTAAGTTTTCAGGTTAAATTCAGCTTCCTTTGGATGCCTAAGATCAAGGACAAGAGTATTTTCATCCCCCCTTTTAAGTCTTGATAGTACCTCTTCCCAAGAGATGGATCTAAAGAGCCCTTTAATGAGGTTATCTGCAACATGGGCAGTATCATGGATAGGATCAAGGGCAGAATTAAAGGGTGGGGCGTAGGCTAATTCAAGCTGTAGGAGGTCTTCAACAAGGGGTTTGTGGGGAAGTATACTTGATATGGCATGGAGTCTTGCGAGAGTTCCATCTGTAAGAGGACCTACTGCCTGGAAACCAAGAACCCTTGTGGTCTCCCTATCAAAGATAAGGGCATAGTAGGCATATTTAGCATCGGGATAAAAGTGAGACCTCTCAGTTTGGTTGTTTAGGGCATAATCTGCTTTAAAACCCTCCTGCTTAGCCTGAGATAGGGTTAGGCCCACACCACCTATTGAGAGCTCAAAACATTTCAAGATAAAAGCTCCCACTGTGCCTTTAAATACTGCAGGATATCCAGCTATATTAGATCCGATAACTCGCCCTTGTCTATTTGCAAGAGATCCCATGGGCATGACTACCTTTTTCCCTGTAATTAGGTGAGGTATTTCAATGCAGTCTCCTCCAGCATAGATGTCGGGATCAGAGGTCTGAAGGCGGTCATTGACAATTATGCCACCTGTGGTTGGAGATACAAGTATGCCAGCCTTTCTCGCAAGTTCCGAATTGGGAATCACACCAACTGCCACAATCACTAAATCAGCCTCAATAAATTCATTCTCAGTTTGAACCCCTCTCACCCTTCCTTCTTTACCTACTATCTCTTTAATCCTTGCATTGAGTAAAAGGTTAACTCCCTTTTGCTTAAGATGCCTCTCTACAATCCTTGCCATAAAGGGATCCAGATTCCTTGGCAAAATTTGGGGAAAATACTCAAGAAGGGTTACATCAAGTTCCCAAAGATCTCTAAAGGCTTCTGTCATTTCAAGTCCAATAAGTCCAGCCCCAATAACCGCAACCTTCTCCACTTCCCCTCTTGCAATCCTCTCCTTAATCTCTATAGCCCCTTTAAAGCTCGAAATAGTATAAACGCCATCCAAGTCTTCACCTGGCACATTAAGCCTTCTTGGAAGAGATCCAGTGGCAATTACCAATTTGTCATAGGGAATTTCTTCAGTTTTCCCTGTCTCTAAATAACGCACCTTGACAGTCTTTCTGGTTCTGTCAATCTCTTCTGCAAGCGTTTTGATAAGCACTTTCAGCCCTTTGGCATTTTCAAAAAACCGTTCATCTCTTACTACATGATAGGAGGTTTCTCTTAAGGCATTTTCATTGGGAACATCTCCTGATATGAAGTAGGGGATTCCACAGGCACCATAGGAGATAACCTCGTCCTTGTCTATAAGTATTACCTCCGCCTTTGGATTTAGTCTCTTTATTCTACAGCCTGCCTTTGCCCCACAGGCATTTGCTCCAATAACTACGACCTGCATCTCCCCCTCCACAAAGGATTATCTCAAATTTTACCACAAATTTACCACAAAATGACCTGTTCACCAGAAAAAAGAGACCTGTTAAAAACTTTAGGAGAATATGAAAAAACCCCTGGGTATTTCCCAGGGGTAAGTAATTTTATTAGAATATTAAATTTTTTTAAACTAAATTTCTTTATTCAAAGACGACTACACCGAGGCTTCTTCCGACCTCTCTTGCCATCTCAGCTATGCCACCTCTAAACTGAAAGGCCTGTTCAAATCCTATAGCTCTCAAGGCTACAGTCACTGCAGCAGCTCTATCTCCAGTGTGGCACACTACGATAATCTTACGATCCTTTGGAAGTTTAGCAAGGTTTTCAGGTTTAAATAGCTTATCCATGGGGATCTCCAATTTATCTTTCCAAGTAATACCCACTATGGCCATTTCTTGGGGAGTCCTAACATCAAGGATGACAAAAGGCTCTTTTTTCTTTATCATTTCGATTAATTGATTAGTTGTAACTTGACAGGGTCTTTTAGCTATCATCTCAGGAGTCATCATGGAAAACATCATATCAAATCGTTTAGCAAGCTCCTTGTCATAAGAGAGGGCATTTCCACCAAGTCCAAATAAAACCAGTATCAAAGTAAGAACCAATCTTTTAAACATGGCCCACCTCCTCCTAAAATTTATTCTTATATACTACAAATTAATGCAGAATTACCTAATTTAAAGGGAGGTTAGACCTTTAGCGTTCGATGATGTCTTTTCTAAAGGAGAAGTCTACTTCTAAGGGATAATTTCCAGTGAAGCAGGCAAGGCAGACCTTATCTCGTAGATCTCCTACTGAATCAAGAAGACCATCGAGACTTAGATAATAAAGAGTGTCAATGTCCAGAAATTTGCGGATTTCTTCCACAGAATGTTTTGAAGCAATGAGTTCAGAGGCCTTTGGAAAGTCAATACCAAAGAAGCAGGGAAATTTGAGAGGAGGACAGGATATAAGAAAGTGTATTTTTTTTGCTCCAGCAAGTTTGATGCTCTTTATGCGATTTTTACTTGTTGTTCCCCTTACAAGGGAGTCATCAATAACGATTACTTCCTTTCCTCTTATAACTTCTTTAACAGGATTAAGTTTCATCCTCACAGAGAGATCGCGCAGTCTCTCAGAGGGCTCAATAAAGGTCCTACCTACATAGTGATTTCTAATTACACCAAACTCAAGAGGAAGCCCACTTGCTTTGGCATAGCCAAGAGCGGAATAGGTCCCCGAATCAGGAAAGGGCATTACTAAATCTGCTTCAAGGGGACACTCCTTATACAGATTAATTCCTAAATTTTTACGTACTATATAGACATTTTTTTGAAATATCAGACTGTCTGGTCTTGCAAAATAGATAAATTCAAAGATACAATGACTGAGAGGTTGGGGAGTTTCTCTAAAGGGGTAGTAACTTTTAGGGCCGTTTTCATTAATGAGTAAAATTTCTCCTGGTTCAACGTCTCTCAAATATTCTGCACCGAGAAGATCAAATGCACAGGTTTCAGAGGCAACAACATAGCCTCCATTTAACATCCCCAGAGCAAGGGGCCTAAATCCCCAGGGGTCTCTAAAAGCAACAAGGATGTCATCATATAGAAGAAGAACAGAATAGGCTCCTTTTATTCTCTGCATCGTATGGGCTATAGCATCAACTAGACCAATCTTCAAATTCTTTACAATCAAATGAACGATAACTTCACTGTCAAGGGTAGTTTGAAAGATATGGCCCTCTTCTTCTAGGTCACAGCGAAGTCTATAGGCATTAATCAAATTTCCGTTATGGGCAAGTGCGAGCGTTTTTCCTGCATGCTTTACACAGAAGGGCTGAACATTCTGAAGAACTGAAGATCCTGTGGTAGAATATCGAACATGTCCTATACCAATCTCACCTGGTAACTCCTGAAGAACTTTTTCATTGAAGACCTCACTAACAAGCCCCAAGTTTTTATATTCTCTGATTTTTTTTCCATCAAATACCGCAATGCCTGCGCCTTCTTGTCCACGATGTTGTAGTGAGTAGAGCCCAAAGTAGAGGTATTTAGAGGCCTCTTCAACTCCGTAGATGCCTACAATCCCGCACATAGGGCTCCCTTCTATAGAGTGCCACCAACAGTGATTTCAGGGATACGAAGAGTAGGTTGGCCATCAGAAACAGGAACTCCCTGTCCATCTTTGCCACAGGTTCCAGGATCAAAATGGAGATCATTTGCAACCATATCAATAATTTCAAGAACCTTCGGTCCATTTCCTACAAGAGTGGCACCCTTTACGGGATAGGCAACTTCACCATTTTCAATATAATATCCCTCTCTTACCTCAAATACAAAGTCTCCGGTAAGAGGATTCACCTCTCCTCCTCCCATTTTCCTAACAAGGAGCCCCCGGTCAATTGATTTGATGATATCCTCTGCTCTGTGAGGGCCAGGAGCAATAAAGGTATTACTCATACGAGGAATGGGAAGATGACGAAAACTTTCCCTTCTACCATGGCCATTTGGCTCTCTGCCAAATTTGAGGGCAGAATAGCGGTCGTAGAGAAAATCTTTTAAGATCCCTCTTTCAATAAGGATGGTCCTCTTTGCAGGCGTTCCCTCATCATCAATTTCATAAGATCCATAGAGATTTGGCAGAGTAGGATCATCAATCACCGTGATTAGAGGGCTTGCAACCTGCTCTCCAAGTCTGCCAGAATAGACAGAAAGGCCCTCTTCTGCGTGATCTGCTTCAAGACCATGTCCCACTGCTTCGTGAATCATAGTCCCTCCAGCTTCCCCTGAGAGTACGACTGGCATCACCCCAGCAGGAGCCCTTTTAGCAGAGAGCATAATCAAAGCAAGGTTGCCTGCCCTTTCTGCAACTGAAAAAAACTCCGGATCCTGCTCAAGAACCTCCTCTAAACTCAAAGGATAAGCCCTAACCTCATAGCCTCTCTCAAGCTTTCCACTATCCTCTGCAACAACAACTACAACAGCCCGAAAGTACCTCTTTCTTAGAGTCCCTAAAAATCCCTCTGAATTTCCAATCAAAACCTCACTCACACTCTGACTGAGTGTGAGCTGATAGTGCTTTATCTTAGGAGAATTTGGAAGTCTTTTCTTTAACTCCTCAAGGGTTCTTAGAAAGGGATCTGGAGGGATCAAAAAAGATCCTCCCTTTTTTCGAAGCTCACTAATCCATGAGAGGGTCTTCTTTAACACTTCCTCTTTGAGAAAGCTACTTGCTTTCTCTTTTAAAAGGGTTTCCATGTTTTCAGAACTTGAATAAACGATATTCTTTAGATCCTTTGTGATTTCTCTCACAGAGACACCAAAATCTAACCCAGTTGAAAGCTCCTCAATGCCCCTTGGCTCAAGCCTAACTCTTAAAAAACTTTTGTGCTCAACGAAGACATCCGAGTAGAGGTCCATATTTTGTTTATTTTAATCTCTTTAAAAATTTTTTAAACTCTTCCTTAGAGAGGATGCCACCTCTTCCATAGGCTCTAAGGCTGAGACCTGCGGAAAAGAGAGCAAGTTCAAGAGAGGCTTCCAAACTTAATCCTAAGGAAAAACCTGCAAGGACTCCTGCATTGAAATAGTCACCAGCACCTGTATTGTCAACTATTTCTTTTACTGGAAAGACAGAACTCCTATGGACCTCTCGTCGCATCACCCCTAAAGCACCATGCTGTCCCCTTTTTACAAATAGGTATCTAACCCTTAGGTCTAAAACACCATCTACTGTAAGACCTGCTTTTCTCAGTTCAGCTTCTGTTATAAAAAGTAAAAGAGCTTTCTGAAGAAAGGGGATGAGGAAATCTTTACCTAAGTCTGAGTAAATCTCCCCTGGATCAAGGGAGAAAGGGTATTCAAGTTGTTCTACAAGGGCCTGATGAAAGGATCTTCCCTCAGGACTTGCAAGAGAGCTTAGATGATAAAATCCAGGAGGCAGACTCCTTAGATTTAGCTCAAGAAGAATTGTCTCTGAGGTCCCAGGACTTACAATGATTGTTCTGTCCTTGCTGTGGTCAAGTAAGATAATGGCTAAGCTCGTTTGTCCACCTTTTCTTATGAAAGTTGTGTCAACACCCTCTTGAGAGAGTTCTTTCAAAATCCTCTCACCAAATTGGTCCTCTCCAACTGCTCCCACAAACCCTGTTTGAAATCCCCAGGTGCTGAGAGCATATATTGTATTCGCAGAAGAGCCTCCTCCACACTGATATATAAGCTCTGCCTCTTTCTCAAGGACCTTCAGAAGTTCAAGAAAAATAGGTCTTTCAAAGACATATTCCTTTCCTGGTTCAAAAGAGAAACCTAAAAAGGAGAACTCTCTCAGATCTCTAACTCTGTAAAATATATCCCAGTTGAGAGCACCAGAACCAAAGATTTTTTTTCTCTTTAGGGTAAACATCTTCAAAAATTTACACCGCAAGACTAAGATAGACAACTATTTATTACAATTAGATAGTTATAGTTTTTTATTAGTTATAAACTAAAAAACTAAAAATATCTGATTTATTTTTATTTTTTTCTTAGCTTGACATTTTTTAAACAGATGTTAAAATTCGATAAAAATTCTTAAAAAAATAAAATACAAAGGAGGTGGTGCTATGCTAAGAAGGGTTGCGAAATGGGCGGTTTTGCCTGTTGGTGTGGCGGTAGCTGTTAGTTATCTTAATGCGAGAACTCCTGATGATGAGCTTTTAAGAAGAGCAAGGGCACTTTTTAGTCCAATCCCGGAGAAACTTGAGGTTATACCCTACAAGGATGTAAAGCTAACCAAAGAACTCGTCGAGCTTGGGAAATATCTCTATTTTGATCCAAGGCTTTCTGCTTCACATCTGATAAGCTGTAATACCTGTCATAATGTAATGCTTGGAGGGACAGACAATGTAGAGACCTCTATTGGACATGGCTGGCAGAAGGGGCCAAGGAATGCTCCTACAGTTTTTAATGCAGTGTTTCACACTGCCCAGTTCTGGGATGGCCGTGCGAAAGATTTGATGGAGCAGGCAAAAGGTCCTATACAGGCTTCAGTAGAGATGAATAATACTCCTGAGAGGGTAATTGCTACTTTGAAGAGTATACCTCAATATGTAGAAATGTTTAAGAAGGCCTTTCCAAATGAAAAAGATCCTATTACCTTTGACAATGTAGCAAAGGCAATTGAGGCCTTTGAGGCAACTCTTATTACGCCAAATTCTCGCTTTGACAAATTCTTAAAAGGAGATACAAAAGCACTTACCAAAGAAGAGAAAGAAGGACTAAGGCTTTTTATGGACAAAGGCTGTGCATCCTGTCATAGTGGAATTACCCTTGGGGGAAACATGTATGCTCCCTTCGGAGTTGCCCAAAAACCTGATCCAGATCTCCTTGCTGGAGATAGAGGAAGATATGAAGTTACCAAAAGCCCAAGTGATGATTATGTATTTAAATCACCCTCTCTCAGGAATGTAGAGCTAACCTATCCCTACTTCCACTCAGGTAAAGTCTGGGACTTGGAAGATGCAGTTGCCATAATGGGATCTCTACAGTTTGGAATTAAGCTTACCGATGATGAGGTCAAAAAGATTACAGCTTTTCTAAAAACACTAACAGGTGAGAGACCCAAAATTGAAATGCCTTTACTTCCACCAAGTACTAACAAGACTCCCAAACCAATCGTCAAATAGGGTCTAATTGCAGGTGGGACCTAAGAGTCCCACCTGTTCCTCTATAAAGAGGTCTGCTTCTTAGAAAAGTAAAAGCCAATCACAAGAAAGATGACAAGGGCAGAAAGGGCATAAATAGGCTTAGGAATCATCATCAAGATACCGAGGAAAAGGAGTAGGGTTCTCCAGACAATATTCAGCCTGACATTGAAATGCCCCAGAACTCCAGCTTCAATAGCAAACATAGCTATACTTCCACCAATCAAGGCAAGAGCTATCTCTAAGAGGTTTCCCTTCATTAAATAGGCAGGATAGAAGACAAAGAGGAAAGGAAGTATGTATCCACCAATACCAAGTTTCATAGAATAGATGGCACTTTTTAACCAGTTTGCTCCTGCAATTGCAGAGGTAGTAAAAACAGTGATACAGACTGGAGGGGTTATACCTGATTTAATGGCAAAGTAGAAAATGAATAGGTGAACCGCAATAGGATCAAATCCCATCGTTTTCAAAGCTCCTCCCAGCACCGCAGCTCCAATAATATAGGCAGCAGTTGTAGTCATGCCCATACCAAGAATTATGGCGGTAAGCATTCCCGCAGTCAGGGCAAGATATTTGTTAAATCCTGAAAGTTCAAGAATGAACTCTGAGATCTTTACTCCAAAGCCAGTCAAGGAGATAAGAGCAACTATAATTTGCACGCAGGCCATCATCACCATGAGCCAAGCAAGCGTTCTGGCAATACCGTCATAAAAGCCATCATAAATCTTTTTTAGTCTCTCAGAGAGGGAGCCTATGGTGAAAGACCCCTCAAATAGCAAAAAGAGTGCTATTGCAACAATCACCGCCCAGATGGCACAGAGTTGAGGAGGGAGCATGAGAAAAAGCATTACTACAAGAGTACCTATTGGAAGAATAAATCTGGCCATGGTCTTGAATTGAAGGATTTCTGAAAGAGTAGGAGTTAGTTCCTTGGGAATCGGTGCCATCTTCTTTCTCTTTGCTTCAAGCCAAACTCCTACAGAAATTCCAACAAAATAGATAATTGCAGGTATAAGGGCAGCAATCATTATTTTCACATAGGGTATACCTAAGAACTCAGCCATGACAAATACACCAGCACCCATGACTGGAGGCATAATCTGACCGCCAGATGAGGCAGCTGCCTCTACCGCAGAGGCAAATTCTTTTGAAAAGCCAGTCCTCTTCATCAGAGGTATTGTAAAGGCACCAGTTGTTGCTGCGTTAGCAACAGAGGATCCACTCAGCATCCCAAAAAGTGAACTTGAGGCAACAGCAACGTGTCCTGATCCCCCTGTGATCCTACCTCCAAAATAGAGGGAAAGCTTAATTATGGTATCTCCCACTCCCGTCGTAAATAGAATAGGCCCAAGTAAGATAAAGGGTGCAATAATTCTACTCGTAAGATCTGTGAGCATGCCCCAGATGCCCTCAGTCATTAGGTAAAGCTGATAGAGAATATCGGTCATTGAAAATCCAGGATGACCAAATCTCCCAGGGATCTTATACCCAAAAAGAGCATAAACTATAAAAAGTCCCACTAAAACTGCGATGATGATTCCAACACTTCTTCTTGTTGCTTCAAGAAGAACTAAAATAAGGATGGCTCCGAGGAGAAGATGCTGTGTTTCAAACATACCAGGGTTCATCACAATAGATTCCCAGTTTACTATGACGTAAAGGCACGAAAAAACCCCTGCTCCACAAAGAAGTAGGTCAAAAAGAGCAGGTGAAGACTCGGTGCCAAGGAAGAGAAACTTCATAAGAGGACCTGATTTTCTCTTGAGAAGAAGCTTCATAGAAATAGGATAGAGGAGATACACAATAATTAAGGCAAAGATCAAAGCAATTCCGCCTTGAAGAAGAGGATGAAGAGGCCTAAAAATTGAAGTGTAGAAAATAAAGCCAACCCAGAATAGGACAACTACTCCGATCAGATATTTCCAAATTCCCTCAGGCCTTCTCATAGATCCTACTTAGGAAGAACTTCAATCTTAGAGGTTACTTGAGAGCCTTTATCTCCGAAGATGATAATTTCGTAAACTCCAGGCTTTGCAAAGGCAGGAAAGGCGGTCTCCACTTCAAAGGTTCCATTACTATCAGTTTTTATTTGGTCAACTCTTGCAGTGCCAAGCCCTACAATTTCATGCTCTGAAAGCCTTAAGATGATCTCAATACCTTCTTCAGGTTTAAACCCTGATCCACGAATAACGAGCCTCTCCTCGGGTTTACCCTTAGGGGGATTCAGATTTATTTGCTGAGCAAAGCTTAAGCTATATAGAAGACCTAAGGTAAGAAAAAGTAAAGATAGTCCCTTCCATCTCATATGCAACCTCCTTATTTGGCGTGTTTAGTAGATTTATTATCTTTTCATCTCAGGTGGAATGAGATGATCTGGCAGTTTACAGCCGATTTCTCTGTAAAATCTAACTGCACCGCTGTGAAGAGGCACTCTCAGGTACTTTACAGTCATTCCACACATATCCTCAAATTGTCCTTCTTTGAGAGTGGGATTAGTGGCAACAATTTCTTTTCTGTGGTTGTATACCGCCTTTACAATCTTGTAGACAACATCTTCAGGAACATCTTTGTCAACAAAGTCTGCAACTACATAGGCCAGGCTGAGTTGAGGTGATTTAACAGCTTTGAAAAGGCCTGCTGGAATGGTAATTGTCAGCCCCTGCCCAGGGTAGACTTTATTGAATCTATCTATCATTTCCTTTGTTATTGGTAGAATCTTAATATCCATTGTAGATTCAAGCTCTAATATAGCTGCATCTTTAAATCCTGCTTTGAACCAGGCCTTGACTGCACCAGATTTCATGGCATCAACACTTGCTCCAATTCCCATCATTTTATAGTTAGGCTTTACTTCTAAGGCTTTAAAGAAGAGATCAACAAGTCTACCTGAGGTGGTGCCAGGATTCATGGCAAAGGGCACTCCATTTAGGTCATAGACGCTATTTATGCCAGCCTTTGCATTAACGACAATATGAATTGGAGTAATGTATCCACCCCAGAGAGCTCTAAGATTGGGATTTGCTTTTCCCTGAAAATCAATAATTCCCATGTAGTTAGCATATCCTGCTGAGGCATCAGCAGGCCCTATATGAATTGCCTTTCTCTGAAGTCTCGAAAGATTTTCAAGATAACCACCAGTCTCAACAACTACTACCTCTATCTCACCTGGATAGGCCCTATTTACTACCCTTGCCATAGCAACAGTGTTAGCATAAAGTCCAGAACGAACAGAAGTAGCTCCCCACTTGATATAATACTTCTTTGCCAAGGCCTCACTAATAGATACAAAAATAAAGGACAACATGGATAACAAAATACTAAGTTTGACAACTAATCCCTTTAAACACATCCTGCCCTCCCTCCTCTTCTTATAGTTTTCGTAAATCTGGCTTTTTCCTAATATATTCAATAATAGCTTTTGAAATTGCAGATACTACACGTCGATCAAAGACACTTGGAATAATGTATTCCTCATTTAATTCTTCATCTTTTATGACATGGGCAAGGGCCTTTGCGGATTCTAAAAAGATGTCTTCATCAATTTTTTTGGCCTTTGCCTCAAGAAGGCCTTTAAACAGTCCTGGAAAAGCAAGGGCATTGTTTATCTGATTAGGATAGTCGGATCTACCAGTTGCTAGAATTCTTACATGGGGCATTGCGAGAGTTGGATCAATTTCAGGATCGGGATTGGCAAGGGCAAAGACCACTCTATCTTTATTCATAGATAAAAGGTCATCAAGAGAGAGAATATTAGGACCAGATAGCCCTATAAAGATGTCTGCTCCCTTGATTGCAGATGACAAGGAGCCTTTTATATTTTCTGGGTTTGTCAGCTCAGCAATTTCACTCTTATAGGGATTCATATTTTCAGTTCTTCCACGATATATGGTTCCATAAGTATCGCAAAGTATAATATTCTCAGCCCCATGGCGTAGGAGTAGCTTTGCAGTGGCAATACCTGATGCTCCAGCACCAGATATGACAATCTTTAGATCCTTCAACCGTTTCTTTAAAATTCTCTCAACATTAATAAGACCAGCGAGAACTACAATTGCAGTTCCATGTTGATCGTCATGCACAACAGGGATATCTAACTCTTGGCGGAGCCTCTTTTCAATCTCAAAACATCTGGGAGCAGAGATATCCTCAAGATTAATTCCCCCAAAGACAGGAGATATGTATTTGACTGTCTCAACGAAAGTCTCAATTATCTGAGTGCCAATAGCAAGAGGAAAGGCATCGATATTGGCAAGCTCCTTAAAGAGCATACATTTTCCTTCCATCACAGGTAGAGAAGGAATAGGCCCAAGATTCCCAAGCCCCAACACCGCAGAACCATCAGTGATTACTGCTACAGTGTGGCCTTTAATTGTATATCTGTAGGCGTCTTCAGGATGTTCCTTAAGGTGCTTGCAGATCCTCGCTACACCAGGTGTATAAACACGAGCTAGGTCCTCATAATTGATTATTGAGACCTTGTTCTGTATGGATATCTTTCCACCTTCGTGAATTTGAAAGGTTCTATCAACTACTCTTAAGACCTTTATATCACCTAATTTTTTTAGTCTTCTAACGATTTCTTTTTCGTGTTCCTCACCCTTTGTATTAATAGTAATGTCTCTAATGACTTTATCCTTTTCTACTTTTACTATTTGGATATCACGAATGTCCCCATCAGCACTTGCAATAACCTGAGCTATACGGGCAAAATTACCAACAACATTAGGAATCTCTAATCTGACCGTTACTGAGTAACCAGGACTTTGACGCCCCATAACTAAAAGCAGATAAAATATCTTCGAATAAATCATATTATACCATTAAATGGTTTAAAAATTTACGTAAGTGAAAAATTTCCCATATAAAGAATAAATAATTCCTCCTTTTTAGGTATCTATGGGTAGTTCATTTTCTGTGTTTTGGGGTTAAAATTTATGCGTTATGGAGGAGAAGAGGCATTATTTTGATGTAGTAGTTATTGGTTCTGGGCTTGCAGGACTTAGGGCGAGCATTGAGGCGGTAAAGGTGGGATCGGTTGCAGTCTTAACTAAGCTCTATCCTACTAGGTCACATTCTACTGCTGCCCAGGGAGGCATTGGTGCAGCTCTTGGAAATGAAGAACCAGATGACCCCGCGTGGCATACCTTTGACACTGTAAAAGGAAGCGATTATCTCGGTGATCAGGATGCCATAGAGCTAATGTGTTATGAAGCTATCCCCACGGTTATAGAACTTGAGCACATGGGAGTTCCCTTTTCCAGGACACCTGAGGGTAAGATAGCCCAGAGGCGTTTTGGAGGACACACAAAGCATTTTGGGGCAGAGCCGGTAAGAAGGGCCTGTTACTCTGCTGATAGAACCGGGCATGCTGTTCTTTTTGCCCTCTTTGAACAGGCTAATCGCCTGGGTGTAAGGTTTTTTGAAGAGTGCCAAGTCCTGGACATTGTAATTGAAGATAACAAAGTGCAGGGGATCATAGCCCTTGAGTTAAAGAGTGGAATCCTCCATATTTTTGAGGCAAAAGCGGTAGTCGTTGCGGTTGGCGGTTTTGGAAGGCTCTTCAAAGTAACTTCAAATGCCCTTGCAAGCACTGGTGAGTGTCTCAGTATGCTCTTTGAGCAAGGGGTCCCTCTTGAGGATATGGAATTCTTTCAGTTCCATCCAACAGGAATCTATGGTCTTGGAATCCTTATCACTGAAGGGGCAAGAGGAGAAGGGGGGATTTTGATCAATGGTCTTGGCGAACGGTTTATGGAAAAATATGCCCCTACACTTAAGGATCTCGCTCCAAGAGATGTCGTTGCAAGAGCTATGCTACAAGAAATCAGAGAGGGTAGGGGAATCAATGGCAAAGATTATGTTTACTTAGACTTAAGACATATCCCAAGAGAAATCATTGAAAAAAGACTGCCTGAAATAAGCTCTTTCTGTAAGATCTATCTTGGAATTGATCCTGCAGAGGCTCCAATACCAGTTGCTCCAACTGCCCATTATGCTATGGGTGGGATCCCAACGGATATCCATGGCAGGGTCAGAGCTGATATCGGGGAAACCTTTATTGAAGGACTCTATTCTGCTGGAGAATGTGCCTGTGTTTCAGTGCATGGAGCAAATAGACTTGGCTGTAATTCCCTACTTGATACACTTGTGTTCGGAAGACAGGCAGGTAAACATATTGTGCAAAACTTTAAGGACCTCACCAAAGGCTCAGTTCCAAGGGCCCGTATCGAGAGAGTGAAAGACATGATCAAAGACTTTATAAATAGAAAAGGAAAAGAGAGGCTCTCAAACCTCAGAGAGGAACTTCAGGAGGTAATGACAACCTACTGTTCAGTCTTTAGAGATGAAGAGGGCTTAAAAAGGGCAATAGAGTCTATTAGGGACCTTCGCGAGAGGTTCAAATACATATCTCTACGGGATAGTTCACTCATTTTTAACCAGGAACTCCTGAATGCCTTTGAGCTTTATCATATGTTTAATTTAGCAGAAGTTATAGCACAATCCGCTCTTATGAGAACTGAAAGTAGAGGTGCCCACTATAGGGTGGATTTCCCAAGTAGAGATGATGAGGCCTGGCTAAAACACACCTTTGCCTTTAAAAGGGGAGAAGAGATTGTCTTTAAATATAGACCCGTAATGATCACCAAATTTACACCTCAGGAGAGGAAATTTTAGTTCCTCTATGGAAGAGAAAGTCTACATTTTTCGTATAAAAAGATTTAATCCTCAGAGTGGGCCTGAAAGCTATTTTCAGGACTTTGAGATAGTTCTCAGCGAATATGAGAGAGTCCTTGATGGATTGCTCAAGATCCAAAGCGAATTAGATCCATCTCTTGCCTTTCGTAGATCCTGTGCCCACGGGATATGTGGTTCTTGTGCAATGCGAATTAATAAGAAAAATCGCCTTGCCTGTCAAACCTTAGTAAAGGAGCTCCCTAAAGTTATTACCATTGAGCCTCTTCCTGGGCTTCCTGTGATTAAAGATCTTGTAGTAGATATGGACCCTTTCTTTGAAAAGATAGCTGAGGTCATGCCCTATCTCATAAATCGGGACCCTCCTCCTGAAAGAGAACGCCTTCAAAGACCTGAGGACCAGGAAAAAATCCTTGAAGCCATAACATGCATACTCTGTGGCTGTTGCACTACTTCCTGTCCTGTCTATCAGCAATCAAAGGATTACATAGGGCCATCAGCACTTCTTCGAGCCTACAGATTTATCTTCGACACAAGAGATCAGGCAGGCAAGGAAAGGCTCGAGCGCATCACTTCCAAAATAGGCCTCTTTCACTGCCACAGTGCTCTCAAGTGTCTCAATGCTTGTCCCAAAGGGATTGACCTTCCCGCTCACATTTTCAAACTCAAAAAACTTGCTCTCAAGACCGCAATTAGGAGGAAAGACTAATGTTCCTTCTTCATCGCCTCTCAGGTATCCTCCTTTTCCTTTTTATTCTTATTCACATCTCAACTACAAATAAACTCAAAAATGATACTACAAACGAATTTTACTATTTTCTAAAGAGCATACCTTTTATAAACTTTTTTGAGTATATATTGATTCTTCTTGTTCTTATTCATACTTGTCTTGGTATTAGAATTCTTCTACTTGAATCAGAACTTGTATCTGCAAGAAATATTAATGTTAATATAGCTATTATTGTCCTATTTTTTATTCTTTCTTTGCTGATTTTAATTTTAGGTGACTTTTTATGATTAGTGTTTGGCTCTGGTTCTTGCATAGAATTACTGGTTTTCTCTTAATTTTTTTCTTGCTTCTACACATATTATATTTTCATGTCCTTGAAAATGGTTATAGTGCCTCTGAAATTGAAAATAGACTTAACTCAACAAAATGGAAAACTTTTTATCTCTTGTTTCTCTTTTCTGCAATCTACCATGGAAGCTATGGTATGGTTACAATAATAAGAGAATATTTTAATAAATCTAAAGTCCTATATATTTTTTATTTTCTCATATTTGTTGCAATTTTATATATGTTATTCTTTGGATTGTCCTTTATTTTTTAGGCTTTAATAATAAGAATTCTGAAAGTGACTACATACTCACCTTTTTGTGCATGGGACTAATATGCTTTTTATTTTTTTGATGTCTTAGCTTCTTGAAAGTTCAGATAATCGAAATTATTCTAAATGATGTAAAAATTGGGGTATGTAATAAATTCTTAAATTAGTATCTGGTCGTAAAAGGTGAGAAAGGCCCTTGTATTCTATCATAGGCGAGAAAATCGTTATAGTTTTAATGCCTTGCTCGGTGCTGTTGAGGAGTTTTTGCTGGAGGGTCCCTATAGGGATTCGGTTTTCTTTCCAAAGAATCAAGTGGAGTTATTAAGGCTTCTTCAAGAAATTGATGCAAGTTACAAAGAGGTCTTTCTGTTTATTTCCTTTTTTACAACTCAGTTTTGGGAGATAAGGAGTCTATTAGAGAAACTTAAGAATTTGAGGGGGCCTTTTAGGTTAATCAAGGTTGCTGGTGGACCTCATGCTTCCGCACTACCTCAAGAGACACTCCTTATGGGTTTTGACTTTGTCCTTATAGGAGAAGGTGAGAAGACCTTTTTGACTTTTCTTAGAGACTATGTGCAGGATGGAGGAGAACTGCCAGATAGAGGACTTGCCTATTGGTCTGAAGGAAGGATTGTGCGAACATCTAAATCTGAGATGGTTGATTTAGACCAATACCCTCCATTTTCCTTGCGACTAAACAAAATAGGACCTCTTGAGATCACAAGAGGTTGTCCCTTTCTCTGTAAATATTGTCAAACCCCAAGGCTCTTTGGTGCCAAGGTACGCCATCGTTCCCTTGAGAAAATTTTCTTCTACGCAGAAGCTCTACTGAAACGGGGAATTAGAGATCTTCGTTTTATCACTCCGAATGCCTTTTCCTACGGCTCTCCAGATGGAAGGGAGCTCAATCTTCCACATCTTACAGAGCTATTAAGAGGGCTATCATCTCTTACGAGAATCCATGGGGGTAGAATATTTTTTGGAACTTTTCCCTCTGAGGTAAGACCAGAACATGTAACTGAGGAGACCCTGAATTTGATAAAGACCTATTGTGCCAATGACAGTCTTGTAATTGGTGCTCAAACAGGAAGTGAAAGACTGCTTAAAGTGCTACAAAGAGGACACACAGTTGAGGACGTAAGACGAGCTGTGATTCTTACTCACAAGGCAGGTCTAAAGGCAAAAGTGGATTTCATCTTTGGACTTCCAGGGGAGACTGAAGAGGACCTAAAAGAGAGCATAAGCTTTATGGAAGAATTAGCAAGTATGGGAGCAGTAATACATGCCCACACCTTTATGCCCCTTCCTCAGACCCCATTCATGTATAAACCAGCAGGAAAAGTATCAAAAGAAATCTTTGAATTCATAAGGAAATACCTACCGAAGGGACAAGTCTTTGGCCTTTGGGAGAAGCAGATGTCCCTTGCAGGTGAAATGGAGAAACTTTATAAGTCACACCTTAGGAAAAGACTATTACCTTGAAAAAGCCAACCTGAGTGATAACATCAAGACATTAAAAAACTCATAAGTTTCTTCTGAGGTTTTGCAATATGAACAGAAGAATTGGTATTTATTTCCTGATTGGTATTATTCTAATTTTTTTAGGGCTTTTTGTTTACTACATTTGGTATAGGCATAACTATGTAACAACTGATGCTATTTTTGTTCAAGCAGACCGTATGATTTATGTAAGTTTTACAAAAGTCAATGGAAGAATAATTAAATTATACAAGCGTGAGGGGGAGAGGGTAGAGGAAGGAGAAATTTTAGCGGAGTTAGAGCCAAGGGATTATTTTATTCGTTTAAGGCAGGTTGAGGAGGAACTTGGACGAATTGATGCAGAAAAGAGGTCACTAATATTAAATCGGGAGAGGTTATCGCAGGAGCTACAGCTTCGTTTAGATCAAACAAGACGACAAATAGAGGCTATTAGAAATCGTCGCGAGGCTAAGAAATATCAGATTGATGCGGTAAAAGCAAGGCTTGAGCTGATAAGAAAGGATAGGGAACGTCTCCAGAGGCTTTATCAGGAGGGTTTGATTTCCCTTAGAGATCTCGAATTAAAGGAGACTGAGGAGAGGGAGCTTGGGGATCAGTTAAGAGGGCTTTTAGCTGAATACACAGCGATGGAAAAGGATATTGAGGTCTTAGAGAGGACTCTTCAAATTCTTGAAAATGAGTTCTATGCAGTGAAGGCCCTTCAGGCACAGGTTGAAGCCCTAAGATTTCAAAAGGGAGTCGTGATGGAGAAGAGGTCTGAGGCAGAGCTTTTTGTGGAATATACTGTTTTAAGGAGTCCTCTAAGGGGATACATTGCCAAGAAATTCCATTCAGAAGGGGACGTAGTTGGACCTGGGGAGCCAATCTATGCCATAGTTGATCCTGAGAGTTTTTACATTCTTGTTCTTCTTGAAGAGACAAAGCTGAGTGGGGTTACCAAAGGAGCAAGAGCAAAGATAAAACTTGATGCCTATCCTGGAAAGACATGGGAGGGTGAGGTAGAGGAGATACTTCCTGCCTCTTCAGCAACTTTTGCCCTTGTGCCTAGGGATATCTCTGCAGGTGAGTTTACCAAACTTGCCCAGAGAATCCCAGTAAGGGTCAAAATCCTTTCCGGAGATCGGTCGCTACTTCGTGTGGGTCTCGGAGGCAGTATTGAAATAAAAAGAAGTCGTTAAAAGCCTTGCTATGAATATTCAAGATTTTTACATCAATATCAATCCAAAAGAAAGGGCAATTATTACTGCAATTGTGATGGTTGGGTTTTTCATGGCAATTCTTGATACAACAATTGTTGATATTGTAGTGCCTAAAATGATGGGAGCTTTATCTACTGATCTCTATGGAGTGCAGTGGGTTATAACGAGCTATATGATGTCTGCAGCAACTGCTTTACTTTTCACTGAGAATTTTGCAAGATATATTGGCTATTCCTATACCTTTTTGATTGGGCTGGGAGTATTCACTGGTTCGAGTCTTTTGTGCGGAACAGCTCAGAACTTGTTGCAGATGATAATTTACAGGGTCCTTCAAGGAATAGGTGAGGCCTTTATTGCTGCTTCTGCTCAAACTATCCTTGTATCTGTATATCCACCTCAGAAAAGGGGCCTTGCGATGGGAATCTTTGGCTTAGGAGTAAGTTTTGCACCAGCCCTTGGTCCAACCCTCGGTGGTCTCATTACCGAATATATGAACTGGAGATGGATCTTCTTCATAAATATCCCAATAGGAATTATAAATCTCATAGCAGGGCTCATCTTCCTTCCAAAGACTCTTGGTAGAGAGAGGATTTTCCATTTCAATTTCTTGAGTTACCTCTTCATAGCAACTGCAACTATTTCATTGTTAATTATGCTTTCAAAAGGACAGCAACTTGGTTGGTGGCAGTCAGACTTAATAGTAAAACTTCTTTTTATAAGCATTCTTAGTTTTGCCTTTTATTTTCTTTCTGAATTCACCTCTAAAAAACCTCTCTTAGATCTTTCTATCTATAGAATTCCTGAATTTGGACTTCCAATGGGTATGCATTTTTTTGTTCTTGGCTTTGGGATGTACCAAATATTCTACCTATTACCACTTTACTATGAACACTTAAAGGGATTAACTACTTTTCAAGCAGGTGTCCATATCATGCATTTTGCCTTTTTTATTGGTACCTTTAGCATCATTTCAGGATATCTTTCTGATAGAATATCTCCCTCAATTATTCTCCTTTTTAGTTCACTCCTTTTTCTCTTTACTAGTTATTTTCTTATACCACAGCTAAATTACTATACACCAACTTGGAAGGCAACACTTCTTACAATTCCTCTTGGCATTTCAATGGGAACCTTTTTTGCTCCTTTGACAGCTCTTTCAATTAGAAGTCTCGGTGAGAAAACAGGCCTTGGAGTAGTTCTTATGCACTATCAACGGTTTGTAGGAGGTTCCTTTGGAACTGCTATAGCAACCAACCATCTTGAATATTATAAGAACGAAAATTTTTTGCGACTCACTGAAATACAAAATTACCATGTTGCTCACGAATTCCTTGAAAAGGGAACAGTTATAGCACAGAAATTCTTTCCAGAAGCCCTAGCAGAAAAGAAAATAAGGGCTTTGCTCTATAAGGCCCAATACCTTCAGGCTCTGAGCTGGTCTTTCCAGGCAACCTTTAAGGCTGTTGCCTTTTGGGGCCTAATAGGTATATCCTTTCTCTTTGCCTTCTTTTTACTCAAGTGGTTAAGAAGTTCTAAGCTTAAAAAGGGTTAGTGCCCTCCTTTGAGAAATTTATAGGCATGCTCATAGATTTTAATAGCGCAGTATTCACCGCACATACTGCAGGCTTTACTGCGGGAGATTCCACCTTCAAGACGATATCTTCTTGCTTTTTCAGGATCTATGGAGAGTTCAATTTGTCTTTCCCAATCTAATTTAGCTCTTGCCTTTGCCATCTCTAAATCCCATTCCCAGGCCCCTTTTATGCCTTTTACGAGATCAGCAACATGGGCAGCTATTTTAGATGCAATAAGGCCTTCTTTAACGTCATCAACAGTGGGTAGACGTAAATGTTCTGCTGGGGTTAGGTAGCAGAGAAAATCTGCTCCTGCTGAGGCAGCAATTGCTCCACCAATTGCTCCAACAATATGGTCATATCCTGGGGCAATGTCAGTGGGAAGAGGGCCTAAAACATAAAAAGGTGCACCGTGACAGAGACGCTTTTGTAGTTTTATATTGGCTTCAATTTGATCAAGGGGCACATGCCCAGGCCCTTCAATCATAACCTGAACGCCTTTATCCCAGGCTCGAAGTGTAAGTTCTCCGAGAATGATCAACTCCTGGATCTGAGGCCCATCAGTGGCATCAGCAATACAACCAGGCCTTATGCCATCACCAAGGGAGAGAGTTATATCGTAAGTCCTTGCAAGGTCAAGAAGTTCGTCAAAATATTCATAAAGTGGATTTTCTTTATTGTTATAGACCATCCATTCGATAATGAAGGAACCACCTCTGGAGACAACTCCTAAGATTCTCTCCTTATTTTTCAGTCTCTCAAGGGTGTGGCGTGTAATACCACAATGAACAGTCATAAAATCTACACCATCTTCTGCTTGGCGATGTATAACATCAAATATTTCAGATACTGTCATTTCTACGATTGATTTGTGATGTTTTTCTACTGCCTCAAGTGCTGCTTGATAGATGGGAACTGTTCCAAGAGGAAGAGGACAATTTTCCCTGATTATCTTTCTTATTTCATCAATAGGACCTCCTGTAGATAGATCCATCACTGTATCCGCATTATATTTTAGGGCAATTTCCAGTTTTTTTAGTTCCTCTTCAATGTGAGGCCTATCCTTTGAAGTGCCAATATTTACGTTAACTTTTGTTTTAAGGCCTTTTCCAATTGCACAAGGTTTAGTTACCTTGCCTTTCTTGTTTTTACAGATCACGATTTCTCCCTTAGCAAGCCCTTGGGCTATGTATTCAGGAGAAACTCCCTCAGCCTCAGCACAAATTCGCATTTCCTCAGTAATAATCCCTTTCTCTGCTAAGACCTTTAGTGTTTCAACCATCTCTTCACCCCATGTTTTAGTATTTTTCCTTTTTAATAATTATAAAACTAAGTCAAGTTTTTAGACACAACTTGCTAAAAAAGGCACATAGATTAAAATAATTAAATCTGTTAAGTTTTAAATCTAAACATAAATTGGCAAATTCCATCTGCTCTAATTCTGCAGTACTCCTTCTTATACTTTTTTTTGATTGAGTGCTTTCCCTTAAGGTCCTTGAAAATAGCACTTTAGAAAATTATACTTAGGGCATGTTACATGAATATCTGTTTTCTCTTGTAATAGCCTTTCTCATTGCCCTTCCACTCACTGCCCTTGTAATTAAGTTTAGACTACCCTCTCTTGTAGGGTTCCTGGTTACAGGTATCCTCATAGGGCCTGCAGGCCTTGGCATAATCAAGGATCCCCATCTTATTGAGGGCTTGGCAGAACTTGGAATAATCTTGCTCATGTTTTTATTGGGAGTGGAATTTTCCATTAAGAAACTTCTTGGCTATCGCAAAGAGGTCTTTCTTGGGGGATTTCTTCAAGTCGTTCTAACAGTTCTGTTAGTTGCTATCCTTACAAACACATTACTCGGATATGAGTTTTCAGTTAGCATCTTCTATGGTTCACTTATTGCCTGTAGTAGCACTGCAGTCGTTCTAAAACTCCTAATGAAAAGAGGTGAATTAAATACACCATATGGACGATATATATTTGGCATCCTAATTTTTCAAGATCTATTTGTTATTGTAGTTATGCTTACTTTACCACTTCTTGCAGGAAAAGGTATATCTGTCTCTGCAATTTTTTATACTTTAATTAAATCACTATTTATAATTTCCGTCATTTTTGTAGTTAGTCTAAAAATTGTTCCTTATGTTCTTTATACAATTGTAAAAATAAGAAGTAGAGAATTATTCTTAATAAGTATATTTTTAATATCTCTTGGGACTGCTTTATTCAGTTATAAACTTGGGCTTTCTATGGCACTTGGGGCTTTTCTTGCTGGAATCGTAATTTCAGAATCTGAAATTGCCTATCAGACAATGGCAGAGGTCAAACCTCTTAAAGAGCTTTTTATGGCTATGTTTTTCATTTCTGTGGGAATGCTTCTTAATCCTGAGATTCTTCTTGCTGAACCTGTGGTTACCATAGGATCTTTTCTTACTATTTTTGTAGTTAAAGTCTTCATTATCTTCTTTGTGGTATTGTTTTTGAGTGGAAGTTTGAAAGTCTCCCTTCTTTCAGCTTTCTATCTCTTTCAGATTGGGGAGTTTTCCTTTGTGCTTGCCCTTGAGGGTGGCAAGTATGAGCTTTTTTCTGAAAGGGCCTATCAAATCTTTATAAGTGCTTCTATTTTGACCTTAATGGCAACTCCTTTCATAATTGAGTTAGCTCATAAATTTTCTGACCTACTCCTTGAGAGGTTCTTTCCCAAAAAGTTCGCACTTGATACTAAAAGGAGAGAACAGGAGGAAGAGAGATTATACGAACATACTATTGTTGTAGGTTATGGGGTTTGTGGGAAAAATGTAGTATATGGGTTAAAGCTTCTTAAGATACCTTATGTAATTCTTGAGCTCAATCCAACTACAGTAAAGACTTACAAGAAAAAAGGAGAACCGATATACTTTGCAGATGCTACACACCCAGAGATATTAAAGAAATTTGGTATACACAGAGCAAAAGCCTTAGTGATTGCAATCAGTGATCATATTGCTGTAAGAAAAATAATTCAAATAGCTAGACATTTTAATCCCAATATTTACATAATAGTTAGAACACAATTTGTTGCAGAAATTGATGAATTGCTCCGCTTAGGAGCAGATGAAGTTGTTCCTGAAGAGTTTGAAGCATCAATTGAACTTTTTTCCAAGGTGCTTGAGTTTTATAAGATTCCAAAGAATGTGATTAATGAACTTGTAGAGGAAATCAAAAGTGGTCACTACGAAGCCCTAAGAACCGAGGATAAAAGATTAAAAATAAGCTACACCGTAAAAGAGTTGTGGAAACTGATTAATTTTAAAACCTATCTTGTGAAAGAGGGAAGCTTTCTCGTAGGACAGAGTATTAAAAGATTGGATCTACGTGCTAAAACTGGAGCAACAATCGTTGCAATCCAAAGAGGAGAAGAGCTTATTCTTAACCCCGCCCCCAACGAAACCCTATTAGAAGGTGATATCCTATTCATTATGGGATCAGAGGATCAACTCAGAAGGGTCTTTAAGTATTTAGAGTATCCTCTTGATGTCATGTATTGATATCAAAAATTATCAAAAATTTCCCTGGCCTCGTTATAAGGCCCTAAAAAAATACAAGATCAAGCCTAACAGCTAATTCGTTCTTGTTTGTTAGAGTGATCGATTTTAAATCCGCGTTGACAATGGTTTAACTTTCTTTTAAAATTAGAGCAAACCCGAAGCAGGGGGAAATATGAAAAAAATTCTTGTTCTTTTTATTTTTACTGCTATTCTTTTTTCCTGCAAGGGAAAAGAGGAAGCTCCTAAGGCCCCTGGGAAGACCTTGAATGGTGCAGGAGCCACATTTCCTTATCCTCTATACTCTTCCTGGGCTTCAAGCTATTATAAAGAGACTGGTAAAAAAGTTAACTATCAATCAATTGGTTCTGGCGGGGGAATCAGGCAGATCACAGAGAGGACTGTTGATTTCGGTGCAAGCGATATGCCCCTAAAGCCCGAGGAACTTGAAGAAAAGAAACTTCTACAATTTCCAACAGTAATTGGTGGAGTAGTAGTGGCAGTAAATATCCCTGAATTAGGCGAAAAAACCCTTGTGCTTGACGGGAATACCCTTTGTAAAATCTTTCTTGGAGATATTAAAACCTGGGATGATCCTCAGCTTAAGGCCCTAAATCCAGGGCTAAATCTCCCTTCCAAGCCTATTACACCTGTGTATAGGTCTGACGGGTCAGGTACGACAGCTATTTTCACTCATTATCTTGTGGATGTTTGTCCAAAGTGGGCAAAAGAGATTGGCTTTGGGACTTCAGTGAATTTCAGAGTTGGAATCGGTGCCAAGGGAAATGAGGGGGTTGCTAACTATGTTAAGAGAACGCCATATACTATTGGTTATTTGGAATACGCCTATGCTATTCAAAATAAGATCCCTGTGACAAATCTAAAAAATTCTCAGGGTAAAATAGTTTCTCCATCTGTTGAGACCTTTAAGGAGGCTGCCAAGACCAGTAAGCTTGATCCAGCAAAACACTTTTACACATGGATGACCAATGCACCAGGTGAAAATTCTTGGCCCATTGCAGGGGCAACCTACATCCTTCTCGCTAAGGAAAAAGTTGAAGTAAACAAGGAGGTTGTTAAATTTTTTGATTGGGCTTTTAGCCAGGGCGACAAGTCAGCTCTTGATTTGCACTATGTCCCTCTTCCTGAAGAAGTTAAGGCACAAATTAGGGAATATTGGAAAAGCCAAGGTCTTTACTGAATGATTTCCTCAAAAAAAGAATATCTATTTAACGCCTTTTTTCTGTTGATAACTGGTCTTAGTGCTTTTCTCATTATTGTTCTCCTCTTAGGAATCTTTGTTGTCCTTTTTAGTGAATCTCTACCAGCTATAAAAAAATTTGGTTTTGTTAAGTTTATCACCACTCCCACATGGGATCCAGTTAGGGAGATTTTTGGTGGTGCGATACCTCTGTTTGGAACATTAGTAACTTCTTTTTTAGCTCTAATAATTGCAGTTCCTATAGCTCTTGGAATTGCTATCTTTATTTCAGAGGTCGCACCTCGTTCTGTCAAAGAACCAATTGGGACAGCTATTGAATTGCTTGCTGCTATACCCAGTATAATTTATGGAATGTGGGGTCTTTTTACACTTGCTCCCCTTCAGGCAAAATATGTAGAACCCTTTCTTCAAAGCACTCTCGGAAAACTGCCATACATTGGGAAGCTCTTTTCAGGAGTCCCCCTTGGTATAGATCTTCTCACTGCAAGTTTGATTTTGAGTATTATGATTATTCCCTTCACCGCTTCAATTGCTCGCGATGCCTTTCAACTTGTCCCCGCAGTCTTAAAAGAGTCTGCCTACGGCCTTGGAGCAACCAAGTGGGAGGTAATCAAGGATGTGATGATACCCTACTGTAAACTAGGGATTCTCGGAGGGATAGGTCTTTCACTTGGAAGGGCATTAGGAGAAACAATGGCTGTTGCTTTCGTTCTGGGAAATCTCAATCAATTCCCATCTTCACTTTTCTCTCCAACAACTACAGTAACCGTAAAGTTAGCAAACGAATTTACTGAAGCAGAAAAGGATATACATCTTGCCTCTCTTTTTTATCTCGCATTGCTACTTTTTATTATGAGTTTTACCATATTAGCCATTGCCAAATATCTTATTCAAAGAACTCGTAATAGATGAGGAAGAGGAAAATTATTAATAAAATAGCCCTAACAATTTGTTTTTTTACCGCTCTTTGGGGTCTTTTTTGGCTTTTTTTTATTATTTTCGATGTCATACAACATGGGATAACTGCTCTCACTCCTTCTTTAATACTAAATGATCCTACTCCTCCTGATGTGCCTGGAGGCGGTCTTAAACACGCTATAATTGGTCATCTATTAATAACGATAACAGCAACTTTGATAGGTGTGCCGATTGGAGTTCTTGGAGGAACTTTTCTTGCAGAGTATGGGCGAAACTGGAGGGTTTCCCGTATAATCAGTTTTCTTGCTGATACTATGGTAAGTGTTCCTGCTATTATTGTTGGTGCCTTTGTTTATGCAATTTTAGTTAAACCTTTTGGACATTTCAGTGGGTTTGCTGGTGCGGTAGCTCTGGCCATAATTATGATTCCAGTAATTGTAAGAACAACTGAGAATATGCTATCACTTATTCCCTGGACCTTAAGGGAGGCAGCCTTTGCCTTAGGGGCTCCCTATTATAAGGTCATCTTTCAAATCGTCTATCGTGGGGCTGGGATGGGAATATTTACGGGTATCATTCTTGCAATAGCCAGGGTAACAGGGGAAGCAGCACCTCTCCTCTTCACCTCCTTCAATAACGCCTTTACTTCCTATGATCTCAGGGAACCACTTGCCTCTCTCACTGTCACCATCTTTCAATACGCTATGGGACCATATGAGGAATGGCACAGGCAAGCTTGGGGTGCTTCCTTTCTAATTACTCTCCTTATTTTAGCTCTAACTCTTCTTGGTCGCTATCTCATAAAAAGGAGGTTTAGACATTGAGGGTAGAAATCGACATACGGAACCTCAACTTTTATTACTCTGGAAACAACCATGTCCTAAAGAACATCAATCTCCAGATTTATAAAAATAAAATAACAGCCCTTATAGGGCCAAGTGGTTGTGGCAAAACAACCCTCCTAAGGTGTCTAAATAGAATTCATGATCTCTATCCTGGCAATCGATATGAAGGAGAGATTATCTTTGAAGGAAGAAATATCCTCTCAAAAGACATTGATCTTATAGAATTACGCTCTAAAATAGGTATGGTTTTTCAGAAACCAACCCCTTTTCCGATGAGCATTTTTGACAATGTTGCTTATGGATTAAAGTTAAAGGGTATCAAAAAAAAGGATGAGCTAAGAGAGAGAGTGGAAAAGGCTCTGAGGGAATCTGCCCTGTGGGATGAAGTTAAAGACAAGCTCAATCAAAGTGCTCTTGGGCTTTCTGGAGGTCAGCAACAGAGACTCTGTATTGCAAGAGCAATCGCAGTTGAACCTCAGGTTCTTCTTTTTGATGAACCAACTTCAGCTTTGGATCCAATCTCAACAGCAAAGATTGAGGACCTCATAGTGCAGTTAAAAGAAAAAATTACCATTGTCATAGTAACACATAACATGCAACAGGCTGCTAGAATATCTGACTATACCGCCTTTATGTATCTGGGTGAGCTAATCGAGTTTGGTCCCACCGAAAAGATTTTCACCAATCCAGAAAAGAAGCTCACAGAGGATTATGTAACTGGTCGCTTTGGCTAAAGATTACCGTTCTTCAGTTGAAAAAGTTACAGGTGGTGCGGTCTCAGTCACCATAGCGGTTGTTATTAGCAGGATCCTCGGATTAGTGAGAGAACAGGTCCTTGCCTTTTTCTTTGGTGCAGGAAAAGAGATGGACGCCTATGTAGTTGCCTATAGAATTCCCAATCTTCTTAGGGACCTCTTTGCTGAGGGTGCCCTTGGATCAGCTTTTGCCAAAACTGTGTCTTCCCAAGTCTCCAAAGAGTCCTTGAATAATGTTCTAAAGAGAAGTGCACTCCTTGTCTCAAATTGGATGACAGTAGTAAGTCTCTTCGTTCTTTTAGGCATCATCTTTACTCCAGAGCTTGTTGGTCTTATTGCACCAGCTTTTAAAGAGAGTCCTGACAAATTTTCCCTAACAACTGAGCTTACTCGCATCATGATGCCTTTTTTACTCTTCATAAGTCTATCTGCCATACTCGCTGGGACTCTCAATGCCCTTGGTTACTTTTTTGTTCCCGCCATATCTTCCGCCCTCTTCAATTTATCCTCAATTCTGATTGGTGTAGGGGGGTATTATCTTTTAAGTAAGCTTGGCTATGAACCCATTTACGCTATTGCACTGGGCGTGACCATAGGGGGCCTTGTTCAGGCCCTCTCACAATACTCTCTCCTGAAAAGAATGGGGTTTTGTTTTCAGCTAAAAATCGATTTTTCTCTGCAAGAATTCCGCGAAACACTAAGATTGATTCTTCCTGTAGTTGTTGGGCTTTCTGCGGTTCAATTGAATGTCTTCATTAATACTTTTTTTGCAACTTCCTGTGGAGATGGTGCGGTTTCCTGGTATAACTATGCTTTTAGAGTGATGTATGTTCCGCTTGGACTCTTTGGAGTTGGATTGGCCCAGGCACTTCTTCCAGAACTAACAACACTGACCTCTAAGAACAACCTAAACTCTGCAAAAGAAACCTTTGAAAAGGTCCTAATTGTCTCACTTAGCCTTTCAATGCCATCAGCAATAGGACTTTTTATACTCTCTGAAGAGATAATTACTTTACTATTTGAAAGAGGAAATTTTACAAAAGCAGATACTCTTTGGACTGCAAAAATTCTCTCCATTTTAGCTCTTTCACTTCCCTTTTACAGCCTTTCAAAAGCAACTATCCCCCTTTTCTACGCCCTAAATAAGACAATTTTTACAACACTTGCAAGTTTTATGTCTGTATTAATCAATTTGACAGTAATCTTGCTTACAATTGAGAATTTTGGAATTTTAGGAGTTGCCTTGGGAACCTTAGGCTCTCTTATAGGTCAAGCAATCTTTTTATTATCCATTGCTTATTATTTCCTAAAAGGTCTAAATTTGAAATATTTCGGTAGTGCACTTGCAACTTTAATAATTAGCTCAATATTTTTAATACTTTCTATTTGGGTTGTAAAAAGTCTGATTGATAATTCCTATTTTAGGGTTATAGTGTCTATTCCTTTAGGAGCAGTTGTGTTTATGGGTATATGTAAACTTTTTGGAATAAGAGAGACCTATATATTCTATTATAGCTTGTTAAAAAAGCTACGCTTTAAGGAAAAAGATTAGTCGTTCAATTAATCATAATCTAGTTCTCTTGTTACTTCATGGACTACAAATTCCACATTACCTTTAATTCTATATTTAACCTTAGCTGTAATTTTTACTTTCTTTACCTCTTTTGGGAATACTGCGAAGAATCGTTCTGTTGTTGTATGCCGAGGAGGGAGAGAAAAGTCGATAATGTCTTTTATTTCATAGGATACCCATCTGCGAATACCCTCCCAATTTAATCCCATTTCAAAATACTCTTTTTTGGTGTTCCAAACCTCTCTGCCTCTTTCATCTTTTGCTGAGATTTCTAAAATAACTTTACCTGTCCAATAACATCCATCAGGTATTCTATGTCCTGCAAGGTTGATGAGATCAGCGGTGATAACTACTGCTGGTCTTTTTGTAGCAACTGGGCCGAGAGGTTCTGTATCCATTACTTTTCTTACTTGGAAGTCGAATCCCAGACCTTCTTTTAGCATCTCTATGTTATATGCACCAGGGAAAGTGTGTCCACGATTTTTTTCTCGCATGTGACAATCCTGGCAAGACTTATGTCCTCCCATTGGCACATAGTGATCTCTATAGCTCTGTGCAATTGTGCTACAAAAGATATGTTCACCATCTGGAGCTATATAAGCTCCATGACATTGCATACAGAAATTGGAGTTTCCAATAAATGGATGTTTGGAAATACCGTGAAAAACTGATTTGCCAGTGCCTTTTACACCATACATTACATTATGTTTGGGTTTTTCTGGTGGATGAACAGCTCTAAAGTTGTGACATACATAACAGTCTACTGTTACTCTACTTAGAAGATCCTTTGCTTTAGGATCTTTCTTTTCGTAATAATCTATGACAGCTTGGGCAATCTCCCTCATCAATTTATCTGAGGCATACTCAAGTTGAGGGGCATGACAAACAAAACACTTCATCAACTCTGCTTTAAAACCACCAGGCTGTTCAGCCCGAGCCCTTCGCTCAGGATCTTCGTTAATTGCATACTTAACATAGTTATAAATGATGTCTATTGAGTGAAGAATACTCTGTGAATGGAAAGATTTTTTCCATTGCTCGTAGATATCACCATGACAGGAGCCACAGACCTCAGCAGATGGAAACATAGCCTCAAGCTCATCAATGGTGTCTACAAGCTTGATTTTTGAATTGTCCTGTTGAGAAATGGCAGTAGAGATACCAAAGGAGACCATGAAGAGAGTAATACCAGAAAGAGCAATGGTCTTCCACCTTTTCATAGGCTCCTCTCCATCAATTGGCGTTAACTTCAAATTTATATCATAAAAGTCTTAATTGTCAACCAAGAATTTCTTAATAAATTCTTAAGACACACTGCCATACATTTATTTCTTGCGAATTAGCCCTATAGCTCATGATAGGATGATGTCAATTAGTTACCTCCGAGCAATTTGTAGATATCCCCAACGATAGGTAGACCCATGTGAATAAACTT
>JAUQPD010000018.1 GCA_030550555.1 Thermodesulfobacteriota bacterium
CAGTAGGCTATACCTTAGAAAATGAGGCTTACAAATATCTTCCAGCGCTCCTAAAAAAATTTCACCACATTGAGGTCATTGAGGAATTAAAAAGGGCTTACTTAGAGATAGCTCCTGACAAATATATTGAAATTAATATAATTGGTCGTGCAAAGAAAGATGATAAAGAAATATTAATTTTAGGTGAAGGAAAAGTAAATCCCAAGATATCTCACATAAATGAATTCCTAAGAAAATTAGAAAAGGTCAAAAAGACACTACCAAACGAAATTTTTCCAATCCTTGTTTGCCATCAGATTCATCCTAAAATAGAAAAGTTTTGCCGAGAAAAGGGAATATCTGTCTTCTTAAGCTATCAATTCAGATAAGAGGTTCAAGATATGCATGAAAAGAAATATGGAGAACTTGCTATAGAAAAGGCTGAGCTTGAAGCCTGGGATAACCCCTATCCAGATAGGGACTACCTGATTGAAATAACTTTTCCAGAATTTACCTGCCTTTGCCCCCGCTCAGGATATCCTGACTTTGCAATAATTAAAATATCCTATATACCAGATAAAAAAATTGTTGAACTCCGCTCACTCAAACTCTGGCTAAATAAGTTCAGAAACACCTACATCTCTCATGAAGCTGTAACCAATCAAATTTTCGATGCCCTCTGGGAGCTCCTCAAACCAAGAAGACTAAAGGTTGTCGCAGACTTTCATCCCCGTGGCAATGTCCACACCATAGTTACTGTAGAAAGAGAGTTATAGAAATCTTATAGATTAAACAATTATGGATAAACAAAAGGTCCTTAGCCCAGAAGAGAGAAGCGTACTCTTAGCCTTGATAGAAGGAATTCCCCTTGTAGAGAGACCTTATATGGAAATTGGCCAAAAACTGGGGCTTAGCGAAGACAGAGTTATAGAAATAGTCAAGATCCTTATCGAACGAGGGATTATTAGAAGACTTGGAGCAACCCTTAGACACAACCTCACAGGATATGAAGGTAATGCGATGGTAGCTTGGAAGGTCCCAGAGGACCGCTTAGACGAGGTAGGCTCTCATCTTGCAGAACAACCCTTTGTAAGCCATTGCTATGTTAGAGAAACCTATCCAGACTGGCCCTACAATCTCTATACCATGTGCCATGCCAAAACAAAGGAGGAATTAAACCAACTAATCACGGAGATTGCTGAAAAATTACAAATAGAAGATTATCAGGTCCTTTACACCATAAAGGAAATTAGAAGGAAGCACGCTCAATATAAGATTGAATAAAGTATACTCTCTGTCTGCCCTGGATATAGCCCTTTAACAGTAATGAGAAAGAGTTCTCCTTCTCTTGATCCAAGACCTGTCATAATACCAGTTTCTTGAAAAGGTAAAGCTCTAAAGTAATAACCTCCATTATAGCCAATAAAGAAGAGTTGAAAATTTCCTTGATTAAGAGGGACAGTTTTGAGTTCAGCTGAGATGCGCTCAAGCGGAAACTCTGTCTTTGAAAGTAAAATTTCTGGTCTTTTGTCTCCAGTCAAATCAATAATAAGAGGACTATACGCTGGTATAGCAATTGCCTTGACAACCTCTCGCCCTCTCTTTCCTTTTGTGTGCCGAAGTTGATAAAAGTGCTTTATAACAGGAAAAGGTGTTACAAAGACCTGTTTTTTCTCCTTGTAGATAGCTAATCTACCATCTGGTAAGTAAAATAGTAACTCCCTCTCTCCATCGCCATCAAGATCAATAAAATTTGCCCCAATAATCCTAAAACCCTCTGGCACTTCTACTGCTTGCACATATCTCAGGGAATTTCCCTCTCTTTTCACTACATAGACCTCTTTCCCAAAGAAGGCCTCACTATCAAAAGTCTGGGCAAGGAGTGTGTCCTTCTCTCCGGTTCCTGCAAAATCCATAAATTGCAAGAAGAGGTTTATATTTCTCAATACCACCTGGAGCCCCTGTTGAGGAGAGAATCGCAAGATCTCACTTCTCATACCAAGGTTCCTATCATATACATTCAAAGCTATCCAACCAGAGGGCCCAAGAGAAAAGGAGAGAATTTCCCCACGTTCTGGTTTATATCTTGCAAGAAGACCTCCTCTAATCTTTACAATAAACAGACCATCATTTGTAAAATATACAATTTCTGGGAAACCATCTCCATCTAAATCACCAAATTCAGCCTGAAGAACTTCCCCGGGCATTTTGCCTACCTGCCTAACCTGAGTAAAAGTAATGGTATAAGGCACAGTTTGTTGAGGAGGGACCACTTGAGGCGGTTCTGCTTGGGGAAGACCTACTTGGGGCTGAACCTGGGGAGGCTGGGTTCTTACAACTGCAACTGGAAATCCATAAGCTCTTATTAGATCAAGATAAGCATTATAGACTCTAATCTGGTCTCTTCCTACATAGAAAAGAAGATCAATTCTTTTTAAAAAAAGTTCCTGAGAGGTGAGATCTTGAAATTTTCTTGCAGGCTCAAAAATAATCTCGCTCTCAGAGAGTAAACTTTTGAGAGTAATAAAAAGATAATCTCCTGCAACAGGGTCTTCAGAGACGATAAGTATTCGCTGATCAGTAAAACGCCTTGCAGGTGTGGGAATAGGTATCTCTTCCTTTTTGGAAAGTATTCTCCCAATAGAGAAATTTTCCAGAACTCTTAAGATCTCAACTTTGGCAATAGGATCTAAAAGGAATCCAAGACTCTCCTTTGTCTCTGGATGGATTATTTTTTTTACCTTCTTGTAGATTGTAAAGAGATCTCTTGGTCTGACTCCTTGAGCTCGCCCTTTATCTAAGATCACCTCATTACCTTCAAGACCAATAACAAGGGCTGAAAGAGGCTGATAATCCCTCTTTATGTCCTCAGGAATGCTTGTTGATCCCTGCACAGAGACAAAACTGGGAAAGATTAAAAAAGTGAAGAGAAGAAAAAATAAAACCCCAAATAAATTAGCTTTATGCTGTTTCAATCTGTTACCTCTTCGTAAAGTATTTTTGCCAATTCTTCACCCTCAAGAACTTCCTTTTGTAGAAGAAGCGTAACGAGATACTCCAGTTTTTCCCTCTTTGCGATAACTATTTCTCTTGCCTTATCATAACAGCTCTTAAGAATTCTTGCAATCTCCTGATCAATCAGTCTTGCGGTCTCTTCAGAGACAAGTTCCCGTTCTCTAAAGGGAATATCAAGAAAAAGGGCTTCTCGTTTTCTAAAAGTTTGAGGACCAAGAAGGTCGCTCATCCCAAAATCCATTATCATTGCCCTTGCAATCTCTGTAGCCTTTTCCAAATCGTTTTGGGCACCAGTTGAAACCTCTCCAAAGACAACTTCCTCTGCCACTCTACCTCCAAAGAGAACAGTTATTTTTCCAAGAAGTTCCTCTTTTGTGAGAAGATATCGTTCCTCTTCTGGCAACTGAAGGGTATATCCAAGGGCTGCAACTCCTCTTGGAATAATTGAAACCCGATGAACTCGCTCTTTAGGAGTGACCACCGAAGCAACTATAGCATGCCCAGCTTCGTGATAGGCTATTCGTCGTTTCTCCTCAGGTGTGATGGCTCTACTTTTTCTGGCAAGGCCTGCAATCACTCGATCAATTGCCTCTTCAAAGTCTTCCATCTCTACGACCTTCTTTCCTTTTCGTCCTGCAAGTAGCGCTGCCTCATTGACTATGTTTGCCAAATCAGCACCCACCATACCAGGAGTTCTTGCTGCAATTACCTTGAGGTCCACATTCTCCGCAAGGGGAATGTTTCTTGTGTGAAGCCTAAGTATTGCCTCTCTTCCCTTCAGATCAGGTCTGTCTACTACAACCACCCTGTCAAATCTCCCAGGTCTTAATAGAGCAGGATCAAGAACCTCTGGTCTATTGGTCGCTGCAATTATTATTACTCCCTTTTTGGGATCAAAGCCATCCATTTCAGTAAGAAGCTGGGTTAAAGTGTGCTCTCTCTCCTCGGTCCCGCCTGTTGGAGAAAGCCCCCTTACTCGCCCTACCGCATCTATCTCATCTATGAAAATTATACAGGGTGCCATCTTCTCTGCCTGAGCAAAGAGGTCTCTCACCCTGGCAGCACCAACTCCAACAAACATCTCAACAAATGAGGACCCCGAAATAGAGATGAAGGGCACCCCTGCCTCTCCTGCAACCGCTCTTGCAAGAAGAGTCTTTCCTGTCCCTGGTGGCCCAACGAGGAGCACTCCCTTGGGGATCTTAGCCCCAAGAGCAACAAATTTCTGAGGATTCTTGAGAAAGTCTATTATCTCCCTCAACTCTTCAACAGCCTCATCAACACCTGCAACGTCCTGAAAAGTCACCTTTATTTCGTTCTCTACATAAACCTTTGCCTTACTCTTACCAACACTCATTATTCCACCTTCTGGGGAAATGAAACGTCTAAAAATAAATAGCCAAAAGAGAATGAGCAAAAGCACTGGAAGAGTCCAAGATAAAAGATTGATCCAGAGGCTACTTTCAGCCTTAACATCAAAGGGTATACCCTTTTCCTCAAGAATCTTTAATAGTTCGGGATCTTCAGCCCTGGTAGTTTTAAAATTAGGCGGAAGTTTGACAGCTCTCTGTCGGAGTTCATATAGGGTCTCACTTGCTCCCTCCTTAAATCTGCCTGTGATTTCCCCTCTTCCAATTACAACCTTTTCAATCTGACCCCGTTTGAGAAGGGTTTTAAACTCATAATAGGTAAGTTTCTCAACTGGAAATAGGTCCCTTTGAATAAAGACAAAGAGGAGAGCTAAGAACAGGACAAAACCAATAAAGAGGACTGCCTGTTTCCAAAACTTCATGGAGAATTCTTGAAATCTCCCTGCCCTGTTGACTCAAGGACAGAAAGCCAAAATCTACTCTGAGGGTTGATCTGTTTCCGCTTCTTAACTGCCTCCTTTAGAGGGATATGAACAAATTGATCATTTAAGTAGCTAATCATCAAGCCTGTCTTTCCTGCCATACCAGCATGAACCGCATACTGGCCGAGAAAACCACAATAAATGCGATCCTCCACATTGGCAGGCACACTTCTAATGATATAACTTGGATCAATATAACGTATCACCACTTCTATGTTTCTCTCTTTGAAATAGTTCTCAATTTTTTCTTTCAAAAATCGCCCTATGTCACCTAATTTTATGTTCCCTGAGGCATCATATTCGGGGGGATCTTTCAGGACATACTTTTGCCCTGCTCCCTCCGCAGCAACGATAACCGCATGTTTCCTCTCAAGTAAGCGTTTTTCAAGAGCAGAGAGAAATCCCCTTGGCCCTTCAAGATCAAAATCTATCTCTGGAACAAGACAGAAATTAACCTCTTTTGTTGCAAGTGTTGCAGCAGCTGCAATAAAGCCGGAGTGTCTTCCCATCAGTTTTACAAGACCAATTCCATAAGGAACTGCCCTTGCCTCAGTGTGGGCACAACGTATGGCCTCACAGGCAAGTTCAACCGCGGTGTCAAAACCAAAGGTCTTAGACACAAGCCATATGTCATTATCAATGGTCTTAGGAATGGCAACAACCGCTATTTTTAGACCTCTTTTTGTGATTTCTTCCTTGATTTTCGTTGCAGCTCGAAAAGTGCCATCTCCTCCTATCATAAAAAGTATATGAATGTTGTGTCGCTCAAGGGTATCTACAATTTCCTCTATGTCCTGGTGCCCCCGGGAAGTTCCAAGAAAAGTTCCACCCATAGTGTGGATGTCTTTAACTACTTCAGGATTCAATTCTACAACTGGATGACGATACTTAGGAATAAACCCCTGAAGGCCGTATTGAAATCCAATTATCTTAGTAACACCATAGGAGTAATACAGGGTCATAACAATGCTTCTGATAACGTCGTTTATTCCAGGGCAAAGCCCTCCACAAGTAACAATTCCAGCCCTTGTCTTTGAGGGATCAAAATAAATATAAGGCCTTGGACCTGCAAGCTCCAAAGACGGAAGCTCTCGTCCCTGCGAGAGTTCCTCTCTTAAGTGTCTATAGTTTACCCTGAGGGTCACCCTGTAGTCGTCGGGAACGAAGCATTGAGCGGGAATCCTCATAGGGTTAGGAATTTTGGCAGGCCCAAGGGTCTCAATCTCTGTATCTATCTGCTCAAGAATCTCTTCAGTAAACTCCATGGGGTCACATACTGCCCTCATCTCCTTACCCCCCTTTACTCATTTTTCTCAATCTCACTTTGACCGCCTCAGCATGGGCAGGAAGATTTTCATTGAGGGCAAGCGTTACCACCGCATCCCCAAGCCTCTTCAATCCCTCAGGACTAAATCTAATAAAATTGACCTTTTTAATAAATCTATCCACTGAAAGCCCACTCATAAACCTGGCAAAACCCATAGTTGGTAGCACATGATTTGGTCCTGCAAGATAGTCTCCTATTGCCTCAGGAGTAAAGGAACCAAGAAAGACCGCCCCTGCATTTTTCACATAGGGAAGCCAGGCTTCGGGATTCTCAACTAAAATTTCAAGATGTTCAGGAGCAATCCTATTTGCAAGCTCAAAGGCAGTCTCAAGAGAGTCAACCTCAATGAGAGCTCCTCGCTTCCTTAGGGCCTCTTCAATGATATCCGCTCTCTCTGTCTCCGTCAGTGCCTTAGAGATAAGATCCTTTACCCTGGAGATAAGAGCCCTTGAGGGAGAGATTAGCAGGCTTAAGCTCATTGGATCGTGCTCTGCCTGGGCAAAGAGGTCCCATACAATAAACTCAGAATCCGCCTTAGAGTCTGCAATTATCAGGACTTCACTTGGCCCTGCAATAAGGTCAATTCCTACCCTTTCGGAGACAATCTTTTTGGCAAGAGTGACATAGATATTTCCTGGTCCGCAAATTAACTCTACAGGAGAGATAGTCTGAGTTCCGTAAGCAAGGGCAAAGATACTCCAAGGGCCTCCAACTCGATAGATTTCATCAACTCCAGCAATGTGGCACGCTATCAAGAGACCTGGATGTAAAGTCTTATCTCTTCTTGGTGGAGAAACAACTACTACTCGCTTCACCCCGGCAATCTTTGCAGGAATAGCTGTCATCAAGACTGTAGAAATGAGAGGAGTTTCTCCTCCTTTACCACCTGGAATATAGAGTCCTGCACTCTCAACAGGCGTAATTAGTTGGCCAAGAAGGGAACCAAAATCGTCAGAAAAAAACCAACTCTGCTGAAGTGCCCGTTCATGAAAAGCTCGAATCCTCTGTTCTGCTATCTTTATCGCCTCAATTAGGGGCCTATCAACCTGCAAAAAGGCTTTTTCAATCTCTTCTGCACTAACTCTAAACTCTTCTACATTAAGAGTAACACCATCAAATTGTTCTGTATACTTAATAAGTGCTTGATCACCTTCTTTCAAAACATCTCTTCCTATCTTCTCAACTGCCCTCACAAGATTCTTTGGAAACTCTTCCACTCTGAGGAAAATCCTCCTTAGGAAAATTTCAGCCCTCTTCCCTGGATATTTAAGAACCCTAATCATCTACCAGTCTCCAAAGGGTCTTTGCCAAGCCTTCTTTAATTCATCAATTGGAACCTCAATAAGAGTTCTTCCTTCAAGCCCTTTTACCAAAAGAATAGGCTCATGGATTGTCTCCCCAATGAAATAGCAAGGAAGCCCTCTAAACAGAGATTCAAAATCGTCTCTTTTTTCCTTCTCAACTGTAACAACGATTCTGCCTGCACTCTCTGAAAAGAGAATAAAGTCATCCCTCTTCTCACCATCAAAAGGAATAGCTTTTAAATCAATCACCATTCCAAACCCACCAGAAAAGGCTTTTTCTGCTAAACAAACCGCAAGACCACCATCAGAACAGTCATGGGCAGAATCAACAAGGTCACTCCAAATAGCATCCCTAAGCCTAAGATAGATCTGATAATTTACCTCAGGATTTGGTTTGGGAACCCTTCCTCCAAATATCCCAAGATGTTGGAAATATTCAGATCCCGCAAGTTCTTCAAGGGTATATCCAAGGAGATAAACAAGGGCTCCAGCCCTTTTGACATCCATTGTCTGAGCAAGGTCTACCCTCGGGATACGGGATACAACGGAGAACAATAAAGTGGGGGGCACTGATATCTTTAGACTCCCATCAGAAAGAATTGTTCCTACTCCATATGGATTTATACCCTTGGGGTCCAATCCCAGGGCCATAAGATAATCATTTTTCATGGAGTCTTTGCCAGAGATACAAGGGATCCCATAGGCCTTAGTAAAGTCATAGAGAGCCATATTAGCTCTAACGAGCTGAGCAAGTTTATATCTACCATCTGGATTTTTCTCGCTTTCAATAGGATCGCACCAGCAGAAATTATCGAGACCAGCCATGAACTCCGGATCCCCTCCTACGCAGACTGCATTCCTCACAGCTTCATCAATGGCATTGGCAGTCATGTAATAGGTGTCATAGTCAGAAAACTTAGGGCAAATCCCGTGGGCAATGACAATTCCTGCCTCTTTTTCAAGATCATATCTAAGCACTGCTCCGTCACTTGGACCATCAGAGAAAATGCCACACAAGGGTTTTATCACACTTCCGCCCTGAACCTCATGGTCATATTGTCTCACCACATACTCCTTGGAACACACATTGTATCGCTGTAAGATTGCTTTAAGGAGAACTCTATAGTCTTCAGGATAGGGTACCAGGGGCTTTTCAGAAAATTCTGGCCTTTTCCATTCAGCATAGAGCTTCAGCTGAGGTACCCCTTCATGAAGAAATTCCAGGGGCAAAAGCCCAACTGTTCTCCCCTCATAAAAAATATGAAAAAAACCAGTATTTTCAAAATTTCCGAGCACTGTTGCCTGAACTCCCATCCTTTCTGCAAGCGTGAGGAATTCCTCAAGTTTCTCTGGTGGCACTGCTACTGTCATCCTCTCCTGACTTTCTGAAAGTAGGATTTCCCAGGGCTTAAGACCAGGATACTTGAGAGGTGCCTTTGCAAGATCAATCCTTGCCCCTCCCGCCTCTTTTGCCATTTCCCCAACAGATGAAGAAAGCCCACCTGCTCCATTATCCGTAATTGAATTGTAAAGACCAAGATCTCTAGCTCTCAAGAGAAAATCAACCATTTTTTTCTGTGTAATTGGGTCTCCTATTTGCACCGCAGTTGCTGGGGATCCCTCATGAAGGGCTTCAGAAGAGAAAGTAGCCCCATGGATTCCATCTTTTCCAATTTTTCCACCAACCATTACTATAAAATCTCCAGGTTTTGCCCCCTTTTCCCAACCAGGCTTCCCAGCAACCTCAAGTGGAATAAGGCCTCCAGTTCCACAATAGACGAGAGGCTTTCCAAGATAGCGAGGATCAAAGGTGATTGAACCATTTACAGTTGGAATTCCGCTCCGATTTCCACCGTGTTCAACACCCTCCCTCACCCCCTCAAAGACACGCTTTGGATGAAGGATTCTCGGAGGAAGAGGTTTATCCCAATCAGGAGGTGCAAAGCAAAAGACATCGGTGTTAAATATTAACTTTGCACCTCTTCCTGTGCCAAGGGGATCTCGATTTACCCCAACAATTCCTGTGAGCGCTCCTCCATATGGATCAAGGGCTGAGGGACTATTGTGAGTCTCAACCTTGAAAGCAAGGGCCCACTTTTCATCAAGCTTTATCACCCCTGCATTATCTACAAAGACTGACAAACAGAAGTCCCGTTCTCCCTTCTCTCTTCTAATCTCATCAGTTGCCCTTTTTATGAAAGTCTTAAAAAGACTATCAATTTCAAGAGTTTTGCCTGTTTCAAGGTCCTTATAGAGGATTTTTGCGTTAAAAATCTTGTGCTTACAATGTTCTGACCAGGTTTGTGCGATACTCTCAAGTTCAACATCGGTTATCTCTTCAGTTAAACCATTTTTCTTACGAAGCTCAATAAATTCAGGTCTTTCAAAAAAGTTCCTTATGGCAACCATCTCCTCTAAATTCAGAGCAAGTAGCCTCTCCTTAGATAGTCTAAGAAGCTCCTCATCCGTCATCCTCGAGAGGTTGAAGGTCTCTACAATGGGAGGATAATATTCGGTAACTCTTGGAGGAGCATAATCAAACCATTGGTGTCTTGCCTCATCAGCACTAAGTATGAACCACCTTTCAATGAGTTCATTTGCGAGAAGATCTTTTGCAATCCTCTCAACATCGTCTCTTGAAAGACTTCCTCTAATAAGGAGTAGTCTTGCAAAATAGACGCCTTCCTTTGTCGCATCAAGGGACCTTCCAAGGAGATAGCTCAGCGCCTCCTCTGCGGTCTTACCTTCGTTATCGGTAACACCAGGTCTATACCCTATCTCAAGGGCCCAATCAAAGTGAATATTTAATTCCCGATAAATAGGTGAATTTATGGAGAATACCTCTATTACTGGATCTGTAAGAGCGGATTCGGCAAAGGCTCTTAGGAGATCAAAAGAAAAGGTTCCTTCAACGATATAGACACGAATAAAGTTTAGGTTTTCAAGAGGGAGGCCAAGGTCTCTTAATATCTTTTTTAAGAGTTTTAAGGATTTGCTATCCCTGAGCCCAGGTTTTGAGGCAACCTCAATCCTCGTAGCTTTCATCAGATGGGGAGTATACCATCTAAAGTCTCAGTTGACAATGCCTAAAAATGTAGTTAAATTTTTGACAAAAAATTCCTACAGGAGGAGAGAAGGTGCCACATCACAAATCCGCAGAAAAGGCTTTAAGGCGGAGCGAAAAGAGACGGCTTAGGAATCGCATGTTTAAGAGTAGAGTAAAAACTGAGATAAAGAGGTTTTTGGAGTATCTAAATGCTGGGAAGCTTGAAGAGGCTGAAAAGCAATTGAGGGTTGCCCAGAGTCTCCTTCACAAGGGAGTGAGCAAGGGGATTTTTCATCGCAACAAGGCTGCAAACAAGATTTCAAAGCTTTTTGCCAAATTCAATCAGGCAAAGGCTAAACTTCAGGCCCACTAATTAGGGAGAATGGGGACGTAGCTCAGCGGGAGAGCGCCGGAATCGCACTCCGGAGGTCGGGGGTTCAAATCCCCTCGTCTCCATTGAGTCCTTGAAACTCGATGTCACCCGCAGGCTTTAGCCTGCGATATCTATCGAAATAAAATCGGTAGCCCAGGCCTAAAGGTAGCGACTCGGAAATTGCAACCTAAGGGTAGTTCTTATCGTCTGAATTTTCTTTCCACGTTATACTATTCCTTGACAGAAATTTATAAAGGATTAATATTGATCCAGAGAGTGTTAATACTCAAATAAACACACTGAGAGGTACTGATATGCAGTTGCAGATTGACTTAAACTCTCCTGAGATAAGAAAAATCTTATTAGGACTTATAGATGAAGCAATAAGGGAGAGGCTAAAAGAGTATGTGATGGAGAGGGAAAAGGAGGCAAAGGAGATATCAATTGTTGAAAGGTTGTTGAAGATAGAGGAGGAGTTAAGAGCTCAGAGGGAGCTTTCAGATAAGCGATTTGAGGCAATCCTGCAGAAGATGAATGCCCACTTTGAGGCTTCAAATGCCAGATTTGAGGCAACGCAAATGGATATGAACACAAGATTTGAGGCAATGAATGCCAAATTTGAAGCTCTTGTGAAAGAAATGAGCTCAGGATTTGAGGCAATGAATGCTAGATTTGAGACCCTTGTGATAGATATGAACACAAGATTTGAGGCAATGCAAAAAGATATGAATTCAAGATTTGA